>CAVPWT010000012.1:0-184969 GCA_963709545.1 uncultured Methanomicrobiales archaeon | reverse complement strand
TGATCCTCGGGAATGAACCGGTGATCAAGGGCCAGCGGGTCCATACCCCTGAAGAGTTCCGTGACATGGTGACCGATATTGCAGGCTGTTTCAGGCAGCTCAAGATAAGCGGGACACCCCTCTGGGACCCAAAAATCGGTTCACCGTTTACACTCCTGAACGAACCTGACCTCATCGCAAAGCTTCCCAGGATCACGAGAAAAGCGAGTATTATCACCGGTTCCGTCGCAGCCCCCTTTATCAGGGACGTCCTTCACCAGTGCGGACACGGGGCGTCCGTTATACCGGTAACAAAAGATATTGCCTGCCTGATTACCATCGAAGACTTACAAAACCTCGACCTTTCAACGCTCGAAAAGACGGTCATCATACCCGGGCGGGCGTTCGTGCATGACCGGGAGGCATCGGGCGTCCTCTCGGCAGACGGGGTGGAACGATTAGTGGTCCGCGGACCGGAGACGCTCACGGCCGACGCGGAGACCAGCATGGGGATGACCCGCAACGAGGTCCTTTCTCTCGAACTTGAAGGGTTTGCCGACCTTATCAGGGTGATCAACCAGTACGGGCAGCCGGGATGACGAATAACCCCGGCGATACTATTATGAACGGAACCACCCATTTATAAACAGCACTTTTTAGTGCTGGCAGATGTAAATCCGACGTGCTATTCCTGCACGGCCCATTCGTGGCTGGGGATTACGGGGAGTCAGCAGTGGCGGCTCTTTTCCCGGATTTACTGATCGCACAGTTAGAGGTGAACTATGGCAAGAATGTATGCGCGAACGAGAGGTCAGTCAGGATCGGTCAGGCCATACCGGAAAGAAGCACCGGAATGGTCCAACACCGATGTGACCGCGATCGAGAAGGTCATTGTTGACCTGAGTAAAGAGGGTGTATCAACCGCCCGGATCGGCCTGGTCCTCCGTGACCGCTATGGTGTCCCTGATGTGAAACTCGCTACAGGGAAGCGGATTGGACAGATTGTGAAGGAAAAAGGGCTTGAAGGAGAGATCCCGGAAGATTTAAAGAACCTTATTGTTAAGGCACTCGGGCTCCGCAAGCACCTTGCAGAGAATAAAAAAGATGTGCACAACAAGCGGCAGATGCAGCTGACAGAATCAAAAGTCCGGAGACTTGTCAAGTACGATGTAATCTCCGGCAAGCTGGCGAAGGGCTGGGTATACAAGCCCGAGACCGCAGAAATCCTGCTCTCAAGATAATTCAAATGTCGCTCGAAGAAGCAGCCGGAAGGGTCGCAGATCACCTGGAACGCCAGGAGTTTGTGGAGGTGTACGCTCACCATGATGCAGATGGCATTACGGCCGCGTCTGTCCTCTGCATCGCGATGCTCAGGAAGGAGATGAAATTCCGCCTCAGGGTAGTTGCAGAACTACCGGAGACCGGGATCACTGCCGGGCAGGGGACACTCCTCTGCGACCTCGGGTCAGGCCGTGAAGACCTGCCCGGGGACGTGATGGTCGTAGACCACCATATCCCGGGGTTCTCAGGGAACTATCATGTGAACCCCAGGCTGTTCGGGATCGACGGGGACCATGAACTGAGTTCATCGGGTGCAGCATACCTGGTTGCCAACAGAGCTCGGGGACAACCGCGACCTCGCCGGCCTTGCAGTAACAGGGTTTGTCGGCGATGGCCAGGAACTGGCAGGGAAAAACCTCGAGATCTTCAACGAGGCCGTTGCGAAGCGGATCATCACACCCGGGCGGGGTTTGCACCTGCCGGGCAGAGATGCACCCGAACGGCTTTACATGTCGATCAATCCCTATCTCCCGGGGATAAGCGGGAACCAGCCGGTCGTGGAATCAATCCTTGACAAGTGCACCGGTGAGGAGGAACTCGATACCTCCCTCCTCCTCTCGCTCCTCGTCCTCGAGACAGGCCGGAAATCCGGTGCAAATGCTGCATACCGGTTATACGGGGACACCTACGGGCTGGAACGTGAAGTCCTCCCGGACGCCCACACCCTTGCCGCAGTGCTCGATGCATGCGGGAAGGCAGGAAAAGGGGGCCTCGCTGCATCGATCTGCATGAGGTCGTCCGCAGGGCTTCCCGAAGCATGGGAAATCGCTCGTTCGCACCGGCTGCAGGTGATAGGGGCCCTCGACAATGCCTGTAAAACGGCAGGACAGGATGGCTTCTACGAGGTGGAGGACGTTGTTGTGGCGAGTGATGTCGCCGATGCCCTGGCCTATGACTGCACCGACAGGAACCCTGTCCTCGTGTTTTCATCGTCGGGGGAGGTCTGCCATATCTCGGCACGGTGCCCGAAAGGGGTCACCCGGGATATCGGCACGATAATCCGCGAGATCGCCCGGGCATGCGGTGGAACAGGCGGGGGACACCGGCTCAGGGCCGGGGCAACCGTCCCCTGCACGAGAGTTCCGGAGTTCCGGTCAGCATGGCAGGAGGCAATGGCCTCATGAACGGCTTAGCAGTAGAAGGTGTCATTATGACACGGCACAGGCATTCAGAGGAGATGGCAGGTTCAATCCAGCCGGACAACCTCTCGAGCATGATGACCGGGGTAGAAGACGGGTGCGTGAAAACGGTCATCCGGAGCCAGAACCTCAGGTCTGTGATCGCGTCAGTTGACGACTACCTGATGAACCTCGGAATAGCGGAGGAGATATGTTCGTACGCTTTGCATTAGATGCCGAACTTATGTTCAGCGCTGCCCTCACCCCCGAAGCGGTGGAGGCAGTCGGCAACCTGGTAGAGGAGTCCAACCGGACACTGTTCCGGAAAGGAGTACCGGCAGGTACCGGGGAAGACGAGATTGGCCGTATTGTCAGGTGGTCTGCAGATGGCCCCCTGGTATACCTCTCGATTGAGAGCGGGCCGTATACCCGTGCACACGACGGGCTGTTCCGGTTCCGGAAACAGATTGCACCGACACTCGGGCGCTTTCGGGTCGGGCTCCGTGATATCGTCGTGAAATCATTCCGGATCACGATGAAAGGGGACTTCCCGAAGGAGGTCCATATCCCGAACCTCCCCTTCATTACCCGGTCATGCCTCCTTGGCGATACCCTCGAGCTCGAACTCGTGATGACTGCTGCTGACCTCGAAAACCGTGTCCCTGACCGGCTCGTCCGCCTGGTCGAAGAGAAAATCCAGGCGTGCACGCTACGGGGGCAAGGCCGAGCACTGGGAGCTCATCTTCGAGAGCGGGCCAAAACCCCGGTTCTTTGATGGTGACCCCACTGAGGAGATGATCAAGAGGAACTGGGTCAGGCATGCATTGTCCCGTGGACAATGGATCCATGCACCCCAGTCAGTCCAGCTCTTCCGGGCATTCGAGCAGATCGTCGTCGAGAAGATCATCAGGCCGATGGGGTTCGCCGAGATGATCTTCCCGAAACTCGTCCCATGGGAGGTCTGGAAGAAGTCCGGGCATGCAAAAGGGGTCTATCCTGAGATCTACTATGTATGCACGCCAAAAACCCGCGACCCGGCCTACTGGGAGGATGTCGGCGACTACTTCAAGGTGACCGGGCGAGGTCCCGGTGGAGATGATCAGGGAGAAGATCGACGGGCCTATCGGCGGGCTCTGCTATGCACAGTGCCCCTCGTTCTGGCCGTTCCTGCAGGGGGAGACCCTTGCAAACGACTGCCTCCCGATCCGGATCTTTGACCGGAGCGGGACCTCCCACCGGTACGAGAGCGGCGGGATCCACGGGATTGAACGCGTAGACGAGTTCCACAGGATTGAGATCCTCTGGCTCGGCACCGCAGAACAGACCGTTGAGACCGCAGACCGGCTCCATGAGGCTATACCGGCATGTCTTCGAGGACCTCCTCGAACTGGAATGGCGTGCAGCACGGGTCACACCGTGGTTCATGGCACAGGAAGGGATGATCGAGACCGAAACGGAGAGCAGCTGCGGCTGCGGCTCACGGATCGGGACAACTGATTACGAGGCGTTCCTCCCGTACAACAAGGAGCTGGCTTGAGTTCCAGAACGTGAGTATCAACGGGGACAAGTACCCGACAGGGTTCAACGTGAAGATCCAGAGCGGTGTGGACTGCTGGTCTGGCTGCTCGGGCATCGGCCTCGAGCGGTGGACCGCTGCGTTCCTCGCACAGAAAGGCCTTGACATGGATAAGTGGCCGGAAACGGTCGCGAAACTGGTCGGAGAGCCTAAAGAATCTATTCAAATTCCTTTAAAGGTGATTTTATGGCAAAGAAAGAAACAGATTGGAAGAAGAGTTGAAGGCTGGAAAGCCAAGAGCTGGTACAAGGTGTACACACCCGACCAGCTCGGAAAATACTACATCGGGGATACCATTGCGAACGACCCGGAGAGCGTGGTCGGGCGGGTCATGCAGACCACCCTCGGTGAGATCATCAATGACTACTCACGGCAGAATGTGAAAATGCGGTTCCGTATCGCAAACGTTGCAGGCGATTCGGCCTACACCGAGTTTATCGGCCACGAGGTCACCAAGGACTACCTGCGGTCCCTCGTCAAGCGGCGGACCACCCGTATCGATTCCCACATCCCGGTAACGACCAAGGACGGAAAGAAGCTCCTCCTGACCGTCACCTGCTACACGCTCACCAATGCTAACCTCTCGCAGACTCACGCGATCAGGGGCATGATGACGAAGTACGTGCTCGAACAGGTGAAGGCCGGGGACCTCAACGCGTTTGTCAACAGTATCGTGACCGGCGAGATCTCAAAGGAACTCTTCAAGATGTTGAAACTGGTCTTCCCGATCCGGCGTGTCGAAGTCATCAAGTCAAAAGTGGAAGTACCTTCGTTATCAGTCGCAACATAAGGGTTACCATACTCTGGCCAGGGATTTTTTCCCTGCTACGGTTTTTTATTCCTTTTTTATGGGGTTTTTTTAGTTAGTTCCATTCACCAATCTAATTGATTAGGGAAAACCAGGTATTATTTTTGCGAATATTATTTCAAGAATTATAAATATGAAAACAAGGTCTTTTCGGATTGCCTACAACTTAGGTAACCTTCCATAACGGACATTAAATCGTAGAGCATTTCGAATAATTCCCTCCTCAATCCATCAGTGTATCATTTCCTGGCATGCACTAGTACGGCATTTATCCCAGTGATTATCGTTTCTCGCGGGGTAACGTGATGGTCTGGCAGGCACTCAACGTGGTGCATGACGAGACGTCCACGCTCAATTACAAATGAGGTACATCATACCAAGAGCGTTAGAATTTTATTCCGGCATATTTATTAATTGGGCAATGGAAGAATTTTTTCTATCTAACCAGAAAAAAAAGATTTTTCTGTCAGATTAAGGGGGAGTCAAATCATGGTGCCGCTGCTATTCTCGGGTACATTACGTGTAAATACAAGTTTCAACGGACTGAATAAAAAGAAATTCCCACATGGTGATAGTATGATGAAAAGCATAAGAATGGTACTACTGATTAGCATCGTAGTACTGATCCTTGTTCCAGGGCTGGTCACTCATGTATCAGCCTGCCGACAAGGACACGATACCCATTTTCCTGAGTTCTTCACCAAGCCCATCTGAATATGGCCAGGTAATAACATTCAGGGTTGACTTTAAATGCCCTTACCCTCCATCTGGCTCTTGCAGGGTCCCCGATCCCGTTCCTACCGGGACAGTGACACTCACTATTGATGCGATCGAGCATGGACCGGTAAATGTTGTGGGCGGTGGCCCGGTGATGTTTGAAGCAGCCGGGTACTCCCCGGGATCGCATATAATCAGGGCAGATTATAGCGGGGACTCTAACTACAATCCAAGTTCGGACACGATGGAACATGTCATTGGGTATGGAACGATCACCACGATTACATCATCAGACAACCCGCATTACCAGTACCCGGAGAATCCTGTTACGTTCACCGCGCATGTAGTGTTATCTTCAAATAATCAGCCGGTAACCGCTGGCACAGTGACATTCTACGATAATGGGTATCGCGACGGAAACCCGTTCCAGATTCGATTAGGTGCCGGCAATGTAGGTTCTAGTGGGATTGCGACCTTTACCCCCAGCATACTGGCGGTTGGATCGTATAGCATCACAGGAATATTCACCGGGTGTACCGGTTGTAATGACCTATCGAGCACAAGCGATATACTGAACCAGATTGTCTCTTTGACACCGACCACGACAACGACAAACTTTGGAGGTCCCCCGATAATCGATCATTCCCCTATATCTATGACATACGGGGCCTATGTGACGTATTGGAATACCACTACCCATAATAATTCCCCGGTAACAGGCGGAACGGTGACATTCTGGGAAAACACGACCCTGTTAGAGACCGATAACCTTGATTCTCATGGCTTTGCACAGTTCCGGGGAACCCTTCCTGATGGGAGTCACAATATTACCGCAGTATTTAATGGATGTACTGGGGCCGAACCCAGTAGGAGTGCCAGCGTTATCCAGGTTGTGGAACCTATGCCGACCACAACCACAACAAACCTCGGGGGTTCCCCGATAATCGCTCATAACCCTATAAGTACACTATTCTCAGCGCACGTTACGTATTGGGATCCGTTTGCCAATGATGATATCCCGGTAACATACGGTAATGTGACATTCTGGGAAAACACGACCCTGTTAGAGACCCATAACCTTGGTTCTAATGGTATTGCACCGTTCCAGACAACCCTTCCGGTGGGGAGTCACAATATTACCGTCGTATATAATGGAGGATCTGGTTGGGGATCAAGTAGTGTTAAGGTTATCCAGGTGGTAGAGCCGATGCCTACGAGTACTTCAGTAATATCCACCCAGAATCCGGTTCATTTTGGCGATCCAGTTACCTTAATTTCGAATGTATCATGGTATGATTCCTTTACTGGTAATATCCCCATAACAGATGGAACGGTGACATTCAAAGATGGTACGACCACACTGGGGACAGGCCCCCTCAATTCTTCTGGTTATGCGACGTTCACCACCAGCTCGCTGGCTGTAGGGTCTTATAGCGTCACCGCAGTATATAATGGGGTTAATGGTTGGGCAACGAGTACGAGTGGCAGCCTAACCCAGACCGTAATACCGGCAGTAACCACAACCACGGTTGGGTCATCAGTGACGCCATCGGTCTACGGTCAGCCGGTGAGGTTCACCGCTTCTGTTGCGGTGTCAGTTCCCGGAGGAGGGATTCCTATCGGAACAGTCACCTTCACTGACGGACTAGTGACCATCGGGACCACGACCCTGAACAGTACCGGCGGGACATACCTGGACGTATCCTCGCTTTCCGCAGGTACCCATTCTATCAACGCCACCTATAATGGTAATACCAATTTCGCAGGGAGCTGGCAGATTGTCACCCAGACGGTGAATAAGGCCGGGACTGGCACAACGGTTGTATCCAACAAAACAACGACCGTTTTCGGTGAGCCGGTGAGGTTCATCGCTTCAGTTGCCGTGTCAGCTCCCGGAGCAGGGATTCCTACCGGAACTGTCACTTTCAAGGACGGATCAACTACGATAGGAACGGGGACACTCTCCGGAAATTCCGCTACGTTCACAACATCTGCACTTACACTCGGCCTGCGTACGATCACCGCATCATATGGGGGTGATACGAACTTCGCGGTTAGCACGAGCAGCGGGATTGGCCAGCAGGTCAATCCGCTGCCGGTAATCACTTCGTTCGGGCCGTCGGTGGGAACCCGGGGTCGTACGATGAGTGTGACAATCCTTGGTAATTATTTCAAGAGCGGTGCAACGGCGAAGTTCACCCAAGGCACCGCAACCATCCCTGTCTCGGGAACTGTAGTTACAGTCCCATCAAGGATCGTCGGAACGATCATAATCCCCTCATCAGCGAGCGGGAGATGGAACGTCGTTGTTGAGAACCCTGATGGGGGAGTATGTACCCGGGCAAATATATTCATGGTTCAATAAGGAGGGCATAAAGAATGGATCATAATAGTGTTGGAATTCTCTTCCTGATTGGGATGATTGTCGTTATCTGCATACCCGTTAGTGCGGATATCCCTGTAAATGCAACCCCGGAGACATCCAGGTTATCTACTTCAACCGTTATCGACGTCAAAGGAACTGTTACCCAGAGCAATTCACTGACATGGCAGCAGTCGAGTACGACGCTTCATGACCCACCTCTTGAAAATGGAGGGGTTCCCTGGACCTGGTTTACTTATCCAGAATGGAACCCTGTTGAAGGCTGGACTGCCGATCCATTGATCGGCGATATTCTCGGCGAACCCATTCCTCATGGGGAAGTAAGGTTTACCTCAACATACTCGGCGGATATTATGGCAGTTCAGGGCTCTACAACCCTGATAAAACAGGTAGACCTTGATTCAGGAAATATGGTCGGAAATGGCAAAAACATCGATGTTAACACGAACCTGGCTTTTTCTGCGTCAGATGGCCAGGGTAGGGCAATTTCAGAAGAGTCAATCCTCATCGACGGTGTTGGTGCCCAGACAACCACAGCTGGAACAGCCCTCTGCCCGTTTTCTGCAGATGGTGACCCTTTCGACCCGCCATTCTGTAATATGATACAGATGGGCAGCAAGGTCGATGTATCACAAGCATCAGTTTCGACGTCTGCAGGCGGGCGTTTCGTATCAGCTACGACTGACCTTCCCGTTGCTATGGATTATTCGATAAACGGTAAAGGTATATCGTCTACAGGCGTCACCCCATACGCAACCGGGTCGATGAGTGCATTCATAAATGCACACCTTCAGGAAGGCCGGATGCTGAATATCACCCCGTATAACCCAGAAGCGCTTGAGCAGCCGGCAGGATTTATTCCAGGAAAGGCAGCTGATATTTCCTATTCCGAATCGACATCGGCTACAGGTATGATTAAACAGTTTTCAAAAGATATGTACTACCAGTCTGGTAAGAGACTTCTGTGAGGAATAGATTCGTCATACTCTTTTTTTTTAAGAAAACAATCCGGTTAAGAATTATACTGAATATTGTGGACTACACTATGACCGGATGAATGACCCTCCTTTATTCAACAATTCAGACCTTAACAAACCCGGGTAAGATCGGTGCAACCACCGTTCAGTAGTCAACCGGTAGATACCGTACGGTATAATTATCCCTGCACCCAAACATTCCCATTTAATGACAGCACAAAAAGTGATTCTTCTGGTGCTGGACGGGGTCTCGGACCGCCCCTGCCCTGAACTCGGCGGAAAGACCCCCCTGCAGACCGCACGCACCCCGGTCCTTGACCGCATTGCCAAAGAGGGTATATGCGGTATCATGGACACCATCGGACCGGGTATCAGGCCGGGTTCTGACACCGCCCACCTTGCCCTGCTCGGGTATCCCCCGGAGCAGTACTATACCGGTCGCGGGCCCCTCGAAGCGGAAGGGACCGGCATCCACATGAAACCCGGGATGATCGGGTTCCGCTGTAATTATGCCTCCGTCGATGCGGATGGCAACGTAACGGACAGGAGAGCGGGGAGGATCCATGACACTGACGCCCTGAGCAAAGCCGTCCAGGAACAGGTAGACCTCTCCCGGTTCGGCGTAGAATTCGTCTTCCGCTCCGGCGCCGGCCACCGTGCAGCCCTGGCCCTTTCCGGGGAGGGGCTCGGCCAGTGTGTCTCCTCGAATGACCCGAAAGTCGAAGGCGTTGTTCCGCCGGAGTTCGATGCGCTCCGCGACCGCCCGGGAGATGAAAAGACTGCTTTTGTGCTGAACGAATTTGTCGCACAGGCAACACGGGTCCTTTCGAACCACCCGGTCAACAAGGAACGGCTCGCACGGGGCCTTCCGCCGGCAAATGTCATCCTAATCCGTGGCAGTGGGGAGATGGGACACTTTGAGCCGTTTAAAGAACGTTATGGACTTAACGGGAGCGTTATATGTGCTGCATCGCTGATAAGCGGTATCGGTAAGGTGGTCGGACTCCGGCATGTCCCGGTCCCGGGTACGACCGGATCGATCAATTCAGACCTTGATGCCAAAGTGGCTGCCGCCATCCGGGAGTTACAGGAACAGGACTTTGTACTCATCAATATCAAGGGGGCGGACGAGGCAGGCCATGATGGCCATGCAGGAGAGAAATCCGCCTTTATCGAGCGGATCGATGCGGCAATTGCACCCCTGACCGAAGTTTCGGACTGCCTGCTGGTCGTGTGTGCAGACCACAGCACCCCCTGCACGATAAAAGACCACAGTGCTGACCCGGTCCCGGTCGTGATCCGGGGTGACGGTGTCAGGGTGGACCGGGTGAGCCATTTCGACGAGTACGCCGTTGCAGAAGGGGGACTGCACCGGATCCGCGGGTGTGACCTGATGCCGATCATCGAAGACCTGATCAACAAGGCGCACAAATATGGAGCATAACATGGACGGTGCTGTTCATTGAAAGCAGAATTAATTCTTGGAATCGAGGGCTTCCGGTTCGTGGAGCCAACCTTTGCAGACCTTTCCGACGACCTGTGGACTGATATCCTGATCGCTGCACTGGGGGACCAGGGGAGGCTCCTGATCGATGAAAAGGAGGACCCCATTGCATTTGCTATCGGTGACGGGTTCCGGTGGAACGTGGGCTCATTCCTCGCACGAAAACCAAATGCTGCACTTATCGAACGGTTTGAAGAGACTGCGGGTGAGATCTGGCAGGAGAAACGCGAAGTCTGGGCCGAGGCAGTCAGGGAATATTACAGTATTGAGGTGATCAATACCATCGGGCCTGCACTGGAGGACCAGAACCCGGACCGCCAGGCGATGGTGAACGAGTTGCTCGCCTATATCTGGGGCGAAGAGGTGCCGGGTGTATGCCTTGACTGCTGCTGCGGGTCTGGTATCGGTGCCGTTGCACTACGAAAACTTGGGTTCTCGCCACGCTCTTATGATAACGATGCCTCCCTTCTTTCACTCGGTTTTTCGAAAAAACGCCTCATTCCTGAAGAGACGATGCTGATCGATGCGACTATTGCGAGCCAGTACACCGGCACAGCCACGCACGGTCTCGGCCTGATGTTTGGCGATATCAACAATTTCACCGAGGTACTCTGGGAGCAGATTACCGTCGAATTGATCTCACTCACCAGTACCACCCTGATCACCGTGAGCACAGAAAAAGAAGCAAGGATTGTAGAGGAATGGGTGAAGTCCCGGGAGAGGTCGGTCAGGGTCTTTGAGAATAAACGTGACCCGATCTATGACCACTGGGTCCTCGATATCAGGCGGAAAAAGTAGGAGTCTTGTCCCACGCATGAACACTGCAGACGAACAGAAATCCCGCGATTACCAGGTGAGCCCGGGTGAAGGCGTAATGTTTCTGCCTTCACCAAGGTTGAAACTCCTCTATCTGACCTATCTCTTTTTCATAGTCTGGGCTGTCGTTATGCCGGTCCTCATGGTAATAAGCATCACATACCCCCCGTCGGTCAGTCTCCCGGTTTCAGTCGCAGCATTGGTCGTTGTCCTGATATCACTGGTCTGGGTCCGGAAATTCTGCGGGTCTGTCAGGTACCTTTTCAGCCTCCGGGAGGATCACGCTGCACCAGGGAGTCCTGTTTAAAAAAACAACCCGCGTTTCCTGTGACCAGGTACACAGGATCAGTACCGGAGAGGGCCTTTCCAGCGCATTTTCGGTTTTGTAACGGTAGACCTGCTTACCACTGATCCCACTGCCCCGTCAGGCAGCCATATCCTCCTGTCAATCAACGGTGTGGTGAAACCTGATGCTCTGGAGCAGCTGATAAATTCCTGCAGGACAGATAGGGTAAAAAGATAAAACAGACCTTATGGTTTCCCGTGATACCTGGCCGCAATTCATCCGGGAGCGGGGTAAATGATGCCAGTTGCTTCAGAACTGCAGGCTTTTCCGACATTTCCGGTTTTCTGGATCCAGGCCCCAGCCTTGCCGGTTGTAGTTGCAATGATGAGGACCCAGGCAACCCAGGATGTTTATTGCCTGGAAATCAGATATGACAGGGTTATTGCTTTTTCCCGTGTTGCATTTCCAGTTCGGTGATACTGACCGATGGGTTTCGGGTACTGTTGTCTTTTTGCAGTCCGGGGCCCTGCCTGTATCGCTCCTGCAGGGCAGAGGTGGATACACCCGCAGCAGACCTCGCACCGGTCTTTCCAGACCGGCTTGCCCTGTTTGAGATCGATATTATCTGCAGGGCAGACTCTGACACAGGTACCGCAGGAGGTGCAGGCGCTTGTAACGCTGAATGTTTGGCCTTTATTACGGGCGTGGGAGGCAAACCAGGGATATGCGACGGAATGCAGAAACTTGCCAAAGATGGCCATGCGGATGTCCTGGTGCTCGCAGCGTTCGATAACAGGAATGATCTTTTTGACCTGCTGGTCGGCAGATGCAAGGATATCCGCTTGTTTTTTCCCGACAGGTGGACTATACATTAAAATATAATTGCCTGGCATTCTGATTGAAAAACCGGCGTCCAGCCCGCGACCGTGACTACTCACGATGAGGTGGTCAAGCTCGTTTCAGGGCCGGGCTGCCACCGCTTCCTCCAAGTGTGACAACTGCAAAGCTATATCGGCAATGGGAGTAATTAACCCGGCTGGCGAATTCTGCAACCATAAGGGGCAGCCCGGAGAAGTAAACCGGGCAGACGATCCCTACGCGTTCCGCAACAGGTGTGATTTCTCCCGTCGTGTCCCTGAGTGATGCAATTGGCACCACCTCGCAGTCTCCCACTGCTGCAGCGATCTGCTTTGAAACTGCAATTGAGTTGCCGGTGCCGGAAAAATAATAGATAACCGTCTTCATAGGGATCCCTGATTTGTAATCTATGGGTATTCTTACGATGTATCTTGGGAGTTTCTAACAAAAAGGTTGCGGTAGTCCCACGCTGAATTCATGCAAAGGTATGCGATAACCCAGGGGATCCGGATAAAAAAAAAACCAGGTGGTTGTCTAACTCTTGCCCCTAACTTAATGCAATGGGTAATCAGAATGACAAATGTGAACTTTTCCGATTTCAAAAGCATCACGTCAGATGAAACCCGATCCTTCGAACACTTGTATTATCGGGCTGGTATGAAAAACTCCACGAACCACCTGAAAGACGACCTTTTTCATTCTCATCTATGAGCCAACGGCTCATAGCACGCTCTGTTGAAACACACATGAACGATGAGTTCACCCCCGAACTATGAAAATGCCCTTTCATAATCTCCTCATTTGTGGTTTGTTTAACCATTTTCATGGGAAACCCTGAACATTTTTAAAAAAGGATGGATACTCAGACAGTAGGGGGTTTCACCCCCCTCACTGTCCCACCCATGATAAGATATTCATTGGCAGAGTTCAGTTGAGACATTCAAGGAAATTTCAGAGATTTATAAATCATTCCTTATCCCAACCGGGGCCGCTAAAGCGGCGGGACTGAACCCCGGGAGCGTGACTAAATTTTGGAATAACCTAATGTACAAACCAGATTGAGAGAATTTCCTCGAAACCGGATTTTTTCTATTTTTACCAGCGGGAATTTTTCAGTGGGACTCCTGAAGATTTGCAGCCCATGGAGGCCCCTTATACGAGCAGGGGGAAACGAGTGTGTCCGCAGACCCGATGACTGTGACAGAACAAAGGTTAATGTATTTGCACCACCATTTAACAAAGACACGGTTCCGGGATCTTCAAATAATCAGGAACACCTGCGCGGGAACTATAGTGCGGGAATCAGACCGGGATGGTAAAATTACCAGTAATTAAGGACCGGCTCAGTTGGAATACAATGATGCCGACACAGGGGCTCGATGATCCATGGTTTCGTGGTGATGGCCTGTCGGGAAGAGGGCCTGCACTGTAACGTGTACATTATCCCGTGCGGTTCCCAAAGGGAATTTCGCCGGTACGCCGAAGATAACTCGCCACCAGATTACCGGGAGCACCGGATGAAGGGAAGGGAGGTCCGGGAACCTGAACAGACCTGGCCCCTGGTTACCCTGCCGGCAACTCACTATAAACCGATGTTACTGGTGGAATGAACGGAAAAACGTGGGAACTGCCCCGGGCATGCGGATGCCGGAGTAAGATATCATTCTTATGCCGCATATTCCGGAAATAGAAGGGCAGTGATTATTCCCCGCAGGGTCGTGGCTGAGGACGGGTCCTGGGCATGGGCCCAAAGGGATCCTGTATACAGGACCGGAACGGGGGCCGTTACCGGATGATTTCCCGGGTGTATTCCGGGGGATTTGGCCGCTGTCCGGTCACGCCGGTCCGGATGAACCATCGCAGGGATCACGTGATACCATAACAGACCGGGAAATAATCCCGACTAAAGAAACCAATCAGAGATAACAATTCAGGAGATACAACACCAATGGAAATAGAAATTATAGCCGTAGGCGGATACGATGAGGTCGGGAGGAACATGACCGCCGTCCGCTGCGGGAAAGAAATTGTCATTTTTGACATGGGGCTCCGCCTGGACCAGCTGATGATCCACGAGGACGCGGAGGTCGAAGAGATGCATTCCCTTGACCTGATAAAGATCAAGGCGATTCCCGACGACACCGTGATGCAGACCGTCGAAGGCACGGTGAAGGCCATTGTCTGCTCGCACGGGCACCTGGACCATATCGGGGCCATCCCGAAACTATCGCACCGGTACAATTGTCCCATCATCGCGACCCCGTATGCAACCGAACTGATCCGCCAGCAGATTTCAGGAGAGAAGAAATTTCTCGTGAACAACAAGCTCTACGCACTCAGTGCAGGGCAGAAGTACACGATCTCGCAGAACCTTGTTCTGGAATTCGTGCATACACAACACTCGATCATTGATACCGTCACACCGGTGCTTCACACACCTCACGGTGCGATCGTCTACGCCTGTGACTTCAAGTTCGACCGGACGCCGGTCATCGGAAAACCGCCGGACTTTGCCCGGTTCCGGCAGATCGGCAACGAAGGGGTGATGGCCCTTATCGTGGAAAGTACCTATATCCATCGTTCCGGACGGAGCCCGAGCGAGCGGATCGCCCGTAATCTTGTGCGGGACGTCATCACGAGTTTCGAAGATGACAAGAATGGTATCGTGGTATCGACGTTTTCGTCCCATATATCCCGGGTGAAGACGATTGCGGAATGCGCCCACGAGATCGGCAGGAAGCCGGTCTTCCTCGGCCGCTCGATGGAAAAATATTCCGTTACCGCAGAACAGATGAAATATGTCTCGTTTCCTGATACTGCAAGCGTCTTTGGGACCCGCAGGACCGCCGACCGCATGATGCAGAGGATGATGAAGGAGGGGAAAGAGAAGTTCCTGCCTATCATAACCGGCCACCAGGGGGAACCCGGGTCTATCCTCACCCGTATTGCGCTCGGTGAGACACCGTACCTGCTGGGTAACGGTGACAAGGTGCTCTTCTCGGCAAATATCATCCCGAACCCGATGAATATCGGGCAGCGGTACCGGATTGAACAGCATATCAAGAAATCAGGTGCACGGGTATTCGAGGACCTGCATGTGAGCGGGCACGCCTACCGGGAAGACCATTACGAGTTTCTCCAGATGCTCAAACCGCAGCACATCATCCCTGCTCATGGAGACCTGATGATGTCAGCAGCGTATGCCACGTTTGCCAGCGATCTTGGGTATACGCTCAACAAAGATGTCCACCCGATGAGGAACGGGCAGCGGCTTCGGATCAACTGATACCCGGTGGTTGCCGGGGTAACCGTCAATACGGTCAAGAAGTTGTACCAGGATCAATCAGTTAGTCAATCGTCGGGGATTGATCGCAATCCCCCTTTATTTTTCGAAAAATGGGTTTATTGGTTTTGTTGAAACCCACTCAATCTGTTTTGTACATTTAGGTTATTCCTAAATTTTGTCATACTCCCGGGGTTCCGCCCCGCCGCTTTGGCGGCCCCGGTTGGGACAGAGACGGTTCTTTCATCTCTGAAATTTTCGGTTGAACCCTGCCCGGGGGATATCTTTCAGGGATTGTGACAGGTGGGTGGTGAAATCTCCTCCTGCCTGTGCAACTCCGTTTTTTTGGAGTCCCTCATTATATTCAACATAGCATGCAATTGCACCATTGGCTCACAGAGGTCTTTGAAGATGGTGCCTTTCACAAGGTTGTCCTGGAGTCTTTCGTACCAGAATAAAAAATTCTTTTCCGAACGGTATCCTGCATGTGATGGTACCGGGGATGATACAATGGTCCAAAAATATCCATGATCGTTGTGATTACGATCAAGCGTTCCATAGCCGGGCTGCCAGTTCCTATTTACAGGGATAGGGGTCCTCTGTATCGGAGACTGCCACTTCCCCCTTGTAGAACCAGTTCCGGTAAATGATTGGCGTGATGATCGTTGTGACCAGGCTCATCAGGACAAGTGCCACGTAGATATTCTGGTCGATGATCCCCTGCTGGAGCCCAATCAGGGCTACGATCATGGCGACCTCCCCTCGTGGTGCCATACCGAACCCGACAATAAGGGAATCTTTTGTCGACATACCCATCAGCTTCGCCGGTATTCCACACCCGACCACTTTTGTGATAATTGCTACGATTATGAGCACAACGAGGAAGATGACGATTCCCGGCGTCAGTTGCCTGAAATCGGCGAGCACCCCGAGCGAGACGAAAAATATCGAAGCAAAGATGATCTGGAGATACTCAGCCCCCTCCTTGATATCACGACAGTGCATGAGCCGAACTCCCTCGAACGAGACTCCCGCAATAAAAGCCCCAACGATTGCCGAGAGCCCGGTCAGTTCTGCCATCATTGCGTAGAAAAATGCCATCATCATGGCAAAAATAAATATAAATTCAGGAAACTTCCTTGCAAAGCGGGACCGGTCAAGGCGCTCTATATACCGGCTCACGACGAAGATACCAAATGCCCCGGCAAGGACAATAAAGGCGATTGCTTTTATTATCACGAACGCAATTCCCTGCGGAGAGAAAACTCCTTCGACGACTTCTGAACTCACCGAGAGTGCGAGAAGAGACAGCACGTCATCAATAACCGCCGCTCCGATAATCGCTTTTGCTGCATCTGTCTGGAGTTTTCCCATCTCCCGGAGGACGTTTGCCGTAATTGCGATGCTTGTCGCGGTGAGTGCCGTCCCGATGAAAATCGCACTCGAAGTATCAAACCCGAATGCAATAGACGAGCCCATACCCGCCAATCCATGGAACAATCACCCCTACTGCTGCAATCACCCCGTTGCGTATGCCGACAATATCCTGGATTTTAAATTCGAGACCGATAACAAAGAGCAGGATCACGGCCCCGAGATTCGCAAGACCGGCTACAAAATCCGTATAGGTAATCAGCCCGAGCACGCTCGGCCCAACGACGATGCCGACGAGAATGAGCCCGATGACCGCGGACTGATTTATACGCGATGCAACGAGGTAACCGGCAAGGGCCACGAACAGTAACAGGCTCATCTGGAATACCGGCTGCACCAGGATATCTTCCATCTATCAGGAATGGGAATCAGACTAGAAAACCTTTCTTAAATTTTCCCCGAATCCAGTATTTTGAATTTTTTGACCTGGAGAAATTTCTTTCACAAGAAAACCGAAACACTCAAGCCACCCTTTTCACAATAGAAAAGGCAATGGACGTTGCGATTGTTGTCCTGTTCCTCGGGGTCCTTATTTTCCTCGGGAACGTGTTCAACAGGGTATTTGCGCTTACGAAAATCCCTGATATCCTGCTCCTGATCGGGATTGGCATCCTGATCGGCCCGGTCCTCGGCTTCATTACCCCCGAGGAGTTCGGTATCGTTGGTCCGCTGTTTGCAACCGTTACACTTGCAGTAATCCTTTTCGAGGGGGGGCTGCACCTCAAAACGGCGACCATAAAGTCCGCATTCCGGGGAACCATTGAGCTTACCCTGATTTCATTTATCGCGACGATGCTCATTTCAGCAGGCATTCTTGTATACCTGCACCTTCTCGAACCGCTCCCCGCCCTTATGCTTGGGGCTGCGATCGGGGGTACCTCCTCTGCGGTCGTGATTCCGATGATCGAGTACCTTCACTTAGGGAAGGACGGTAACGCAATTCTTTCCCTTGAATCAGCCCTCACGGACGTGTTGTGTATCGTGGTGATGCTTACCCTGCTCGATGTCTACCTGCTTGGGGAACTGGATATTCCCTATGTCACAATAAGGCTTGTTTCATCATTCTTTGTGGCAGCAGTCCTCGGTATCATTGGTGGGATTGCCTGGTCAGTGCTGTATCCCCACCTAAAAAGCATAAAAAGTATCTTCCTGACTCCTGCGTTCCTTTTTATCATTTACGGGGTCGTTACCCTGCTCGGATTTTCCGGGGCTATTGCTGCCCTTGCCTTTGGTATCACTCTTGGAAACCTCCATTCGTTCAGCATTGTCAAATGGCTTCCTTCGGCACACGTTGAGCAGGTCGACCTCACCCCGAATGAAGTTACGTTCCTGTCACAGCTGGTCCAGCTGCTGAAGACATTTTTCTTCATATACCTCGGTCTGTCCATTATCCTTACCGATATTGAAGCATTGAAAATCGCACTCGCAATAACACTGATACTGTTCGTGGGCAGGATACTGGTCGTCCGGTTCTTTATTCCGAAATCCATCCCGGTATGGGACGCAAGTATTATGGCGGTCATGATCCCGAAAGGACTTGCCGGAGCGGTCCTCGCAGCAATCCCACTCCAGATGGGGGTCAAGGGGGGTCTCTTCATCGAGACGACGACCTATGGCATTATCCTCTTCTCAATTATGATCTGCTCGATACTTGTGTTGCTGCTCGAAAAGACCCCGGTGAAAAAACTCTATGCTCTATTTTTCCGCAATTTCGGGAAGGTGGCAGAAGCGGAACCCCCACCTCCTGCGACATGATTAATCCTGACTTTTTCCTGCAATAGAATTCACTATTTAATGGGAAGAAAGAGTGATTTCCCTTATCATTATTTGAAATAACCGGCTAGGAGAATTATTTCCTTCGCCTTCCACCCTTCTTTCCACCGCTTTTCGGGCCGCCCGAACCGGGCCACCCGGAGGTCCCGGCCTTGCCTTTTTTCTCTTTCTCTCCGGGCCTCTTATGGCCATGCTCTTTCTGTCCTTTCCCACCGCTCCCTTTTGTTTCCCTGAACCGTTCATCACGGGTCTCACGGCATTCAAGTTCGGCAACGATCTCGATCGGGTCATTGACCCGGGTAACAAGGTAGCGGATCTCAAGGAGACGTTCCATGCCAATGAAATGCTCGGCCATCACTCTCGCGAGGTCGGAAAGGACTATTTTCCCGCCCTCCTGCGTAACCAGCTTGTGCCCGATCAACTCGTCAAGAACGGGTTCAACCGTCCCGACCATGGACTCCGTGATCTCGTGAAGTGCCTGGAGATCACCCTTGCAGACCACCGCATTCGCAACCAGTTCTTCGGAGCTCTGCTCAATATCATGGACCGGTGCTACCTCTTCCATCTCCCCTTTAAGGAGCATGAGTGCCATCTCTTCCTCAGGGACCCTGCTCTCCCTCGAATAGGTGGCACCCGGTTCCGCCAGTACGACGACCTTCCCGAGGTCATGGAAATCCGGGCGGCCTGCACGACCAGCCATCTGGTTGAACTCCCCTACGGACAGCCAGCTGATACCCATGGCAAGTGCGTCGAATATCACCTGTGAAGCAGGGAAATCAACCCCTGCACCGAGAGCTGCCGTCGTGATCACGCCGACCAGTTTCCCGTCCGTGAATTTCTTCTCGACGTCACGCCGCTCCTGCGAGGTAAGGCCGGCGTGATACGGGGCGTACCGGGGACCGAGCGAGTCCGCAATCATGTGACACCGGGCCCTTGAATTCGAAAAGATGATCGTCTGCCCCTTGTAACCCTTCGAGGATATATGGGTATATTCTTTCTCGGCAAGCTGCTTGATCGCTGGGATCTTCTCCTTTTTTTGCATGAACATCAGGTAGCGTTCAAGCGCTACCGGTCGTTCGTCGTACCTGACCAGCGTGGCCCCGAGTTTTTTTGCGAGTAACTTCGGGGTACCGATTGTTGCACTCAGGTACAGGAACTGTGCCTTTGGCGCGAGGTATTTCAGGCGGGCGATCATCCCGTCGAGCCGGTGGCCCCGTTCAGGGTCTTCGAGCATCTGGACTTCATCGATCACCACCGTCCCAATCTTTCCCGGGCTGCCGCCGCAGCGGACCATGTGGTCAAGGCCCTCGTAGGTAGCGACAAGGAGCGGGGAGTTGGTGTTCCGATCCCCGATCGGCCGGTTATCCGGGAGGTTTAACCTGCTCTTCCCGATCAGGATACCTGAGCCGAGGATTGTTCCATACCGCTCATCAAACCGCTGGTATTTCTGCACTGCAAGGGCGACAAGCGGGACGAGAAACAGGCACTGGCCCCTTCCTTCGAGGTAATTCTTCACGCCTGCCATCTCACCGATAAACGTTTTCCCGCTTGCCGTGGCCGCAACGACGAGGAGGTCTTTTCCAAACAGGAGCCCCGCATCGACGGCCAGTCTGCTGGGCAGGCATCAGCCTGTCGACCATGGCGAGGTCCACGAATTTCCGGGGCAGTGCCAGTTCTTCGAGAGACTGGGTACTGGTTACCGGGTGGGCCTCGAGCCGGTCGAACAGGGTCTGCCCGATTTTGACCGATTCTGGCTGTATACTGGCAAGCACGCGGTCGATATCCCGGTATTTTTTTAGGAGTTCCTCCATGTGCCCGAGGGCACCCCGCCCGACGTGGCCCATGTGGGCAACTTCCCGGCGCAGTTCCCGCCGTGCACAGTCATAGCAGATCTGCTCACTTGATGGTCCGTACCTGACCGATGTACCGGTGTCAAGTTTCGTAATCCGGTCTTCAAGGAGGCACATCCTGCAGACATCGGTATAGGAAAAAGCGACCTGGAAATCGTTGAGGAACGATTCGAACAGCGGGTCCGGCCTGGTCGACTTCACGCGGGTCTGGCGGAATGACAGGAGCAGCTCTTTTGTCGGGATGTTACGGTAGACCTTTTTCCCGCCCCACTTCAGCCGGTAATGGTCGGGACGGACTCCTTTCGGTGACTCGCTGATATCGACAATCCCGACCCCCCGTGATATGCGACTCATCATAAAACAGGATACGATAACTCCCTTTTACGGGCTGGACGAGGACATTCATGGCGCAATCAGGTCGTGGATTACATAGGTGAGTTCCACGCTCTCTAGCCTCTTTAAAAAGTCGGTAAATTCCTCGTCGACGATGATAATTGCCGATTCAATCCCGTGGAAGGCAGCCTCGATCACACCCTCGCGTGCACCAAAGAACATGTCGGGCTTCCGCCCGATCTGCTGGAGCGCAATATAGGCCTCAAGGCCTACAGCAGCGACCATGCCGACGCGACCCGTTACCTCACGCAGGATGTCCTGCTTCACTTTCCTTGAACCCCCCCGCTGGACCCTTGGTACTTTGCATACATGGATAAGCCCTTCGCTATGGGAGATAATACCATTCAGCCGTGAGATCCCCACGTCCTCCCCCTTCTTCGCGTCCATTACCGCGTTTCCCATCGCGTTCCTGGGTACCTTGCCCGCATAGAGCCAGCCCCCCTCCATGTATACCCCGACCGGGTCACCGGTTGTCAGGTCTTCTGCAGCGATTGCGGTCCAGACCGAGACCTGATGAATAATGTCCAGGCGGATATGGCGTGCATAGGACTCGAGCGCCTCCGCATTGTTGAGCACCCATTCGATGCCGTTCCGGGTGACCTCGTACCGGCCCCTTCCTTTGGCACTGACCATCCCGTCATCGATGAGTTCCCTGATATATTCCGATACGGCCTGGGGAGTGACCCCGAGCTCGGTCGCTATCTCCTGCTGCCGCACAGCCGGCTGGTGCTCTGCGATACCTACCAGTATCTGGAGACGGGTGACTTCACGTTTGCTTCTGAGAATAATATAGAGAGGGTCTTCCTCATGTCCTTTCAAGCAACACCAGTCCCTGCCCCTTCACATCGAGACCGGGCATCCGCTTTGCAAGGCCCTTGATGAACACCGGGCTGACGTTGAATTTTCTTGCGATATCGGCAATCGAGCTGTTATTGTTTTTCAGCTCGTTCTCGACATTCTCGACCATCTCCCGAAGGGACTCGTCATTGGAGATGGAGATATAGATGAGATCTGAAAGGTCTGAGAAATTGCACTGGAAATTTGCCCGGAACTTGCTATAGGTTGCCCTGTACTCCCGTATGGGCTTCTGTCCTGATACGGGCATCCGCCACTGCTCCTCGATGAGGTTCCCCTTTTTCAGCAGTATAAGACACTGCTCCAGCCCGTCCTCTTTAACCTGCGACTGCAGCTCCTCTTCGGTCATCCACGCTTTATTCAGAAGGTCGTAGACCTTCTTGTATGAGACATTATGAAACGTAATGAGAAGGGGAACCAGTTCGACTGGATCGTTTACAATCCTGATGTGGCCCGACAATGTAAAACCCTATTATTATATTGTGGTATAAATCAATAAAATTATTGGAGAAAAATGCAGGCTGCTGGCATTATCATCGTCCGGGGAATTGTACAGGGGGTCGGTTTTCGGCCTTTTGTCTTCCGGAAGGCGAGGGAATTCGGCATCAGCGGGTCTGTAACAAATCTTGGCAGTGAAGTTGAGATCAGGGCTTATGGAGCACGGTTCTCAGAATTTTTGCGGGAAGTTTC
The DNA here is from genome assembly GCA_963709545.1 of uncultured Methanomicrobiales archaeon. Lineage (GTDB taxonomy): Archaea > Halobacteriota > Methanomicrobia > Methanomicrobiales > Methanospirillaceae > CAIKOD01. The sequence continues at coordinate 162,328 of CAVPWT010000012.1, read as the reverse complement.
ACGGGGTCCGCCGATGTCACGGATCGACACGGTGGAAGTCCGCCAGCTCACGGGAGTCCCCCCTGCCGGTTTTATTATTGAGCCAAGCAGGCAGGGATCACTCTCCGGGATGATCCCCCCGGATATTGCGACCTGCGAGGAGTGCATCCATGATATTGACCGGAAGGGTGGCCGGTACGAAGGGTACTGGGCGACGTCCTGCGTGAACTGTGGCCCGCGGTACAGCATCATCCGTTCACTCCCCTATGACCGGGAGCGGACCTCCATGTCAGCATTCCCGATGTGCATGGCGTGTGAGAAGGAGTATACGGATCCCGGGTCCCGGAGGCACCACGCCCAGACAATTGCCGGCAACGAGTGTGGCCCCGGACTCAGGCTGCTTGACCCGTCCGGCAATGATGTCATGACGCCGGACCCGGTGATGGAAGCGGCCGTGCTCCTCGACCAGGGCCACATTCTCGCAATACGCGGGATCGGGGGGTTCCACCTCGTCTGCATCGAGCCTTCTTCAGGAGAACTCAAACGGCGGCTGGGAAGGACAGAACAGCCGTTTGCCGTTATGGTGAGGCCTGATGTCCTCGACCAGATAGTCCGGTAACACCTGATGACGCTGTAATGCTCAACGGGCCGGAGCGGCCTATCGCGGTAATGGTAAAACGTGACCCGTCATCCCATCGTGAGATCAGCAACCTCCATACCCTCGGGTGCATGCTCCCGTATACCGGGCTCCACCACCTCCTCTTCCATTACCTTAACAATCCGCTCCTCGATCATGACGAGCGCAAACATGCCCGGGTACCCGATGGTAACGGACATTGACCAGGCGATGGCGAAGATGAACCGGGACGTGGACTATTTCCTCACCCATGACCGGGTAATTGTCAACCGGTGCGATGATTCGGTAGTGCGTGACGGCCATATCATCAGGCTTTCCCGTGGCATCGCCCCGAAGAGGACGAAGATCGATCTCGGTGACCGGACTATCCTCGGGGTTGGGCCCGGAGTTAAACTCCAACGCCACGATCTATAAGGATCGATTTACCATCACTTCTCCGCACGTGGGAAACGTGAGAAACCCGCAGACCTTTGTACCTGCAGGAGACGATTGAAAACCTGGGACGGCTGCTGGGTGCGCGAGTATGAGGTGATTGCCCATGACGCCCACCCGCAGTTCCTGTCCACACGGTATGCACAGCGGCTCGCGAAAGAGTCTGGTGCAGAGCTGGTCGCGGTCCAGCACCACCGGGCACATATTGCCGCGACGACGACGAGGCCATGCATAGGGATTGCAATTGACGGGGTCGGCTACGGTGATGACGGGACGGTCTGGGGGGGTGAAATTTTTGCCGGCCAGCCCCCGGATTACAAGCGGGTGGGCCATCTCGAAGTGGTCCCGATGCCGGGCGGGGACCTGGCGACACGGTTCCCGGAGCGGATGCTCTACGGTATCCTTCCCGATAGCGGGGTGCCTGACCTCCTCGCTACCCGTGGCTGGACAGGGACCGAACTCGGGGTGCTGAAAAACAGCTCGGTCAGAAGGTAAATGTCTCGTGCACGAGCAGCACGGGCCGCGTGCTTGACGCTGCCTCGGCACTTCTCGGGTTATGCCGTGAACGCACCTATGACGGGGAACCGGCGATGAAACTCGAATCGGCCGCCTGTCTTGGTACTGCAATACCATGGGACCTGGAATATCTCACTACCGGAGGGGCTGAAGTCCTCTCTACCCGTGCACTCTTTCATGAAGCATTCAGCCGGTTGAACAGGTTATCCTTGGACGACAGGCACGGGATTCATGATATCGCCGCCTCGTTCCAGTATAACCTTGCAAGAGGGATTGCGACCATTGCCATCAATGCTGCAGATGAACGGGGGCTTATGGATATTGCCCTCTCAGGCGGGGTGGCCATCAACAGCGCAATCAGGAATACGATTCAGGACGAGATCGAAAATTCAGGCCATAATTATGTCGTAAACCGGGAATACCCCCTCGGTGACGGGTGTATCTCATTCGGCCAGTGCATTTGTGCTGCAATGGGAAGGGGCCGGTGAGGGCAGGGCAGCGGTAAAACCAGGGGTCATTGAAACAATAAAACTGGTAAACAGGTCGTATGATCGCAGGACCATCAGGTTTTCTTCTATCAACGGGCTCTGCGATAAAAATTATGGAATTAAAAAGGTGGGATTATCCCCAGGGGAACTGGAAAATGCTCAGGAACCTTGTTGCCCATGAGGGGATCGGGATGAATCCGCTTCCCGAAGAGGTTGGGAACGTTGTTGGTGCAACAGTTGGAACGGTCGTTACCTGGGTAATGGTTGTCGTGGGAACGGTCGTGACAACAGTGGTCCCGGGGGTTGTCGGAATAACCGACGATCCGGGGACAAGCCGCCGTGAAACCGTGGTCATCGCATTCGTTTTAACGTCAAAATTCGCCTGTAACTCGTCATAACCTGTCATTTTAAGGATAACCACGTGGGTGCCGGTTGGCATCGTCATAATGATCGGGGTAACGGCACCTGAAGGGGTGCCATCAAGCACGATATGGGCACCCTGTGGTGTGGTGGAGAAGTACGCCTGCCCGGTCGGACCGGTGTACGGAGCTGTGGTCGGGACGGTTGTTACAACCGTTGTCGGTACCACCGTCGTGGTTGTCGGCACTACGGTTGTTGTCGGTACCACCGTTGTTGCTGTCGGTTCAACCATCGTGGTTGTCGGCACTACGGTTGTTGTCGGTACCACCGTTGTTGCTGTCGGTTCAACCGTCGTGGTTGTCGGCACTACAGTCGTTGTCGGTACCACCGTTGTTGCTGTCGGTTCAACCGTCGTGGTTGTCGGCACTACGGTCGTTGTCGGTACCACCGTTGTTGCTGTCGGTTCAACCGTCGTGGTTGTCGGCACTACGGTCGTTGTCGGTACCACCGTTGTTGCTGTCGGCACCACGGTCGTGGTTGTCGGTACTACCCCGCCAACCTGCAGGGTTCCTGCCTGGATTACCGGGTGAAACGTAACACCTCCAAGACCCTGCCCGACAAAGTTTACCGTAACAGGCGTGGAACCCGTTTTAAGCCCTTTCAGGGTAACGGTCGCGATTTGTACATTCGTTGCCCCGGGCTGGTTCTGGAAAGCCCCGGGGTTCTGCTGAAGGTCCCCGGCCGTTGCAAAAACGGTTGTAGCAGGGAGTGTTGTTGCCACGTTATGCAGGCCTGCCCATGACGGGAAGCCCACACTGGTGACCTGGGCAACCGTGGGGTCCGTTACGGTAATCGTCATCTGGTAATAGATCAGCCCGTAATCGGCAATGTCAAGTACAATGGGAATGCTGGTTTCTTGACCGGCCTGGGATATCTGCCCTCCCGAAACAGTGATTGTTGATGCATAAACGCCCCCCACGGTGATCGTTGCGAGTAGAATCATGATAGATACTATCATGAGCCTGGTAGTGTAACTCATTTTTACCTCCTTTTGATTGTTTCCGGTTCGTTCTTTTTTCATTGTTTTCCACAATAATTTGAAAATTCATCTCTCACTTGCTTTTCCACAGTCTGAAATAGTGAATAGGATGAGGAGATTTGGTACCCCTCATATCAGCAGGGGAAGGTTGTAGTAGAGCGTGATTACATCCATGTAGTTTACCACACCGTTGCGATCGAAGTCGAAGAATGGCTGGTACTCATTCGTATCGTCGGTAATGGGCCCATAGCTGTTTGTTACCCACCAGAGATAGGTGAAGAAGTCGATGACATCGTAGTAATTATACAGGTGGTCCCCATTCACATCCTCATACAGGCCATCGCCGTTCGGATCGGTTGGTATCATTGGTGCCGGGGGCGGTACGATTGAACCCGGGAGTGGCTGTAACCGCTCGACATATACCGTCAGGTTGGTGTCCGGCGGGCACAGCGTAATATTAACACCGAAATCATCGGTGAGCATGTTGGATGAATTGATATGAAGGGTACTGTTCCCAATCTGGTTCCCGTGGATGGTAATATTTGCCAGCCTCACGTTCAGGGCACCCGGGAGAATTGCTAAATTGACGTCTGCACCCTGGAATGTCACGTTGTAACCGTCCGCTGAAAGGTTTGATTTCTGGAAGATATCGACATTCTCCGGTATCCACTCCGGCCTGGTGACATTCGTGATGTTGGCCACGGTGGTATTTGGCACCCATGGGAGCGGTGGGGTCGTATTCCTGAAACTGAGCGTGAGGTTATATCCTGAAAGCCCCCGCGGGGTTGCCGCCAGGTACAGGCTCACCTTTCGTGTCCCGTTCTGTGCAACGTGGATCTCGTTGAGCGCAGTAGTGCTGTTCGATTCGGTGAATCTCGGGCTTGCCGATGTTGGGACACTTATCACCTGCGATGTGGTACTTGTGCCAAACGTATTCGATACGGTAAGGGTGACCGTGAAGTTGCCGCCGTTGGTATACCAATGGGTCGGGTTTTGACCTGTCGCATTCGCGGTGCTGTCCCCGAAATTCCACTGCCAGGATGACGGGCCACCGGTGGATGTATCGGTGAAACTCACAGGTATTGGCAGGCAGCCCCAGGGTGACGGAATAATGTACGTGAAGTTCGCAACCGGTACAGCGGGTGTCGGCACGTTGTTGATATGTGTGACGAACCCGTCAACCCATCCACCATACTGGTTCCCGTTAAACTTGTTGGTAACTTTGAACGAGTTCACAGTCGGGTTGTTCGTCGGATGTCGGGAAGTCATAGGAGGTCGTGAAACCGGAGATAAAGATGTTCGCCGGGTCACTGACGGCAATCCCCGTACCGGTATCATCAAGGTTCCCGCCGAGGAAGGTTGAGAAGTTAATGCTTGTCAGGTTCTGGTTTATCTCGGTAATGAATGCGTCCTGGAACGGGTGTTTCACACCGAATCCCGGTAACGGGTTAACTACCGGGTAATTGCTTGAACTGGTGTATCCCGTGATATAGATATTGTTGAGGCCGTCCAGTGCAATGCTGTTCCCGCCATCGTTATTCGTTCCTCCCATGTAGGTAGACCAGTTCAGCTGGCCGTCGGGTTCGAGTTTCGTGATGAATGCATCACCATAGGTAGTGGTGCCGAAATTCGGCACATCGAACGGCTCAAACGGGTTCTGGATTGGGAAGGTATTCGAATACGTTACACCGGTAACATAGGCATATTCACTGCCGCCGATGTTCGCAACAGCAATTCCCCGGCATTCATCGTTGCCTTCTCCACCGAGGTAGGTGGAATAGTCAAGTATATTCGGATCTGTGAAACGTGCTACAAACCCGTCTTTTCCACCTGAGTTCGCAGTCCAGTATGCAGCGGGTGTTGTGGTAAAGTTTGTCGACTGTGTCCATCCTGTAACATAATATGTGGATGTTGGAGTTGTATAATTCAGCGCAATGCCGAGTCCCTGATCATTATCACTGCCACCGAAGTAAGAGGAATAGACTTGGTGGGGATGATGCGCCACCAAGGTTATAAGAGATAATAAATGCGTCAAATGCGGTAGATGGCACGCCTTGATTCAACTGGGATTGATATGCATTCCCACTCAGGGGAAATTATCTGAACTCGTAAATCCGGTTAAATATATCCAAAGGCCATCCGGCTGAACGGCTACTGACGTTCCTACATCAGTTAAATTCCCACCGATACATGTTGAAAGGGAAGAGATAGGCCATCGGAGGATATTGCCGATAGAATGCATCTGCCTGGCCAAGACATCCTGGGAACGGGCAGACGCCCGGAATAGGGACTATTGCATTCTGTTAGGAGTGCTCCGTTGGAGTCCGGGAAATTCAATGAGGTTGTATATCCGGTAATAAATGCCCATCCGTGTCGGTTCACCGCAATCCCATTTCCAGCATCCGTGTTATTACCACCGAGGTAGGTTGAATACAAGAGATATTTTCCGTTGCACTTACTTTCGTCACGAATACATCAGAACATCCATTCTGGGTTATGGTTAAACGAATGGTTTACCGGGAAATTCGTGGATTCCGTGTACCCTGTCAGGTATGCCTGACCGAGGCTGTCAACAGCAATACCATAGGCAGCATCATTGACAGCTCCACCAAGGTAGACTCGAGTAGAGAAGTGCCGGGTCAATTACAAGGGGATAGGTCGTATCATACGCCCCGAAATTGAACCCTACTTTGCCATTGCCAAGGATATTGTACTGGGCCGGGACATCGATCGTCACCCCGTTGATAACCTGGTAACAGACCGGTGCGGTCTCAGTCAGGACACCGGAGGGCGTCTGGACTTCCAGTGTGCCATCCGGTCCGTATGCGAGCCCGTCAATGTTGTCATAAACGATAACAATGCCGGATGCGTCTGCACCCGGGGCTACGACAAATTCACGCTTGAGGACCCCGTTTGTGCCACGGTACGTCAGGTCAACACCAGGAATAACATCCTGGTATTCCACGCCACCATAGGTCGCGAGTCCGCTCTGCCAGTTCGCAGGATCATTGCCGATGAAGAAACTGGCGGTACCGGGAAGCGGGTCGACACCCACAACTGTCGCAGCAGGATTTGCCCCTGCAACCGTGGTTGAGAACACGGCCGGTGCCCCGTCGTTGTCAGCAACAAGGACCACATCGTTATTCGTGAAGAAAATGGTGTGGCCTTCGGCTTTAGCCTGGTAAAGGACTGCCGGGTCTGCCTGCCCCTGGTTCGGGATGAAACTGAGCGGCAGTTTTGAAAGTTCTGCACGGACTGCAGCCGCCCCGCCTGCACTTTGTTCACTCGCACAAGCCGTCCCCGAAAGGACGAGCAGGATAACGAGCATGAAAAGAATCACTTTTACTGAATCGAATCTCATGAGATCATCTCCACCGGCAACAGGCGTCGTTCTGTGCCGGTCACATTCATATGCTCCACATCCCTGTACCGAGACAAACCGGTACGGTCCATACCATCGTATGGCCGAAGATGAAGTTGTCCTGTACGCGATAGGATGGTGCCACCATTGATACACTCTACCCCGGATCATCAGGAAAGGGGTAATTTCCCTGATAACCCTAAGAATGATAAAAAGGTCATCTTTTTATAGTTATATATATCTTTCCCTCAAAACCGCTTTTTCTTCATCCAATTATTGATTCACCCCCCAATTCCGTGAATAAGATCACGGTGCTGAAGGGTTACCCGGTCTTTTTTTTCCGGGCGCGCTAATCCATGGAAAAATGGACCCGGAATCTGTTTTGCGGAAAATAAGGGGAAAACAGAAGATTATCGTTGAGAACAAAACCCTGGATCCCGGTGATACGTACCTCCATGATACACAAATCCACACCATGAAATGAAGAAATTTTCGCTCTGTTGAAAAGTTATAATTGGCATCCAGAATCCTGATTTTTCTGAAATTTATCTACGCTCCAGGGGCTCATGGCCCGCCGCTGTGGCGCCCCGGTTGGGATAGAGACTCTTCTCCAATACTCTGAAATTAATGAGCCTTCGGAAAACCCTGCCCGAAGAATATCTTAATGGGGGTGGGGCAGGGAGGGGGTGAAACCCCCTCCTGTCTTCGTATTTCCCTCCTGATTTTTTATATTACCGAAGGGATTCAACAAAGCCGAATTTTTTTTAAAAAATGGGTTGATTCCGGTAGGGGCATGCCGGTTTGTTAATTTTCAACGGGAGCAATATCAACCAGACGCACCGGAACAACCCGTTTCAGGGATATTATCGTATCAGTACGGACTTCTTCTGCGGTGAATGTCACATACAGGCCGTTATGTTTGTAAGCCCTGTCAAGCTCGGCGGGTATATACTGCGTCCCGTCATCCCCGAAAATACCATACGTCCCGCCATCCTGTGAGCCACTAATCCACCTGATGTGTCCTGTCATGACGATCAGGGGCAGGTCTGGTTCACCGGTGGCGACGATTGTGATAAGCCGCACCGGAATACCCCACATCGAAACCGTCGAGACGGTGGCAGGGTATGCAGAGAATTTCACCCGCTCGCCGTCCACCCTGAAGGTGTCATTCAGGTTGGTCGGGAGGTACTGTTTACCACCGTCTGCAATGATACCATAGAAACCGCCTTCAAGGTCCTCGTAATGGATTGTCCCATTACCGTCTATCCTTTGTTCGATCACCCGCCCAACCTGCACGAGCTCCAGCAGATCAACCGGGGTACCCCAGTTGTGGGGGTCATCGCGGTCATATCGTTCAAGCACATGGTATGTCACCCGTAAGCCGTCCACCTGGAACAACGGGTCTATTTTGCCTGGAACATACAATGAGCCATCATCACTTACAATCCCGAAAAATCCACCATCGATAGTTACCATGGAGATGGTCCCATTGCCCCGGGAGGCCTTATTTGGCCCGGGGACTTTAGTCGGTCCTGGTGTCGCTATTGCTGTCGGTGCTGGCGTTGGGACTTGGGTCGGTACTGGTGTCGCTATTGTTGTAGGTACTGACGTTGGAACTTTAGTCGGTACTGTTGTCGCTATTGTTGTCGGTGCTGGCGTTGGGACTTGGGTCGGCACTGTTGTCGCTATTGTTGTCGGTGCTGGCGTTGGGACTTGGGTCGGTACTGTTGTCGCTATTGTTGTCGGTACTGGCGTTGGGACTTGGGTCGGTACTGTTGTCGCTATTGTTGTCGGTACTGACGTTGGAACTTGGGTCGGTACTGTTGTCGCTATTGTTGTAGGTACTGACGTTGGAACTTGGGTCGGTACTGTTGTCGCTATTGTTGTCGGTACTGGCGTTGGGACTTGGGTCGGTACTGTTGTCGCTATTGTTGTCGGTACTGTCGTTGGGACTTGGGTCGGTACTGTTGTCGCTATTGTTGTCGGTACTGTCGTTGGTATAACCTCAGGACCGGATCCAGCTGGTGAGGTGTCAAGCATTGAGACTGATGAAAGCCCAGAAATTATCCTGCCCTGTTCCCGGAGTATTGATTATATTTCCATTATCAGGGGGGCTAATCGTTTCCGGTGGGGTAGGGATCTCGGTCGGAGTACCAGCAGGCGTCGGGGTAACCTGAATAGTCAATGTAGGGGCAGGGGTAGCAGGAGTGGTATTTACGGGTGGAAAATTACCTGCAGGCATCTCACCGTTGACCGGGGCTGAATGCTGCACGGTATTAATTTTAATCTCAAACGCACCCTCGACACCAGCCATAGAGACCATTACTGATATCAGGAGCATTACGGTCATGATCCTGGCAATGTGGTTCTTCCGTGACATATCGTGACCTATTAAGACCTATATATGGAGGATTCAAATAAAAAGCTATGCTGCCTTAAACCGGGTTATGGCCTGATACAATGATGCTAATTAGAGTTTGAAGCCGAATAGTTGGATATATTTACCACGGGGCCCCGGTCCCGTAACCCCTCAATTCCGCGCATTGAAACGGGTTGAAAAACCCTCATAAAATCCCATTAATTCTTATAAATCCCAAAAATGACCATTCTGGTTCATAAACCGGGTGAATCTTACGATAAATTTATTTTAACTGCACCCCAATGATACTAAAAAATTGGAGATTAGATATGTTACTTGCAAATGTGGCAGTTGGCATTATCCAGTTGATCATCGCAATCATTCTCGCAGTGGCTGCCCTGTATATTGGATTTTTTGTTCTGAATAAGATTACAAAGGGTATTGACGAAGAAAAAGAACTCGCGAAGGGTAATGTTGCGGTCGGTATTGTTGTTGCAGCCGTATTTTTCGCAATCGCGATTGTTGTGCAGTCCGGTGTTGCCGGGGTATCCGTCGGTGTCGGCGCTGCACTTGCGTCCGGCCTTGGTTCCACTGATGCGTTAATCGCAATCGGTGTGGCAATCCTTCAGCTGATCCTTGGGATAATTCTTGCAATTGCCTCAATTTACCTCGCACTCAGGATACTTGATAAAATGACAAAGGGTATTGAGGAATTTGAGGAGCTCAAGAAGGGTAATGTTGCCGTTGCACTGGAGATGGCCGGTGTGATCATTGCCGTTGCATTGATCGTCCAGGTCGGTGTACTCGGGATTACCCAGGCATTAGTCTAAAGACCAGATCGTTTCTTTTTTTTAGAAACCCCAGGGGGCCGGTTGGTATAAACCCTGGTACCAGTCGCTCCACTACAGGGATTCTGTCTTTTGAGATTAGAATACTAAAAAAAGGGGGTATTGATAGCGGGCCCGGGCGATGCATTGACAGGGAGTAAAACCCTCGATGGGTGTTATATCCCTTCTTTTGTTACTTCTTCCGCCGTTTCTTCCTGTTTTACTGTTTCGGGTTTCATCTGGGGGAAGAGGATTACTTCCTTGATCGAGTCGCGGTTTGTCAGGAGCATGACGAGGCGGTCAATACCAAGGCCCACCCCTCCCGTAGGGGGCATCCCAAATCCGAGCGCCGTAATGAAATCGGAATCGATCATCTGGGCCTCTGCGTCACCAGCCTTCCGTTTTGCATCCTGGTCTTCCAAACGGGCCAGCTGGTCAAGCGGGTCATTCAGTTCGGAAAAACCGTTCGCAATCTCCATACCGTTGATGAAGAGCTCAAATCGCTCGGTGAACCCCTCTTTTTCCCGGTGTTTTTTCGCCAGCGGGGAGTTTTCAACCGGGAAGTCGTAAACGAACGTCGGCTGGACCAGTTTTTCCTCCACCATTCCTTCGAAGAAAAGGACAAGGAACTCCCTCCGGGTCCTTGGTTTTTCATAGTCCTCGATCCGGTTCTTCTTTGCAATTTCACGGAGCTCGTCCGGCGAATGAGCATGGATATCGACGCCTGCAATCTCTCTTACCGCATCTTCCATCGACAGTTTCCGGAACGGGGGTTCGAACCGGAGCGTGACATCCCCGTAGGCAATATCGTACTTCCCGTGAAGGGTGTGGACAAGAAGGGAGATGAGCCCCTCGGTCAGCTGCATCATATCACGGAAGTCCTTGTAGGCCTCGTAAATTTCCACCATTGAGAACTCGGGGTTATGACGCGTGTCGATGTCCTCGTTCCGGAAATTCCGCGCGACCTCAAAGACTTTCTCGAAACCACCGACTACCAGCCGTTTCAGGTAGAGTTCTGGTGCGATCCGCAGGAAAAATTTCTGTTCGAGGAAATTATGGAATGTTGTGAACGGTCTCGCATTTGCACCGCCATAGATGGGCTGGAGGATCGGGGTCTCAAACTCAAGGAAGTCCCGCTCATCCAGGTACCGCCTGATCAGGGAGATAACACGGCTCCGGGTCCTGAATACCTCCCGGCTCTCTTCGTTGACAATAAGGTCGACGTAACGCTGACGGTACCGTTTTTCGATATCTTTCAGGCCGTGGAATTTTTCCGGTAATGCACAGACTGATTTACAGAGGAGAGTCACCTGGTCAACCCAGATCGTGATCTCCCCCACTTTTGTCCGGAATACGTGCCCGGTTACCCCGATGATATCACCCCGCTCAAGGTTCCGGTTGATAAAATCGAATTGCACATCCCCGAGATCGTTTTTCCTTATATACAGTCTGGATACGGCCACTCTCATCACCAAGGTCTGCGAATATTGTTTTACCATGGTCCCGGACTGTAAAAATCCGTCCGGCAGTTATGACACGTTCAACACTCTTTTCGTGTTCTATTGCATGAAACCGCTGCTTGATCTCTTCGATTGTATCTTTTCGTTCAAATTTCGCCGGGTACAGCGGCACTCCGGCCTCTTGTATTGTCCTGATCTTGTCAAGTCTCGCCTCGTCAAAGTTGAGGGATTCTGGTGTCAAACTCATATGGTACTCATCTCCCTTGGTTTTGGGGAAGTCCATGGTGCTCCAACATCAGACGGAAAACAAATGGTTCACCGTTTTTGAAAATGGCAACAGCCACGGGACGGTTCATTATGTTCGCAACAGGGCCACATCCACGGGTGGCATCTGGAGCGAAATGTACCTGTTAAATTCTTCTTCGAGGATAATAATACCTTCAATGCAGATCTCCTTCCCGGAAACCGCGACCGGACTATACGTGGGGTAGAGGGAAAAACGAAGCATCGCTTCAGCCAGTCATCCTCATCGTGATCATGGTGATCGCCTCGGTAATCATCTCACGGACACCCTCAAGGTCATCGCGGTACGCTCTTCTCAATGCAGGAATTGCCGCTGGATCTCCCAAGTACCCGAGTGCCCATGCCGTTTTCTGCCGGTACTCTCCAGTCTTCGTCAGAAAGTGCCTGGATAAGGGGGCCGACCGCACGATGGTCCCCCAGCCGGGCCAGGGACTCGGCGGCTTTCCACCGGCGGCCGGGGTCGGGATGTTCCAGCATCGCGATATAAAAGCGGAACTTTTTCTCATACTCATCGGTTTCCTTGTCATCCTCCGCAACAGGTCCCGGGTTGGTTCCATAAAACGGCTTCTGTTTGTCCGTTTCTGAACGTTCTGACGGTCCGGCATTACCCGGGGTGCGGTGATCAGGTGGTGGCATATGTTCTTCACCACCATCACTCCCTATTCGGGCAGGATATCCCGGCGGGTCATTCATCACTCACACTCATGCGATTGAAGGAACAATAATATATCACCGCTGAGAAGTCTGTCCGATACGAGAGCCCGGAATAGTCCAAAAACCCGGAGAGATAGATTCTCAATGAAAGACTCCGGATAATGGTTGTTTCAGGGAATGACCTCTGGTGGTGTAGCATGGACCCTCCCAAATCAGTATACAGGACCGATAACGGGACCGTAGTAATTGAGCTCGTTTTACGAAACGTAATGCAGCTCTTCAATTCCCTTGACCCTTCCCCATTTCATGAGAAAGAACTTGACCCGGATGCGGAGGAGTATATTTTCAATGCGGTCGTCGACCAGCCGAAGAAAATACCGGTAAAACTGGCAATTTATCTCCCGGAAGAATCGCTTACGATCGCTACCCGCGAGGCAATTATCCTCGGGATCCATAACCATTTCATCTACAAGTCCTCGGTATCAGAACGTGAACTCCGGAGGCTGTTCCAACGGGGAAGGATGGTGCTCCTTATCGCATTGGGTATTCTGTTCATGACGCTCCTCGCGCGCCAGGGCCTCTCAACCCTTGAACAGAGTCTCCCGGTCAGGATGGCCGGGGAAGCTCTCCTGATACTGGGATGGGTAACCCTCTGGGAACCAGCCTATATCTTTATCTACGGCTGGTGGCCGATTGTCCAGAAACGGAAGATCTATGATAAAATTGCCACGATGGACGTTGAGGTGCTGCCAGTCCCCGCGACGAAGGGGGTAAACAGCAGTCGCATTCCGGGGATGCATGCGGCCACCTGAGGGATCACCTGATACTCTTTTTCAGTGCGATGACCCACTAGTATTCATGGCAAAAAAAGTGGTGCTTCTCTCGGGGAGCCCGAGACCGGAGGGGAACACGGCACAGGTAATTGAAGAGTGTGTGAAAGTGATCCAGGGATGCGGGGTTGAGACCGCGGTATTCTCCCTTGCAGGAAGGAAGATCGAGTCCTGCACGGCCTGTTACCAGTGCAGGGACCTTGGCTGCTGTGTAATTAACGATGGCCTGAATGACCTCATCGAACTGCTCCGGGATGCGGACGGGTTCATCGTCGCATCGCCGGTATATTTTGGAACTGCACGCGGGGACGTAATGTCAGCATTACAGCGGATTGGCCTTGTATCGATGGTGACTGATAATTTCCTCCGCTGGAAGGTCGGGGGACCAATTGCCATTGCACGCCGGGGAGGCCATACCGCAACAGTGCAGGAAATGCTCATGTTCTACCTGATCAACGAGATGATCGTGCCAGGTTCCAACTACTGGAACATGGTATTCGGGCGGGAGCCGGGCGAGGTCTGGAATGACACAGAAGGTATAGCAACTATACGCCTGTTTGCGACAAATGTTGCTGAACTCGTGCAGAAACTGGATTGAACGATCCCGGGATCTAGCCGGTGGAATACCGCCTCTTTTTGCTTCGGGGAGAATTAGTGTTTCCCGGAAGGGCTGGTATGAAAAACTCCATGAACCACCTGAAAGACGACCTTTTTCATACACATCTATGAGCCAAAGGCTCATAGTCACGCTCTGTAGAAACACACATGAACAGGAAGTTCACACCCAAACCATGAAAATGCCCTTTCAAAAATCTCTTCATACTGGCGTTCGTTCAGGCATTTACATGGGAAATCCTCTCAAATCTATCTTGCAGATTGGGAATTCCAAAATTTTGTCACGCTCCCGGGGCTCCGCCCCGCCACTTTGGCGACCCCGTTTGGGATAGGGAATGATCTCCAAATCTCTGAAATTTCCTTGAATGTCCCAATTGAACCCTTTCAATGAATATCTTATCGGGGGTGGGGCAGGGAGGGGGTGAAACCCCCTCCTGTCTACGTATCTGCTCTTTTTTCAAATAAGCAGGGTTTCAACAAAGCCTCCGGAAAGTCATGTCCATGAACCCGGCCCTGATCGCTTGATTTATACTGCAAAAGATACTATAGACGCCTGAAAGAGGAAGGCGGACCCTGATTTGAGTACCAGTATTATTGAAGTACAGGACCTCGAACACCAGTACGGTGATTTCAAGGCAGTGGACGGGATTAGTTTTACCGTTGGAAAAGGGGAGATTTTCTCATTTCTCGGGCCTAACGGGGCGGGAAAGAGCACAGCAATCAACGTGCTGATTACGCTATTGAAAATCCAGAACGGTGAGGCGAGTATCGCCGGTTACGATGTCAGGACAGAGCCGGAACAAGTCAGGGAGTCGATCGGTATCGTCTTCCAGGAAGTGACCCTCGACCGCGACATGACGGCCTGGGAAATCCTTGAATTCCACGGCAGGCTCTACGGGATGGCGCGGTCAGACAGGAAAGAGCGGATCCAGGAGATCCTCGAGCTGGTGAAACTGGAAGAAAAGAAGGACACGTTCGTGAAGAAACTGTCCGGCGGGATGAAACGGCGGCTTGAAATAGGCAGGGGGCTTATGACGAGGCCGATCGTGCTCTTTCTCGACGAGCCGACCATCGGTCTTGACCCCCAGACACGGATGAGGATGTGGGATTATATCAGGGCGGTAAACGAAGAGGGGACAACGATTTTCCTAACCACCCATTACATGGACGAGGCTGACAACCTGTCAGACCGGATTAATATTATCGACCACGGGAAGATTATTGCGAGCGGGAAACCGTGGGAACTGAAAAATGCGCTGGGCCAGGACCTGATTTACCTCGAGACCAGCGATAATGCAAGGGCCCGGGCCATTATTACAGACCTCGTAAGTGTGAGCGGGGTCACTGACAAAGGGAAGGGGATCCTCATCACGACGAATGACGACGGGACGAAAGTACTCCCCCTGCTCATCGAAGAGATCAGGAACAGCGGTATCAGCGTTATCACGGTGAACCTGAAGAAACCCTCGATGGATGACGTGTTTGTCCATTTCACCGGCCGGGAGCTCCGCGATGATAAACCAGAGAAAATTTCAACAGCATTCGGGAGGAGATGAACGGTGCACTACGGCTTTTTAACCATCTACTGGCGGGACATGATCAGGTTTGTCAGGTTCAAGACGCTCCTGATCTCATCGCTCATCCAGCCGGCGTTGTGGATGGCGTTTTTCGGCATTGCGATGTCTGCCAATTTTGACCGGCTCGGGGCTTCAATCCCCCCAATCCCGGGGGTCCCTGAAGTACAGGTACCTGACGTATATGGCGGCCGGGGTCATTGCAATGACCGTGCTTTTTACAAGCCTGTTTGGCGGGATCGTCCTGTTGTTTGATAAAAACTGGGGACTGATGAGGGAGATCATGGCAAGTCCTCTCCCGCGGGACCAGATCATATTCGGCATCGCGCTCTCGGGCATGACAAAGTCCTTCATCCAGGTAATTATTGTCATGATTTTCGGGCTGCTTATCGGGGTAACGTTTTTCGCCGGATACACGATCGGGCATACCGTCGTTGCATTGCTTGGGATCATGCTCTTTGTCGGGATGTTCTCGATAGGGTTCCTCTTTTTCTCCGCGGCCATCTCCATATCGATGGAGACTCCGGAGGGGTTGCAGGGGATTATCACGCTCCTTACGATGCCCATATTTTTCGCAAGCAACGCCCTCTACCCGGTTGAGGCATTCCCACCGGTTTTACAGGCGATCTCAACCGTAAACCCGCTCTCCCAGCTGGTCAACGGTGTCCGGTATTTTGCAATCGGGGATAATTTCACCACGATGGGCATTCATTATGTCTACACCACTGGCGAAATCCTCCTCTCATTCACGATCCTCGTCATATTTGCGGTCGCCATGTTCGGTGTCGCATGGTGGAGGTTTAAGAAGGCCGTGGTCACCTGATCGGTAACCGACACCCGGTTTTTGTTATAGACCAAGGCCACATTCCCGGTGGGTCTCTGATTGTCATAAAAACCATTCAGCGAAAAAAACTACCCTTCGCATCCGGACCTGGGGAATCTTGGCCACCTGAAGGGAACCTGCCGGGTTCTTTGCCCCGGGGACTATGTGGCATCCGGTGCAAGCAGACTGGTCCCTTCATTCCGGTTCTGGTACAAACACCCGTGCTGACGACAATTCAGCCATGAAATCGCCGATATGATACATATCACTCATGACCATCTCGCGGAACCTTGCGGCAGGGATTAACCCGCCGAATTTCCATCCATCCCTTGCCGGGAGCAGGATGACAGATTCAACCTCATCCCGGGAAAACAAGGCGGCTTCCTCTGCCGCCTGGACAACAGTCCCAAACGGGTCCTCTCCCCGTACCCCCCGTATCAGAAGCGAGAAGTCATTATAACTGATGCTGCCCCCCGACCCGAGTGCCCGGGTGAGCAGTGAAGAGTAGAGTTTCCCGAAATTGTTGTTCCTGAAGGTGAGGAGGAGGAAGCCCACCCCCCTTGCACCCTCCCGTACCTCAATTACGATGTCTCCCCGGTGAAAACCTGCCGGGACTTTCGAGATCACCCGTGCCAGGTTAATAACAGCATCATCAGGGAGCGGAAGAACAGACTTCCCCCTGCGGATTATCCGTGATACCCCCCTGCATACCACGTCACTATACCCGTGTGCCCCGCCGGTCCAGAATATCCCCCCTTTCTGCTCTGAACCCGGCACCACGACCACCCGGTTACGGGCCTCGTCGCAGGTGATCATCGTCCAGTTTTTCCCGCCCAGCTGGAAATTGGCACTGTTTTTACTATTCACAAACCTGGCATCAAGCCGACCGACAATCTCGCCATCGGGCGTTACCGCACGGAACTCCCCGCCTCCGTGGATCACCGAATACAGGTCACGCCAGTTTGCCTGGCCGAATTCTTTTTCAGCCCGGTAGCCAAGCATCAGCATCTCACCATCAGCGACCAGGTACTCTTCCAGCGTCAGGTTCCTGATAATTTCCTCCACTGCCGCAGTCGGAATCTCCCGGAATGGAGTGAGGCCACGCAGTGCTGCGGTAATACTTTTTGCCGAGGCCCTCCGTTTCCGGAGGATTTCCAGCAGGAGTTGCTGGACAAGCACATTATAGGGGCGCACATGCGGGATGAGCGGCTCCACCTCCTTTTTGCTCGCACACTCGATCACGGCAATGGTGCAGAGGAGCTCGCAGGGGTCACGGAGGATGAATGCAACGAACGGCGGTTTTCCCCGCCTCCCGCTCCGCCCCATCCGCTGCAGGAACGAGGAGACAGAACCAGGGGAACCGAGCTGGACGACGATATCAAGGTCGCCGATGTCTATCCCGAGTTCAAGCGAACTGGTGCATACAATGCAGGCGCTCCCTTCACGTGAAAACGCAGATTCCGCCTCACTTCTCGTTTCCGGTGAGAGGGACGAGTGGTGCACAGAGAGGTGGTCCACACGGCCGCGGAGCGATTTTATCACTTTTTCTGCATCGCTCCGGCTGTTCACAAAGACGATCGCCTTCTTCCCGGAAACGACCCGCACAAGGGAGGTGATGCGTCTCCCTTCATCCGGCTCAACCGTAAAGGAGAACTTCTTTGTACGTGGCGGGACCGGTACCCGGACAACTTCCTGGGTCCTGCCCGGTGCGGACAACCAGCCAAGCACGTCTTCCGGGTTGCCAACCGTTGCGGAAAGCCCGATCCTTTGCACATTCCTCCCGGCCACCTTGTCCAGCCGGTCGAGAAGGCACCGCAGGTGGACTCCCCGCTCAGATTCGACGAATGCATGCACCTCGTCGATGACCACAAACCTGAGGTTTTTAAGGTCGGCCATAAGTTTCCGCTCAAGCATGAGGACTTCAAGGGACTCAGGGGTGATCATCAGGAAATGGGGGGGTTCCCCGGCAGCCCACGCACGGTCCCCCTTCGGGACATCGCCGTGCCATTTCTGGACCTCAAGGCCTGTCGGGATGGCAAACGTGAGGAAACGGCTTTCCTGGTCATTGATGAGCGCTTTCAACGGGGAGATATAGATACAGGCAACCCCGCGACATCCCTCTTTTAACATGGTGTCAGTGACCGGGATAAGCGCAGCCTCAGTTTTACCCCCGGCAGTCGGTGCGAGGACCAGTACGTCACTGCCTGACCATACCGCCCGGCAGGTCTGTTCCTGCACATCACGGAGCTCGTTCCATCCGAGACGCTGCAGGAGTACTGACTGGAGCGACTCGTGCAACCCCTCATACACTGAAGACACGTTACTTCACCATGTGTCGGACTTAAATATCTGTTTTCGGGATGACTGTGGGATTCAGGTATGCCAAAAAGAGAATGTGATCTGCAACTTGTTGCCCTGCCAGACCCGGGGTGTGCAATACAGTCATGAAAAAAAACGTATAAATAGCAATACCTCGATTGTATGATTAGGTAAACTCATGTCTGTAACTACGGGAATACGAAGCAGATCAATCCTGGTTGCAGACTTTTTCTTCTTCTTTAGGTAGGGGACCGGGCGTTCTGCCGGATCCCCTTGTAATGTTTCTCCAAAGTTTACCGTAGGTGTTACTATGCTTGGAATCAATGACCCCTGGATATTGCTCGCTTATGGCCTTTCAATCGGCCTGGCGCTGGCGTGCGTAGTGTATGGTCTGCTGAACTGGAACACGGGGGGGAGCCCTGAAATGGCGGTGAATACCCTTGTCCTCATCTCCGTAACTGCCATTTATGTTGCCCTTATGTTATACCTCGGCTGGCTCGGATATAAAAAGACAAAGACCTCCGAGGATTACATGGTCGCCGGGAGAGAGGCCCACCCGGTAATTATCGCCCTTTCCTACGGGGCCACATTCATCAGCACATCTGCTATTGTCGGGTTCGGGGGGCAGGCCGCAAATCTCGGTATGGGACTGATCTGGCTTACCGTGCTGAACATCGGCCTGGGTATCCTGCTGGCTTTCGTCGTATTCGGTAAGAAGACCAGGGAGATCGGGCAGCGGCTGAAAGCGGTCACCTTCCCTGACCTGATGGGAAAAATTTACCAGTCACCGTTTATGCAGGTTGTTACAGGGCTGGTCATCATTGTCGGCATGCCACTGTACACCGCTGCCGTACTGATTGGCGGGGCACAGTTTATCAGGGAAACGACCTCCATCTCGTACAGCACGTCACTCATTGGATTTGCCCTGATCGTTGCTGTATACGTGATATTCGGCGGACTGATCGCCGTAATGTACACCGATGCGGTCCAGGGGGCCATTATGCTCGTCGGGATGGCCATTCTCCTGGTTGCAACGTACCTCCTCCTGGGCGGCGTTAATGCCGCAAACAGCAGCCTTACCGCGATGGCGCCACTTGTTCCGGAAAACCTTGCAAAAGGTGGCATGACCGGCTGGACAACGATGCCCGTTTTCGGGTCCTCCATATGGCTGACCGTTATCACGACCCTTGTCCTCGGGGTAGGGATCGGTGTTCTCGCCCAGCCTCAGCTGGTTGTCAGGTTTATGACGGCAAAGAACAACAAATCATTAAACAGGGCAGTCCTCATCGGGGGTCCTTTCATCCTGATGATGACCGGGGTGGCGTTCACGGTCGGCGCCCTCACGAATGTGTATTTCTACCAGACGGTTTCAAAAATTGCAGTCCAGGTGGCGCCCGGCGGTAATGTGGACACGATCATCCCGATCTTCATCAACCAGGCAATGCCGGACTGGTTCGTGGTACTGTTCATGGTAACACTGCTTGCTGCGGCGATGTCCACGCTGAGTTCCCTCTTCCATACAATGGGGACAGCCCTGATATGCGACCTCTGGGGGCGGGGGCGCCAGTGTGCATTGTCAATGAGGGCAAACCAGGTGGGCGTGCTGATCATGATTATTGCGAGTGTGATTATTGCATTCCTGATGCCGGGAAGTATCATCGCCCTCGCAACCGCGATGTTCATGGGGTTATGTGCCTCTGCATTCCTCCCGGCCTTCGCCGTGGCGATGTATTCCAGAAAACCGGATGTAACTGCTGCAAAGGCCAGTTTAATCACCGGTGCTGTCGTGTGGTTTATCTGGGCGCTTTTCATCAATACCCGGTATGCATCAGTATACGGGCTCTGCAAGGCACTTACCGGCAAGACCAGCCTCGCGGGGCTTCCCTGGGCTGCTGTCGACCCGCTCGTCATCGCACTCCCGCTTTCCGCAGCGGTTATTATTATATTACAGTTCTATGCAGACCGAAGAAACGCGGAGGCAACCCCGTCCTCTCCAGCCACATAGAAAAATATCAGGGCATTTACGCCCATTTTTCCTTTTTACGCAGGCCAGAGCGTTTTAGAGGGGGCCATCAGCAACGGGCATCCATATATCCACCGGGTTCAACCTGGCAACCTGAATGGATAGCTCTCTAACCCCGCCTATTTTAGTAATTTATTACCTATTCCCGTGTAGTATATGAGTGTGAAGTCCCGGGACCAACCCGGGGAATTCCCCACAAGAAGACCCAGAGGAGTTATGAAATGATAAGGATGGTATTGGTCGCAATCGGTATCGCATTCTGTATTATGTCGTCAGTAACACCACCCGTATAGATTGCACCGGTAGCACCGGTATTGTCATCACGTAGGAACCATTCAGCACCAGTGTAATTTCAGTCTCCACCATATGGGTCTCATTCCGCAGATCTGAAACAGCACACTAACAGGATCTGCACCGGTCCGGGCATTCGAAAACCCGGACCTCCTTCCGGGGCTTCCAGTCCATCCAGCATCAGACGTTCAACCAATCCATGCATTCCGGCTTAATACCGGCAAACCTAACCTATTTTTTTTTGTTTTCAAAAGAACCCCTCATGAAGCAAGAGGGCTTCACACCATAGCGATGAAAATTTGAAAGGTCAACTTTTAACACCCGCAGCGTTGTTGGATTCATAATTTAATATGACAAAAAAATGGGATATTCTCTACTAGTCAATCCTTTTGCCTTCCACGGTACTTCAACGAAACGCTGATCACAACGATAAGGATGGCAGAAATCATTGCCGCGGCTTCGATAAATAGCGAAAATATCGAACTACCCGGTGCCTGTGAAGCGACTCTGGCTATATCGGGATTTGCCTGGGTTTGGGAGGTTTCCCCGAATTGGGAATATCTGAATCATTAAAATTAATCCGGTTCAGAATTTTTATAAGATCGAGGGGGTTAACCCATCGATCATTCAGATTTCCGGTTTCTCGTGTAGATACTGAATACTACCAGGACGAAGATGGAAACTATCGCTGCTGCTTCAATAAGCATAGTAAATATTGAGTTCGTGGGTTGTGGGGGGAGCACAGGGGGATTCGCTGCCGGAACATTCGATGACATTGGAACAGGATTGGCAGAAGGCTGGCCCGATGCTACGGATTCAGTGGATAAAGAATTGGGTTCCCTGTTGTTACTTGATGAGGTACCAGAGGTCCCATCCTGAGACGTTCCCGATTGGCTTCCTTTTATTGCTGCTGATTCTGATGCGGTCTGAGTTACCTGGTTGCCACTTCCACCATAGCTCCCGCCACCGCCGCCTCCACCGCCTGAATTTGGATTACTCGCCGGGACTGGCGGAGTCACCCTGACTGAGAGACTGAGGTAGAGCATCTGAAGAGGATTCGTATAATGACCTACAGTAACAAGTGTAAATTGTGAAAGCCCGTTCGGAGAAATCCCTTCAAATACGTCAACATTTCTGGTTTCGTCATAATAGAGGAATTTTGTCTCTAATACCTCGACAGAACCCAGGTCATCGACCCTGATTATTTCAACAGGTTCATAGACATCTGTCAGACCACCCAGATCGTTGTTTTCAACCCAGTCAGAATTTACCGCAACCGTGATAGTATCCGGATTTCCATATATGAAACCTGATGGATATACCAGTTCAATTCCTGCATCAGATACAGTATGACTTCCAACAACCGGGATATACAAACGGGAAAGATTGATCCCGCCAGTTGATGTCACGGTGTAATAGTACATGTTTTCGGAGGTATTTTGATAAGCGAACATTGTCTCGAGCGGCGTGAACGACCCATCGGTATTCATCTGTTCAACTTTAAACCGGTCATGGATATCGACAAACTGACTATGTTTTACTACCCATTCGTGGCTGACCCCCATAACAACGGTTGCCGGACCGTTGACAGACATATTATTCTCACTACAATACATTGAATTTGCCACACCGGATACATAGTCGCCATAATCTGCTTCCTGCACAGTAATACTAAATTTTTGATGTTCTTCAGGCGTTATTTCGTCGGTAATAACTGTTTTTATTGAACCGTCCGGATAATACTGAGGCATTACGAAGGTATAATTCACCCATGAGTTGTCACCGATTGTATCAGAAAATTCTGCTGATGAGATATCTTCGCTGGTTGTAATTATTTTTTCAATAATCCCGGATATAATTGGATCCTGCGAAGAAAAGGAGGTATTTTCCCTGGATACCAGAGTAAATGACGGCGACCTTCCTTTTTCCTGTGGAATGATAAATAATTGTGTGTTATTCCCGCCACGTTCAAACGAATAACCAGTTCCATTCGAAGTATTTATTTCCATGAAGCCAGTATCCGATGAATACCGGACAATACCGGGGATTGTGTACAGTGACTCGTTTTCTGTGGATTTTATAACATGGACGTATCCATTTGCGGTATTGTTACCAAACTGGTTCCCTGTTGTCAATGAGACGATGTAATTGCCCGGATTAACGAAAACATGGGATGGATTTTGTTCGTTTGACGAAGAATTATCCCCGAAATCCCAATACCATGTGTCCGGATAACCTGATGATGAATCTGTGAGCGTGGAGGACAGAGGAGCCAGGCCTGAAGAAGGAGTGATAGTAAATTTTGTTACGGGAACCGCCCCGGCAACGATTAAATGTTCCTGCACAGAGTAATCTCGCGAGTACGGATTACTAACTATCAATGCAGGACTAAAATGCCCTGCTTCCTGGTATGTATATACCGGGTTCACGTCAGATGATCCGTTTCCATCGCCAAAATTCCAATAATGAGAAATTATAGTACCTGATGATGTATCGGTAAAACGGACCGTGAATGGGACCATTCCCTCTGTCGCATTTACGGTAAACCCAGATACCACGGGGGTCTGTTCCAGACCAAGTGTAAACAGGTAGATATTACTATCAAGAAATTCCTGATTTTCTGTCCATACTATCCGCTCCCCGTACACCCTGGCAGTAGTCCTGTGAGCAGTCGGAAATGCATGCGTAACAACTGAGGTTTCATTTGTTTCAAGGTTGTAAACGTAAATATTTTCATTCCCATAGGACTGGTCCCGGTTGTCATCCCATACAATATAATTTCCAAAAATTGAAGGCCGTTTTTGGTCAGACTCGTCAGTACCTGGAGTTATCAGCGTTTTTTCGTGTGTTGTAATATTATACATTACAATATCATAGTGCTCGTCATGCCATTCCTGCCAGACGAGTCGATCATTGTGAATTGAAGGGGGTGTCTGGAAAAATGATTTACAGTTGCTTGCAATGGTGGTGGAGTTCCCGGTTGCAATATGAAATAGATTGAGTGTTGCATCTTCTTCGGTACCGGCATACCATGCGACCCAGTCACCATATATTGCAGGATACATATGTTCAGGGCCTGATTCGTCATTTGTGAGATAACGTGTTTCATTCGTAGTGATGTTATAGAGTACAATGTTCCGGGTCCCTTTCGTGTCGTCGGTATAAACGATGCGGTCTTCAAAAATTGCTGGATCAATCTGGTTATACCAGTCCCCGGGAGTCAGTGTCAATTCGATACCGGTAGAAATAGTGTACATATTGATATCATAGGTACCGTAATAGCTGTCCTGGATACCGTATACCAGAACATCATTATATATCGAGGGCTTCCAGGGACTTTTATTGCTGAGGGTCTCTTCCCTGCAGGTTGTAATATTATACAAACGAACTGCCTGTTCACCGTTGCGATAATCGAGCCATACCAGGTTATCCAAGAAGACAGAAGGATACAATTTGATCTGACCCGTCGGTACCCAACGGTTATTAATGGTCATTGTTCCACCTGCGGTATTCTGAATACTAGTACTCTTAATGACCTCGTCCGAAAAATTCACCCTAAATCCATTATTTGAGTTTGCATCGGGAACGGGTCCAATTATTCCCGCTGGTATTTTCAGCTGTTTTTTGTGTAGTATTCAGCGAAGTCTGATTAAATTCGGGGGAATTTTGCAATCCCTGACTGCCTATTGGACGGTTAGGTATCGGATCAGGAAAAACAATATTTTCATGATCGGTCTGATTTGTGTCTGAATCAGATAAATTATTGTACACGGTAAAATTATCAGCGTGAATGTCCATTAAGGGGTTATTAACAGATATAGGATCATTGCCACCATTGCTGCCTGTCAGATTATGAGCTGACACAGGAAGACACAATAGACAAAAGATTAGTACCCCGGTACATATTTTCCAAACAGAAGACATTTCTAACCCCCCTACGCAGGACTGATACGATTGCGTATAATACAAGCATCGAATCGATTATATTAAAGGGTATCCCCGCTTCCTCAAACTCTTACCATTACCCGGTGAAATCCGGTTAAAAAAGAAGATAATGATTTAAACATTTACCTTTGTGTATGCCTGGAAATAAGTCCCGAAATCCTCCTTTTTAATGCCAAATACACCATTGGTGATATTTATTTTTGTCCATACCGGTGCAGCCTGTGCTGCACCGCTGGCATACGTACTGTAATTGACCCACCAGGGATCTGCCATAAGAGTTCCTCCGGGGGCTGCACCTATGGAATTTCCTTTTGGATTGCGTAGAATAATATATGTCGGACCATTGTTAGCAGCCGTATAAGTACCCAGAACCGAATACGTGTGATTTGCTGCTGCGGCAAGAATGGGGAATTTTACCTGGCGGGAAGACCCGGTGAGGGGTGCAGTCATTCGCTGCGGGATAATCTGATACATTCGATAACAAATTGTTACTATTCATGAATGTGTAGAAATCCCCGCCCCAGTTGGCAAATGCTGACCATAGGGGTTGAGTAATCCTGTTTAATGCATTAATGCTTGCTCCCTGACCAGTTGCACTAATGTAGGCTGCCCGATCGGGATCTCCATGCGTGTTGAGTTCACATGATGCATAGGCTTTTTCATAATATGCCGGCCATAATTCACTGGCCTCAGATGAATGACAGAATTCTGCTGCAGGAGCCCAGATATTTGCTGAGAATGCCCATGGTTGAGCTCTTCCAACCCAGTTATAAAATTTTACCTGGTTCTGGGTATTGAGAATATTTCCTTTTAAATACGTAGGATTTACCCATGCCAGTGCAGATAACCCGGCGATTAACGAACAATTCTGGCATGCCGTTCCCTGCACTGGGTCATCGAATTCAGGATTGGCTCTGTCTGAATAATATTGACCATTCGGTCCACCCCATGCCATCAGGAATCACCCCTGATTTTAACGCTTAATACTTCTTCCCTAAGCATAATACATTCAACCTCTCTTGTAAGTTCCAATTTTCCCATAATGGGAAACCCCCAGAGACCCATGTCCATGAGAGTGTGTGAATAATCAACAACGATACTGTTCTGTCAGCCGTATTCCCGGCCAGCAACGCCAACGAAAACAGGCCCTCCCCCCTCTGATTCCCTCTATCACCGCCTCGCAGGGGATATACCGGTATTATACGGAGATTTTATACCGGCCACACAAGTTTACGCTTTTCTCCGTCCCGGGAAACCTTTGTCCCACCCCCGGAAATGGGACAACGACCGGGGAATAAGCACAGTGTAATTCTGGCTATTGAGTGGTTTAACTACACGATATTAAATATTTCCAAATATTTCCTGTTTGATGAACCAGAATAAAAATACGTAATAATATCCCATTTTGGGCAGATTCCACATTTCCGGGGAAGAACATACCAGTACGGCCCCCCACGCATGGAACCGGTGATCACGCGTATCCCGTACCACAGTCTGCAACCCTTCCACTAACTCTTCAGTTATTTCCGGTCCACCGTGCGCGGGAAGGCATCGCACCACAATCGTTTCCACGGAAGCCCCAAG
This sequence comes from uncultured Methanomicrobiales archaeon, assembly GCA_963709545.1. Taxonomy (GTDB): domain Archaea; phylum Halobacteriota; class Methanomicrobia; order Methanomicrobiales; family Methanospirillaceae; genus CAIKOD01. The sequence continues at coordinate 135,909 of CAVPWT010000012.1, read as the reverse complement.
GCTTACCGGGGCTTTTAATTTAATCTGAACCTCTTTTAGAAAGTCACAACTGGTTTTCACACCTGCCGGGAGGTCCGGCACAATACCAACTATTATCGACCTTTTCAGAACGGCGCCCTGTAGATAATCACGGTCACATTATCCCTTGAGGTCAGGAGGGCATCATTAACAAATCCTGATACCAGGTCGGAAAGGGGAATTTTTTTATCGGCATCATTGATGATATCTTCATCGACATAATCATGGAAACCATCACTCGACAGGAGGATGAGATCCCCGGGGTTTAATGAAACATGGTAAATATCGACAAGGAAACTGCTTCCGAGGCTGTTTGTGATCATCGCCCGGAGAGGATGATGCCTTGCATCGTCCTCGGAAATCTGGTGGCTATCAACAAGAGACTGGACAACAGAATGGTCTTTTGTCCTGAAAAGGACCCGTTGCCTGACATGATAAGCCCGGGAGTCCCCGGTGTTCGCAATCACTGCCGAGTTATTCCGGATGAACGCGGCAACCAGCGTGGTCCCCATCCCTTCCTTTTCTCCCACGGCCCCGGTTTCAATGGCAATATGGGCAGATTCAAAGGATTCGGATAATAATGCCCCAATTTCGTCCGGGCTCATACCTTCATGGTAGCGGCTGCCAAATTCCTTTGACAGCGTGGAGACCGCAATTTCCGATGCCACTTCTCCCGCCCTGTGGCCCCCGATCCCATCAGCAATGGCAAGGAGATAGCCGTCCCTGGCTTTCTCGACAATAAGGGCATCTTCATTGTTATTTCGTTTTCCAATACAGGATTTCCCGACGATGGCCCCGTTTAGACTAATCATGCCGTCTGTCATTCCACCGTTCCTTTCCCCTCGTACCAGGAGTCATTATCCAGGGTATCATGCTGCGAATCAAGGAACAGTTTCAGGTCTCCAAGCAGCGTGCGGACCGACTGGTACCGGTCTGACGGGTCCTTTTGCAGGCATTTCAGGATGATCGGATCCAGCGGGCCCGCAAGGGGGTTCACTGCAGAAGGCGGCACCGGCATCCGTGAAATAATGGCGTTACTGACCTCAGCAAGGTCATCACCCGGGAACAATAATTTCCCGGTCACAAGTTCGTAGAACACTACCCCGAGCTGGTAGATGTCAGTCCGTGCATCCGTCTCACCAAATCTCCCGGGGGAGATCTGTTCAGGTGCTGCATACGCAAGCGAGAAGCCGGCAACGGTCGGTATTGCAGAAGACCCGATAAGGCGGCTCATCCCCCAGTCGCTGATCTTGGGGACGCCATGGCTGTCAATCAGGATGTTCTGGGGTTTGATATCCCGGTGTATGATCCCCTGTCCGTGGGCATAAGAAAGACCCTCAGCGACCCCGGTAACAATTTCCGCTGCGTCTTTCACGGGTAGCGGGGTCTTTATGTCCGCGAGCCCGGACTTCACAAACTCCATCTCCACGTATGGTATGGGGAGGATGTTCACCTCGGTAATCTCGACGATATTCGGGTGGCGGAGCCCCTCCCAGGCGAGGATCTCCTTCATAAAGCATTTCCCGGTTGTTTCATCGAACCGGATCGGTATTTTGACCGCAACCGTCATCCCGTCCTTAAGTCGCATCGCACGGAACACGTGGGAGATACCCCCCATCCCGAGAAAGTCTATACTTGTATAACGATCTGCAAGTTCCGGTGGGAAAATATCAGGTCTTGTGGCTGTTGAACGACGGTAGGGGTCTGACCCCGAAGGTACCCTTGTCTCGTCGCCGTTAAAGAGGCCAAACGGGTAACTGCGTTTCTGTACCTGCAACGCGAGTGAGTGGTCCTGCCAGAGGGCCAGCAGTGCGGATACCGGGGCCGCCACGATCGTCACAAGGATCGCCATCGTTTCTCCCTGTCCGAGCGAGAAAAGAAGGATCGGGGTAACGATGAGGACAATCACACCGATAACGACATGTACCTTCAGGGTCCAGCGGAGGGGGCGGGACAACAGGGATCCTACAGCAAGTGCCAGGGCCGAAAATATCAGGTATGCCCCGAGCAGTAACACGATCAACAGGAGCGGGAGGGTAAGCGTATTGGTAAGTGCAGGCAGCAGGGCAATCATCCTTGAAAGGACGAATAGCAGGCCGAACCCGCATGCAACCTGCCCGAAGGCAACACCAGCCCTGACCACGAGTGGCTGGGGGAATGAAAGGTGGCCAAGCCCGAGATAATCGTGGGCAAGGAGGAGGACAAGGGGTATTACCGCAATAAACAGGAATATTATCACATTCCATGACGCCAGGCCTGCAGGAGGTTTTATACCTGGCATGGTCATGTTTGCGGACCCGTTCGGCTGTGTGTCCTGCGGGGAGGTCCCGGCAGGTAGGAAGGCAGTGGAATTATTAATTCCGGTGCCCGGTGTACCGGTAACCCCTGGCGTTACCACGAGTAGTGTACCATTGGTTACCTGGGTCTGAGTCGCATTCGGTTGAAGTGTAAGGCTGCTGGTGGGGACCGTGGTAGGTAAAGGGGTACGCTCGGTGGGGGTTGGAAAAATGTACGGTAACGTTGAGGTGGTTTCCGGAACACTGGTGGGGAGGGGTGTAGGCACCGTGGTCGTCTGGTTTGTTCCGCCCGTCGTCACCGGCACGGTTGTCCTGACAGTCGTGGGTACTGCCGTTGTTACGGTTGTCCTGACCGTTGTCGGTACAATGGTGGGAACTGTTGTTGTGATTGTCGTCGGCACTGTTGTCGGCGCTGTTGTCGGTACTGCTGTCGTGACTGGGGGGAGGAGAACGAGGTTAATCTTAGGGATGGTGGTCGTCTGGTCTCTCTCCACGATCACAGTACGGGTATAATCATTGTACCCCGCAAGGGAGAGCCTTAATTCGTGCGTTCCTGCAGGGATATCATTTAGCGTTCTTGGTGTTGTCCCGACGTCTGTTCCATCAACAAAAATTGCAGCACCGTTCGGGTCTGAACTGACCTTAATGGATCCCTGGTCAGGAGCAAACGTAACAGAGATGGTATGGTCGGCATTGACGTTTGAGAACTTGTATACAGGAGAGGCAGGGGTCACTTTTCCATCGACGGTCATGAGATCAAAGTGGTACCCGGCACCAGGCTCAATGAAAAACAGGATGTCGCCACCTGCGTCAACAGGGACCGTGCCTGACGGGGAAATTGTTCCATGAAGCCCTGCCGATGCGGTAATTGTGTATGCGGATGCCGCGGTTGTCACTGATACCGCAAGCATCACCCCTATTACCAGGATATACAGGAGTACCAGGCTGGGATCGGTCCGTTTTCGAAACTGATGATTCATATTGGGTAAAATTCCGGTAATTATTTTATGTCTCTTTCAGGTAGTATTCGGCATGATGACGAGGAGTTTTGCGCCGTATATCCCCTTTGCCAGTTCAACCAGGTCACCGTCATGAACGGCTACGCGTTTTTCGGGTGTAACGACAACCGTATTCACCATAGTCCCACCCGTGCTCCCTGCGTCCTCGATATACCACTCCCCGCCATCTTCAATAAATTTCCCATGAGGTTTTGAGACCCGGCTGACCGCCGTATACTCTGCAGAGAATATGACATCCAGGTCGGGATTATAGCTGCCAGGTCTCCGGGGGTCGACACGGCCGATACGCACTTCTGTACCGGACAGCCGGAAGACTTTCCCGTCCTCGGGACCGCCGAGCATTACGACCGATGGCGTAGGGGCGAGAAGTTCTTCTGCCACTCTTCCCCTGACCACATCGAGCTTGTTCCGGAGCTCGGTATCAGCGGGGTTGATCCTGATATTGGAGAAAAGCCCGAGGTTCCGGACAATTGCTTCCATTGCCCCGGGAATAAGCGAGTATTTCCAAACAGGATGGACACCTTTTGAAGTTGCCTGCCCAAGCCCAGCTTCCTTTTTTATCAGCCCTGTGCTGAGGAGCTTGTCCAGGTGCTTTTTCGTGTTTTCATAACTGGTATCAATCTCGGCAGCAATTTTCCGGACCTCTTTCGGGCCCTTCTCAAGTATCTTCAGAATTTTCAAACGCTGGCTGTTTGAAAGGACCTCGAGGTACTCGGAGAGCTCAATATAATAATCATCATTATCCTCGAGGACAATTGTCTGGCTCTGGTCTGTACCTTTTTCTTCTATAGTAACACCTACTTTTGCGTGATATCAATTCGTAATCAGGGGTGTATTTTCATATCATCTTTGTTACTATCATATTTAGAAGGTGATATCTTGCCTTTGTGGTCAGAAATTCATTGATGGTAACACCGGACAACCAGAGGCCGTGAGGTACCCAAAGGGGGTTTGCGGGAAATATCACACGTTACGAACGCGGGGAACAGAGGCCCCCGGGCCAGGGATGCCCTGCATTGCAGTTCAGGTCTTTTTCCCGGCTGGGCCAAACGCGGTTTCAACCCGCTTTTTCAGGGATTCTTTTGGATAGGCACCGGTAACACGGTCAACCAGGTTCCCCTGCAGGAAGAACAGAAGTGTGGGAATCGCTGATATTGTAAACTGTCCCGAAAGGACACGGTTATCATCGGTATTACACTTGGCGAATGTCACACGACCGGCATATTCCCGGGCCAGTTCTTCTACGACCGGGCCTACCATGCGGCAGGGACCGCACCACTCTGCCCAGAAATCCACCACGAGTGCCGGATGCGCGTGCAATAGTGCAGTGAAATTGCCCTGGTCAAGAAGCAGGACTTTACCTTCTGATTGCGCCCTGATCCGTTCCTGCATTTCCACCAGTTTCCTCTGCCGGATCTTCCCGAGTTCATCATCCATATCTCCGGTATTATCTGCAGGAATTATTAATCCCTCCTTTGTGTTGGTTCCCGTCAGAAAAAGCAATGTGAGTAAACTATAAGAGCGCAGAGAGGGTATATAATAACCTCCAGAGCAGCGAGGTAGGGTAGTCAGGATATCCCGACGGGCTCATAACCCGTAGACCGATGGTTCAAATCCATCCCTCGCTACTGTTTCTTTTACACGTTGTTTCATGACAGCAGGTATGATTATCAATAAGACGGTTATTAACCCGGTTTTTTTCAACAGGAACGGAAACAGAGTTTATAGCACGTGCAATACGGTAATTGGCGTTCCCGGTTCAGACGGGAATGACGTAATCCCAAAACCGGAAAGGGATTGTTCCCAATCCCCAACCGTTTCTGATCCAGCTGGTCCGGGGCATTGATTGGTACCAGGGGTATTACAATTCCAGGGACGGCAGACCCTGGTCATCCTTTCCTTGCCACTGTAACGATAAACGTCCGGTTTTTGTAAACAACATCGACATCAGAAAAGCCGCTCTCCTTCAGCCAGCAGAGCTGGGACGAGAGTTTTTCATTCCGGTCAAGCGTATCTCTCCGCCTGAGTATCTCACGTCGCTCCTTTTCGCTGAGCGGGCCGCTTTTTACAAAATCATTCCAGTAATCCAGGTACATCTGCCGGAACAGGGGGGTCTCCCCTTCTGCCTGGTCAGCATTTATAAACATCCCGCCCGGTTTTAAGGCAGCGTAAATTCCATGGAACAGCTGGCGTTTGTCATCACGGCTGAGATGGTGAATCGATAACGCAGAAAAGACCAGGTCATACGGTCCGCCAAGCGGAGACCTGCTGTAATCGCTGACCTCGTACCGGATATTCTCCCGGTGGGAGAACCGTTTGCGGGCGACGGCAAGCATGTTCTCTGAAATATCCAGCAGGGTGAGGGAAGCGCCGGGGAATTTTTCAAGTACCATTGCGCTTAAAAGGCCCGTTCCCGCACCGATATCGAGGATAGCAGGGTTATTATCCTGTGCAGTCGCCGCCCAGACCGCCGCACCATAATACTGGTGGAGGTCGGGTATAATGTGCACACGCTGGGCATCGTACTCCTGTGCAATCGTGTCAAATGCGTCCCTGATGTGTTCCATGAAATTTCCTCTTCCTCTTTGTTATATGAAAACAGATATGATTCACTTGTGTGACACAAGCATACAAAATGAAAATGCCGGTGACATTTTCATATTAAAAGCTCTGACATTTTCATGCCCACGCATGCGTGTGACCTGAGGCAGGTCTCTTTTCTTTCTAAAAGGCATGGCCCTGGCATTCCAGGTGCAGCATAATTGAATACCGGACTGCAGATTTTTCACGGCTGGACCATGGGGATAGTTACTAAATGGGAACTGCTGTGGGTTGTGAACCCTATCCCTCGAACGACTCAAGCCTCGACTGGTAGGTGCCTTCGACAAAATCAACCACGGTTTCATGAGATTGTTCACCCTCGATCGGGACCGGGTAGCACCCCGTCAGGCACCCCATGCACAGGTGACCCTTTTCCTCCCCGATTGCCGCCACAAGTGCCTCGATGGAGATGTGGTGAAGGGAGTCCGCCGTTATGCTGTGTCTCACTTCCTCCTCGGCCTTGTTACTGGCGATAAGTTCACCCCGGGTAGGCATGTCAACCCCGAGATAGCAGGGTGCACGAATCGCGGGGGACCCTATCCGGATGTGGATCTCTTTCGCCCCTGAGTCCCGCATCATCTCGATAATCCGTCGTGATGTTGTCCCCCGGACTATGCTGTCATCCACGAGGACTACCGATTTGTCCCGGAGGTGCTCCCTGATCGGGTTTAATTTCATCCTGACCGCATTTTCCCGCTGTTTTTGGGAGGGCATGATAAATGTCCTGCCCATATAACGGTTTTTCATGAGGCTTTCTACAAACGGAATGTGAGAACGCTGGGCATACCCGATCGCATAAGACGTGCCGGAGTCCGGAACAGCACCAACACTGTCAGCAATGATCGGGTCCTCTTCGAATAACTTCGCCCCGATGCTCCGGCGCACATCGTACACCAGTGCCCCGTCTATGACCGAATCAGCCCTTGCAAAATATACATATTCAAAAATGCAATGGGCGTGCCGGCTGGCCACGGCTATCTGGGTACATCTCATTCCCTGCCCGTCGATCCTGACCAGTTCCCCGGGTTTCACGTCCCGGATAAACATCCCGTTGAGGGCATCGACTCCAACGCTCTCTGAAGCAATGATATATCCTTCTTTCAGCCTCCCGACACAGAGAGGTTTGATGCCGAGCGGGTCACGGAACCCGTACAGGACTCCGTCCACCATGAGAATAACCGAGTAGGACCCCCTGAGCGTCCGCATGCAGTGGAGCACCGCATCCTCCACGCCCCCTGATCCCCTGATCTCCTCGGTGATGAGTTTCGCAATGATCTCGGTGTCAGTTGTCGTGGAAAAAATCTGGCCGCGCTGTTCATAGGAGTCCCGCAGTTCAGCAGTATTTACCAGGTTCCCGTTATGCGCAATCGAGATCTCGTGGTTCTGGAAATGGAAATTAAAAGGCTGAATATTTTCCGGACGGTTTGCACCGGTTGTCGGGTACCGGACATGCCCAAGGCCCACATTTCCCTTCAGGGTTGAAAGGATGGTCGTATTGAACACGTCGGCGACAAGACCGGACGCCTTATGTTTATAAAGGCGGCCTTCGTCATCGAACGTTGCGATCCCTGCACTCTCCTGCCCACGGTGCTGGAGTGCGTACAGGGCGTAGTATAAAGAAAGAGATACACCGCCAGCATCCACGATGCCAACGATACCGCACATGTCAGAACTCTCTAATGAGTAGGCACTTTTGGTCGCTTATCCAGCCATCTTACACTGCGCATTCTGCTGCTTTTACCGAAACCGCACGCAGCGCAGGACTTGTGCCGGCAGTGATAGGATATACTGCCGCAGCGCCTGCACGCAATGTGGGTCTTCTTGTTCCGCTTTCCCATTGAGGGAGTTCCCTTTGACATAGCATTTCACCTGGAAAAATGTTCCACTTATTGTTCAACTGAGGGTGATATATAGATCACATTGTCTCCACGTACAATGAGTGTCCCGACGTTTTTCGATACATCGTTCTCCACATCTGTGGCTTTTTCAAGCACAAGGTTCATGTGCACGTCATACCCCTGAAGGATTCCTCGAAGTTCCCTTCCCCCTTTGAGAGATACGATAACAGGCTGACGATTCAGCACCAGGTCCAAAATATCCAACGGCCTTTTAGTCATACAATTACCCTGTTTACATCGCTTTGGAGTAATATATGTGAGTGAGGAGGATACTTAAATATAACGTCCATGATCATTTCCGTCACCTCAGTCACGAAAAACAGATATCCGGGGATTCCCCCTGCCAGACAGGGATCCACCGTACCTATATGGTAATTCTTTGATTCATGTAACTATAAAATACGAGCGATGGAAAGCATACATTTTCGTTCATATGCCACATACCAATAAGGCGAGACTCATATGTCAAAGATCCAGCTGAAAAAAAGACATACCTTAAGAAAGTCCCAGGTTTCTGTTATCTATTCACGATTAAAATCTGAAATTGGCGAAGCAGAATCGATGTTTTACCGTGACCAGCTTGAGATTGTCGAGACGAGCTCCTCGCTCAGACCTCTATATGGTCGACAAGAAGCCGCTCCTCATGGACCTGGACGGGGTAATTTTTCCCACGCTGAGAGGGCTCCTCGAGCAACCCTTCCTGCAACGGCGTATCGTGGTCGATTCCGGTGCGGTCTCTTATGTCGTGAATGGTGCGGATGTTATGCGCCCCGGGATCGTTTCGGTTTCCGACGACATAAAAGCGGGTTCCCCTGCCCAGGTGGTGGAGGAGCGGCACGGGAAGCCGATCGCGATCTGTATACCCCTTTTTGATGCCGGTGAGTTACGGGAGAAAACAACCGGAAAGATGTGCAGGAACATCCATCACGTCGGGGACGAAATATGGGCACTTGAATACTGACCAGGGATTATTCCATTTTCTACTATTCCGTGGCAGTTCATTCTCAACAGAAATCCGGACATTACAACCAAAAAGAAAAATCCGCCGTTTTTCTGAATAGATACTATTAAATAAAATTCAACATACCATTTTTTTATGGGAAAAATATTCGATTCTCTTCTTGGGAAGTCCAGTGCCCCGGCCGATGAAGGCAATTACATGGAACTCAATCTCGAGGACTATGAGGGCACGGAAGATGCCCCGGCACTACTTATAAAAATAGCCACTATTTCCGATATCAAGGACAGCCCGAAAGTCAAGGATGAGATCTATAATGGTAATATCGTGATCGTCGATATCAGCAGGTTAAAGATGGACAAGATCATGTACGAGCGGGTGCTCAGGGACTTAAAAGAAGTCACAAAGGATGTAAACGGGGACATTATCGGCCTTGGCGACCAGCGTTACGTTGTCCTGGCACCCGGTGGCGTCAGGATCTCCCGCGATAAGATCGGGGGAGCAACCTAGTGAGGACCGTTGTTCCCGGTCCGTGCCCGGTATGTAATGCAGAGATCGAGTATCTATATCAGACGGATAACATCCCTTTTTTCTCTGATATAATTATTATCCGTGCTCTTTGTACCAAGTGCGGGTACCGCTATGTTGATACCCAGGTGCTTACCACCCAGGTACCAGGGCGACAGGAGTTCCGCATCGAGACCCCTGACGATATAGATGTCAGGGTTGTACGGAGCATGGAGGGAATTATCATGATACCGGAACTCGGGGTCAGGATCGATCCCGGTCCGGCCTGCGAAGGGTTTGTCTCCAATATCGAAGGTATCCTTAACAGGGTCACGGAGGCAGTGGAGGGGATAATTGCCCATGGGGATGAAACCGAACGGGAAAATGCAAAAAAATTCCTTGAGGCTGTAGCGGCGGTGAAGAGAGGGGAACGGCCGGTGACCCTCATTATCGACGACCCTTCCGGAAACAGCGCCATTATTTCTGAAAAAACCAAAAAACTTCCTTATCCCGATGAAGGGGATGAGGGAGAAGAGGACTGTGATCCGGAGAAATCTGCAGAATAATCTTTGTAATTTTTGAAATTATCAAATTTTTTCCCCTTTAGGATTCCTCAACTCATATTAAAGAGACTGTTATCATTTTACATTCAATAAAAACGGCTATTAGTGATTGGATTCGAATATATTCTTTTAAAACAAGCTGATTTTCTTAAGTCCTAGTGGTATATTTCTCACACGTACAATTAAAAAAAACAAAAAAGTGAGGTCAGATCAGGCTCATGCCTGAATTATAACTCATTGACTTTGCGAATGACGATATCACACCAAGAGCACTTGATGATTCGGAGTACACGAGGTCTTTCGCCTTCACGAGTTTGTAGATACTAACTTCGTCATCTTCCATGATGAACTGGTTAACAAGATTTAAGCGGCCATCCTGTGTATGCATTTTCATATACGCCATAGCAGAGCCCATTGCGGGTATCTGGCCCTGTGATGTGCCATACGGCTTCACATTGATATTATAGTTCTGCACCACGGGTATAGTCGCGTCATCTCCGACAAAGCGGTTGTTCGCATCGGTGCTTACCGATCCAACCGTCAGGTCGTAGCTGCTTCCTGTCTGGACTATATTACAGTATGGCGGGATGAACAACGAGTCTTTGTGAAGCAAACGGGCAGAGTGTTTTGTTTGCAGTAAGATCATACATACCGGCACCATCCAACATGAGGTTTTCGGTACCAATCACGTTGCCTCCGTCATCAGCTGCTATAAAGGTCAGGCCAGTCTGTGCGTCAACGTTAGATTGCCCGAGGGCCTTATTTCCGGTGTTTACTCCCATGGTCTTGACAAAACTGATCTGGCCTGCCTGTGCTACAATGTTCGCATCATATGCGGTTGTATACAGGACCTGCCCGGGATTGGCCAGCATATAGGGATAGAGATCATCCCAGACAAGAACACGTCCCGTTACCTGCATCGTATGGGGGATAGCCCGGGAGCTGCAAGAGTACTGTTTATTCCCAGGTTTGAGAGCTGCCATGAAAGCGCATCAGCTTCTGTCATGAGCCCTACAGCGTTCACCGATGTTGACGTGGAAAGTCCCTGGATTTCCGGTGCCTGGATTACCGATGGATCAGCACAGACAACTCCTGCAAGGAGGAGAATGATAAGAAGGCTGATTATTCCTGTTGAAAAGTATATTGTTTTTTTCATTGTTCTTAACCTCCTTTATGGTGGACTTGGTGAATTTGGCCAGGTATGTGCCCATGATCCCCCGGTTGACGTCAACCCTGCCACTCCACCATAGCTGTGTCTGCCATGATAGAAATCAACATTGTCAGATTCAGGAGCTGAATTCGTTGCAATTACATCCCCGGAATACCCACAAGGCCTGTATATCTCATTTTCGGTCTTTATTTTGTAGTAACCGTCTGAGTATATCTTTCCGGACGCGGAGAGGTCGAAGTCCATGTACTTTCTGGTACAATAGTCCTGGCTAAATGATGCAATAACATTCGCATATTGCCCGTTCGGACCTGTAGAAATTGCACTCGCAGTTCCGCTTTCCCCACGCGCTTCGACTTCGCCACAGGCTGTTGTCTTATACGAATTGGTTTCAGGAGTACCATATTTAACAAATGCATTTTGCCCGGCTGCTGCACGCATATGGAAGTTCAGGTTACCCTCTTCAACCGTTCCGGATATGAGTGAAGTAAATCCCTGGGGAATAGATGAGATAGCCGCCACATCTGCCGTATCAGCGTTCTTAATCCAACCACACTGGTAAGCATAGGTAGGCAGTCCAGAATCACATTTGGAATCACTGGAGTATGCATTCACTCTTTCAGGTCCATCCGTTACCGGTGTAAAGGCCCCGGTACCCTGGTGAACAAAAAACATAGAAGAGCCATATCCACCCGATCTTCCAAAGGTGGAGGCTTGAGAATCACTGCTCGTTGCCTCGGCAACTACCGCTGCGGTGGAGCCATCTCCATTAAATGAGTAACTTGTCGCTCTGATCCAGGAAAAGTCATGTGACCATACACATTGTCCTGCTTCCACTCCGGATACAGGCCCAATAATGGGATCTATTGTTGTGAATAATTCTTCAGAGTCCGTTGGTGCTATTGGCCCCGCATGCTGGAAAACTACCACATGACCATTGGTAAAATTGACTTCCGCATGCGCCTCATTGTTATTCGCATCCTTCGCAATAACTTCTGCCCAGCCAGAGGGTCCCTCAAGGATCAGGTTCTGGGTCACGCCAGTATCTGTTTCATACAGCATTTCCATAAGAATCACCTGATACAGGTGGATGATTTCCCAGCTGCTCTATTGAACCACCTGGCCCGACTGCTGCACCCTGAATGAGGACACTCCATCCGCATTGGTTGTGTAACGTCACCTGGTACTGGCCATTTTCACTAATACCGGCCCAATAATCCGCCTGAACAGGGAGGATACAGAATACCATCACACAAAGGAGGCATACTCCAAGGGATAATGAAATTCCCCGATAATTTTCGTTCTTTTTTCTCATTTGAAACATCCCCCGATGTCATAATTATACTAAAGCTAACACTACGATTACATTGATTAATAGTATCAAAATGAGCACCAAAAAATAAATAGGTAATGCATTGCAATGATGCATTACATAGATTTATTTCATAGAATAAGCATCAGAGTGCCTTTTTTGATATACTCATGAAGGGCCGATATCGTTTTAGACGGGATTTTCAACGAAGCAAGAAAGTGTTTTATAAATAGTGAGTATCGTTACTAGTCAGATCGATGAGGGTCAGAGGGTAATAATGAGGTTTCTCCATCGAAATATGTCAATATTTCAATGAATAAACCTATTTTGGGAGGATCTACACCCAACTCATCAATCCCGACATATCACGTCACATGCTTGCCATGCAGCAGGACACCCGGTTGTTTGGTCACCTCTCCCACTACCTTCGCACCCGGTACCTCGCGGATGACCTCCCCTGCACTGTCCGAAGCAACAATGTAGGCATACCCCATTCCCATGTTAAAGGTGCGGTACATTACCGAATCCTGTATCCTCCCACTCTCCTGTATCCAGCGGAATATCTCCTGCGGGGGCAGCGGGTCATTGAAATTAAATCCATACCGGGAAAGGCGGGTGAAATTGAGTAGTCCCCCACCGGTGACATGGCACATCCCATGTACCTTCACCTTCCGGTTTACAGCAAGGCTCTCATGGTAGATTCTCGTAGGAGTAAGAAGTTCAGCACCAAGAGTCCTGCCATTTCCAAGCTTTGCCTCGTAACCGCCGTGCTCCTCTGCTACTTTCCGGGCGAGGGTGAGACCGTTGCTGTGGACACCACTTGAGGGGATCCCGACAATCAGGTCACCGGGCTGAATCATTTCACCGTTCACAACTTTGTTCCTGTCCTGGATCCCAAGACACGTGCCGGCGAGGTCAAGCCCATTCACAAGGCCACGGAGCGTTGCAGTTTCGCCACCCACAATATCGATGTTTGCCAGCTTTGCCCCTTCGTTCAGCCCGGTACCGATCTGTGCCATTTTTCCGGTATCGAGCCGGTCGGTTGCAATATAATCGACAAATGCGACGGGTTCGAGGTTCATCACGTAGAGGTCGTTCACGTTCATCGCGATACAGTCGATACCTACCGTGCTCCAGTCGTGCATGTGGTCGGCTACGAGCATCTTGGTCCCAACGCCGTCAACGGTAAGAGCGAGGACTTTTTCCCCGAAGTCGATGAGGCCGGCATAATGGCCGACACTGCCAAGCATCCTGTTCTGCCCGCTCCGCCGGTAGCTGAGATTGCTGATCAGCGATCTTACTGCCGCTGCTTCAAGGTCGATATCAACCCCTGCTTCCCGGTATGCGTCCTCAGTCATCACATTCCTCTGACAGCCTGAACTCGTCATGCAGTACCCGCACTGCACGCGGCCCGTCCTCCTGCTTCACAACGAAGGATATATTGACCTCTGATGACCCCTGTGAGATCATCCGTACATTGATATCAGCCCGGCCAAGTGCCGTGAAGATCCGTCCGCCGGTCCCTTTCGCTCCTGCCATTCCTGAGCCGACAACTGCCACCGCACAGACATCCCGGTCGAGTGTAACCTCGCGGACAATCCCCTGTTTTGCAAGTGCTGCGAGGGATTCAGATGCTGCCGCTGCCTGTGCCTCGTCGATAATGAGCGAGATATTCGCCTCTGATGACCCCTGCGAGATCATCATCACGTTCACTTCGCTGTCTGATAGTGCAGAAAATATTTCTTTCGCGACTCCCGGCCTGCCGATCATCTGGGCACCGTTGATATTTATGGCAGCAACTTTTTCTATGTAGGTGATTGCCTTGACAACCCGGCTGTCATCGCGGACATTCCTGACGATGCAGGTCCCTGGATGGTCGGGGTTGAAGGTGTTCTTCACCCTGACAAGGATATCCTTCTTCATCGCCGGCTCGATCGAACGTGGGTGCATCACCTTTGCGCCAAAGAACGAGAGTTCCATGACCTCGAGGTAAGACACCGAGTCGAGGACACGGGCATCGTTAATCACTCTCGGGTCTGAGGTCATGATCCCGTCCACATCAGTCCAGATCCAGATCTCGTCAGCGTCAATCCCGGCACCGATAATTGCTGCAGAATAGTCAGAACCGCTCCGGCCGAGCGTGGTCAGGACCCCGTTCCCGGTACACCCCATGAACCCCATGATGACCGGTACCTGGCTGGAGAGGAGAGGGACAATAGAGCTTTGTATCTTTTTCTCACCCTCGGGAAGCGCCATCGCTTCGCCATGCTGGGCCGTGGTCAGGATCCCTGCCTCACACCCGTCCAGGACACTCGAAGGGATCCCCTGCTGCCGGAAGGCAGCAAAAACCACCAGTGAATTGAGGCGTTCGCCAAAGGTGATGATATAGTCCTTCGACCTCGGTGTGAGGTCCCTCAGGTTGTGGACTGCATACAGGATATTTTGCAGTTTTCCCAGCCGGTCTTCAATAAGAGGGGCCACTTCGGCCACGTAATCCTTCGCCGAACCTTCCAGGGCTTTCATGTGCCGTACCCTGAGGGACTCGATAAAAGGCCCTACCATACTGCTGTCAGGACTGTTCACGACCTCCGTCGCTACAGCAATCAGCTGGTCAGTCACCCCGCGCTGGGCTGATATAACGACCGCTACCTCGTTCCCGCTCGTATGGTAGTTCTGTATGATACCAGTGACGCGGGAAATGCTTGCGGCATCCGCAACAGAAGTGCCGCCAAATTTCATTAAAAACCTCATTCTGGCCACTCTTACAATTCCCTCAGCTATTTATGTAATTATAGGATGCAGATAATAATAAGATGCGGTCAGATGAAGTGGTCGATTGTCATGTCCTCGTAATCGGGAGCGGCGGAGCAGGTGTACGAGCCGCGATTGAAGCCGACGGGTACGGTGATACCGTGCTTGTCTCGAAGACCATCGTGGGCAAAGGGGGCTGCACAACCATGGCTGAAGGCGGCTATAATGCAGTGCTCAAGGAACTGGACTCCTGCGAGGGACATTACGAGGACACCCTCCGGGGTGGAGCGTACTTGAACGACCCCGGACTGGTCAGGGTACTGGTGGACGAGGCACCTGAAAGGATGGCCGATCTCATCCGCTGGGGTGCCGTCTTCGACGTGGATGACTGCGCATGTGTTGCCCAGCGCCCGTTCGGGGGCCAGAGGTTCCCGAGGACCTGCTATGCAGGGGACCGGACCGGCCACGAGATGATGACCACCCTCACCGAGCGGATGGCTGACACGAAGGTGGAGACCTACCAGGAAGTCTCGATTATTTCACTCCTTGAATACGAAGGAAGGGTATCAGGGGCCATGGGCCTTGACCGCAATGGCGAGGTCATGCTGTTCCGCTCGGACAGCACGGTCATCGCAACAGGCGGGGGTACCCGTGTGTATGACATCTCGACTAACTCCTCGAGTGGTACCGGCGACGGGTATGCCCTTGGTTACCGTGCGGGTGCTGAAGTAATCGACATGGAACAGATACAGTTCCATCCGACTGGTGCAGTGTACCCCTATGACGCACGGGGCCGGCTGGTGACCGAAGCGGTCCGCGGTGAAGGGGGCCTGCTTAAAAACAAGCTCGGGGAGCGGTTCATGACCAGGTATGACCCGGAGCGGATGGAATTATCCACCCGTGACGTGGTCTCCCGTTCAATTGCCACAGAAATACTGGAAGGGCGGGGCACAGAGCACGGGGGAGTCTATCTCGATGTCACCCACCTCCCTGCTTCCCAGATCGAGAACCGTCTCCCGGTAATGCTCGAACAGTTCCTGAAATTCGGTGTCGATATCCGGGTGGAGCCAATGGAAGTGGCCCCCACCGCTCACCACATCATGGGTGGCCTTCGCATCCGGCCTGATTGTTCCACTACGGTAAAAGGACTATTTGCCTGCGGGGAAGTTTCCGGAGGAGTCCACGGGGCCAACCGCCTCGGGGGGAATGCACTCGCGGAAACACAGGTATTTGGAAAGCGGGCAGGAGAAGCTGCAGGGAAAGCGGCAGTCCACGGCAGGGACCACGATCCTGCCCAGGTGGAAGGCGAGATGAACAGGCTCGGGAAATACTTCACCGGGACGTCTGACCCTGCAGGAGTCTGGAGACAACTGAAACTATCGATGTGGGAAGGTGCCGGGATCTTCCGGACCCTGCCTGCCCTGCAGCAGACCCGCTCGGTGATCCAGCACCTTCAGTCCCTGCAACTGCGTGCGGTAACTGCAGAAAACCTGGTGGAATGCTGTACCTGTGAGGAACATGCTTACTACTGCCTCACTTATCGTCGACTCTGCGCTCCTCCGCCCTGAGTCGAGGGGTGCCCACGTCAGGAAAGACATCACGCAGACCTGGACCACGGAAACTTCCCCTTTTGGACATACCTTTATTTCCCGGGGTTGCAGGGGAATCGGGAGGGTGAGCAGATGAAACACCTGACACTCCGTGTCTCACGGTTCGATCCCAAAAACGACGCTGCACCACATTTCGAGACATACACCGTTACGGTCCATGACGGTGCAAGGGTGCTCCACGCCCTTCATGCAATCCACGATGACTGCGACCCAACACTTACCTATCGCTACAGCTGCGGGACCGGGCAGTGCGGGAGCTGTGCCGTCAGGGTGAACGGGGAACCCGTACTCGCCTGCATGGAAGAGGCCCGGGACGGCAGCACGGTTGAACCACTTGACCTCCCTGTTATCAAAGACCTCGCTGTAGACCTCCTCCCGTATATTGATGCACTACCGGTAATCTGCCCTGAAACGACAGCAACCGCACAAATGCCAGGGAAAGACCTTGTTGAGACGATGAAGCCGCTCCGGAGCTGTATCGGCTGCATGGCCTGCGTTTCGGTATGCCCGGCCCTTGCCGTTTCAGAATTTGGGGGACCTACGGCGATGAGGCAGGAAATGCGCCTTACCCTTGACCCCCGGGATACGAAAGACCGGGAGTCGGAAGCAGTAACTGGGGGCCTTTTCCGGTGTACAAGCTGCCAGGCATGCTGGAAAGTCTGCCCCAAAGAAATCCAGATACCCGGAAAAGCCATTGAAAAACTGAGAGAACTGGCGCATTACAAGGGCCATACACTCCCACGCCATGCGGAGGTCGCAGCTCTCATTAAGGAGACCGGCCGGAGTGTCACCTGGACTGAACCCTCATTCCTCGAGTTGACTACGGAGGTCATGGAACCTTATGGGCCGGTGAAAAAGACCGTCGGTTTCTTTGTCGGGTGCATGTATAACCTGCGGCTTCCGAAGACTGCGCTGGACGCAATCGAGGTGCTCAGGAGGAACGGTGTCAGGGTTATCATTCCCCGGGACCAGATCTGCTGTGGTTCCCCGCTCATACGGACCGGCCAGACGGAATATATCGATACGTTAAAAACCCGGAATATCGCAGCATTCACAGCGCTTGGCATCGATACGGTAGTGACCATGTGCGCCGGGTGCGGCTCAACGCTCAAGCATGATTATGAAACCCCGTTTAACGTCATGGATTTCTCTGAACTACTCACTGAGACCGGTTTCGGGTCACCAGCACACCTTGGACTCAATGTCACTTACCATGACCCCTGTCACCTGGCACGGGGGCAGGGTATAACAGAACAGCCCCGTGTTATCCTCCGGAAGGTTGCAGATATTACGGAGATGCCTTCGATCTGTTGCGGGTCCGGGGGTGGTGTCAGGTCGGGGTTCCCGGATGAGGCAGCAGCACTCGGTGAACGCCGGGGTGAAGAGATTAAAAAGACCGGGGCAGAAATGGTGGTCACCTGCTGCCCGTTCTGCGAGTTCCATATTGCAGGGCACACAAATAAGCCGGTGCAGCACCTGGCAACGCTTCTCCTTAACGGTTACAGGGAAAAAGAAAAACCCTGCAAATAACCACTTTTTTAGGGTCCGGATTTTATATTCCTGCCCGGAGCGGGGTCGATCATGGCATGCCAGCACCGTATTCAGAACAAACCCCGATATTCAGAGGAGCAGCAGGGAGAGGACAATGCACACGCTCAACGGAATCGTGAGGTTGTCATCAACCGGTGAAAGGAGCTCTACAACTCCTGCCGTGACTGCAGTCGCAACAGCCAGTGGGACCGAAAGGGATGTGAGTACGAGCAGCGCCACAATCGTGGTACCCGTCCCTGCAAGTGTCCCTTCCAGTGATTTGGATTTCCAGATCTTATGGTGCCCATAGCGGATCCCGACAAGTGTGGCCACACCGTCAAGGACGGCAAGGCAGATAATTGCCGGGATAACGACCTGCAGGGGAAAAAAGACCAGGACGAAGAAGACACCGATTGTAAAATACAGCGTCCCTTTCCCGGGCATTACGTCCTTTCTCTCGAGCAGCACTACAACACCTGATATCAGTGGCAGCTTGTAGCCCCTGGATATCGCATCAGAAAGGATGCAGCCTGCAAATATGGCCATCACAAATGCGTAGAGTACCAGTTGCATATCGACCAGCGGGATGGCCAGTGCGATGCTGAGCCCGATCAGGAGGTGGATACCCTTCCTGAGCACTTCATGCATTCTAATTTTTTATGATCCCGCAAGGATTAATGGATGATCCTCCATGCCATTGAATGCAGAATACAAGAATATTTTGACCGGGCTGACGAATACACAATGGAGATGACCCGTCAGTCGCAACATAAGCAGATGATTCCCTGCAAGGATTCATTACCTTGTTTTGAAGGGGAGTTTCCCATATCTGGGGCTGAAGGTCGTTCCAACAGGATACAGGACCACCTGCCCGGGCAGGTATTCTCTGATATGGTCCGGGTGGGGGATGAACCGATCACGCGATATTCTGCAGAACTCTGGACTTCTGCACAGAGAAAGGCCTCTTCCATCCATGAGATATCCTACCGTGCCTGTTTTAAGCCACAACTCGCCGGTTTCTTTATTGAACGGTTTACGGATACGGGAGACCTTGTCTATGACCCCTTCGGTGGCAGGGGGACTACCGTCATCGAGGCAGGTCTTCTCGGCCGCAGGGTAGTGCAAAACGACATTAACCCTCTATCAGTTCTTCTGACAAGACCACGATTTTTTTGTCCCGGCCGGGGGAGCAGTCAGTGAGCGCCTTTCGCTGGTACCCCGCATCTTTGAAGGTGCATCCACTCTCGACCTTTCAATGTTTTACCATCCGGCGACCGAGAAGGAGATCCTTGCACTCCGTGAATTTCTGACGGGACACGGGCAACAGGGGGATGATGATGAAACCGATGCATGGATCAGAATGGTCGCAACGAACCGTCTCACCGGGCATTCCAGTGGTTTTTTTTCTGTATACACGCTCCCCCCGAACCAGGCGGTTTCTCCCGGCGCCCAGGTAAAGATCAACATCAAGCGGAAGCAGGTTCCACCATACCGGGATACCCACGAAATCATTGTGAAAAAGACCCGGACCCTTACCCGCAACCTCACGGTTAACGAACGTGACAGGCTCCGCAACGCAGGTGAATCCGGCATTTTTCTTACCGGTCATGCCGCCTCGACACCGGAAATCCGGGACAATTCTGTCCAGTTGACGGTCACCTCACCCCCGTTTCTCAATATTGTCCAGTATTCGAAGGACAACTGGTCAGGTGCTGGTTTAATGCCATCGACGATGTCGCCATAGGAAAGGAGATCACGATGACCCACTCGCTCGGGGTCTGGGTTGACATGATCACGGGAGTATTCCATGAGTTGTTCCGGATCACCCGGCCAGGCGGCTGGGTCGCTTTTGAGGTGGGAGAAGTAAAGAAGGGGACTCTCAGGCTCGACGAACATGTCATCCCTGCCGGTATTTCAGCCGGTTTCCGGTGCGAATGCATCCTGATCAACCAGCAGGAGTTTACAAAGACATCCAACATCTGGGGTATCGGGAACAATAATTCCGGGACGAATACCAACAGGATCGTGTTGTTCCGGAAAGACTAGAGAAAATAAGCCTGGCCTTTTTGCCCTGGCAGGATTAAAGCAGGAACTGGATGAACAACATCTCCTGTCCTTGGCAGCTCTGCTGCCCGGAATTTCTTACCATTATAGCTCATATGAAAAAACCCGGCAAAACAATCTGAAATGCCAGATTTTTATGCCCATCTATGCGCCAACGGTTCACAGCACGCCTGGTTGAAGCACGTAGGAACGGGAAGTTCACACCTGGGCGATTGAGAACGCCTCGTTCAAAATTTCCATATATGGGGTCATTTCAGGCATTTAAAATGAAAACGACCCCGGGTTTATTGAATTTTCATCCGGTATGCTTGTGGCCTTCCGGCACCATGTCCGTTTTCATGGGAAACCCTTTCGTGTTTAGAAAAAGGAAGGGAAAATACGTAGACCGGCGGGGGCCTCACCATCTCCCTGCCCTGTCACCAACAAGATATCCTTTGGGCCGCGTTTCCAGACGGTCATAAATTTCCGGGAATGGAGAGCGGTTTGTATCACAACAGGGTTCGCCAAAGCAGCAGGGTGGAGCCCCGGGTGCGTGGGTTAAATCTGGGAACACCCGAATCCCCAAGATGGATTTGAGTGCTTGTCAACAGAGCCAAAATAATGGTAATAAAAATCCTCGTTTACCTTCTGCCGTGCAAAGCTGGGTGGCAAAAATTGATTATAACCCCCCATGAAGTCATGATTGTCCGGAAAGGAAGGACGAGGAAGAGAAATGGCAATCGGAGTATCAAACCAGGTAATGTTGGCAAGGGTTCCGGTCGAGGCCGGTTCCTGGTATGCCCAGGCAAATGAACTGATGAACAACGGGAACTATGACAAGGCCATCCAGTTGTATGACAAGGTTATCGGGACCTCCCCGGCGTGTGCCATGGCCCATCACAACAAAGGCAACTGCCTTGACCAGCCTGGGAAAATTAAACGACGCGGTCCGGTGTTACGACACGGCAATCGGCATAGATCCCTACGATGCGGAAAGCTGGTATAACAAGAGCACCACGCTCCTGAAACTTGGGAAAACCAATGATGCGTCACAATGTGCTGAGAGGGCGATCGATCTCTCGATGGGGAGATAAGGGGAACGTAAAGGAGTGAACAGGCGATGTATGCAAATGATCCACATTCAATGACCGTCCGAAAGGATGCCGAGTTCTGGTGCAGGAAGGGGACGGACCTCATGCACCAGGGGGACTACCCGAATTCCATCATGTACTTTGACAAGGCAATTACCATCTATCCGAACCTTGTTACAGCATGGGAGAACAAGGCAATGTGCCTTGACGAGATGGAACAGCACCAGCAGGCTATCGACTGCTATAACAAGGCAATCCAGGTTGACCCGGGAAATTCAGACATCTGGTACAATAAAAGTCTCAGTTACCTGAAATTGGGCCAGGTAGAAGAGGCAGAGGTCTGTGCAAAGACCGCTCTCGATCTCGCAATGGGAAGATAGGACGACAGAAGACAGGTCGCATATGTCAGGCAATTCCCGGAAGTGCAGGGGGGAGGGAGTCTGTCCGACCCCTCGAACATCTTACCTGCTGCATAAAGGGGGGAGCCGGGGTACTCCTGTTATCGTTAGTTTACCGGGTAATCACAGATCAGGAGAGAGAACCGGAAGATAAAAAATTATTACAAATGGGTTACGTTGTAAGAGGAGGAGGCGTCAATTAGCAAGATTTGGATGAACTGAACGGCAGGTACAATCCGCACATGTCCCCATATAACTATTATTACTGGTTTCGGATTTGAAAAGAACTTTTTTCCCGGATTATTTCTGGTAAATTTTCCAGGGGGGCAGGTAATTGTACTGGCTTATCGTTTGACTACGGTGTTTACCCAGTATTCTTTTAATGAATGACTGATCCATTGCGCAACATCGCATGAATCAAGACCGGTTTCCCGGGGCAGTTTTTTGCGAGTTGGATTCCCCTCCTCACAGCTGGACCAGGTATTCATACGCTTCCAGTGCCGCCTTTGCCCCTTCTCCTGCAGCGATGATGATCTGCTTGCCCTTGATATTCGTTACATCTCCTGCAGCAAAAATTCCCGGGACGCTGGTGTGACAATTTATGTCGATGATGATCTCTTTCAGGTCATTGAGTTTCACAAGGCCCGAAACAAAATCCGTGTTTGGGGACCAGCCAATCTCAGCGAATACCCCGTCTAGTGTGATTTTTAATTCATCACTGGTGAGCCGGTCTTGAATGGTTATTGCGTTAAGGAGGGTATCCCCGTGAAGCCCGGTCACGACCGAATTGGAATGGAGAATAATATTTTTTTGTTCCTCGAAGAGCTTGATATACACTTCATCGGCCCTGATAGTACTTCTTACAATGAGATGTACCTCTTTTGCGATCTTACTCATTTCGACCGCAGTCTGGAGGGCCGAATTCCCCCCACCAACAATGGCCACGACCTTGTTTTTGAATAACGGGCCGTCACAGGTTGAACAGATTGACAGGCCCCTGCCGAGAAAACGTTCCTCTCCATCGACACCGAGTTTTTTCGGTTGTTTCCCTGGAGTAAGGATAACAGCTCGAGCAAGGTAGGTAGTATCCGTGGCAGTATGGATTGTAAATATTCCATCAGACGGGATAATTTCCCGGACCTCGTCCAGCTCCAGGCTGATCTTCTGCTCCTTTACCTGGTCCTCAAATTTCTTCATCAGCTCATCGCCGGTGATCATCCGGTACCCCATGTAATTCTCGATGGTCCAGCTTGCTAGGGCCTGGCCCCCGATATTTTCGGTGATTACCACGGCAGTGAGGAGCTTCCTCGCACAGTACACCGCGGCTGTGAGGCCGGCAGGCCCCGCACCGATTATTACCACGTCAAGAATATCCCCTTCGGTACCGGTACCAAAAATTTCATTGAGGCGCTGGGCATCAAATCCCACAATTATCTCGTCGTCGATGGTGATGACCGGGACACCACGCTGACCGGAGATCCCGATCATGTGCTGTGCTGCTTCTTCGTCCTCCCCGACATCGACTGATGAGTAAGGGATGTTGTGTTTCTCGAGAAACGCCTTTGCCATCCTGCAGTAGGGGCAGTTTTTTGTTGAGTATACGGTTACCTGCGGCATTGATACCCTGCATTTCAGATGTATCCGGATATATAGATGCTGGATGTCCCATGTTTAGTAAGGATGTCCGGAAACAACAGGCCCTGGTATTGCCATGCTATAGCATAGCAAAGATTAAGTATTCAGGCATCAAAAACCTTGTCCAAGGTAAACTCATGTCTGATATTATCTGCAGGAGAGGCACGGATATTGTGCAGGTAACAGGCGCTTCCTTTTTCTTCTTTAGGTAGGGGACCCGGACTGGAGCCGGTTCCCCTGTATAGGCATTATAGAGAGTTTACCGGATGGTGTGTTATCATGCATGACATTTTTCTAATCTCACGTAATGAGGCAAAAAGACAGACAGGCAGTACTCCATTAGGACACATTGCATGTATCGCCGATGGTATAGCAGGCAGGAATAGTTCAGCCCGGAGGACATTCTGATGAGAACCAGCACAATTATTCTGTTGTTAATGGCGGCGGGGCTTATGCTCGGGGGTGTTGCCATTTCAGGATGCACCCAGCAGGCCTCTGCATCGCCAAATGAGGTTAAAATCGGGGTGGTCGCGTCACTGACCGGCCCCGCGAGTGCGACAGGGAAAGACATGTGGCAATCGGCACAAATTGCCGCTGATGAAATAAATGCCAATGGAGGGGTTTATGTACAGGAGTTCGGGAAGAAAATCCCGGTAAAAGTAATTGTCGGTGATGATGAATCGACCCGTGAAGGCGGCCAGAAAGCCGTTACAAAACTTATTTCCTCTGATAACGTCGATGCCCTTGTAGGTGGTTTTTCGAGCGCCGTGACGACGGCACACCAGTCTGTTGTTGCAGAATACAAGGTTCCTTACGTCATAACCGGGGCATCAAGCCCGACCATCACGAGGAGGACAGATATTGATACATCCTACATGTATCACTTCTGCCCGACTACTGATGATTACGGGGGCCAGACGACCAGGTTTATCAGCAACTTCCTCCGGCCCGCCATATACAGAAAATTTAGTTTCAGTGAAGACCGGCCCCTGCGGCTCGCAATTATTTACCAGGACAGTCCCTATGGAAAAGGAGTCCTCACGGCGGTTGAAAACACGATAAAGAAGGAGAATTTACCTGTCAGGATTGTGAGCAACGAATCGTTTAAAATGGGGGAAACCGACTTCAGGACATTGCTCACCAACGTCAAGTCTTCCCAGCCCGACGTGATTTATTCAGCAGCCTTCCTGAATGAACAGGCGCCCATGATCACTCAGGGCCGGAGGGATGTAGGGATGAACACCATATTCGTGGTGGTCGAGTGCAACGACGATCCGGATTATTACAGGGGTCTCAGGCAGGTATGGCGAAGGATCAATCATTGAAAGCCATTTCAGCCCATATACAGTGCCCAATGGGACTACATCCAACGCTGCAATTGCATTCAAGAGTAACTACCAGAAAAGATGGGGCGGACTCCCCGGCATGATGGGCGCTACAACCTATGAGGGGGTAAGTATTGTTGCAAATGCAGTAGGGCAGGCGGGTTCACTCGATAAAACAAAAATCAAGGATGCACTTGGGGCGACGAACATGCCTGAATCAATAGAGGCGATGAAGAATGGGAAAATATCTTTCTCAAAGGACGCCCGTGAGGCTGCCTTCAACCTCTACATGGAACAGCTTGTCTGGAACGAGACTGTACAGGAACTACGGCCGAATATTATTTATCCTGCTGAACTGAGCCAGGGCAGTTTTGTACTCCCTGACTGGTACCAGCCGGGAACAACCTGAACCGGGGTTCCCCAGAACCTCAGTATTTTATTGGGTGGTTTCTGCAGCGGGGATTACTAAAAAAAGAGTTCCGGTTTGGTGTACCCGCTATACGATTTCTTTAAATACTTTTTTAAATGCACTGCAAATCGGGCATCTCTCCGGTGGTTCACCACGGAAGATGTTCCCGCATATCGGGCAGAGGATGACTTTTTGCGCGGAAAGGTCGTGTCCTGCGCTGATCGCCTTCAATGCCTCCTTGTAATGGTTGGCATGGACTTCTTCTGCTTTCATCGCATATGTGAAGGCGATGACTGCATCGCTCTGTTTCTCTGCTTCCCCTTCCTTAACAAAGCCGGGGTACATCTCGGTATATTCGTGGGTCTCTCCGGTAACGGAGGCTTTTAAGTTGTCTTCAGTTTTACCGATTGACCCGAGCACTTTCAGGAGTCGCTTTGCATGAATCGCTTCCGCTTCTGATGCAGCGGTGAAGAGCTTTGCAACATTGGTGAACCCTTCATCCTTTGCCTTGTCAGCGAACGCCGAATATTTTCGGTTTGCCTGTGATTCCCCGGCAAACGCTTCCATTGCATTCTCTTTTGTTGCCATGATCATCTAGTTGGACAAAATCAGTAATAACTGTATTCATCGTTCTGGTCCCGGGAATGACAATCTTGCCGGGTACCGTTTTGTTAAGGGAATTGTAACCCTGTGTAGTGATAATCAAAAAAACAGATAGTATTCCGGAACCCTTTTACGCCATCACCACACCACGCTGATATCCGAAACACTTCCGGCGTAGCCAAGAGTAACAAACCGGCCGGTTGATGATCTTTCCGGAGGACAGGACGCTGAGGTCGGTATGAGAAAAATGAAGCAGTTGCCGGAGCATGATCGGCCAAGGGAACGGATACGTCGTCTTGGTCCCGGGGCGCTCTCTGACAGGGACTTAATTGCAGCGATAATCGGCAGGGGTATCCCGGGAAGAGACGTGCTGGTTGTGGCAGGAGATATCGAAAAAGAACTGAGTTCCGGCAGGGAGCACCTTACCTATGAAAAACTGGAAGAGATCCAGGGTGTGGGACCGACAAAAGCCGCACAAATATCTGCATGTTTCGAACTTTCACGCCGTTACCCGGTGAAAGATGAAGTTGCGGCCCATAAAATAACCCGTCCGGAAGACGCCCTTCCCCTGCTCCATGGAATTTCAAACAAAAAACAGGAGTATTTTATCTGCATTACCATGAACGGGGCAGGGGAAGTTATCGGGAACCGTATCATAACCGTCGGACTGCTGAACCACAGCCTTGTTCACCCCAGGGAGGTCTTTGCCGATGCGATAACGGACCGGGCAGCATCGATAATCTGTGTCCATAACCACCCGTCCGGAACACTTGAACCAAGTCCGCAGGATCTTGAGGTTACGAGGCAACTGACGGAAGCGGGGGCAATCCTTGGCATCCGGCTCCTTGACCACCTTATTGTGACAAAAGATGGTCACCTCTCGATGAAAGAGAGAGGGTACCTTTAGAAAACCGGAATTTTGCCCACGTCGATTTGAAGGTTTCCAGGTTCCATTTTATTACCCTGTTGATGATAGTGAGAGTCGATTATTCCCGGAGTGCAAGGTCAGGTAGTGTTGCCGTATTCCCTTTGTAAGGGGACTACCAGGAAGGCCGATTATCTTCATTCCCATGATAGGAGTGTATCCACAAACGGTGCGATATCCCTTTTGTATCACCCGGGTGTGGTCCGGTTTTCCCCGGAGATCGGGTAGTTCCATGAAATTCTGGCAATTTAAGAGAACAAACACAACTAATAAATAATTCCCTGCACCTATTACAAAAATAGGTGAAAGTTTTGACCGAAAACAAACAGTACAAAGCAGGCTCAAAGGTCGGCCCTGGGAAATATGTATGCCTCGATTGCGGAAAGGAATATGAACTTGACAAGAGTGAACAGGACCTCCGCAAGTGTCCTGCATGCGCCTGTGAAGAGTACCAGTGTTTACCAATGCATCACATCAGGCCGGATGTAAAAACTCCCGAAGATGCGAAGAACCCACCAAAGCGTGGCCAGAGCAACCAGTAATACAATTTTTTCTTCATTCCGAACCTGTAAGGATATACGAACACCGGGAAATGGAAAGGTCCCAGAGAAGATCTTTTTCATGACCGGAAAGGCAATCTGCCTTACCAGACGATTCTGGAGGACTAAAGATATGGTAAATGTATCGAAAGAAGGACAGGTCTACGAGTGCGAGATCTGTGGTAATGTAGTAGTAGTAAAGGCAGTAGGCGGGGGAGAACTCGTCTGTTGCGGTGAACCGATGAAACTTATCGAAGGGTGAATGAAATGACAAAAGATATGGATGAACTTGAAAAGAAAATAGGAAAGGTCCCGAAATTCTTCAGGGAGCTGACTGACAAAGACCCCGTAATGTTTGATATGGTAATGAAACTTGAGGGCCATATCTGGGACGACGGGGCACTGACAAAAAAGACCAAGAAACTTATCGCAATTGCGATTGCTGCATCACTCCGTGACCAGCATGCCGTGCATGCGCAGCTGATCGGTGCCGAAAGCCTCGGAGTGACAAAGAAAGAGGTTGAAGAGGCACTCAGGGTCGCATTCCTGCTTGCAGGTATGCCGGCATATGTCTATGGAAAAGCACAGTCTGATGAAGTAATGAAGAAGTGAGGAGGTAACTGCATGTGTGGAGAGATGGGGTCAGGCCGGATGCCTGCTATCGGTGAACCGGCACCTGACTTTACCGCCGAGACCACGCAGGGTTCGCTTAAACTTTCCGACCTGAAAGGGAAATGGGTCGTGATGTTCTCACACCCTGCTGATTTCACGCCGGTCTGTACAACCGAGTTCCTGGCATTCGCAGCGGTGTATGACGAGCTCAAGGCAATGAATGTGCAACTAATCGGCCTTTCAGTGGACAGCGTATCTGCCCACCTTGCATGGGTGCATGCAGTGAAGGATAAGATGGGTGTGGATATCCCGTTCCCGATCATTGCAGACCTTTCGATGAATATTGCAAAGATTTATGGCATGATCCACGCGGGACAGAGCACAACCGCGACCGTCCGCTGTGTATTCTTTATCGATGACAAGGGGATCATGAGGGCGATGATCTACTACCCGTTGCAGAACGGGAGGTATATCCCGGAGATCATCCGGCTCGTGAAAGCACTCCAGATGACGGATAAAAATAAAGTATCAACACCGGCAAACTGGCAGCCTGGTGACAAGGTCGTAGTCCCGCCCCCAAAGACCGCGGCTGAAATGGCAAAGCGGCCGACAGAGGGTTACGAGTGCAAAGACTGGTACCTCTGTTTTAAGTCAGTCTGAAAAATTCATCAACCATCTTTTTTTATCCTACGCCGCCAAAGGCTCATTCATGCCCATAAAGGTCCTTGCATTCGCGTCGAGCCCGCGGAGGGGCGGGAATTCCGAGACGCTCCTCGACTGGCTGCTTGCATCAATGAGTCGTGAGAGCGATGTGGTCGTCGAGAAGATTGTACTGATTGATGCGGATATTAATCCCTGCCGGGGATGCAATGCCTGCGAAAAACTCAACCATTGTGTCCAGAGAGACGGGATGGACAGTGTTCATGATAAAATAATCGAGGCTGATATCATCGTGTTCGCATCACCTATCTTCTGTATGGGGATCCCGGCACAGGGGAAATCCTTAATCGACCGTGCACAGGTGTTCCGTTCAAGAAAATACGTCCTGAAACTCCCGGTCGTCCCGCCGGAGCGCAAAGGTAAACGCATGGGCATTTACCTGGGAACCGCAGGGCAAACGTGGGAAAATGTTTTTGACGGGGCGATCATGTCAGTAAAATGCCTTTTTCATGTGATTGAGGTAGCGGACCGCGATATCCGGTACCTGTTCATCAGGGGAGTTGATGAAAAAGGTGCAATACTTTCACATCCAACGGCAAGAACTGATGCGGAACAGCTCGGCCATACGGTAATCGCCGAACTGAGGGGCAGGCTCCAGAGTGAGAGTGCATGACGGTAACGGTCATTGGGATCTCGGGCAGCCCTCACCGGCACGGAAATACCGAGACACTACTGGATAGTTTTCTCGACGGTGCTGCACACGCCGGTGCAGACACTGATAAGATTATTTTGAGCTGCTATGAGGTACACGCCGTGCCGGGGATGCAATGCCTGCCATAAGACCGGGGAATGCATTGTCCAGGACGACGCCGAGATAATCATTGAACGGGTCATGTCCTGTGACGGCCTTGCCGTCGCCTCACCAATTTACAGCATGGGGATTACTGCAGAATTGAAGGGGCTGATCGACCGGGCCCAGTATATCTGGGCACAGAAATTCATTTTAAAGACCCGCTTTTACCAGGATGAGGTAATCAGGCACCATAAAGGGGTATTCATTTCAACAGCCGGTCTGCCGTGGGAGAATGTGTTTGATGCAGCATTCCCTGCGATCACGGCATTTTTCAACACGCTTGGCATCGAATATTATGACAATATTATTGCCAATGATATGGACACCTATAAGGGGATCCGGGGGCATCCGACTGCACTGACTGAGGCATTCGCAAAAGGGGAAAAAGTTGTCAGGGTTATTGAATCGCTCGGGAAAAAATAACAGCCGGAAAATGTTTTTGGTTACCTGACCCACATTGTCTTTTTTTTAACCGGATTCATATCCTCCAAAAATCCATCCTGCAGGGTTGAAGATATTCTGAAATGTAATCTCACTTCAGGGGCCAAGCCCGCCGTTTTGGCTGCCCGGGTTGGGATAGAAAGGGTCAATTATTATCTGAAACTTCTGGTGGACCTGCCTGCAGAATCTCTTTCCAGGGTGGGGCTGGGGGGTGAGACAACCTCCCGTCTGGGTAAACCGTTTTTTTGGGGGGATCCGGCAGGATGTCAGGCACACCTTTTGTTAGTCCATTGACCTGACCGGTACACTGATACCACTCACGGTAGCAAATTCGAGGACCCGTTGTTCCACCCGGC
This sequence comes from uncultured Methanomicrobiales archaeon, assembly GCA_963709545.1. GTDB lineage: Archaea > Halobacteriota > Methanomicrobia > Methanomicrobiales > Methanospirillaceae > CAIKOD01. The sequence goes on along the minus strand of CAVPWT010000012.1, from coordinate 105,787 downwards.
GGACCATCCCGGTACTCGTAAGTATCAACGAGGACTCCCCAATGATCGCTCGTAAAATACACTTGTCAATCACGCCATAGGTAAAATCAAGGGCAATGTGATTATCTGCAGCATGCTGTTTCGCACGGGTCCCCATTGCGCCTATTGATACTCCCGGGTGCGAGGCGAGCCACCCGGGTAATGAATCGTGCGGGGATGAATCAACATCAAACACACTGATTGTCCCGGGGGACGCATGACAGCATGGAGTTTTCTTAAACGCCACATCTATCACCTGCAGCATGTCAAGGACAGTCCTTGGCTTTCTTTCAGGTAGTGAATACCCCCGCTTTTCGAGTTCAAAATAAATATCAAGCAGTATCGGCATCGACAGGTGTGCCTGCCTGACATATTCGGGCCTGCCAAATGCCACATCAGGTATCGCTTCCTGGAGAATCCTTCCCTCTAACAGGAGGATCGCACGGTCAGCCCACGGGTACGCGAGCTCAATGTCATGTGTTGATATGATGATGGTCTTACCCTGGTGATTGAGTTCATCAAGGAGTTCCATGATGTCCTCTGAACCTGACGGATCAAGACCGCTCGTTGGTTCATCAAAAACGAGGAGGTCAGGGTCCATCGCAAGCACCCCGGCAATTGCAACGCGTTTCTTCTCCCCACCCGAAAGGAGATGGGGAGGGCGGCGTTCGAACCCCTCGAGTCCTACGTACCGGAGCGCCCCGGTAACCGCCTGCTTGACCTCGCTCTCGCTGTACCCGAGGTTGACAGGCCCGAATGCCACATCCTGGTATACCGTCGGTGCAATAATCTGCCGGTCCGGGTTCTGGAGGACAAAACCCACTCTTTTGCGTAATTTCCTCAATGAATCCTTATCATAGCTGACCGGTTCGTTGTCAAAGAGTATGATGCCTGAATCCGGGCGTCTCATCCCGTTGAACATCAGCATGAGCGTGGATTTCCCGGCACCGTTGGGTCCGACAAGGGCTATTTTTTCCCCTTTCCGTATATGAAAACTGATACCCCGGATTGCTTCCATGCCCCGCGGGTAGCGGTACCGGATCTCCCTTGCTTCAAGAATGATGCTGCTCATGGGACAAAACCTATATCATGACAATATTTCGTGTAATAACCACGATCACTGACGATACCAGAAGAAATAATCCCACTGCCGCCAGTGAATAACAATTTACCGGGCCGGTTTCCCCGAGAAGGGCAAACTTTCCGGCATAACAACGTGCGTCCATGGCCCGGACCAGGTCTTCCCCTGCATCCCAGCTGGCGATAAATACTGAACCACAAAGCGTCGCAAATGATTCTATCGATTCACGGAACGAGGAATACCCGAGGCGCATCACCTGGGCCTGGTATGTCTGCACAAGCAGGTGCATGATCATAAAGATAGTCCGGTAGATCATCATCGTCAGGTCCAGGACCGCTTCAGGAATCCGGCACCGCCTCATCACAATAAAGAGGTCGGTCATCGGGGTGGTGAGGGCGATAAAAATCAGAGCCGACATCCCCCCTATGACCCTGCAGAATACAAAAATACCCTCGTTGAGGCTTTCACGAGATATGGATATGGAGAGCCATGAAAACGGGTTCCAGCTCCAGTATACCTCGCTCCCCCCGGAAAGGAGAATGATCACGATAACACTCATGGCTGCAAACCAGAAGGGCACGATAAAGAGTTCCGCATATGTCCTCACATTGACCCGTGCAAGGATGACAATTGCCCCTGAAAGCAGGACTGCAATAAAAAGGGGTGCGATGAAACTCGTGGAGAGAAGGCAGAGTAGGATAGCCCCAAGCCCGGCCACGAGTTTTATGTAGGTATTGACCTCTCTCAACCCGTTCGTCTGGGCGATATCCTCCAGTAACTCTTCATACATGGCAGTGAATAATTTCAGGTGCTTTTTATTCCTTTTTTCTGGCCAATCCAGTAGCCGAAGACCAGACCAACCATTATCCCGCCTATTGCCGCCTGCAGGGCGAACAGTGCAGATTCAATCTCTCCACTTGGCGGGACCCATTGCGGTATTAACGGCTGAATTTCATCAGCCGGCACTCCCGCCAGTTCCGCTATTTTTTCTGCCCCGACTGTGTCAGAGCCTGCATATTCTGCATCCCCCATCATAGAACTCGTATAGAGGAACAGGGTACAGAATATCAGGACGGCAGCAATTGCGAGAATCTCCAGCCTGTACTTGAATACCATCAGGTATCATTCCTTGCGGCGTTAATTTTTTCCATTGGGAACACATTCATCCGGATGAGAATGTCGGGTTTGAGCTGGACGATGTACTTAAACACCAGTGCAAGAACTACACCTTCGACGATGGCAAGCGGGACCTGCGTAATAGCGAAGATCCCCATAAAGAGGACGAAAGAACTGCCGACTCCACCTACTTCAGCCGGGTATGCCAGTGCCAGTTCCAGGGACGTTGTGATATACGTGAACATATCTGCAAGCGCACAGGCAAGGAACACCGTGAGAAACATGTTGACCCGGGTTTCACGGAGGGCCCGGTACACGGCATAACCCGCAATGGGGCCTACTATCCCCATCGAGACGACATTTGCCCCGAGGACCGAAAGCCCGCCGTGTGCAAGAAAGAGCGCCTGGAACAGCAGGACAATCGCGCATACAACGGATGTTATCCATGGGCCGAAGCAGATCGCAGAGAGGCCGGTCCCGGTCGGATGGGAACAACTACCGGTGACGGACGGGAGTTTTAAGGACGATAGGATAAAGATAAATCCCCCGGTCACCCCAAGGAGGGGGAGCGCTTCGCGATCTGAGTCCATCACTTTTTTCAACCGGTACACGCCGTAAACCAGGCACGGGAGGGCAATCAGCCACCAGAAAACAGCCCACTGCAACGGCAAAAAGCCTTCCATGATATGCATACGATCAACATCCCCAATCAAATTAATTTGTCTTAACTTAACATTACTTTAGTATTCGATACTAATTATCATTTCCTATTTTTTTCATTCCATCCTAATCCCGAAATAATGGCAGACTAAATCAAACGAATAGGCGCAGAAGTTGGTGAACATGGAATTTTTTGTTCCGGAAAAATGGATCAGATGTAGGATGGCACCATGGTAAGTGCAACGAACAGTACCGCAAAGGAAACTGCTATCATTACCAGAAATAATACCGGGTTCCATTCCAGTACTTTCTTCCCGTCAAGGACACTGATAGGGAGCAGGTTGAATGCGGCAATCATTGCATTGATCTGGAGTCCCATCATCCCGATGAAGCCGATAACAGGGCCCCATCCGGTGATGAAGGGTGTCATAAGCACCATGATCCCAAACGGAATGCAGAGCACGAGGTTTGTAGCAGGGCCGACTGCAGAAATCTTTCCATTCTGTTCCTTCGACAGTCCGCCCCCGTAAATGACCGTGGCGCCTGGAGCAGCAAATACGACGTGCACCAGTGCCGCTAACACAACAGACATCAGGAGCATGACGTTATCTTTCCTGAATTCGGCATAATACCCGTATTTCATAGCAGTAAACTTATGGGCCATTTCATGCAGTACAAAACCGATACCCACCGTAAGGCAGGATATCCCAAAGATGTAGAGGAAGAACAGGGGGTCTATTTTTCCATTAAAACTTGAGAGCACGATTGCAAGGGTGAACGCAATCGTGATCCCAAGCCACGCAATGAAGAGATCAAAGCGCTCCCTTCGAGTTATCAGTTCGAGCATAAATTGTCCTGTACTGGTGGTAGTTCCCGGGGCTTATTTGCTTCGGATGGCCTGCAAGACCGATTTGTTCCTGCATGCGAATTAACATAACCGGGATCTATTCAGGTATGGTTTTCCTGACTGCAGAATTACAGAGGTTCACCGATACCCGTCCGGGATCTGTTCCGGGGAACACATTTAAACCTTTAAACTGCTGCAAGTAGGTACTATGCCAATCGAGTCACTCAGGGAAGAGATCAACAGGATTGATCGGGAGATAATCCGGCTGATCGCTAAACGCCAGGCAATAGCCGGGAAGATCGCTAAAGTAAAATTCACCGGGGGCCTCCCGGTCCATGACGAGGAACGGGTAAAGGCGGTCCTTGAGTCCTCGTTTGATTATGCTGTCGAGCACAAAATCAACCCCGTTCATGTCCAGAGGATTATGTTAATCCTGATCGAAATGAGCGAAGAATGGCAGCGTGGATGCTCGGGGGACGGCAACCTCCCCTGAATACGATCAGGTTTCATGGTTGGTGCTGGTCGCAGACTTATCACGACAACTATTTGGCTGATATGAAAAACCTTATCTGCAAGATTGATTTGAGAGGGCTTCAACAGTGCGAATTATATGGGTTTGTTGAAACCCTTTGGTAATATAAAAAAAGGTGATTAGTCAACAAACGCCACCCAATTTTTTTCAGACTCATAACCAATTCAAAAAATGTAGTTAGAATTGGAACATAAGACGCTTTTGGGGGCATTGCCCCCGCCGCTATGGCAACCCCCAATTGGGATAGTTTCTGGACTGTTGAAATGTCTCAAAATGGCAGGATTACCTATTCGGATACAATTCTCTCCTGATTTAAAGAGTAAAAATGTATTATGGTGGTTCCAACTGATGAATCACCAAAAATTAAGAGGGAAATACGAAGACAGGAGGGGGTTTTACCTCCTCCCTGCCCAACCCCCATTAAGATATTCTTCGGACAGAATTTTGGCGAAGGCTCATTAATTTCAGAGTATTTGGGGATAGTCTCTATCCCAACCGGGGCGCCACAGCGGCGGGGAGGAGCCCCGGGGCGTAGATAAATTTCAGAAATATCAGGATTCTGGGTGGCTGTTATAGCTTTTCAACAATGCTAATTATTTATAAAATACCGTAACCAGCACAACAATCCCGATGGCAATCATGAGGCACCCCATGGCAAGCCTGACGATTACCCGGTTTTCTGTACGCCAGGCCTCAAGGCGTTCCGGAGGAAGCCCGAAATAAACAATTGCGAGGATAATAATCAGCGGAACCACAAAGAGGATATTATAGAGCAGAAGAAGTGGCAGCCCTGCCATAATTGTCATCTCCTGTGATAAGAGGGAGATAATTGCGAGGTAGATACCACCCGTACAGGGAAGTTCGAACATCCCGACAAGGATACCAAGGACAAACGTGGCAGGAAGCGTCGCTTCTTTCACGTACCGGGTGATTGTGTCCTTTTTTGATTCGGGGATGACAAGCCGACTCCCTGTACCGCCGTACAGGGCATCTTTTATCATCAGGGCCCCGGCTACAAATGCAACGGTTGCAGCAACAAGCGCAAATATTCTCGAGAATCCGGACACCTGAACGAGGGCAAAAAGGCCGAGACCGGAAAGGAAGTAAAAAATGAATATTGCCCCGATATAGACAAGCCCGACTTGCAACATCCTCTTTTTTGAACTGATCGACATGATCGACACGAGAAGGAAGACCATTACAGCAAACGCACAGGGGTTGATCCCATCCACGAGGCCGGCTACGATAACAAGTGGTATCGTCAGCTGGGTGGTTTCGGCTATTTCAGGGGACGGAATTGTCTCTGGTGGCAGGGGGACTGTAGAGTTCGGGTTCTGTGCGGCCTGCATAACGACATCGTCCAGGTGCAACTCGATATTCTCATAATTTACCAGTACCTTTTCTCCCACGAATACAGACGGTACTGGTGAAAACGGGACATTGTATAGCTTGTTAAACTGCTGGAACAACTGTTGGTTCGATGCATTGTTCGCAAGGTCAAATGAGCGAATGATCACATCAGGGTGGCGTTCCAAAAACCCTTCCATGAAGGGGAGAGCCTTCTGGCATTCAGTGCAGTGCTGGTTATAGAAGAAATAAACTACCACGTGACCAGCGGGTTCCGATGAACGGAGGTCCGAAATATCTGGTGTGAGACCATTTGTATCAGAAGGAACAGGACCTGGAGATTCAGCTGATACAATCCCTGATGCTGATATGAGGAGCACCAGAAACAATACTGCAAAAAAAGGATGTTGTAACCTCATCGGGACACCGTAGTGCTCTCAATTATAAATACCAGTTATCTCTTCCCGTCCTTAATACGCTTATCGCCGTAGGGCACTTTCTTTTCGGTCACCATGGTGCCAATACCTTCATCGGTGAAGAGCTCCAGGAGGAGGTTATGGCGGATATTCCCATTCACAATATGGGCAAACCGGACACCCCGGCTCACTGCATCGATTAATGATGTCACCTTTGGGATCATGCCTTCGCTGATGACCCCCTGTGCCATCATTTCCCTGGCCTCATCGAGGGCAAGCCTGCGATAGACGGTTGTCCTTTCCCGGTTCATTACACCGTCAACATCAGTCATGTTGATTAATTTGTAGGCTTTCAGCGCGACTGCAATGTCACCTGCGGCGGTGTCTGCGTTGATGTTCAGGTTCTGCCCGTTCCGGTCTATTGCAATCGGAGCGATTACGGGGATGTATTTGTTATCAAGAAGGGTATTGAGTAACGATGGATCAACCACCTCGATATCCCCCACATGGCCAAGGTCAACTTCATGCTCTTTTCCGGCGACGGTGACTTTCTGGAGGCCCATTTTCTTCGCGATAATCAGGTCCCCGTCGTTTCCCGATACCCCGATACCCCGGGCACCGGACTTGGCAATCAGCGAGACGATCCCGGTATTGATCTTCCCCACCAGCACCATCTGGGCTATTTCAAGGGTTTCCTGGTCCGTGATACGGAGTCCGGAAACGAATTTGGGCTCTTTCCCCATGGCTTTCATCTTATCAGTGATCTCAGGACCTCCGCCGTGGACGAGGACAACCCTGATACCGACAAATTGTAGGAGGACTGCATCTTTTATGGCGTCCTCCAGTACATCAGGGTCCACCATCGCATGGCCGCCCAGCTTGATTACCATCGTCTTTCCATGGAACTGCTGGATATAGGGGAGTGCTTCGGTGAGCACCTCTTCACGTTTCATGTGGTATACCTCCCATTGATTTCGACATATTTTTCCGTCAGGTCACATCCCCATGCTGTCGCCGTCCCGTCACCTGCATCGAGGTCGAGTTCGAATATCACCTTTTTCCCTGCCATCAGGGATTTCGCCAGGACCAGGTCAACAACTATCTCACCTGACCGGACAAGTTCCGCACGACTGGTCCCGTCCGAGATCCAGAGTGAGACCGCGTACGGGTCAAACCGGACACCCGAACGTCCTGCCGCAGCCACCACCCGGCCCCAGTTCGGGTCCTGCCCATAGACGGCTGTCTTTACAAGAGGGGATGCTATAACCGTCTTTGCCACTACAGAAGCAGATTCCTCCGACGGTGCACCCGTGACCGTGACTTCCAGCAACTTCGTTGCACCTTCGCCGTCGATTGCGATCTGCATGGCAAGGGATTGGCAGCACTCTTCAAGCGCCTTCTGGAACTCCTGTGGGTTTACACGTCCCTGTACACCAGTCGAGGTACAGAGTGCGATATCGTTGGTACTTTCATCACCGTCGACCACCACCCTGTTGAATGTCCGCTTCACCGCGAGTTTTAATGATGACTGCAGGTCTCTGTTGGTGACTTCGGCATCTGTATAAAGAAAAGCCAGCATGGTGCCCATATTCGGGGCAATCATCCCGCTGCCTTTGGTAATACCTCCGACCGAGAACGTCTCCCGCTGGATCAGGGCATGCTTCTCAAATAAATCGGTGGTCATAATCCCCTTTGCCGCCTGTATTTCGGCTGATGCACTGCGTTCAAGACGGGGGGAGACCTCCTTAGCCTGCCGTCTGATAAGAGGGATATCAAGGTACCGTCCGATCACCCCGGTACTCTGCAACACCAATCTCAGCCGCATCCAGCTCCAGTTCTCCTGCGGCGATCTCTGCCATTGTCACTGCGTCCTGGTACCCCCGGTCACCAGTATATGCATTGGCACAACCGCTGTTCGCGATCACCGCACAGAGTTTTCCCCTGGCAATCCGCTCCTGCATCAGGACAACCGGGGGGGCCTTCATAATATTCGAAGTGAAAACTCCGGCCGCTGTCCCTTCTGCCCGGATCAGGGTGAGACCATATTTCCCTTCCTTTACCCCGGCAGACTTTCACTCCTTCGACACCACAGATACTTTTCATTCTGACCCACCGCCGGAATTTACCGGCCTGCACCTTCGAAGCTACTCCCAATCCCCTGGACAATATCGGTATGGGTGATAATCCCAACGAGTCTGCGACCTTCCAACACCGGAAGACGGGCGATTTTCTCCTTATGCATCAATGCGGCCGCTTCCTCGATGTCAGCCCCTGAAGCGATAGTGATTGCCGGGTGACCCATGATGTTCCCGACTTTTTCATCGCCGATGTGGGTCAGTGCCTTTTTTGTCTTTTCCCAGTTGATCATCTCGCGGATAGGGACTTCTATGATCTCCAGCGGGGACGGGAGCCAGAGGTCATCTGATATCTGGCCGGTCTCCAGGAGGTTTACAATGTCCGTGTCGGTTACCATCCCGACCAGTACATCGTCATCCATTACTGGCAGACCACCGATACGGTTCTTTTTCAGCAATCCCGCTGCCTGCCGGACGGTATCATTGACAGATACTACAATCGGGTTTTTTGTCATTACTTCTGAAACGTTCATTCTCATCTCACCTCAGGGGAATACGCCTGCCCCACGGAGCCCGTCATTCTCGGCGAACCCGCACATAATATTCATATTCTGGATTGCCTGGCCGCTTGCACCCTTGACAAGATTATCGATTGCCGATACGGCCACCACCCGTTCACCTTCGCTCTCAACCATGACATCACAGAAGTTAGACCCCCTGACGGTTGCGAGCATTGGCTTTTGGTACCTGATGAAATATTCCCCCTTGTAAAAGTCATGGTAGCATTGTTCCACTTCTTCCTGCCCCATCGGCTCTTTAAGGAGAATGTGGGCAGTTGTGAGGATCCCCCGGGTGACCGGGACCAGGTGGGGCGTGAAATATACCTTTGCAGTGGAACCGAGGCGTGAGACCTCCATACGCATTTCGGCAAGGTGCCGGTGCGAAGTCCACTTATAGGGGTTGATATTGTCGGCGACATTCGGGTAGTGTGTCGTTGCGGACGGGTTATCCCCGGCCCCGCTGACACCTGTCTTTGAGTCATAGATAATCGTGTGGGCACGTCCTGCAAGGGGCGCTGCGGCCAGCGTTGCTCCTGTAGGGAAGCAGCCAGGATTGGAGACAAACCTGGCAGGACCGCATGCATCACGGTGGAGTTCGGGGATCCCGTAGGGACACTCGAAATAAGCGGTATGGGAGACATCGTAGACCTTCTCGTATACCTCTTTTGGAAGCCGGTAATCGGCACTCAGGTCGACAACTTTTATCCCGCGGTCAAGCAGCGGGGCGGCATAGCTCATCGCCGCTGTATGGGGGACCGCAAGAAATGCAAAATCTGCGTCAATCTCTCCGGCGGAGGGATTTTCAAACGGGAGGTCAATCCGCCCTTTCAGGTGGGGGTGCTCTTTCACAACGGGTGTTCCCGCAAGTTTGCGGGAGGTCGCACAGGTAACTTCTGCGGATGAGTGCGTCAGGAGGAGACGGATCAGTTCTCCACCGGTATAACCTGAGGCACCAATGATCGCAACTTTCATACCATACTATTCTGTTGTAAAAACTTAATGGTTTTTAGGGATCATGGTTGCAATCTTGTTTTAATCAGTGAGATTTAAAAAAGAGCGGTGTAATCAAGGTAAAATATAAGGTATTGTCAGTCTGTCATATTATCGTGGTTGTATTACCCCGCATCAGGCTTTATTCAGCATTACATCTATCTACTAAGTCGTGTGATTACCACGTGTAGTCAGTTTAAAAAAATTTAAATAGGTATTTATCATGATTAATAATGTTAAATCGGTGAGTACATGACCGAAGATTTCGATGTGAAACTCGTCGAGGATGTCAAGTCGTATATGCCTGACCCTCGTTATAAAAAGAATTCCTGGCTGGGCGACTACAAGACTGCATATAATGAATTTCTTAAGGATCAGGATGCATTCTGGAGCAGGATGGCCCATGAACTCGATTGGATCCAACCATGGGATAAGGTCAAGGAACTGGACTACCCGTATGCCAAGTGGTTTACCAATGCCAAACTGAACATCACGGCAAACTGTCTTGACCGCCATGTCTCAGGAGACCGTCGCAACAAGGCCGCGTTGATCTGGAGAGGAGAGAATGGTGCTGAGAAGATTTACACGTACCAGCAGCTGCTCACGTGCGTAATGCGGTTTTCGAACGTCCTGAAGAAGATTGGGGTGAAGAAAGGAGACCGCGTATGCATCTATATGCCACTCGTACCGGAACAGGTCATTGCAATGCTCGCATGTGCCCGGATCGGTGCGGTCCATAGTGTCGTATTTGGAGGCTTTGGTGCCGCTGCACTCAATATGCGGATACAGGATGCAGAGGCAAAGGTCGTTATCACCGCAGATGTCAGCATCAGGAGAGGTAAGGTCATCCAGACTGAAATCAATCGTAGAGGAGGCCATTATCAATTCTTCCTCAGTTGAGCACGTCATTGTTCTCAGGCGGCAGAGCCCGCAGGTAGAACTCCGTCCTAACCTTGAACTGGACTTCTATGAGATGATGAGGAGTGTGCCGGCAGATTGTCCGGCTGAAGTGATGGATGCCGAGGACACCCTTTTCACCCTGTACACCAGCGGCTCCACCGGGAAGCCGAAAGGGATTGTGCATACCTGCGGCGGGTACATGGTAGGCACCTATTACACCAGTAAATATGTATTTGATATCAAGGATAGCGATATTTTCTGGTGTACTGCGGACCCTGGCTGGATCACGGGTCACAGCTACATCGTGTACGGGCCGCTCGCTGTGGGGGCAACGGTCTTTATCTCGGAACTGACCCCTGATTACCCTGATGCGGGGAGTTACTGGTCGCTTATCGAGGAGCAGAAGGTCACGATCTTCTATACCGCTCCCACGGCGATTCGGATGTTCATGAAAATGGGGGAGACCTGGCCGGACAAGTACAACCTGAGTTCTTTACGGATTATCGGTTCTGTCGGGGAGCCACTGAACCCGGAGGCATTTGAATGGTACTACCAGGTAATAGGGAAGAAAAAGTGCCCGATCCTTGATACGTGGTGGCAGACTGAGACCGGGATGCACATGATCACCACCATGCTCGGCGAGCCGATGCGCCCGGGTTTCGCGGGCCTTCCAATCCCTGGTATCGAAGCAGACGTTGTCGATAAAGACGGTAATCCTGTCAAGCCCGGGACCGGCGGGTTCCTCGTAGTCAAGTCACCGTGGCCTTCCATGCTCCGGACGGTCTACGGGGATGACGAACGCTACCGTAAATACTGGTATACCATTGACGGGGTCTATACCGTCGGTGACCTGGCGGTAAAGGGAAAAGATGGATACATCATGATCCTTGGCAGGTCTGATGATATTATCATCGTTGCCGGCCACAATATCGGGACCGCCGAAGTGGAGAGCGCGCTTGTTTCCCACCATTCGGTTGCTGAATCCGCAGTGATCGGGAAACCGGATTTCGTCAAGGGGAATTCAATCAAGGCCTTTGTAATCCTCAGGGTCGGGCACGAGCCGGGTGATAAGCTTAAACAGGACCTGATGTACCATGTCCGGATGACGATCGGCCCGATTGCGGTGCCCCAGGAGATCGAGTTCGTGGATAAACTTCCAAAGACCCGCAGTGGCAAGATCATGCGGCGGGTACTCAAGGCGAAGGAGATGGGCATAGACCCCGGGGATATCTCCACCCTTGATGAATAACAATTTCAAATAATTTTTTTACCTATAAACCAGGCTGACAGATCATTTCAATAACGGAGGATCGATGTATGAGTGAAACTACAACAGAAAAAATCATGGGAATGGATGCAGAAAAAGGGCGCTGGGTCCTGGTCATCCTCGGAATGGTGATAAACCTCTGTCTTGGTTCAATTTACTCGTGGAGCGTGTTCGTTGCACCACTTACCGCATATTTCACAACGCTGGGCCAGACAGTCACGGCAAGTGAGATCCTGCTGCCTTTTTCAGTGTTCCTCGCATTTTTTGCGATCGCAATGCCCCTGACCGGGAAATACATCGAGCAGCTGGGCCCGAGGAACGTGGTGATTATCGGCGGATGCCTCACCGGGCTCGGCTGGCTCTTGTCATCCTTCGCAGGTTCAGTCCAGTGGCTCTATATCTTCTATGGTGTGATTGCCGGTACCGGAGTCGGAATAGCCTACGGTGTGCCTGTTGCGGTTGCAGCGCGCTGGTTCCCTGACAAGAGGGGGCTTGCAGTGGGCCTTACCCTTCTGGGTTTTGGATTTTCGGCGCTTATAACCGCAAATATAGCAGGGTACCTCATCGGGGCTTCGGGTGTGATGAACACCTTCAGGGTCTTCGGGATTGTATTCATCGTCCTGATTTTTGTCCTGGCATTACCACTTAAATTTCCAAAAGCAGGGTGGAAACCAGCCGGGTGGGCCCCGCCGCCGCCAAAACCAGGCCAGGCAGACTACCTGCGAATTTAACCGGGGACAGATGCTCCGGACCCGTGCATTCTACGCACTCTGGGCCTGTTATTTTATTGGCTGCCTCGCAGGGCTGATGGCAATCGGAATTGCCAAACCTGTCGGGACCGATATCGGCGTCGCGACCGGGCTCGCAACCATGCTGGTCGGGGTCTTTGCGGTGTTCAATGGTTTCGGGCGTCCAGGGTTTGGTCTGCTGACTGACCGGATTTCCCCACGGAATACAGCGATGGTCTCATTCATCCTTATCGCCTTTGCCGCGGTCCTTCTCTGGCAGGTCCCGACAGTCCCGGTCTATATCCTTGGGTTCATCATCCTGTGGGGATGCCTTGGCGGGTGGCTTGCCATTGCACCGACTGCATGTGGCAGCTACTTCGGCACCTGCGATTATCCACGGTGTTATGGTGTGCTCTTCCTCGCGTATGGTGCGGGAGGTATCGTCGGCCCCCAGCTTGCCGGGTTTATCAAGACCTCGTCAGGGTCCTACCTCGGGGTATTCCCCTATATCATGGTACTCGCAATCATAGGACTCGTAATTGCATTCACCATGCTGAAGCCCCCGAAGGCACCACAGCAACACTAACTTTTTTACCCAGACGGGTGCTGATAGATTCGTTTTCGCTGGGCCATATGGTAACCCGAGACAACAAGCACGGTTTCTCCAAACTCTGCGTCAAGGTCTGAGTCCCCGGAGTCTACATAGAGGACGGGGGTTTCCCTGAGCTTCTGGGGAGTTGCTACAACGATGATATTGCCAGTTCCGACCCGCCGGACGATACGGGGACTAATCTGCTGGTTGCCCCGGCCAAGTATGAATCCCTGGGCACCAATGGGACTGATGAGAATTTTTGCCTCCTCCCCCTGGAGGAGCAAATCCCATAGTATTTGTTCATTGAGGTCTACTGCAACAGTTTTCCCGTTTTTTATTGCATCAACACCCAGCAGCGTCTTATTCACCCCGATTACACGGGCAATAGCTTCGGTAGTGGTCCCTGCACCAAGGACATAGAGCACATCAGGGATCATTATTTCCTGTATAAACCGGGCAATTTCTCCTTTTGCCCGCTCCTCATCCCCTTCTTCAAAAACGTGCTTGGAGAGCTGGACTTTTCCCGCAAGAGCCGGGGTACGGGCGATCCCATACAAACGGGTTTTCAGCTCCCCGGTCCGGTATGCCACTTCGTCCACATCCATTATTTCTGATTCGCGCAGGGACTGCACATCGTACCCGTTCACGAGTTCTGCTGCGGCTGTGGGATCAATGGCAAATACGGCGGAGTACATCTTTACCCCGGCAGGAATGCCAAGGACAGGCAGGTCACGACCAACAGCATCAAAGATATCCCGGGCAGTACCGTCACCCCCGCAAAAAAGGACCAGGTCAACACCGGCATTTTTGAACGCTACTGCTGCCTTGCGGGTATCATCGGCACTGCTCTCGTCGTGGTACTCATAGAGTACCTGGTAATCCTGCACCCCCGCCTCCACGAGAGCTTCCTCTCCCATCTGGCCTGAACAGGTAAGGAAACAGGTCCCGGGTTTGCGGGAGAGCAGGGAAAGCGTAATGTGTGCCCGGTTCTTTGCCTGCGGTGATGCGCCCCGGCGGCGGGCCTCTTCAACATTGCCATCGGTACCCTTGAGCCCCACGGCACCACCCATACCGGCTACCGGGTTGATCAAAAATCCGATGCGTCGCATAAAAAAAGGGATCAGGAAATTTTTGGTATCCGGGCGATGGCCTCTTTGATCAACGAATCCGGGTACTCGTAGTCCACCAGTTTGCCTTCGTAATAGGCATCATATGCCGACATATCGAAATTGCCATGGCCTGAACAGTTAAAGAGAATGGTCTTATCCTCCCCGGTCTTTTTACAGGCGAGGGCCTCGTCAATTGCAGATCTTACCGCATGGGAGGTCTCGGGGGCTACGATGATCCCTTCCGTACGGGCAAAGGTCTGGGCTGCATCAAAGACTTCGCTCTGGTGGTATGAGACCGCCCGCATTACACCGTCATGGACAAGGCGGGAGACAATCGGGGAGTCGCCGTGGTAGCGGAGACCCCCTGCATGCATTGATGGCGGTACAAAGTCATGACCAAGCGTGAACATCTTGAGAAGCGGGGTATAGCCGGCTTCGTCTGCAAGGTCATAGGCATACAGCCCTTTTGTCAGCGTTGGGCAGGATGCAGGTTCAACACCGATAATGTCCACATCCTTGTGTTTCCCGGTCAGCTTGTCCCCGGCAAACGGGAACGAGATCCCGGCGAAGTTTGAACCGCCGCCAACACACCCGATCACGACGTCCGGGTAGTCATCGACCATCGCAAGCTGTTCCCGGCATTCAAGGCCGATAACAGTCTGGTGGAGACAGACATGGTTTAAGACCGAGCCTAATGCGTAATTGGTGTTCTTGTTGGATGCCGCATCTTCAACTGCTTCAGAAATGGCCATGCCAAGGCTCCCAGGGGTATCAGGGTCTTTTTCGAGCATCCCACGGCCGGCATTCGTCTTTTCACTAGGGCTGGGAATGCATTCCGCGCCCCAGACATGCATCATCGACTTCCGGTACGGTTTCTGTGCATAAGCTCGACCTGACCATATAGACGGTACACTTGAGATCGTAGAGCATGGTTGCAAAGGACATTGCAGAACCCCACTGGCCGGCTCCGGTTTCTGTTGCGATCCGCTCAATCCCTTCCTTCATGTTATAATATGCCTGGGGGATCGACGTGTTCGTCTTGTGACTCCCGGCCGGGCTTACTCCTTCCCACTTGTAGTAAATCTTCGCTGGTGTCTTTAAGAATTTTTCAAGCCTGTGGGCGCGGTACAGCGGGCTTGGTCTCCATAGGTGTAACACGTCCTGCACCTCTTCGGGGATATCGATATAGCGGTCAGTGGTCACTTCCTGCCGGATAATCTCCATTGGGAAGATAGGAGACAGGTCCTCGGGCCTGATCGGCGCCTGGGTCGCAGGGTGGAGCGGGGGGTCAAGGGGAGTTTTCAGGTCCGCCTGGACATTATACCACCTTTTTGGCATCTGCTCCTCGTCAAGGAAGATTTTTGTTTGCATAGTATTATTCTTCTTTGTACATATTTATACATTGTTGAAGGAATATTTTATTGCAGGATGTGGATATGCAAGAATAATGAAAATACCTGGTAACCCGGTTATTACAATCCGCTGCTCACCGCATTGGTTACCCGGAGGGAAAAGATCAGTCCTGGATACTATTATCCGCTTTTCGGAACTACCAGTCATTAATGTGCGGACGCTTCTCTATAGCCGTGAGGATTGGTTACCTGGCAGATCGCTTCGGCGTCTCTGAACCTGGAGGGATCTCCCTGCCTTTGTACAATATCGCACCAGGGGAAGAAGTTCCGGTCATCGCCGGGCCCGCGAATTCAAAGTGTATCATCATGCAATGGGGCCTTATCCCATCATGGACTAAGGATGAGAAAACCTCACAGGCACTGATAAATGCAAGGGCTGAGGGACTAAATGAAAAGAAACTGTTCCGGGCACTGCTCTCGCATGGGCGATGTATCATACCGGCCTCAGGCTTTTATGAATGGAAAACCTCAGGGGATCACAAGTCCCCCTGTTACTTCAGGATGAAAAGCCAGGAAATTTTTGCCATGGCCGGGCTTTGTGATTCCTGGAAGGCACCTGATGGCAGGATTGTAAGGACTTTCACAATTATCACCACGAGCCCGAATTCGCTGGTCCTCCCCGTCCATAACCGGATGCCGGCAGTGCTTAAACAAGAAGACGAAAAAACCTGGCTTGACCCGAAATTTGGTGACTTTGAAGAACTGGCACCATTGCTCAGTCCATATCCGTCTGTAGGGATGGAACGATACAGGGTAACAAAAAAGGTGAACCACCCGTCGTTCAAATCAGAAACTGCGGTTCAGGAAGAGATCCCTGTGACGAACACCCGCCTCGGTATGTGGGATGCAAGGTAGGTTCATTCATACAGGGACTATTTGAACAACCGGACTGTAACCATACGGGATGATATATGACATAAATGCTTCTATTTGGCGTTCCCATTTATATCGAATCCAATCTGGAACAGGCGGACAGAAGAGACAGATGCGGGTCTTATTCTCTTTGTTTTTTTGAGAGTTCCTCCCGTAACGTATCACGGGTGGACATGAGTTTTGCGATCTCGTCCCTGAAATTATCCACTTCAAACTGCTGCCTTTCGATCTCCCTTTCAATATGCTGTATCGTATGAATGTTTTCGGGATCAGTCAATAACCGGTCTCTCTCCAGGCGGAGCCGCTCAAGGGACGTCTCCATCCCGTCAAGCTCAAATGCGTTTTTCTCGATCTGGCAGGTCAGGTAGAGTACCTCGGCCTTGTCCAGGGGGTCATTTTTGTCTGGTCCGGTTTTTTGATCGAGGAGTAACTTCAGGTTATCACGCTCGGTCTCCAGTTCGCGAACCTTTCGTTTCAGCTGTTCAGTACTATCATGACAGTTCCCATCGGGATGCGGGGTATACAGCTCTGCATGTACATGCACGGCATCAGGAGGGCAGATGTCATTTTCACATGCAGGGACCACTTTCATTACGGACTGGCGCTGGGCAAGAAATTCGTTAATTGCGTGGCTGATCCAGTCCCGCGGCTCGATTCCTTTCATCCTGGCATCTTCGATGATTCGTTTGTAGGTTGTATCATCAATTTTTGCCAGTAGTTCGTGCATGAAGGAATGTTAATGGCTGGGTTTTTAACAATTACGATCGGTCCTGCCAATTTTCAGCGCATTCATCAAAAAAACGATAATTATACTAAATTATCGAAAAAAACGGATGGTCTATTCCTTATCAATAGTTATAAGGACCTGGTCCCTGATTTAAAATCCAACGAAACTGGAGCTTTTCGGCTTATATGAAAAACTCCGGTAAAATATCTGAAATGCCACATTCTTCATGCGCATCTACGAGCCAAAGGCTCATAGTACGCTTTGTTGAAACTCACATGAACGGGAAGTTCACACCCGAACCATGAAAATACCCTTTAAAAATCTCTTCATTTTGGGGTTCGTTCATGCATTTTCATGGGAAACCCTCTCGATATATCTTGCTGATTTGGGTATTCCCAAATTTATCCACGCTCCAGTGCCCCCGCCGCTATGGCGGCCCCGGTTTGGATAGGGAATGACCTTTTAATCTCTGAAATTTTCAGGAATACTGCAGCTGGACCTTGCTCAAAGGATATCTTGCCCGGGGTGGGGCAGGGAGGGTGTGAAACCCCCTTCTGTCAACCTTTTTTCTTTTTTAAACATATGCAGGATTTCCCATGAAATGCCTGAAAAAGCCCCTATATGTGGGTATTTTGAGCGAGGAATTTTCATAGTCCGGGTCTGGACGTCCCGTTCATAGATGTTTCAACAAAGTAAAATGTTCCAGAAATATCCACGGTGTCCTGAGTGACCCTACGAATCTATTCGGATAATCTGGACCGGGCAGAGGTCAGCGGCTTCCTGTACACAACCGGCGAGTCCTTCAGGGGCTTCACCGGCGCTTATACTTTTTTCTTTCCTGAATTCTTCCCTTACCATTGAGAACGAATCGTCCGGATTTTCTTCAAAAAAGGAGGGGCATTCGGTCCAGCAGGACGCACAACTGATACAGCTTTCGCGATCTATGGTGACCTTTGGCATGATTAGAGGTACTCATCTGCGCCATTTAAGCTTCAGGGTAGTTATCCACTGGTTCCGGCTTTTCATTTTACAAGGAACTTACGCATGCCGAAATACGTCGCAATTCCGACAATAGGAACAATAACCGATGCGAATACAAGGAACGCAAGAAATTCTGTCGAAGGGTTCAGGATTTCGAAAGCAAATGCCAGGAGGGCACTGACTGCCAGGATAATAAGGTTGTTACCTACAAAGTCTGCCAGTCCTTTTTTGTCTCTGACCTTTTTTTCATCATAACCTGCGATGATATCGACCCTTCCCTTGTATTTAATCATGTAGGCAAGGACTGCGAAAAGGACGATGAAAAATTCAGTCATTCCTAGGATCAGTATATTCGTCATTCTGGAACCCCATTTCATCTACTATTGTTCCTGCATGACGTATTAGCTTCTCCTTTGAAGACCATTGGGTTCTCTTTCCCACCAGGTAACTACGGGGACATATAAATAGTCCTTTCCCCCCATTTGGCTCTATATGACAGTACAACCGGACGCCCCGCCCTCCAACGCGGTAACCCCCGTCATACACCGGCATGACCTCATCATCATCGGAGGAGGCCTTGCAGGCCTCCGTGCTGCATATGAAGCGATTTCTGCGGGGATCGATGTTGCGGTCATCTCAAAGGTCCATCCACTCAGGTCCCATTCGGTCGCTGCACAGGGGGGGATTAATGCAGCCCTTGGGAATGCCGATACAACAACCCATGACAGCTGGGAGACCCATGCCTTTGACACAGTGAAAGGGTCCGATTACCTCGCAGACCAGGACGCAGTAGCCATCATGTGCAGGGAGGCCCCGGCAGCCGTAATTGAGCTTGAACATATGGGTACGGTGTTCTCGCGGGATGATGCAGGTCGTATTGCACAGAGACCGTTCGGGGGGGCGGGATACCCCAGGACATGTTATGCAGCTGACAGGACCGGTCATAACCTCCTCCACACGCTCTACCAGCAGGTCACTGCCAGGGGGGTCACTTGTTACGAGGAATATTTTGTCACCTCGCTGGTCACAGCCGGGGGTGCATGTTCGGGGTGTACTGCCCTCTGCATACAGGACGGGACTATTGCCGGGTTTTTTGCAAAGGCCACATTGCTTGCCACCGGGGGATTCGGGCGAATTTACGAGCGTTCAACCAATGCACTCATCAACACCGGTGACGGACTGCATCTCGCACTGGAAGCTGCTGTCCCCTTAAAAGACATGGAGTTTGTTCAGTTCCACCCGACCTCCCTGTACGGTACCAATATCCTGATTACGGAAGGTGCAAGGGGTGAGGGCGCAGTCCTGTTGAATAAAAACGGGGAGCGTTTCATGAAAAATTACGCCCCGGGTGCAATGGAACTTGCCCCACGGGATGTCGTCGCCCGGGCAATAGAGATGGAGATCCGGGAGGGGAGGGGGTTTCCCGGTGGATTTGTTCACCTTGACCTGACATCGCTTGGAGAACCATTAATTAATGACCGTCTGCCGGGTATCCGCCAGATTTCCCTCGATTTCGCTGGAATTGATCCGGTCACCACGCCAGTACCTGTCCAGCCCGCCCAGCACTATTCAATGGGAGGGGTTGATGTCGATATTTCTGGGAGGACACTGTTACCGGGACTTTATGCCGCCGGGGAATGTGCATGTGTCAGTGTCCACGGGGCGAACAGGCTTGGCGGGAATTCCCTGCTTGATACCCTGGTGTTTGGAAAAATCACCGCAGAAACCATCATTGGTGACCTCCCGGTCCTGGACCCCGGGGAGGTCTCTCTCATCGAAAAAGCGGTTTTAGAGGAGGGACACCGGATTATCGGCCTTTTCCACCGGGGGTCGGGGGAAAATATATACCAGATCCGTGACGCTCTCAAAAAAACGATGATGGACAATTTCGGGGTATACAGGAACGGCCCTTCAATGGATGCGGGTCTTATCGAAATACTTTCACTCAGGGATCGTTGCCACCAGGCAGGTGTACCACTCATGCAAACCCCCTATAATCTCCCGCTGGTCCATTTCCTCGAAATCACCGGCATGGTCCGGATAGCAGAAACGGTCGCCAGGTGCGCAATTGCCCGGAATGAAAGCAGGGGTTCGCACGCGAGGAGAGATTACCCGGTACGGGACGACGATCATTTCCTCCATCATTCTCTTGCGGTACCAGACGGTGATGGTAACCTGAAAGTCCGGATTAGTCCTGTAGGCCTTGGTATGTTCCCAGTGAAGGAGCGTGTGTATTGATGAAATTCCGCGTGTTCCGGTATACCCCGGGTGATGACGCCCCACATTATGATGTGTTTGAAACCCTTGAGGTCCCGGGAATGAGCGTCCTCGCAGCACTTACTGCTATCCAGGAGCAACAGGACCCGGGTTTATCATTTCGTTCATCCTGCCGTGGTGCCGTATGCGGGGCCTGTGCCATGTTAATCAACAAGGTACCCCGGCTTGCCTGCCGTACCCAGGTTGCCGGGCTGGCAGATAAGAACAATCATGTTCACCTGTCACCCTATCCTGCCCTTGAAGTAACATCACCGTGGGATCCTGCGACCGAGGTCCTTGTCGAACCTCTGCCCCACCTGCCCCTGTTAAAAGACCTCGTTGTTGATATGACAGCATTTTTTAATTTCCTGCAATCTGTTGACCCGGTATTTCACGCAGGGGAGCCTCTCCCGGGAAAGGAGTTCCGGATGGAACCGGATGCGGTGAGGAAACTTGAACGGTATACAAACTGTGTGCTCTGCGGTGCCTGTTTTGGTGCATGCCCGGTAAACAGCAGGAACCCTGATTATCCAGGTCCTGCGGCACTCGCCACCCTCTACCGGTTCCATATTGACCCGAGGGAACATGACCCCGGTTCGCGGATCCTGGCCGCAGACACCAAATCCGGTTGGTGGGCATGTGAGTTCCATACCAATTGCACCCGTGTCTGCCCAAAAGGGGTACCACCAAGTAGTGCAATTGGCCGGGCGAGAAAGGAGCTAACAAAAGAGGGCAGGACAGGCAACACGAGGACCCGGGAGATGGCAGACCAACGGATACTGCACGTTGATTCACCAGCAAACGGGCCCGGGGTAATTCGTAATCCTGACAGCGCCCCTCCACGTGTTGATATGCCAGGTCCGGGGAGGGGACCTCCCGGCTGTCAGAATATAAATGGTCATCTGATTAGCAGTGGTATCCTCTGGTTCAATCGTGAAAAAAATAATTCATCATGGGATGAATTGCAACCGGTCCTGGTCATCCGGACCAGTGTACCCTGGAAGAAGCCGGTTAATCCAGTCAAACAAAGTCCGCACCTGTTCATCCGCAACAGCCGGACGATAGTAGGTTGAGCTGATGGTCATGCTATCATGGAAGGTTGAAATGGAAACAAAAAAAGCCGGTGAAGGGGCATGGCATGGTAGCATGCAGGCATTTCTGACCTGCGGAGTGCAATGATTTGTCAGGCCCAGGTCGATAATCCCTGTGTTCGTAACAATCGGGATCTGGTTTACATAATTTTCCGGGTCCCTTATCCGGTTGCGCAATGTCTCCCGTGCGGCCGAAACACCGGATTGCCATAACAGTTCGGCATCAAGCGCATCTTTCATTCCCGGAAAGTCGTTCTTTTTGTTTTCCATTATTTCGTGGACCATACGACAAAGGTAGGATAACGTATCGTTCTGTTTTACCGGGATCCTGACTTCGAATGCCGTCGAATAGTTAAGTACCGATCTCCCTGGGACCGGGTAGTATCGTCTCAGGTCAATCGTAGTAAGGAACGAACATTCTGCCTGATCAATTCCTTTCTCAAGGTTTTTACAGGCCATGGCAACAACCGCAAGGAGGAGATCATTCACAGTTACCCCGAGTTCCTTACGTTTTGCATGGATGGACCTGACCCTTGAACCTGGAATTGTCATAACCGCATATGCCGGCCGGTGATCCTCACTGGATTGTACCGGAAATATCCAACGGTCTGTTCCTGATGAGGTCTCATCCGGCCCTGAAGAAACATCTCCGGATGGCAGGAGCCTGGAGATCAATGGCAAATCACAGGTTACGGCACATTTTCTACCTGCGACGGAAGAGGGGTCTTCCGGTGAGCGGTGGTACAATTCCATGATAAGCCCTGCAATATCTTTCAGTCCCCGGCCATCCATTGCAACATGACAGGCATTGATTACCAGGACATCCCCTATTGCCTCAATGGCCCGTATCAGGAAGACTTTAATCTGCGGGCCTTGACAGGGATCGATATGTTCCGACAGTGCCTGGGAAATGGCGGAATCCAGGCCTTTTTTTTCAATAACAGAGAAGAAATCACCAGGACAGGCTGATGGACGCAGTCCCCACCAGAGAATGTCATTTATCTCCACCAGCCGGCTGTTACAGACAGGTTCTGCAGTAATTGCACCCATTACCGCCTGTTGCATCTTATTCTGTTCTAATTTCCCGTCAAAGTACAGGAGCATGTGGATGACCTGGTCCGAATGCTCACGTAAGAGTTCAGAAAAGAAATCAAAAGGGTTGACCTCTTTCGAGGGACTTTCCTGTTGATAATTATCCTCTGGATCCATTTCTGCAATCAGTCATGTCTGAGTGCCTCAATCGGGTTTAGATTTGCGGCCTTTGCAGCCGGGTACAGGCCCGATAGAAGACATACACCAATACCTATCGCCATACCATACGGCACATACAGGAGACTGGCAGGGGTGAAGAAATAATTCGTAGTCCCTATCAGCCGTACAAGGAGGTACCCACCGATAAAGCTAATCAGTCCGCCTATAACGGCTCCGATAGTGCCGATGATAAATGACTCGTAAATAAACATTTTCCGTATTTCTGCCTTGGTAGTCCCGATACTTCTCAGTACACCAATCTCATTGATCCGGTCTTTGACAGACATCATCATGACATTGAAAATACTCACCGATGCCACGAGCAATGAAATCCCGCCAAGCAGGAGGATGAACGTACTTATCTGACCGATTGTGGAATTGATAGTTACGAGCAATGCCCCCGAATCAGTAATACTGACAACCTTGACTTTTTTATTCATCTTTTTATCTATTGCTTCCTTTATGGGGGGAATATCCTTGATCGATGGGACCAGGATATCGACCTGCTGATATTCTCCCTGGTTTCCATACACGGACGTATACCAATGATCAGGTGCGATTATCGCATTGTCGGGCATGAGATCTATACCAAAACCCTTGGGTTCCAGGATACCCACCACCCTGACCACCTCGTTTGTCCCGGTTGACTCATCCCCTACTTTTATCCGGGTACCTACCTTGATGTCCTGGTCTTTCGCAAGCGTCGAGCCAATAAGGACGCCACTTGATGCCCCGCGTAACGAGCTTCCCTCTGCGATATCAACGAAATTAGATACTTCATCGGGATCAAGGCCATAGATGGTTACACGCTTTTTATCTTTCGTCCCGACCTGGATGAGATCTGACCCCGAGTGGATGGGAACGACGACATTATACCCTGCTACCTGTTCAATCTCCCTCACCTGGTTATCGGATATGAGAAGACTCGTCGTGCCTCCCGAAGGCGGACCAAAACCCCCCCGGGAACCGGTGTCAGGAGTTATAATTATTGAATTTGCACTGCTTGAAAGATTGGACGAGACCGCAGAGCTGGATATTGGCCCCAAGAATCCCCATGGCAGTAATTGCAACAACACCAATGATAATTCCAAGGGCCGCAAGAAGCGATCGGGAGAAATTGAGCCTGACATTCCTGCTGGCAAGCTGGAAGAAAACGTTTTTCCTGGCTTTCATACCGCCACTCTGCCGTCAATAATATTGATTATCCTGTGCGCAGAACGGGCGATATTGGGGTCATGGGTGACCATCACGATTGTCCGGCCCTGCTCATTAAGACCTGTCAGAATCTCCATTATCTGGGCCCCGGTAACTGAATCGAGATTTCCCGTTGGTTCGTCGCAAAGAAGCAGCGCCGGGTCATTGACAAGTGCCCGGGCTATTGCCACACGTTGCTGCTGCCCCCCTGAAAGCTCACTTGGTTTATGGGTCATGAGATCTTCGCCAAGCCCGACCATCTTCATCATTTGTGCAGTCTTCCCTTCTTCGTCCATATGACCCTGCTTAAGGATTATCGGGTATTCTGCATTTTCATACGCAGTAAGTAATGATATTAAGTTAAATTTCTGGAAAATAAAACCGATTTCATCCCTGCGTAAGAAGGTCAGTTCGTCGTCAGACATGTCTTTTACATTGCGCCCGGCGAGGATCAGATCTCCTGAAGTCGGCACGTCCAGGCAACCGATCAGGTTAAGAAGGGTTGATTTTCCGGAACCCGATGGCCCCATGATGGCAACAAATTCACCTTCCAGTATATCAAACGATATCCCCTGGAGTGCAGTAACATCCCCGGCCTTGAGTTTGTAGACCTTCCGGACATCTACCAGTCTGATTACAGGTACATCAGAAATAGAAATTCCCCTCACTGCTTTCTTCTTTTCGTGTACTGGTATCCGATTACAAATACGACTATGATAGCAATAATCCCAACAATTATCCATGGGATATACGACATTGAACTGCTACTTTTTGGGGTCCTGGCCTGCGAGATGTCTGCCGCAGTGCTACGGCTGTACATATTGCCATCCTGGTCTTTGTCAGCTCACGATAACGGGAACTTCATCCGGGCTTTCAGGACTGACTGTCAGCTCAAAACTTGAAAAATCGTCCGGCTTCAGTAAGCCTACCGCATAGACTTTAAATGGATCAACCGGAATTGCCGGACTGCCAGCAGTGACGGTCACTGATTTGGCATCCTGGAGACCTGAATTTGTCACATCTCCGGTAATCCGGATATGGTTTCCATCGGGTGCTGAAACAATATTGCTGATAACAGGGTCCGCCTGTGTTTTATCATCATTGAACTGGATTGGAAGAGTGAGTCCGACCTGGTGTGTGTTTGGACCGTTCAGGTAAACCGCTTCAAAGTCGATATCGGCCGGGCTTTTCGGGGTAATACTGAATGGGAGCTTGACCGTCTGTCCGGGTTCCAGCGAATTTATCACGATATTCTGGGGTATAATCTCGATACCAGACGCATTTGGGGAGACGATAACATTTTTTATCGCATTTGTACGTAGATTACTCAGTGATAGTGTAACAACACTTTTTTTCCCGGGAACAAATGTATCCGGCTTATCAGTAATGGATAGGACTACCGGCGAATTTTTAACCTCAAGTTTTACCGGATAACGCAGGAATCCGGTATCCTGAAATTCCAGGGAGAATACCGGGTAATAAATACCTTCAGGAACGTCTGCTTTCACCGTGAAGGTAAACGGTATTTTATTTCCGGCTCCAATCGACCCGACACTGTCATAGGTGGTAGTGGATAAGAGCGTGATATCCCTGTCGTAAAGAGTTGCCCGGCGGATAGTAACACTCTGGGTCCCGGTATTCTGGACCACAACAGTTATTGTGCCTTCGTCCCCGGTCGCAAATGTTCCGGGGTTAACAGATACATCACTCACTGTCACCTGGGTATATGCAGGGGAAAGGGATGTTGCGGTCGATCCTGATGTATCAGTTGGGGCTGCCATGGCTGTAAATGCCATTGCAGAAACAAGAATCAGGGCTAGAGAGATTGTTAGCAGGAATCTCCTTTCACCTGAAAGTGATTCCCTGGATGTAGTTTTCATTAGTATCCTCCGGGGGCAGAAACGCCCACAAATGTCATGAACAGGGTATAGATAATGTAGATAATAACCGGTAGCAGAACGGTAACTGCTGCATGTTTTATCGAAAGATTCCTGGCATATTTAATCGCGTAAATCCAGATACTGGCACTCCAGATAAGAAAGATTATGGCGATTACGGTACTAACTTTCGTGAATTCCATCATTGCCGAATCGTGCATCAGGCGGGTAACCGCATTCTGGATAGCCACCGGGTCCGTAAATGAGTTGACAACCGGGACCTGAACCATCGGAAGGTAATAAACCGCCATAAGTAGTGTTACCAGGCTGCCAAAAATCTGGGGTATAAACCCGTAGCCGACAAATTCAAGGGTCCTGTTATAACCCCCTGTACCTTTGAAGGCCATTGAAATAAGGTAAAATATTGCAGACCCGATTAACCAGAATAGCATCACACCAATGAAGGCACCAACCACCGACGATACGGCAACAATCTCGCCCATTCCGGCACCTGCAGAGGCAATCATCCTGCTTGTCAGGGAGCCGACCATGTATCCGTATAAGGCACTAATTATTCCAACCACTGCAACAACCAGGAAGGGTATTTTTAAGTCTTCTTCGGAGTTGATTTTTTCCTGGAATAATGCATCGGGCCGGGTCAACACGTCAATGATATTATGAATCATAGATACCAGATTATCTACTAAGCTCATACATATAGGTATATAAAAGTAAGGGAAGTGTTGTTGTTTTAGCAACAAACCATTAAAACAGTGAAGCAGTCAAAAAAACTGGTCCCACATGGAATTTTTCATTGTTACTAAAGGATCTGTCCACCAAAAAAGTAGTATCAGGTTACTGATGCCCGGATACGATGTACTGCTTCGCCGAGCTGGGCCATCGATGTCGCATATGATAACCGTTCCCACCCCGGGGTATTGAAGGCCGTACCTGGGGTCACGGCAACATGCAGATTTTTCAGCCAGCTCTCCGCAAGTTCCATATCATCTCCTTCGACGCGTATATAGGCATAAAACGCCCCATCTGCAGGAGCAGATTCAAATCCCATCAGTGAGAGCTCCTTCATAAGGTAATCACGGCGCCGTGCAAATTCCTGCCTCATCATTTCAACGCATGACTGGTCACCCTTAATCGCTGCAAGCCCGCCCCACATGGCGAAACTCGTAGGATGACTGATCGTGTGTTGCTGGACTATGGACATCCGGCTGAGAATCTGTGGTGGTGCAACTGCGTAACCAAGGCGCCACCCGGTCATGGCATAGGCTTTTGAAAAGCCATTCACCGTGATCGTCCGTTGGGCCATATCCCCGACCGAGGCAAGCGAAATATGCTCCTTTCCATACAGTAATTTCTCATATATTTCATCGGACAATGCGATAAGGTCATAATCTTCGCAGGTGTCAGAAATCAGCCGCAGTGACCCCTTGTCAAGCACGGAACCTGACGGGTTGGAAGGGGAATTGATGACAATCATCCGGGTTTGGGACGTAATCCTGTCAACCAGGGTGTCATCTACCTGGAAGGTTTGCATATTTAACGGGTGGTGGACCGGCCTGCCACCTGCAATCTGTACACATGGCTCGTAGCTGACCCATGAAGGATCGAGAATTATCGCTTCATCACCACGGTCAAGGACTGCCTCCATGGCTTCGTATATAGCGTCTTTGGCACCACAGGTAACAATAACGTCCTCTTTTCTGCAGGGGATATGGTTCTCCTTCTCAATCTTCGATGCAATTGCCTGGTTCAGTTCGGGGAGGCCATTACTTGGGGCATAGTGGGTCTCGCCTCTCCGAAGTGCATTGATGCAGGCCTCTTTTATATGGTCGGGGGTATCAAAATCGGGTTCCCCGATTGAGAGACTGATAACATCGATCCCGGCTGACTGCATCTTCTTTGCTTCATTCGAGATCGCCATCGTGGCCGACGGGGCAATGCCGGCTATCTTGCCGGATAATTCCCTCATTTCAATCTCTGGACCAGTTTGATTGCAGATTCAACGGCTCTTTTTGCATAATCGATACGGTCATTCGCCTCGAGCCTCGTCATTCCAGGCCCGGATATGCCAAGAGTTACGGGTTTTCCGAATTCAAGCGAAAGGTCAATGATCTTTCTTGCAGCGTGCTGCACGACGATCTCATCATGCTGGGTGGACCCTTCGATCACACAACCAATCGTGACCACCGCATCGACATTTCCATCCTTTAACATCTTCTTGATGGCAAGCGGCATGTCGTATGCACCGGGGACATAGATGCATTCCGGTACCTCAGCCCCAAGGAACGCGGCGTGTTCCCTGCCCTCGATCTCCATCATGTAGGTGATGTCGCGGTTGAATTCTGCGACCACAAATCCGAGTTTTATCGCCTTTTGTGCCATATACTTCCTCCACTAAGATATCTTCACTGATTATTCATAATCTGTCCCAGACCGTATATCTTACTGCCGGGCAGGACCACTATCCTCGAAACCCTGCCGCTGCCCCGTCCCTGCTTCTTTTTGGAGTTCTTTCTGGTAGAGAACAAGTTTCACCGTGTTCAATGCATGCTCCCGCGTCCGGCTGGCGGCAAGCCATGCAAGTTCCGCATCATCCTTTGCCTCATCTTCATGGACAAACACCTCGATAACATGGGTATTTGTCATCAGCTGGGCCATAATGAGCCCCTGTGAAGCCTCATGGGCACAAAGGCGGTCTTTTTCCTTCCCGCCTGGCATACCAAGTGCCATGACAATTTCGCAGTTTTTCTCCTCGATCAGCTTCTTACAGGCAACAGGGAGGTCCTTGATGCCCGGAACCGTCACCCGCTCGATACTAACACTGGCATGCTTTTTGAGCTCGTCGATGGCTATTTTCCCCATATTTACACGTGAAAAGGTGGTATCGGCGACACCAACCTTCATCCGAGCACCTCGCAGGCAGCCTGCAGGCCGTTGCCTTTTACGGAGAAACCCTGTTTCCTGAGTGCATATTCTGTTGCAGCAAGGGTCGCAAGGAGTTCCGGGGCTCCTACCGAACCCATGTTACCAATACGGAATATCTTACCTTTCAGGTGGTCCTGCCCACCGGCCATCTCGATCCCCATTTTTTTCACCGTTCCACGGAGATCGCTATCTTTTACTGGTTCCGGAATAGTTATCGCGGTCACGGTATTGGAATAGGCATGCAGGTTGTCAACCTTTGGGAACATTGTCAGGCCCCACGCCTCTGCTGCTGCCCTGACCGCCTTAGAGAGCCTTTTGTGTCGCAGCACACGGTTATTGAGCCCTTCCTCATCAATAATCAGGCATGCTTCCCTGAGTGCAAGGAACAGTGGGACCGCCGGTGTGTACGGGGTTTCCATCGGTGTTGATCCTGCACTTTTCCTGTATGCTGCGAGATCGAGGTAATAGGGTGGGTTCTTTGTGTACCGTTCCCAGGCACGGTTGCTGACCGAAATCGCAGATAACCCTGCCGGTGCAGCAAGACATTTCTGAGACCCTACCAGTGCTACGTCAACACCCCATGCATCAGACTCGACGGTGTCACCACCAATCGAGGTGATACCATCCATAAGGAACAGGGCATCATATTTTCTTGCCAGTTTGCCTACTGCTTCGGCCGGGTTCAGGATACCAACCGAAGTTTCATTATGGACAAGAGTAACGATATCGGCACCGGCGCTCAGCCGCTCTTCAAGGGCAGCAAGGTCGAGCGGGGTCCCCCATGACGAACCGATTTCAGTTGCCTTCCCGTACCTTCCGGCGATTTTGAACAGGCGTTCACCGAATTTGCCGTTCACCAGGCAGGCAATTTCCTTATCCCTGCCAAAGTTGGATACGGCTGCCTCCATCGCCGCCGTGCCGGAGCCACTGATCACAAAGAGTTCGTTTGTTGTTCCGAAGCAGGTCTTAAGGACCCGGGCACAGTCTGCATAGACCTGCCCGAATTCGGCCCCCCGGTGGTTGATGGCCTGGCGCATCATCGCATACCTGACCCGTTCCGGCATGGGAACAGGACCCGGCAGCATCAGGAGTGGTTCTTTTTCCATTCGTAATCAGCCCATAGTATATTAATAGAGACAAAATATAAGTTTTGATGGCTTCCCATGGCAGACGTAGCTATTATTTCCGGATCCGTATCGGACGCACCGATTACAGACAAGGTAAAACGAGTCCTTGACGAGAATGACGTGTCATATGACGCCCAGATTATCTCCGCTCACCGCGATCCCGATAAACTAGACGCATATATCAAGACCAGCAATGTGAAAATTTTCATCGCGATTGCCGGCCTTTCCGCAGCACTTCCCGGGGTTATTGCATCCAGAACAGATAAGCCGGTCATCGGTGTCCCGGTGAGCGGGACACTGAACGGGATGGATGCCCTGCTCTCTATCGCCCAGATGCCAAAAGGTGTTCCTGTAGCCTGCGTGGGTGTCGATAATGGGGACAACGCGGCGTGGCTGGCGATTCGGATCCTGAGGCTGAAGTAAGGGGGGTTCCGGATCTTCCCTTCAATATCTTTTTTTGATGCGGATTAAACCTGGAATAATTTTCAGTATTTAACGGAGACTATCCTTCCTTTTTCAAATTTTCCTATTCTGGCTCTTTTTCAGATATTCGGTCAACTCGTGCGGATGCAATTATTTGTCTTTCGGGACCGGCTCCTTTTCGAGCAGGTCCTTAACCAGTTTCATCGCGCACAGATCTCCGCACATCGAACATGTCTCGAGTTTCCCATCCCGTTCATGAATTTTTCTTGCTACATCACCAAAGAGACCAAGCCTGAACTGACCTTCCCAGTCCAGCCTCCGGCGGGCATCAGCCATCTGTGACTCCCACTGCAGTACAGAATCGTCTTTTCGTCTTGCCATGTCACCAATATGCGCTGCAAGGCGGGCAACCCTGGTTCCTTCAATAATATCATCGACGTCCGGCAGGGCAAGGTGTTCAGCCGGGGTGACCATGCAGAGGAAATCTGCCCCGTTTTCGCATGCGATTGCTCCGCCGACGGCGGCAACGACATGGTCATATCCCGCCCCGATATCGGTGACCAGCGGACCGAGCAGGTACAGCGGGGCGTGATCTGTCAGTTCCTTGATCATCTTCACATTGTACCCTATCTGGTTCATCGGGATATGGCCCGGTCCCTCGACCATCCGCTGGACTCCGCGGTCAAGGGCACGGTGGGCAAGGCTGCCGAGTGTCAGGTATTCAACGGTCTTTGCCCTCCGTCCAGCGTCCTGGAGACACCCCGGCCGCATCCCGTCCCCGAGGCTGATTACCACATCTGACTCCGCAAGAATGTCAAGGAGGTAATCGTATTCCTTGAACAAGGGGTTCTCCTCTTCCCTCTGCACCATCATGGCAATATGAAATGCACCACCACGGCTGACGACACCCATCAGTCGCGGGTCTTCCCGTAGAGCTGCAAGGGCTTCGTAGTTTACTCCACAGTGCAGGGTAAGGAAGTCGACACCATCTTTGCAATGCTGTCGGATGACGTTAAAAAGCGTATCTGAGTCAACATCTGCCACATTCCCGGCTTTCCGGACCGCTTCGTAAACCGGAACCGTCCCGACCGGCACATCGAGGGCGAGGATCCTTTTCCGGATTTTCGGGAGGTCCCCGCCAGTAGAGAGGTCCATCAGGGTATCAGCGCCGTTTTTAATTGCTGCCTCGGCCTTCCTTATTTCGAGAGCCTCATCACACCGCTCCCCCGACGTACCGACATTCACATTGACCTTGACGCGGCACCCTTCACCAACCGCACATGCAGGGGGTTTCCGATATGGGTTTGCGGGGATCACCACCCGGCCCCTGGCAACGCTTCTGGCGAGGTCCCGGGGCGTAATTCCCTCAGCCCTGGCTGCCTGTTCCACGACAGCAGGGACTCCGTTATGGCATTCCTGGACGAGGGTATACATAAAACACATTTGTCCCGGGAACTTATTATTGTGCATGCCTGTCCAGTGGATTCCCGGTGATCCGGTATTTGCTAATTCCTACCTTGTTGGGGATACTCTCATCGACGCCGGGGTGACGCCCCTGGCTGTCTCGAAATACCGGGACACCATCAGAAAAATCATCCTCACCCATTGTCATTTCGATCATACGGCCCATGTAAAAGAAATTGCCCTGATGTGCAAGGCAACAGTGTATATTCACCGCGATGATGCCACAGGGCTGGTTACAGATGCACAGAGCCTGTCCATGCATTTTGGTTCCCATTCACCCGGGATTGTTGCCGACACCCTGCTCATGGACGGGGACTATGTCGATGATCTCCTGATCATTCATACCCCGGGCCATACACCGGGCAGCATCTGCATCCTGGACGAAGCCAGCGGGGACCTGATCTCCGGGGATACGGTATTTACCGATGGTGGGTTTGGCAGGTTTGATTTCCCGGGCGGGAGCCTGGATGAATTAATCCGGTCAATTGAAAGGCTTTCGGTACTGGACATCAGGGGTCTTTATCCAGGACACGGGGAACCCTCCCGGCAGGGTGGTGCCCGCCATATTGCAGCAGCACGTGAACTGATCCGAATGACCTGTCCCTGAAATGACCATTCCGATGGAAAAAGGTGTTTACTGCCTCGTATTGTTCCACGGGCCCTGCACCATCCAGGTGGGTGCCCTCGGGTACCTGGCATTTCCACGCGGCTGGCATGTCTACACGGGTTCTGCGCAGGGGCCGGGCGGCCTCAAACGGGTGCAACGGCATAGCAGGATCGCAGCATCCCGGAGACAAACTAACCGGTGGCATATAGACTACCTTCTGGGTAACGAAAGGGTTACCCTTCTCTCTGTCATCTGTGCACGCACGACCCTCCCTGTCGAATGCGAACTCGCAAATGCAATCGGAGGGATACCGGTCAGAGGTTTCGGGTGCAGTGACTGCCATTGCGGTTCGCACCTTTTTTATTTTGATACTGATCCGGTCAATTCGATCATGGGTGCGGTGGTGTCAATAGGTCTTGACCCGGTCATCGCAACAATCAATACCAAGCAGGGACAGTGTTGATTGATGGTGATGGTATGCAGGTATTAGGGATCTCCGGGAGCATGAGAAAAGACGGTAATACGAGCAGGCTGGTAAGTATCATTCTCAAACAATGCGAAGACAAGGGGTTGACGACCGAGTTTGTCTCACTCGCTGACAAGCAGATCCATCCCTGCATCGGCTGTGAAACGTGTAAAAAAGAGCACGAATGCTCCATAACCGACGATGACTGGGAAGATGTCGCATCCCGCATACTCGACTGCGAGGTGCTTGTAATCGGATCACCGACCTACTATTACGACGTATCGGGACAACTGAAAAATTTCATTGACAGGACATATTCCTATTACCATGACCGGAGACTTGCAGGAAGAAAAGCCGTAGCCGTTTCGGTTGAAGCGGATAAAGGGGGTTCAAGGACAATCCAGACAATAGAGGGGTTCCTGTCTGCCCACGAGTTTTCATATCTTGGTCACGTGAAGGGCAAGGGGTACCTTGCAGGTGATGTGCTGAAGGATGCAGATGCAGTCGCCGATGCAAAGAAAATCGGTGACAAGATAGCACGGCTTTTCCACACAGGCCATTGAAGATCTTTTCAAACAGTCACATTTTTTATCTTTTCGGTTGATAACTCCGATATTGACTTCCACACCGTCCGCTGACCAGCCGGCGCCTCATGTACCCCGTAAAACAGGCGGTCATGACCCGGTATGTAAAAATTTAGACAGGGTCCTGGCCATCAGCGACGGAGTATTCGCATTCGCCGTTACATTACTTGCCTTATCATTGATAGTCCCGGCACTATCCCATGGGGCGCATCAGGACGAATTATTAACGGATCTCATGGGTATGGGGCCGACCTTCATCAGCTGATTTTGTCAGCTTTTTTGTCATTGCTTCGTGGTGGCGGGGACACAACAGGGTGTTCGCCTATATTAAACGGTGTAATCCTACGCTTGTCAGCCTTAATTTCTATTTCCTCCTGTGTATTACGATAATTCCCTTCCTGACCAACCTCATCATCCAGTACGGGGATTTTGAACTTGCAACGATACTGTTTGCAGCGATGCAGGTAGTAACCGGGGCTATGCTCCTCATAATCTGGATGTATGCGTCCAGGAATCACCGCCTTATTGATCCCCAACTGGACGCACGCGTGATCAAATTCAATTACCACCGGGAACTGATTGTTATCGCGATTTTTCTGATATCGATCCCGATTGCCTTTTTCAGTACGACCCTTGCACAAATCTCCTGGATTGCACTTGCACCACTGGTCAGTATCCTCCAGCGGACATATCGGGATGTTGAAGAATTCGTGGAGGAAGAGGCGAAGGCCCGGGACATGAGGGAATAACCCGGGGAATATCCAGATAGAATCTTTTTCCAGCAATTTTATTTCCAGTAGCCCGGAAAATTGAGTTATTAAGGCATTTTCCTGAAAGAAACAAGAATTTCGGCTGGTATGAAAAGCGCCTCGAACCACCTGAAAGACGACCTTTTCCATGCTCATCTGTGAGCCTTTGGCTCATAGCGCGCTCTGTTGACAAGCACTCAAATCTATTTTGGAGATTTGATGGGGGTTCCAAATTGTACACACGCACCCAGGGCTCCGCCCCGCTGCTGTGGCGACCCTGGTTGGGATGGGGATGGGACATTAGTCTTTGAAATATTCAGGAATAATGAAGTTGAACCCTGCCCAAAGGATATCTTGCTGGGATGTGACAGGGAGGGGTGAAACCCCTTCCTGTCTACGTATTGTATCTGCCTTTTTCAAAACACGCAGGGTTTTCCCATGAAACTGCTTGAACTAACCCCAATAAGGGGAGATTTACAAAGGGCATTTTCAAGGTCCGGGGGTGAACTCCTCGTTCATGTGTATTTCAACAAACCCGGGTTCTCACACAAACTCATAAAGCGTGGTACGCTGGCGGAGTTCACGACCAAGGTCATCAGCCAGTATTTTCATCTCGGAAGGATCCAGGTAATCGGTATTGGATGCTCCTGCCCCTTTTGAAATGCTTTCTTCAAACATTGTCCCACCAATATCATCGGCCCCGGCCATGAGACCGAGTTGGGCCATTTTTATACCGGTCTTGACCCAGGAGACCTGGATATGCCGGATATTGTCGAGGAAGAGGCGCGCAACCGCAACCATAAGGAGATCTTCCCTTCCGGTAGCCCCCGGGCGCGCAGTGCCCTCCCTGAAAAGACGCGTATTCATATGAACAAACGAGAGCGGTACGAATTCGGTAAACCCGTGGGTATCATCCTGTATATTCCGGAGGATCTCAAAATGCCGGACCCGGTCTTCAATCGTCTCACAATGGCCGTACATGATTGTTGCCGTCGTGGGTATGCCGAGCAGGTGTGCTTCCCGGATAATTTTCTCCCATTCCCCAGTATGAATTTTCCCGGGGCATATCACGTCACGTACCTCGTCAACGAGGATCTCCGCCGCAGTCCCGCAGAGTGAACCAAGGCCTGCCCCTTTCATCCCCACCAGCATCTCTCCGGTCGTGATGCCACTTTTCCGTGCCCCATACGCGATTTCCATTGGATTGCTTGCGTGAAGATGAATCCCCGGGGCTTCTTCATGAAGGGTGCGGATTATCCCGGTATAAGAGGAGGCATCAAAATCGGGGTGCAGACCACTGACCGTGCAGATTTCTGTAACCTTTCTTTTCCGTGCAAGTGCTGCCTTCTCCCGGATCTCCTCGGCACCGAACAGGAATGTCCCTGCATCCCCGGGTTTTTTTGAGAAGCCACAGAAGCCACACGTGTTTACACAGATATTGGTGACATTGATGTTCTGATTCCTTACGTATGTCACCAGGTTCCCTGTTACTTTTTCCCTCACTTTATCGGCTGCTGATGCGATGTCCCAGACACGCCTGTCCCGGACTGACATGAGCATTATCCCCTCCCGGGCGGTAAGCCGGTGTCCACCAAGAATGTCATCAAGAAGTTGCCGGACGGGATCTGTCACGTGAAATTAACACCTCATATTCCTAATCTGACGAAGGATGGCAGGGCTGATAAAATCATCCATAGATACCCGGTCGTTTACAAAGAGGGATTCCTCCTGAATGCTTATCGGTGTTTAACACGTACCTCTCATGCGAATACGCATGATCGAAGAAACAGTTCCACTCAAACATTCAGATGGAAAAGGGTTTGTTATTCCCCTCGGCAGTATCAACCTCGTCGGGGTCGTGGCCAGGAAGGGTATGGTGGGGTGTGGTGCCTTTGACGTTTCTGCACTCAATAATTTTGCGTACCCGGCAGCGAAAGTCCGTCCGCTGACCGGTCCGTCAATTGTAACGATAGCCGACCTTCTTTCAGGAGAGATCAAAGAAGCAAACGCTGCGGCCCAGCAGTTTGGTATCACGAAGGGTATGACCGGAAGGGCAGCTTTAGACCTGCTTTCCTGAACAAAGAGTCAGATACATACTTTAAAAAATTAACACACAATTAATTGTTAATCAATCGAAAGAGATAATATATCGGCTTTGTTGAACCCCTCTCAAATCTATCTTGCAGAGCAGGTAATTCCATTATTCAGTCACGCATCCGGGGCTCCGCCCCGCCGCGTTGGCGATCCAGTCTGGGATAGGGAATAATCTCAAAATCTCTGAAATTTTCTTCCAATCCCCCGAATCGGATCCTGCCAGTGAATATGTTATTGGGGGCGGGGCAGGCAGGGGGTGAAACCCCCTCATGTCTACATATTTTTCCTTCCTTCTTCTAAATACGCAGGCTTTCGAAAAAGATACCATAACCGTTAAAAGCTAAATCCCCAATACAGAACTTTATCACTTATGATCTGGTTCGTTTCTGATTCTGCTCTTCAAATCGATTTAACTCGTGGGCAGACCTGCAGTCGGTATTTTGAAGATGTGGATCGATTGGTCTTTCCCTGCACAAGGACCGGGCTGATTTGACTTCCTTTTATCCGATACAACTGCCAGCCGGTCGTTTCCAAGCCACGTCACACCTTCCAGATTACAGTATATAATCTGGCCTTTATCATCGCGTGGGAACAGAAACAACTGGCCATCGTCTTCGAACGGGTCTTCCATACTGATCGGTTGAGCACGAAGGCGCCCAACCCACATGGCAGACGAGGCCTGCGAGAGCACTGTCAGACAGCCATTGGCGAAATCAAGGCTGGAGTAGTCCTTGTAACGCACTGATTTTGGAAGTCTTATCGTTCCAACATGCTCCCAGTTTTCCGCGGCCCACTTGAAGACCTGGATAACTCCATTTCCCGGCTGAACTCCGGCGCTACCGCTTTTACAGTTATTTCCCTCGCATAGACCAAGCAGGTAATCGTTCCCGGTATAGTGGAGGGTTGATAAGCCTTCGAAACCTTTGTTGCCGTTTTTGAGTGGAAAGTTCAACCAGTAACTTTTGATAAAGGCAAAGGATTCGTCAAACTCATCTATGCGTGGCATGAAGACGCCCGACTTCGTTTCAGCGGCCTCGATCAGGCAATACCACCGGTTGTTTGATAACTGATATGTAATATCTTCATAACCAGCCCCCGTTCCATTCAAATCCATCAAGAAAGGCTCCACTCCCGCGTAGCGCCAATCAAGCTTGATACGCAAAAGACGCGGATCATCATCGAAAATGATGTGGAGATAGTCATCCTTCAGGTAGATGCCACTGGCTTCGTAGCGCTTATCGCCAGCGCCTTTGAGCAGTGCGCCAATCCTGACCTCCAGAACAAGCTCCAATAGAGTCGCCGTTTCCTGCTTCATTGCTCCAACACCTGCATGGAAATTTTCCAAAGTTGCCAAGGATTATATGAATCACTTGTAATGGAAGATATTATCCTCCATCAGTCTTGTTTCCAAGGTTATTTTCCAATAGAATTTTTTTAAAATAAAAAGAATTCCCAATCCGTTTATAATTACCCGTTTTCATAAAAGATCGTATAGCGTTGTCCGCTGGCGGAGCGGGCGCCCGAGGTCCTTTGCTATCCGCTCCATTATAACCGGGTCAAGGTATTCGGCACTCTCCGCACCGGCATCTCTTGATACATCATCGGCGAACATGGTCCCTGCGAAGTCATTCGCACCCGATGCCAGGGACAGTTCACTCATCTTCAGTCCGAGCTTTCCCCATGAGACCTGGATATTGATAAAATTATCAAGAAACAGACGCGAGACTGCGATCAGGAGGATATCTTCCATGCCGGTCGCACCAGGCCGGGCAATACCCTGCTGGTAGAGGGGGGTACCGGTATGAATATATGATAGCGGGACCAGTTCCGTAAATCCCCCGGTTTCATCCTGAATTTCGCGGAGAACAGACAGGTGTTTCGCACGTTCCGGGGCATTTTCATAAGAACCATACATGAT
This sequence comes from uncultured Methanomicrobiales archaeon, assembly GCA_963709545.1. Taxonomy (GTDB): domain Archaea; phylum Halobacteriota; class Methanomicrobia; order Methanomicrobiales; family Methanospirillaceae; genus CAIKOD01. The sequence continues at coordinate 67,512 of CAVPWT010000012.1, read as the reverse complement.
GGTTGCGGTCGTCGGGATCTTCATACTGTGGGCTTCCCTGATGATCTTTGTCCAATCACGGGTATTGAGTTTATTCGGACAGATCACTGACCGCACCTCATCGACAAGGATTTCCGCTGCGGTCCCCTGAAGTGAACCGAGTCCAGCTTTTTGCAACCGCTCAAGTACCTCGATAGAACTGAGTCCGCTCCTGTCTGACGCATGAGCGACCTCGTCCGGGCTGAATGCATGCACATGGACTCCCGGGGCAGCCCGGATAACCCAGCTGAGGATCTCCTCGTAGGACTCCATGGTGAAATCCGGGTGGACCCCGGAGAGAAGACAGATTTCAGTGACGTTCCGCTCCATAGCGAGCGCCACTTTTTTTTCTATCTCCGCCTGGTCGTTGCAGTATGCACCCTCAGCACCCGGACTTTTCCCGAACCCGCAAAATCCACAGAGATTTTTGCAGATATTCGTGATATGGATATTCTGGTTACGCACGTATGTGATGATATTCCCGGCCCTTTTCTCCCGCATTCCATCTGCAGCAGCGAGAATAGAGAATACCTCCCGGCCCCTGATAGTAAGAAGAGAGGCCGCTTCAGGTTCCGTCATGCGGTGCCCCTCGCTGATATCGTCTAACAGCCGCCCCAGTTCCATGTCCACCCTCAAAAATTATTTCTTTTGTTTGTTCTTTTTACCCGGTTTAACCTGGCTTTCCGGGGTTTCCTTTTTGCGGAGGTACCATTCGTGAAGGATTATGAGCAGGATGATGATGATCGCAACCGGGATTATATTAAGCGGCAGATATCCCACAAGCGGCACGGTAAAGAGTGCTTTACCAACGATCCATTCTGGTTTTACCGGTTCGATTGGTCCGAGACTGGAATAATGTGAAAGTCCTGACCCCTGGTCACTTCTCCAGTTATTATCCCCTTTTGTGATATAGCCGCCATGGGTGTTCGTGCTGTTCAGTGGGACAATAAACCCGATGTCCGGGTCAGGGGAGGGGATGATCGAACCCTGTGCGGTGAAATTGTCCTTCGTTATCGGGATGTAACTCGTTGGCGTGTGTTTCCCACCACTGGGGTTGACATAGGCAACCAGCGTGCTGCCTGGTTCCTCATACACCATTGCACGGTGGATAATCGGGTGTGCTCCCCCGATAAACGGTATCGGGGTCGTTGTTCCCCCGTTAGGGTTGTAGATAATCACATCCCCATAATCCCCGAATTTGGTGTACCCCGTTTCTTTACCTTCTGTCCAGGACTGCAGCGGGCCAAACCGGTCTTCCTGGACCACGAACACGAGGTCCCCTACGTTCATGTGCGGTACCATGCTCTCGGATTCTATCGTGACCACTGCGGGCCATGTACCACTGACTGCGAATAAGAGCGCGGCTATTGCACCGACAACGATGATTACCCACAGGAGCTCGCGGAGCAGTGATACGACTTTATTGTCACTATTTTTAAATTTTTCAAGTATTGAGGTGTTTTGCTTATCCTCACCAGTATCTTTCATTCGTCTTTTTATCTTTGTACTATTGTCATATAATTAATCGCGTCACGGCATGGATTTTGGGATATCGAATGAAGCAAACAGGGCCACTCCGGGGATACAACAAACCTGGCATCGTTCAATCCCCCCATTACAGGTTGTTATCATCAGTTTACGGTTTTTAAAGGGTCTGCCCTGTCCAGCAGGTTGCAATAGTATTACCACTGCAGTCAGCAGCGGGCTCACCCCGACAGCACTGCTATGTCATTCCAAATTCTGACTCCAGACTTAACTCAAAGCGTGCAGACTTACAGGGTCGCCATCGCAGCCATGCAGGGAGAGCAGGGAAGTCATGAGGACTCCGGGATTTTCCTGGTTATTGTAACTCACATCGCAGACCCTTCAATGGTTACCGCTCCATCCCCGATCTAAAATCCTATATCAGCAGCAGGGGATAGTATTAGATCAGATGCTTGACACCGAGACCATTGTCCAGCGGTTCCTTGATACCAAATTACAGGTGCACCCTGAAGTGGTGAGATATCTTGCCGAAAAAGGGGACACCGAACTGCTGGAACGCGTGGTTTCTACGGTCCCGGGTGACACCATAGTCGTGCTGGCACAGCATGTTCCGGGAATGGGTCTTTCAAAAGACGGGACGCGGTTCCTGACCGACCCCGAAGTCGAGATACTCAACGGCAGTGAAGGGTCATCCGGGGGAGTCCTCGGGGTGACAGATTATCTCCATTATTTCCGGCACCGATATGATTGTCTCGGGGGGTTCATCCGGAGCAGGTGCAGTGCCATGCCCATCGAGGCATTGAAGAAGCCACGGTACCGGGAGGAGAAATGCACGATTATCGGACTTGTTTCCGAGGTAAAAAGTACCACAAAGGGTCATCGCCGGGTTGACGTGGAAGATGCGACCGGGACCGTGGCAGTGCTCTTCAACAAAGACAGGCCCGGTTTTTCCGATGCTGAAACGCTGCTTCCGGATGAGGTAATCGGTGTAAAGGGGTCACTCTCATCTGATGGAAAACTGCTGTTTGCCGACCAGCTCATGAGACCTGATATTCCCCACAGCCATGCACCATATACGAGCGAGACTCCAGGCAAAGCGGTGTTGATCTCTGATATTCACGTGGGCAGTGACACATTCCTCGATGATGCCTGGGACAGGTTTTCAGAATGGGTCCGTGGGGCGGACGTCTCCTATCTCCTGTGTGCGGGAGACCTTGTGGACGGGATCGGTATTTACCCGGGGCAGGAGGCAGAACTCACGATTAAGAACATCTACGAGCAGTATGACTTCCTCGGGGAACTGCTGCAGTCACTCCCGTCACGTCTGAAAATTATCCTCGCTCCCGGCAACCATGATGTGGTCCGGGGGGCTGAACCACAGCCTGCGATCCCCCGGAAATTTACCGGAAGATTTCCTGAGAATTGTGTTTTTGTCGAAAACCCAGCTCTTGTCAGCCTCCAGGGGGTCAGGGTGCTGATGTACCACGGGAGGTCAATCGACGACCAGATCGGCCTTACACCGGGTGCTTCCTACGAGAATCCGTCCCCGATGATGGAATGGATGCTCAAACGCCGCCACCTAGCACCTACGTACGGGAGAAAGACACCGATTGCGGCAGACCGGCAGGACCACCTGATGATCGACCCAATCCCCGAGGTACTCATGACGGGTCACGTTCATGTAATGGGCATCGTCCAGTACCATGGGACGCTTGCAATCAACGCAGGGACATGGCAGTCCCAGACAGCATTCCAGAAGCAGATGAATATCAATCCGACCCCTGCACGTGCAGTTGTCCTTGACCTGCAGACACTGGCACCCATGATATATGATTTCAGTGGCGAGGAAATGGTCATCCTCGGATAAGGTCAATCCCCCACAAAGGGACACTGGCAATGATGGCAACATTCACTACCTCCTTTTTAAAAAAAATCGGGCTCTGTCCAAACACACATGAACAGTAAGTTCACACCCGGACGATTGAAAATGCCTCGTTGAAAATCTCCATGTTTTGGGGTTCGTTCACGCATTTAATATGAATATACCTACCAGTGGGTATCTGCAGCCCCCTGAAATCGTTGCATGGCTGCAACGTATTTTCATTCTTTATGCCCGACCGCTGGGAGGTCATCGGCAGTTAAATATGAAAATCCCCACTTGCATTTTCATGTGTGCTTGCGGCCCTTTGGCATTATGTCTGTTTTCATGGAAACCCTGCATATGTTTAAAAAAGAAAATAGGTCGACAGGAGGGGGTTTCACCCCTTCCTGCCCCGCCCCCGATAACATATTCATCGGAAGGGTTCAATCGGGAAATTGGATGGGGATTTCAGAGAGTTGGAGATCATTCTTTATCCCAACCGGGGTCGCCAAAGTGGCGGGGCGGAGCCCCGCGTGCGTGACTAAATAATGGAATTCCCTAATCTGCAGGATAGATTTGAAAGGTTTTCAACAAAGCAAATATTTGACGGAATCTCCTCTCGTGAAAATCACGTAGCATCCGGTTGAGATTTTTCAAAAAAAAGGCTGTTATTCGCCGGATTAAAAAAAATGTCGCCTGTTCATCAGATGAACAGGGGTGCAAGGACCAGGGTAAGGGTCGCCAGGAGCTTGATAAGCACATGGAGGGACGGGCCTGCAGTGTCCTTGAACGGGTCACCAACGGTGTCACCGACGACCGCAGCTTTATGGGCCTCGCTTCCTTTTCCACCAAGTGCACCACTCTCGATATATTTCTTGGCATTGTCCCATGCCCCGCCGCTGTTGTTCAGCACCAGTGCCATGAGGACACCGGTAATGGTGGCGACCATCAGGAAACCGGCCATTGCCTCGTATTTTAACACAAAGCCGACAAACACGGGGAACGCGATTGCGATGAAACCCGGGAGGATCATGTTCCTGAGTGCACCTTTTGTGGTGATGTCAACGCAACTTGCGTAGTCAGGCTTGACAGTCCCTTCAAGGATACCCTTATCCTTGAACTGGCGCCTGACATCCTGGATAATATACTGTGCCGTTTCTCCAACGGCCCTTATTGCAAGGGACGCAAAGAGGAACACGAGCATCGCACCAAGAAGTGCGCCTACGAATACCGGTACAAGGGCCAGGTTAACGGTGACAAAGGCCTTGCCGGTAAGTACCGTAACCTCACCCATGTAGGCACTAAAGAGCAGGAACGCTGCAAGTGCTGCAGAACCCACGGCATACCCCTTGGTCAGTGCTTTCGTGGTGTTTCCTGCCGCATCGAGACGTGAGATCCTCTTCTGAGTCTCTTCGGACTCCCCGCTCATCTCAACAATCCCGCCGGCATTGTCAACGATTGGACCAAACGTGTCCATCGCGAGGATGTAGGCACAGGTGGAAAGCATACCGACCGTTGCAACCGCGGTACCATAGAGACCGCCATTGGTCACTCCGGACAATTCACCGAGCATGAATGACACAATCAGGGCAATACCGATTGCAATCGCCGATATGGCGGTTGTTTCGAGACCAACGGCAAACCCTGAAATGATGTTCGTCCCGGGGCCTGTCTTTGAGGCCTCAGCAATTGACTTGACCGGGCGGTACTTGTGATCGGTGTAGTAGAGGGTCAGGTATACGAACACGATGGAGAGTGCTATTCCGACAAGCCCCGCATAGAAGAACCAGATATTATTGAACAGCCAGATCGTTGCGACGTAGAGGAAGACCGCAGAAAGAATTGCCGTGACAAAAAACCCGCGGTATAATGCTTTCATCGGGTCTTCGTTATCCGCGAGCTTCTCGGTGACAAAGAATATTCCCACAATCGTGGCAATCAGACCGAAAGCCCCCATCACCAGCGGGAAAAGTATTCCGTTCAGACCGAATACCGGGAAGAGCGCCACCCCGAGGATCATGGCCCCGATGTTCTCAGCGGCCGTCGATTCAAACAGGTCTGCTCCACGACCGGCGCAGTCACCGACGTTATCTCCAACAAGGTCGGCAATTACGGCCGGGTTTCTCGGGTCATCTTCCGGGATCCCTGCTTCAATCTTTCCTACAAGGTCAGCACCCACATCGGCAGCTTTCGTGTATATCCCACCGCCAAGCTGGGCAAAGAGTGCAATGAATGAAGCACCAAAGGCGAACCCGACGATAAGGAACGGGGTCGTTATGGGGTCTGCACCAAAGGCGTAGAAAATTAACGAGACACCAAGAAGCGAGAGGGATACGATAGTGAGACCTGATACGGCCCCACCCCTGAGCGCAAGGACAACCGATTTTCCCGCATTCTTGGTTGCTGCTGCCGCCGAACGGAGGTTTGCACGGACAGATATCCACATGCCGATAATGCCGGAGAGAGAGGAGAGAAATGCTCCCAGCAGGAATGCCACGGCGGTATGCCAGGCAATTGTGAAGTTTCCTGAGTATCATATATGCAGCAAACAGTAAAATCGCCACAACGATCGCAAGGACCGCAATGGTCGAATACTGCCGCTTCAGGAAGGCTTCAGCCCCTTCACGTATGGCAGCCGCCACTTCGGCCATCTTCACGCTTCCGGTCTCTGCCCTGAGCACCTGCCGGGCAAAAAGCCCTGCAATGGCAAGTGCAACCAGGCATACCACCGAAATAAACACCAGTAAATTCAATTGGTACAACTATCGTCACCTCTCAGAATTTGCATAATGAGATTCTGAAATTATTTCTTTTAAAATGGTAAAAAATATTGCCTGCACCATTATGCTGATATAAGAAGTCCTGACCTCCCGGGAGTTGCGGATACTGATCATAACGCGTGATACTGGGGGTTTTACCGGGTAATTGCCCCCGGATTTACAAAAAAGAACATTGTTCAGTTGTTACAGTCAGTTATTACTGAAAATGGGAACATTTCATCTGCCGGTTCCGGTGTTTTGTGAAATTACCTGGTACAATAATATTAAGATTGCTTATTCCCATGATTTATATGTCCAGCCAGACGAGAGGAAAATACTGCAAATGAAAGCGAGGGTTAAAATCGACGAGTTGATTGGCGACGATATCAGGGCACACGGGGTCGAACTCGATATCGGGCGGATCATCAGGGGTTGGGAGGAGAAGCCGGGCCCTACGCGTATGCCGGGTATCGGGGATCTCCGGGGATGGGACCTTAAACTCCTGAAGAAATACCCGCCCCATTATCTCCCGTTCTGTGACCTTTGCTGCTTATGCACCATGGGAAAATGTGACCTCTCCCGCGGGAAGCGCGGGGCCTGCGGGATAGATATGGCAGCCCAGCAGTCCCGTATCGTGCTGCTCTCGGCATCAATCGGGACCGCAACGCATACGGGTCACGCACGTCATCTTCTCGAACACCTGGTTGAAACCTCGGGCCGTGACCACCATCTCGATATAGGTGCGTCCGTAAACCTGGAAGCCCCGAATATCAGGCTTGTAACAGGGATCAAGCCGATCACCCTTGGGGATCTCGAAGATGTGCTCGATTATTGCGAAAAGGAGATCACCCAGCTCCTCGCCTGCTGCCATACCGGCCAGGAAGGTAACAATATCGATTTTGAGTCCAAGGTCTTCCATGCAGGGATGATCGATCACGTCGCAATGGAAGCTGCCGACATCGCTCAGATCTCATCACTTAATTTCCCAAAAGGTGACCCGGAGGCAGCACTCGTTGATATCGGTATCGGGTGCGTGAACCCCGCTAAACCCTCAATTCTTGTCATTGGCCATAATGTCGCCCCTTCGGTTGAGATCACGGATTACATGCGTGAACACGGCCTTGAGGACGCAATTGACCTGGCCGGGATCTGCTGCACCGCCCTTGATCTGACACGATACAATAATCAGGCAAAGATCGTCGGCCCTCTCTCGCACCAGATACGGTTTATTCGTTACGGGGGCGCAGATGTCATTGTAATCGATGAGCAGTGTGTCAGAACGGATGTGGTGATTGAAGCGGAAAAGGTACATGCACCGGTGATAGCGACAAGTTGTAAAAACTTCCAGGGGCTCCCGGACAGGACACATGACACGATCGACAACATTGTTGGGGATATTATCAGTGGTAAAAGCACTGGTGCGGCAATTCTCGACCCTGCCAAAGCAGGGGAGGTGGCAGTCCGCCTTGCAACGGCCATGTTCCCGAAAAGGAAAAAATTCCGTGCGATACCTGACGAGGCGACCATTGCCGCCGCTGCAAAGACCTGTGGCGGGTGTGACAACTGCAGGAGGGTCTGTCCCAATGACCTCCCCCTTGCAGAGGCAATCGCTGCTGCCGGGAAGGGAAACCTGAGCCTCCTTGGTGAACTGTACGAGTCGTGTATCGGTTGTACCAGGTGTGAAGGTGAGGGTGTCTGCGCAAAGGGCCTCATGCCCCACACGATGATCCTCGGTGCATCACGGATCCGGATGGGGAAAGAGAAGTTCCGGGTCCGCTGCGGACGGGGACCAATACGGGACACTGAGATCCGCGCAGTCGGCGGCCCGATTGTGATGGGTGAAGTCCCGGGTGTACTCGGGATGGTCGGGTGTTCGAATAACCCGGGCTCATGGAAGGATGTAGGCTTTATCGCCGAAGAATTCTTAAAAAGGCGCTATATTGTGACCACTTCGGGCTGCGCCGCAATGCAGCTCGGGATGTATACGACTGAAGACGGGCTGGGACTCTATGAGGCGTACCCCGGGACCTTCGATGCGGGAGGTCTTGTCAACTGTGGTTCCTGCGTTTCAAACGCCCACATATCGGGGGCTGCGATTAAAATCGCGAGCATTTTTGCAAGAAGGCAGTTGAATTCAAATTATGAAGAGATCGCAGACTATGTCCATAACCGTGTAGGGGCCGTCGGCATAGCATGGGGTGCGATGTCCCAGAAGGCATCTTCCATTGCTGCAGGGTTCTGGCGTCTCGGGATACCCGTCATCGTCGGACCGCACGGCGCAAAATACAGGAGAATGCTCCTCGGCCGAAAGGACCACGACGAAGACTGGGAGGTTATTGATGCAAGGACCGGGGAACGGGTCTACGCAGCACCCACTCCTGAGCACCTGTTCGCCGTCGCCGAGACCCGTGAAGAAGCGATGGTGCTCATACCGAAACTCTGCATGAGGCCGAGCGACACGACAAAGGGCAGGTCTATCAAGCTGAACCATTACATCGATCTCCACAGGAAGTTCTTCGGGGTTATGCCGGATGATATGCACCTGTTTGTGCGTACCACCGCGGATATCCCGGTGGCGATGAAGGATGACATCCAGAAAGCCCTGCGACAGACAGACTGGAAAGAAGGCGATGGCCGTATCCCCGACCCTACCCTGCTACCCCGGCTGGTACGAAAAGGGGGTGGGGCAGATTGACCGGTGATGACCCCTGGCTGCGGTATGAGGTCCCTGGCAGCACCCAGTCAGTTGTGGTTACAAAACCCGCTGTTATTGCAGCCCTGCTAAAAAAAGCATTACACCCGCTTATCGTGGCAGCCCATCATGCAGAGGCTCCTGCTGGCGCTGCAGGAAACCCCGTTGATACCATCATCCGTATTGCTGATGCCGGAAAGATCCCGGTTATTACAACACCATCAACCGCTCAGGCATTCAGAAAACGTGGTTTTACCCCGACAGCTACACTTTCAATGATGGAAATCGGATCACGGCTGAATGATCCGGAATGGAGCATCAGCGATGACCTCCAGCACCCTGACCTCGTCCTGTTTATCGGTTTCCCCTACAGTATGGGATGGCTGCTCCAGTCAGGACTGAAATCATTCGCTCCGAAAGGGATCAGGTTTATTTCAATCGATCAGCGCTACCAGCCACATTGCACACTCTCATTTCCCAACCAGAGCAGGGACGAATGGTTGACAAACCTGGATGCAATCGCCGATGAGGTCGGCTGCGCATGACAAACGAAGGGATGTTCTCGGATATCCCGGTCGAAATCGGGGTCGTTTATGAAGGTGAACGAATCCGAAAACAAACGATGCATGTAGAGCTCGGAGGACCACAGGTAAAAGAAAAATTTGAGATCCTCCGGGTGAAACGCCAGGATGAGGTCCACGACGGGGAAGTAAGGTTACTGGGTCCCGATCTTTCCGAGATGGCGGTTGGCGGAGCTATCCCATTTGGCATCTGCGTTGAGGTTGCCGGTGCCCAGCTGGAGACAGACATGGAAGCGGTCATGGAACGACGTATCCACGATTTCTGTAACTGGATCGAGGGGTTCATGCACCTCAACCAGAGGGACGGGATCTGGCTGCGGGTCGATAAAAAAGCGGTTGCCCGGGGCCTGACTCTCAACCATGTCGGGACCGTGCTTATCCGGCTATTCCGAAGTGCTCTCCCAATTATCGACCGGATCAGCGTTACGTTGATCACCGATCCGGCACTCGTGCACCGCTGGCATACCGCAGCGGTACAGACCTACGAGGAACGCGACGCAAGGACGAGGGGCATGACCGACGAGGATGTGGACGTCTTCTATGGATGTTCACTCTGCCAGTCATTTGCCCCCTCCCATGTCTGTGTGATCACCCCGGAGCGGTACGCCAACTGCGGTGCGATCAGCTGGCTCGACGGCCGGGCTGCCTCACGGGTTGACCCGAGGGGTCCGATTTACGAGATCAGGAAAGGTGTGTGCATCGACCCTGAAACCGGGGAGTATGAAGGTGTCAACCGTGTTGTCAAGGAAAAATCACTCTCTGATGTATCGAGAGTCCAGCTCTATACGGCATTTGGCTATCCCCACACCTCGTGCGGGTGCTTTGAATGCACGACGTTTTATGTCCCTGAATGTGATGGCCTTGGGATTGTAAACCGGGACTTCCGGGGCGTCACCCCGACAGGACTGAGCTTCGGTTCCATTGCGGACTCAACTGGTGGCGGGAGGCAGGTGGATGGCTTCCACGGGCTTTCTTTCGAGTACATGAGGTCCCCACGGTTTCTGCGGGCAAGTGGCGGATGGGAGCGGATCATCTGGATGCCCTCTGATGTGCGGGAAAAACTGAAGGCATTTATTCCGGCCGACCTGTACGACCAGATCGCCACCGAAGAAGATGTAACATCCATGGATGAAATGATGGTCTTTCTCAGGGTGCACCATCATCCGATCATTGCCCGGACAGCGGGTGCTGAACTATCCATTTCAGATACTTCCGGGACCACTACTGACAGCAACCGGGACATTCATGGTGACCGTTCCTTATCACAGGGACCGGGAGCAGGCGTCTCGATTACGTTTCATAATATCCGGCTCCACGCGGACCGGGTCTTTGTGAGAAAAGGGAGGAAATAAATGGAAAACGGGCAGGATGCACTGATCCGGAGCCTGATAAAACTCCTTGCAGGTGATGGCGAGTTAGAACTCGAAGGTGTCACGCTGACGGCAAAGGAGCTCACGTTCTCTTTGGCAGATCTCTCGGGGTTCCAGGCAGTTGCCGGTCTTGTGCCGGTACCGGCTCCACTGGCCGGGCTTGTGGATATAGGGTATACTCCTCCGGTCCGTTCATACCCTGGAAAAATCCGGGAGGTAATCCTCGGATCAACCCGGGGAGACGGCGGAAGCCGCGTGAAATCGGTGGCCATCGGGGGGGCATCAAAACCACCATTCCACCTGTTCGAGGGAACAGACCCCCATTCCCCGGTGGTCGCCGGGAGTGTATTCGATATTGTCCCCCCGCTCCCTGGTCCTGTTAAAGAGTCGTTCGGCGATGCCCTCGAGGACCCCTGTGCCTGGGCAAAGGCCTGGGTCGACCGCTATGGCGCTGACTTAATCGACCTTGACCTGATCAGCACGGACCCGTACCTCAAGGATACCCCCGTGAAGCGTGCCGTCAGCCTTGTTGAAGACCTCCTCCAGGCAGTGGATGTGCCACTCATCATCGGCGGATCGGGAAATCCTGAAAAAGATGCAAAACTCCTCCCTAAAGTAGCTGAAGTGTGTGCCGGGGAACGTATCCTTCTCTCATCAGCAACCATGAGCATGTGGGAACCGGTGGCAAAGGCCGCACAGGAATTTAACCATGTTGTCCTCGCCTGGAGCCCGATTGATATTAACCAGGCCAAGGAGCTGAACCGCAAGCTGATGGGGTACCTGCCTCCCGATCAGATCATCATGGACCCGACGTCTGCGGCGCTCGGGTATGGACTTGAGTATTCGTTCTCGGTAATGGAACGCATACGTTACGCGGGCCTGATGGGCGACAAAGAGTCTCCAGTGCCCGATGGCTTCAGGGACTGCAAATTCATGGGGTGCACGTGAGGCCTGGAAACGGGATGCGGGACTTGGACCCCGGGAGTACCGGGGCCCGTTGTGGGAAACAACCGGAGCCCTTGCATTCCTTCTTGCAGGTATTGACCTGTTTATCATGGTCCATCCCGGAGGGGCAAGGACTATTGAGGACATAGTCGGATGGCTGGCAGATGGAGTAAACCCCCCTACGTTCCCTGATTTTATCGGGGTGGGGCATTAGGAGGGACAAAATGACGAAGAAAAAACTAGGCCCGATGAATCTTTACCCGCTCCTTCCCCGTACCAACTGTGGGGAGTGCCTCCCTAAGACCTGCATGGGGTTTGCTGTCCAGCTCTGTGAGCGGGGCCTGACACTTGCCCAGTGTCCCCCGCTTGTTGACTCAAAATTCCAGGTAAACCTCGAAAAACTCGAGGCCCTCCTTGCCCCGCCGGTAAAAGAGGTCGCGATTGGCCGGGGGGACCGGGAGATCAGGATCGGGGGGCAGCTTGTCATCCATCGCCACGAGCTCCGCTATTTCAACAAGACTGCGATCTTCACAACGGTGGATGACACGATGGCAGCGGATGATATTGTTCATCGTGTCAGGGAGACCAGTTCGTTTTCTTATCCTTATATCGGCCAAACCCTGAAGCTCGATGGTATCACCATCCGTTCGCTTTCCGATGATGCCGACCGTTTTCGAAAAACCGTTGAGATGGTGAAGGGGCTGACTGAGATGCCACTGGTCCTCTGGTCACCTGACCCGGTTATCATGGCGGCCGGACTTGAGGTGGCAGGAGAGATAAGACCGCTCATATACGCCGCCGATGAATCAAACTGGGAGCAGATGGCTGAACTGGCCAGTCGTTCCGGATGCCCTCTTGCAGTCCATGCCGATGGAAATGTCGGCACAATACGGTCGCTTATCTCCGCAATTTCAGACAGGGGAGTTAAAAACCTCCTTATTGACCCGGGGTGTGGATTCGGGGAGGCACTGCCAAGGTCCCTCGACAACATGACCATGATCAGGACCTCGGCAATTTCCGGCGATGATTCTTTGCTGGGACACCCCCTTATCGGGTCCCCGGTGACCCTCTGGGACCAGGGAAATTCCCTCCCGGATGAGTCAATCCGCTGGATGGAGTCCTGCCTTGCATCGATGATGACGATCCGGTATGCAGACCTTATGATCATCCGTGACCCGTCGATGTGGTCAACGTTGCCCCTGGTAGTCCTTGTCAATAACCTGTACAATGACCCGAGAAAACCGGTGAGTGTTGAACCCGGGCTTCGGGTATTCGGCACTCCTGACCCTGTAACAAGCCCTGTGCTGATTACCTCAAACTTTGCCCTGACCTATTACACGGTCCTTTCGGATATTGAAAAACTCAACTGTTACCTGCTGGTGGCAGATACTGAAGGCCTTTCTGTTGACTCAGCCGTTGCAGGGAGAAAGTTCAACGCCCAGAAAGTGGCCGATATCATCAGTTCATCAGGAATTTCAGAAAAAGTCACTCACAGGACATTGATAATCCCGGGCCTCGCTGCACGCCTTAAAGGTGATATAGAGGACGCAATAAAGTGGGATGTTATGGTGGGCCCACGTGATTCCGCAGGAATTCCCGGTTACCTCAGGGAGAAATGGGAAGGAGCCGATCATAAACCCGGGTGGAGTTACCGGTAGAGATTGCGACCCTATTCCGGGTATCATGTGGCAATGATGTCGCGTAGCACAACAATGCGGGCATGTCCAGTCTGGATTGGATTTGGTGCCGGAGGAGAAGTACCGTGAAATGCGTTCCGATTACCTTTGATATCCACTTACAACAACAATGAAAGGAGGCATCATGTGGAAGAACGATTGCACCGCATTTCTTACGCTCGCCTGTTATTTCCAACCTGGATGGATGTCATATGGCAGATAATCCTCTCAGGGAAACCCCACATTCCCACATGGTTAGTGTTCTTCTCGATTTTAAGGGTACAAAGATCAGGGAGTACTGCCAGTCAAAACTTGTCAGCGGGGCCGACCCCTTCACGATTTTCTCTGAACTCCAGGCCGGCCTTGAAGAGATTGGAAAGGGGTACGAAGACCCCGCGTTCCGGAGATATTTTAATTCCGACCTGATTGTTTCGGGCAGGAACATGAAACGGGCCATCGATTTGTTAAAACCCCTCCTTCCTCCCAAAAATGACGGAAAAGGGCGGGTAGTGATCGGTACCGTGGCCGGTGATGTTCACGATATCGGAAAGACTATTTTCGCCGTAACCCTTGAGTCAGACGGATTTTTTATCATTGATACCGGTGTTGATGTCCCCTGTGAAAGGTTTATAGCGGCGGTGAGGGAGAACAAACCGGATATCCTCGCCATGTCATCACTGCTTACCACAACGCTGCCGGCAATGAGTGAGGTAATTCAGGGACTTGAGGCAGCAGGGCTCAGGGACCGTGTTTGTATCATCGTCGGGGGACATGCAGTAACCGAGGGGTTTGCGCAGTCAATTGGTGCTGACGCGTACGGCAGGGACTGTATTGACGGCCTGAGAAAATGCAGGAAGTTCGTGCAGGAAAAGGCATGAGGATTTTTTTTCTCTATTCAGGGCCCTTCGGGGAGCAGATAATCAATACGGTCAGCCTCCGCGGACTCGGAGACCAGGTCGCCGGGGCATATGAACTCAGGCCTGAAAATATCCTGGCCGGGGCTGGAGATACAGAGGGGCCAGACAGCATCTTTGAAACTCCGGAGCGTTTTATTCCCGCTGACTTTCCAGTTACTGAGGCAGACCTGCTGATCGTTCTCGGCATTCACGGACGCCTGAGCGATCTCATCCCCTGTATTGCCAGAAAGCTTGGGGTCCGGTCAGTCCTGTACCCTATCGATGACCGCGACACAATCCCGGAGGCTAAAAAGACGATTATCGATGATCTGGCTGAAATAGGTGCTTATGTCGAGTTTCCTGAGCCTTTCTGCAGCCTTTCACGGAGTTGTGACCCGTTCATTAGCGAATTCCTGAATTTTTTTGGCAGGCCGGTCCTCCGTGCTTGTACTGATCCTGGATCAGGGAAAATCATCCGTGTCGAGGTCCTCCGTGATACCCCCTGCGGCTCAGCATCATGCATCGCGGGAAAACTTGCCGGTGCCGACACGAATGACCTGGATTCCCTTGCCAGATCCTGTTATGATGAACAGCATAACGATGAAGCGGACAATTACTGTCTTGCTGAAATGGACCCCCGTTACCCGTTGATGCAGGAGGCCGGGGACTTGTTAAAGGATGCATTGTTTGAATGTTGCGGGCTCCCTTCGACGAAAGACACCATCCTGTCAGTTCTCAGACGATCGGGGGAGACCGGGGTTGAGGACCTCGCCGTGCAGGTTGTGGGTATGCCTTCCGGAAAGGGGGCCTCGGGATGCATAACGAGGAGGGCTTTTGATCTTTACCTCAGTGAACTTGGAGAAGAGCACCGGATTGTGATAACTGCTCAAAACACCGTAAAAGCCGTGTAGTATGGCAACGTCAGATTTGATCTTTTTCATGCTTTAATCATGAGTCTTCAATCGGGCCAAACCTGAGCCCTTCAATATACATATCTTCAAAACCCGGTTCATTTTCAAGGCTGACATGTTCAGTGATCGCAACCATCTTCTCTGCTTCGTACCGCTTCGAGCGGGAGAGGAGCATCATTGAGGCACCCTCGATGGCAGCATTTCCAGCCTGTATCACACGATCGCGGGGCAATGATGGGATCATACCGATATGTTCCGCTTTTATGGGATCAACTGAGGTCCCGAATGCCCCGGCCAGGTATACCGTTGAGAGATGATCTGGTCTAACCCCCCACCTTACAAGAAGTGTCTGCACTCCGGTAAAAATCGCGGCTTTTGCAAGTTTAATGGCATCAATATCCTCTTCATCCAGAAATATTGCGGGCGCTGGCTGCTCATTTCGATACGCCAGGATAAAACGTTTCCTTCCTCCGGTGAACTTCCCTGCCATATCCATGAACCCGTGTTCCAGCAGTTCTGAAAGAGTGTCAACAAGTCCTGAACCGCAGATACCGGTAGGCGATCCATTTCCGATCGTCGTGCAGGACACTGATTCATCGGAGAGTATACGGACCTGCTGGATTGCACCATTCACTGCACCGGTCCCGCACTTCACTCCCGATCCTTCAAATGCAGGCCCCGATGCACAGGACGTGACAAGGATTTTTTCCCTGTTCCCGATCGCAATCTCTGTATTCGTGCCAATATCAATGGCCATTGTGACCTCTTCCCGCTCGTACATCCCGATTGCGAGGAGTACTGCAAGCATGTCGGCACCGACGAACTGGCCGAGGACTGGTGGTGCGTAGAGGTGCCCTGCAGGGTGAACCAGGATTTTTCTATCACATGCAGGCACCTCGATCGGTCCGGGATGGCACGATTTATAGGGGGATCGTCCAAGGGAGTGGACAGGGAGACCGCAGATCAGGTCCCGCATTACGGTATTCCCGACTACGACGATATCAACTATTTCTGCAGGGTTTACGGGACCTGATGATAGTACGCGTTGTAGTGCCTCTGTAAGCACCTGCTCCATCCGGGACTGCCCGCCCGGGGAAGTTGTCGCATAACCTACCCTGTCGATGACATTATCCCCAAACATTCCCTGTGGATTTAAAAGTGAGGTTGTCGCAAGAGGGGTAATACAGTCACCTTCAAGATCATACCAGCGGATGACGAGGGTGGTAGTACCGGCATCAAAAGATATCCCTGCACACCGCCCGGTCGGTAAATCCATTACAATTTCACCCCGTACAATCACACGTCGCCCATTCACTTCCTTTACCGTGATCACAGGGTCTTTTATGAATTTCACCTGGAATCCTTTGTTAACAATCGAAAACGTTCCGGTTTCCATCGTTTCGATAATAATATGCTCTTTTTCGTCGAGTACTACAGCCTGGCAGGCAAGGCGCCCCCCGGTTGTACCAAGCCATTTTTTCTCATATGGTGTTGGTGAGGAGAGAGCCTCTGCACCGGACAGTACCCGGACCCGGCAGGTACCACACTCCCCTGTACCTGCACATCCGGCACTGATGTGGGTGCCAAGGTGTTGAAGATGGGACAACAGTGTCTCCCCTTCCCATAGAGGTCCGCTTTTACCTCCAGGCATGACGGTTATACGGCCCATTGTATGTCCTGTACTTCATTCCCGGTACGCCATTAACATTTGGCTGCTCAGGCGGACAGAGAGCTCGGAATTCATCAGGTCCGGAGAGCCGTTATATTCCCGGAACACTAAACAGGATGATAATGATCACCCTCGCAGTCACAGGAAAGGGGGGCGCTGGAAAAACTTCGATTGCCGCCGGACTCGCCAGGACTTTTGCAAGAAATGGGATGCGGGTCATCGCACTCGACATGGACCCCTCCCCGAATCTCTGGTACTCGCTCGGTTGTGGTGCGGCTGGGCAACCGGACACGATAACGCCACTAATTTCCCGAAAAGATTTTATCGAAGAGCGGACAGGGGCTCCGCCCGGGGCTTCAGGGGTCGTTTTTCGGATAAATCCGAAGGTAAATGACGTTCTCGACATGTTCGGGGTCACCTGCAAAGACGGGGTACGGCTTCTCGTCCTCGGGGCGATCAAAACCGGTGGAGGCGGTTGTTACTGCCCGGCGAATACCCTTGCAAAGAGGGTTGTTTCACACCTTTCAGGAGAGGCAGACCTGTTGGTGATGGATATGGAGGCAGGAGTGGAGCACCTCGGACGAGGTACGACCAGGTCTGCCCAGGCCCTCCTGGTTATTGTCGAGCCCGGTGTAAAATCCGTTGAAACCGCCTTCCAGATCGCGAAAATGGCAAAGGAACTCGGGATTCCACGACTCTTCGGGGTTATTAATAAATTGAGACCGGGCGACGATCCGGGGCTGATTGCGAAACGGCTGGCTGATGCCGGGGTCACTACAATATTTGCTTTTCCTTACGACCCGGCCATGGAGGTCGCCGATAGAGCGGGTGTCCCGGTAATTGACCTCCCGGAAGGAGAGAGAATGAAGGCCCATCTGCTTGAACTTGCCCGGGTTATCGAAAAATACATGCTCAATCCGGACCAGGGTTAACCGGAAAACCGCGATGTGACCGGGGGCTGTTGAAAGGTGCCCACAGACCTGTTTTCCTTCGAGAAATCTGTGAACAATCGATATCATTATTGACTGGTGCACGAATTACACTAATCATGAGGCCATACCTGATCAATACCCGCTTGCTAACCGCTTTGCTGATTTTTTTCCTATTGCTGAGTATATCACCGGTAGTGGCAAGTGAGCCGTCAGTAATCATATCTGAATACCAGGTTGCCCCTTCGGTACTCTTGCCAGGTGAGCAGGGTATCGTTTCAGTGACGGTAAAAAATACTGCAGAAAGGGCATCTTTTTCCCAGTCCTATACCAGTGGCACAGCAGGTAGTAATTCCCAAACAACTACAACGGTGGATATTAATGCCCCCATAGACAGCGTTACAATGGTAGGAAATGGTATCGAAGTCGTTGGCGGAGCTTATAACAGGGTTGGTGCCCTCGGGCCCGGGCAATCCATTCCCCTGACATTCCTCATCAGGGCACCTGATCAGCCCGGGGTCTATTTCCCAGAAGTGTGGATACGTGTATCCGAAGCAACGAGTCTTAAATTTCCAATCCCCGTTAATGTAAACAGTGAAGTTCAGATCCAAAAGCGGCCCCAGATCACGGTCAATAAACAGTTGTCAGCAAGTGTTATCCCGGGTAATGATTTCAACGCGACGGTTGTACTGGTCAATGACGGACAACTTTCAGCAAGTAATATCAAGGTTATCGTCAATTCATCGACCCCGTCAATCACGTCAAAGACCCCGGGTACTTACCATATCGAAAAACTGGGGCCGGGAGAACAGAAAACCTTCAATATGGAATTTTCGTCCGATAAAAAGTCCACACAGGGGATCAACCCGATAAACCTGGTCATCGACTACCAGAATCCGGACGGTACGTTCCAGAGACAGGTCGAGACACTGGGTGTCCGGGTCAGGGGCCAGGCACAGCTGGACATCTCACAGATTACCACAGATCCATCGAGAGTCCAGAAAGGAGACCAGTTTACCCTGTTTATCCGGGTTGAAAACACCGGTACTGATGATGCGAAATCCGTCAATGCCAAAATTGATATCCCGTTATCCGGTACAAAGGAGGCATTTGTAGGGAAAATTGAGCCAAATAATGATGCAGCAGCCCCCTTCAACCTTAAAGCTGACCAGGCAGGTAACCTGCCCTACACGCTGACTATCCAGTACCAGGATGAGTATGGCCCCCGCCAGGAACAGCAGGACCTTCACCTGAATGTATACGATACGAACAATACGTCCATGGTAATCGGGGTGATTATCTTTCTCATTCTGGCTGGAGGGTTTGCATACTGGTATTTTGTCTTCCGTAAACCAGGAACCGGCAATGTTTGAGGATTCAAAGGTCGCCTTCTTCCTCGCAAAGCGATCAATCGTCCGCGGAAACAAGGGAACACTCTACCTGACTATCCTCATTATCGGGATGGTCTTTGTAAACCTCATCTTCCTGCCATCGATAATTTCTGGGGTGGCAGTGCTGTTTAACCAGCAGTCTATCGATTATAGTTACGGAAACCTTGTGATTGAACCCAAAAAAAATCAGGTCTATATTAATAACGTCAATGAACTCCAGAAAAAGATCGAACGGGTTCCCGGAGTCACGGGGGTGTCACCAAGGTATATAACCGGGGCATCTGTGGTCCATAAGGGAAATGCTGTTAATCCCATAATATATGCTATCAATCCGGATGATGACCGCAAGGTCCTTAAAATCAGTTCGAAGGTTACCAGCGGGGAATACTTAAGCAACGCAGATACGGACCAGGTCTTGATTGGTTCCCGGCTTGCAGGAAACGACGATGAAAATCTTGACGTAATCCCGTCCCTTGGTGGTGTGAAGGTAGGCCAGACGGTTGATATCACCTTCAATAATGGGGTTTCCCGGCAGTACCGCATCAAAGGAATTATCAATTCGAATTCATTCAGTACAGATGCTTCTGTTTTTATGACAACAAAAGAGTATGAGTCGGTCTTCGGGCTTGAGGACAAGGCCAGCCAGATCCTTGTTCGGACGCAGGAGACCGGGAACGAGGAAGCTATGCGCAATACCTTGTATTCGTTTGGAGTCCAGGAAAAAATCTGGACCTGGGAAGAGAAATCAGCCAATTTCCTGAACCAGATTATCGGTAGTTTTAATATCATCAACTTAATCGGTACAATCGTGAGCCTGATTATTGCAGTGGTAGTCATTTTTATTGTGGTTTTTATCAACACGGTCTACCGGCGGAAACAGATTGGTATCCTGAAAGCGATTGGCATCGACCGGTCGATCATTATAAAATCATATATATTCCAGGCCCTGTTTATTTTTGCAATCGGGACAATAGTCGGGTTTTTCTTCCTGTTCTTGATACTCCAGTTGCTTGCTGCCAACCCGATTGTGTTCCCGGGGGGACCGGTGGCACCCGTGGTTGATCCAATGCTCGTTTTCCGTTCGATGATAAGCCTCCTGGCGGTTTCATTGATCGCCGGGTACGTTCCCGCCTGGATAACGACAAAAGAAGACATCCTTTCAGCAATTCGGGGTTGACATGATAATCGGACGTGACATTAAAAGGATCTATGGCATGGGTGCCGTGCAGGTCCGTGCACTGGATGGTGTATCACTTGAGATCCAGAAGGGGGAATTTGTCGGGGTGATGGGTTCAAGCGGGAGTGGAAAGTCAACACTGCTCCATATGCTTGGTCTCCTCGACCGGCCTACCAGCGGGGTTATCTCAATCGATGGAATTGATGTCGGTGCCCTTGACGAGCGAGGCCGGACTGTTTTCCGCTTAAAGCGCCTTGGTTATGTTTTCCAGGACTATGCGCTTGTTCCCGAACTGACGGCACAGGAAAATGTCTATCTTCCGTCAATGGTCCGGGGTATGTCATCGCGTGAATGCAACCTGGTCTGTGCTGAAATACTCAGTCTCGTCGGCCTGGGAGACCGGATTCATCACCTGCCTGGTGAAATGTCCGGCGGCGAACAGCAACGCGTTGCGATTGCACGGGCACTGGTGAATAAACCCACGATTCTCCTTGCTGATGAACCCTGCGCAAATCTTGATTCTCAAAATTCGAGAATTATTCTCGACCTTTTTAAAAAACTGAACAAGAATCTTCACCAGACCATCATCATGGTTTCCCACGAGGAGTGGCATAAAAGTTACTTTGACCGGATTATTTACATGAAAGACGGGGTAATTGACAAGGAAAAAATTGAAACCCGGATGATATGAAAAACTCCCGAAAAACCTCTCAAAGGCCACCTTTTTGTTATTCGGGCTGATATGAAAAACTCCATGAACCACTTGAAAGATGACCTTTTTCATCCTCATCTGTTAACCAAAGGCTCACAGCACGCTTTGTTGAAAACCTCTCAAATCCATCCTGCAGATATGGATATTTCATGTTTTGTCACGTTTCCCGGGTTCATGCCCCGCCGCTGTTGCGACCCGGGTCGGGAGAGGGGAGATCAAATCTCTGAACTATCAAGAAGCCTCCAGGGAATCCCGCTCATAGATTATCTTTCCAGGTGCTGGGGCAGGTAGAGGTGATACCACTCCTTTCTCTGTCAGCTCCGCCAATTTTACGTACTAAAAGATGTCAACAGAACGAAAATTAATCTTTACAATTCGCCGGTGTCATTAAAAAAGGACTTATTACTATTCACTGAGGATACGGGGGTTCCGTTAAGGGAAAACCATCCTGTAAATTTTTCGGGTAGAGGGAGACCGTACGGGTGGTGAGGAGGATTAAAAACCCAGCCCCTGGATGAACCGGATATGAATCCGGGGGTCGGTACTGAGTTCAGGGTGAAATGCAAGGGCATAATGGCGATCTTTGCGAACGGCCACTATCCCTTTTTCGATTTTCGAAATGATCCCGACACCTGCTCCGCAACTCGTGACCACCGGAGCCCTGATAAAAATCGCATGGTACGGGTTATCAAAGCCATTAATTTCCAGATCTGTCTCAAAGGATTCTCTCTGGCGACCAAACGCATTTCTCTCAACCTTCATTTCTATAAGCCCGAGTGTATGTATCCGTGAATCATCAACCTCTGTTGCCATGAGGACCATCCCCGCGCAGGTAGCAAAAATACCCCCATCAAATTCTTCAATCGGTCTCCTCATCTGGTTTTTGTCAATCAGGCGGGAAATGGTGGTCGATTCACCACCAGGAATTGCGAGGCCGTCGAGGCTTGAAATTTCATCGGCATGGCGTACTGGAATCACCGAGGAGTGTACCAAAAGGTCCATGGTCTCCAGTGCGTTCCTGAATGCATCAATATGTTCACTGACAGCCCCCTGGAGAGCAAGCACCCCGATCCTGATTCCCATCGTGTTCACCTTGTTGCCAGTTGCTGAAAAATGGTATATCCCGGATTACCTATCAAAAAATGAAAAGGCTCTATAAATAAAAAAATTGTCCTGTTACCGGCCACGATACTGGAGCACCTGGTCTTCCGGTAAGGTATGGATATCAAGGCCCGGCATTGCATCTCCGAGTCCGCGGCTGGCTTTTGCAACCTTCTCCGGGTTATCAAAGTTGTTTACCGCTTCAACAATCGCCTTAGCCATTACCTTTGGTTGCGAGGACTTGAAGATCCCTGACCCGACAAATACACCGTCTGCACCAAGCTGCATCATGAGTGCTGCATCAGATGGTGTGGCAATACCCCCCGCAGAGAAATTCACAACAGGCAGTCTCCCCATCCGCGCACATTCAATCACCAGTTCCGCCGGTGCTTCAATATCCCGTGCAAAATCAATCTGCTCCTGAGTGTCCATGCCTTTCAGCATGCGGATTTCTCCCATGATCGCCCGCATATGCCGGACCGCTTCTACGATATTCCCGGTTCCTGCTTCCCCTTTAGTCCTTATCATGGCAGCCCCCTCGTTAATTCTTCGCAGGCCTTCCCCGAGGTTCCTTGCCCCGCAGACAAACGGGACTTTAAATTTTGTCTTATCAATATGGTATTGCTCATCTGCAGGGGTCAGAACCTCGCTTTCGTCTATCATATCAACACCAAGGTACTCAAGGACCTGGGCCTCAACAAAATGACCAATCCTGACCTTTCCCATAACCGGGATGGAGACTGCATCAATTATTGACAATACAATCTCCGGGTCTGCCATCCGGGCGACGCCTCCCGCCTTTCTTATATCGGCAGGTACCCGCTCCAGTGCCATCACTGCGACTGCACCGGTCTCTTCTGCAATCATTGCCTGCTCGGCGTTTACGACATCCATGATTACTCCCCCCTTCTGCATGGATGCGAAACCCCGTTTCAGCAGTTCGGTGCCGAATCTCAGTTCCTCGAGTTTCATATTCTTATATATTGAGCAGTATCTGCAATAAAAGTAGTGTGCCGATGAGAAGCGCTGAGAATACGATAGTAATTACCCTCACGGCTTTCAGAATATCCGGGCCTCCTTCCTCCAGTGAGCGGACACCGGGTCCGATGGCATAAACACCTGGTTTTTCAAACCTTACGCCGGTACCGCCGGCCATGATCGCCATCGGGATACCTCCGTTAAATCCCGGCCTTTTTTTCCTATCCATCTTTAAGGCCAGATATGCAGGCTGGAACTGGCCCTTGCATGCAAAGTACAGGAGGAGTAACAGCCCGGTAATCCGGGCAGGAATGTAATTGAGGATATCATCCATTCGCGCGGACCACCATCCGATATCTATCCGCTCATCTTTGTACCCGAGCATGGCATCCATCGTGTTTGCTGCCCTGTATACCGCTGCTCCCGTGAGTCCGGCTAATCCGAAAAAAAACAGCGGGGAGATGATGCTGTCTACCAGGTTCTCAGACATGGACTCATACCCGGCAGAAAGGACCTGCTCCTTTGTAAGACTGCCACTATCCCGGGATACCATCCTCCCAGCCTGTGACCTCGCAAGATCCAGGTCATAACGGGCGGCGTTGACCACACAGTTGGTATGTTCCTCCAGTGATCTCCATGCAAAACAGATTTTCAAGAGAAATGGGGCACAGAGCAGGTACAGGTACCAGGGCAGGGCAATGCTGACGATGAAAAATGGTATGGCAAAAATGAATACGGTCAGAACCCACATCACGGCACCGGCAAATTTCCTTGCTCTCACCGGCCATTTTTCCGGTTTTCCCCACCAGCTGATCAGCCTGCCAAGGATTGCAACCGGGTGAAACCTGGAATCGGGGTCCCCTGCCAGCCGGTCAATGAGAAGCGCAAGCGGAAGAACTATCGCGGAATACATACCCGTCCCCCTTGCATTCCGGCAAAAAAAGAAAGAATAGTCATATGATTGATTATCCGGGCGGAATAGCTGGTATTCCGGTCCATGGTCCCTTACTGGTTACTCGCTGGGTGAGGGTCAGTTCTCGGAAGCAGGTCCGGGATCCCGTCACTGATCGGATATGCCACGCTGCACCTGGCACATGTCAGCGTCCCTTCGATAATACCGGTTTCATCTTCCTTCATAACTCCCAGTGCCAGATCGCCCTTGCAGGCAGGGCAGCAGAGAATATCCAGCAGGCTTCTCTTCATGGCTCGTCACGGAGGTCAATGATCTGTGCGACATCGGGCCCGGTGGAGATCAGGGTTATTGGTGCACCGATATCACATTCCGCTTTTTTAAGGAATGTGATCGCTTTCTCCGTGAGCTGATCATAACGGGTCGCACCAAAACAGGCTTCATCAATCCTGTCGATCCCGGTGATCGCCGCCTGGGTACAACCGTTGATCATCGCGGAATACCGTGCCATCTTCCCGTCCCATTCACCGATGCGTCTCTGCCGGTGCGTTACCGTCCCGAATTCCTGGATGCCCATTTCATCCGACTCTTCCCTGGTCATCTCTGTAGAGAATGGCCCTTCACCAACGCGGGTCGGGTACACCTTGAAGACAACAATTACATCGTCAATCCGGGTCGGACCGACCCCGTTATCCGCTGCGATCTGCGAAGCCGAGGTATCCTTGCTGGTTACAAACGGGTACGTCCCGTAATAGAGTGAGATCCCAAAACCCTGGGTCCCTTCAAGGAGGACTCTTTCACCACGGTCTAATGCGCTGTTCAGTTCCATCGGCACGTCAATCAGGTATTCTTTCAACTCCGGAACGTCCCGTGCAAGTCTCGCTGATCTCATCACACGGTCTGAATTGGCAGGTCCGCACCCGCTTCCGGTGCTCCCGATTGTCTTTGCAAGGTGATCACTACCCTTGTCTCTCCGGATGTGGTCTTCCTCAATTATCCCACACCGCAAATCGACAAAGATCCGCCCCCTGACATCGAGCATGTCAACTTCTGTTTTTAAAACCCTGGGATCCACAAGAACGCCAGTGCCGATAAATAGCCGTGCGTCCGGATAAATAAAACCGGACGGGACCATCCGGACCCCGTATTCTTTTTCACCCATCTTGACGGTGTGGCCGGCATTCGGTCCGACGCCACCCCTTGAAATAATGGTTGGTTTATCATGGTAGGCAATGTGCGCAACTATTTTGCCCTTACCTTCATCACCAAAAAACCCACCGACAATAATCGTGCAGCTCATAAGTTCTATCATGTAGTATGGGATGATAAGCGCAATAAATCTATATCCTGCAACCTCGTCCGTTTCTACAGGGTCTTTCTTTCGAGGGTTAATTCTACGGGAGTTGCCTGTTTCCCGGTTGAGACTGTAAAATAATCTAATAAAAAGAGCAAAAAGAAAGGTTTGGTGCTGTTAATCAGATTTTTGGAATTCACGCCTGGTTATGTTCGAAGGTTTGACATGAAACGCTCTATCCTGATCACAGCCTCTTTCAAATCCTTTCGTGAGACAGCATAGGCACACCTGAGATGGTCTCTTGCTGCATCCCCGAACACGGTTCCCGGTACCACTGCGACCCGTTCTTCTTTTAGGAGTTGTTCAGCGAATTCAAAATCTGAAAGCCCTGTTGACGTTACCGATGGGAACGCATAAAACGCACCTTCAGGCACATGGCATGGAAGCCCAATCCGGTTCAGATCATGGACCACCAGGTTTCTCCGTACGCGGTATTCTGTCACCATCTTATCCTTTTCATCCTCACCATTCCGTATCGCCGCGTTCGCGGCAATCTGCCCCATTACGGGAGCACAGAGCATAACGTACTGGTGGATCTTCAGTGCTGCGTCACAAATTGGCTCAGGCGCGCAGAGATATCCGATCCGCCATCCGGTCATGGCGTAGGCTTTTGAAAATCCATTCAGGGTAATGGTCCTCTCCCACAAGCCATCAATGGTCGCAGGTGCTACATGGGATCCCTGGTACGTTAGCTCCGCATACACCTCATCACTGATAACCAGCAGGTCATGATCCACGACAATATCTGCAATGGCCTTCAGATCATCCCGCTTCATCACTGCGCCGGTGGGGTTGTTCGGGAAGTTAAGGATCAGGACTTTGCTCTTTTTCGAGACCTTTTCCATCAGTGCATCCGGCATTAGCCTGAACTGGTCTTTCTCGTGGCATGGTACCGGAACAGGCACACCGCCAGCAAGAGTCACGCACGGTGCATAGGAGACGTAAATCGGTTCAGTAACAAGGGCTTCATCACCGGGGTCAATTACTGCCCTTATTGCAATATCCAGCGCTTCTGAAACCCCGCTGGTGATGATCATCTCCCTGTCAGGATCATAGTGGAGCCCATAATGGTTTTTTAAGTATTCTGACAGCGAGTCCCGCAACTCCTGGAGTCCGCGGTTTGAGGTATACGATGTTACACCCTGTTCTATCGAATATATTCCCGCTTCGCACACGTTCCATGGGGTGGTGAAATCGGGTTCCCCGACACCGAGGGAGATTACATCGTCCATCGTAAGGGCGAGATCAAAGAATTTCCGGATGCCGGATGGTGGTATCGCTTCCGCGGATTTTGAGATGAAATTTCTCATTCTGCCACCTTCAGAAGGAATATGGAATGCGTTCGGTCACTTCATGCCCGCAGAGGGTATTTCCATTCTCTTTATAATTTTTCATGATAATATGGGTTGCAGTTTCCCGGATCCGGTCCATCGGCGCGATATGTTCAGAGACGAACCTTGCAACCTCCTGCATATTTTTCCCCGTAACGAGAAGCTGGAAATCATAAGTCCCGGTGATTAACCGTAGCGATCGCACCTGTTTGAATTTCGAGATCCGCTCAGCGATCCGGTCGTACCCAAAGTCCCTCTCGGGGTTGACCTTCAGTTCAATAATGGCCCAGACCTCTCCGTGCCCTGCCCGCTCCCAGTCAATGACTGCTGAATATTTTCTGATTATCTGGGCCTCCTCAAGAGCAGCTATCCTGTACTCGACATCCCTGGCAGAAATTTCTGTCATGACCGAGAGTTCATCAACCGATACACGACTATTTTCCTCGAGTAACTGGAGGAGAAGGAGGTCTTTTTCGTCCATTTTTTTCACCTGAACAGGCTCTTTACCCAGTTGCTATCAATCTGGGCAAGACCCTGCTGACTTAGCCTGGGATCGTTCAGTATTACTTCCCGTATTTTATAGGTATTCGTGTCAAACCACATCTCTTTTGTCCTTCCATAACGGCCGCGGCTGACAACCCGGGTATTGATAACCCCAAGCATATTGAGCTCGCTGATCAGGTCCGTAATCCTGCGGTGGGTTAGGACGTCAATATCAATTTTCGGGGCAATATCCTGGTAGATACGGGACACCTCCCCGCTTGTGAAAATATTCTGGCCCGTCTGGTCAAGAAGCAGCATACAGTAGAGGATTGCTTTACTCTGGGTGGGCAGCGTTGAAATGCACTCAATCATGCTGTCACTCTCAATCTTGGCCTGGGCCATTTTTACGTGCTCCTCGGTGACCCTGTCTGTATCTGCCCTGTCTGCGAGTTCCCCTGACACCCGCAGCAGGTCGAGGGCACGGCGGGCATCCCCATGTTCCTGTGCTGCAAGGGCAGAACAGAGAGGTATAACACCTTCATCCAGTGCATTTTCCACAAATGAGGCTTCTGCGCGTTGTAGAAGGATATCACAGAGTTGTGGTGCATTATAGGGAGGAAAGACCAGTTCTTCCTCGCTGAGCGATGACAGGACACGGGGATCAAGGAAATCCTTGAAACTCAAATCGTTCGAGATACCAATCATGCTGACCTTGGACTTCTTCAGATCGGTATTGATCCTCGTAAGATTGTAGAGTGTCTCATCCCCGCTCTTTTTTACCAGTTTATCAATTTCATCCAGAATAATGATGAGAACCCCGCCATTCGATTCCAGCTGGTTTTTCAACTCCTGGTATACCTGGTCTGTCGGCCATCCTGTCATCGGAATATGAGCACGGAGTTTATCACTTGCCGTCTCATCTGGACCAAGGATACATTTAGAGATCTGGGCGAGAATCCGGTACTGTGTGTCGATAACTTCACAGTTAAGGTGAACAACCCGGCATACCATCCCCATCTGGGAACTTGCATTTTCCAGCTCTGTACCTACATAGCGGACACAGGCTGTCTTTCCTGTCCCGGTCTTTCCATAAATAAGAATATTTGACGGGGTTTCGTTTTTCAGGGCAGGTGCAAGAATCGAAGCGATCTGATCAATTTGCGGCCGCCTGTGAGGTAGAATGTTTGGTCTATAGGAATGCCTGAGGACCTCCCGGTTTTTGAATATTTTATTGTTTGTGAGGAACTTTTTAAAAAGTCCGACTGATGTTTCTTGGTCTTCGGGCATAATTTCCAGTGGAGTGAAACCTTTGATATTCGTGCATAAAATCTGATCGTTTTTTCCGCCGGTTTATACCCCATTGTTTCCACTGGAAAGATTAATTATTAAGCCTTTCTTCCAGTTTTATTCCCCATTTATTCATATTTGTTTAACAGTGGAAGGACCAGCGTCACGCATCCAGATACCGTACCGTCTGTTCAATATGAAGCGATCTTTTATTGACCGAAATGAAAGAGCGCGTCCTCAATATACAATTTATTACGCCGCTTTTTACCCGGGTACAGGAAACGCCAAAACCGAGATCTTCTTCAATCCGGATTTTTGGATTGGGGTGTGTTCATGTTGTTTGATTATTGCCCTTTCTGGTTCTGGTTTTAGCCTCGAGAATTTCTGAATATGGAAAATGCGAGGTCTTTCATCAGATTTTTACCCGTGTCCGGGATTTTTTTTCTCTTTCCTTAAGAAAAAATATCCGGGATTGCCAGGTTGTTTTTTCTTGGTTTTTTGTGATCAGGTTTCTCCTCTCACATTCGGCTAAAGATTGATAAAAGCAAATAAAAGATATAAGAGTGTTTTCCTGGCTGATATGAAAAACTCCGGCAAAACAACCCAAAATGCCACATTTTTCATCTTCGTCTATGAGCCTAAGCCTCACAGAGCGCTTTGTTGATACTCTGTTTATTAGAGAATGAATGGCAAAATACGGAGAAAGAAGGGACTTTCATCCCCTTTCCCACCAGGAACAATATCACCTGGGTTGTGTTGGCCTCGTTGTTCCTGAAAATTTCACCGGTTTTTAATCATTCCAATCCTGGGTTACCAAAGTGATGGGACGGGACCCCGGGCATGCTCCTGCTTCCAAGATGTATTAGAGCGTGTATCAACTGAGCCTGTTTCTCTTTTTTGGTGTTTCTTTCCCCCTCTTTTTCCCAGTAGGATTCTTGTGTTTCTTCTCCGTTGTTTCTTTTGTTTCCGTTTTTATCGTTTTTGAGGAGCTGATTTCAAAAAAAGATCTTAAATCTTCCATAAGAACAGAATATCCCAACAGATATCCTTTTTTTTAAATCCGGGAGAGAAAAAACGCAGTATCAACCCTGGATTTCCTTTTTTCAGGGTATTATCCCAGACCCTTTGATTTCCATTGGAACGCGGAATGATTAAGCAAGAAGGAAATTAAAAAAAGAAAATATGCTTAAGCTTGTTGACACATATGCGGATATTGGTATATATTTGTTGCGAAACGGTTTTGTCCTAAGCAACAACCAAGACAAATCTTTTCTGATTTATGCCGGCCCTTTTTTTATTGCTCCTTAATAGCAATAGACAAGATGTAATGTAAAAGAAAGAAACAAGAGAAAAAAGGAAAAACGCCAGGAAAAAAAAGAGGACGGAAAGAGAAATCCAACAACCAAACACAACCAACAACGGGGAAAAATCTCCGGAAACTACACCTAGAAACAATCCATTTTCCGATTTTGCGTGTAAAAAAAGGAGGGGGCTCACAAAGAAAGAACAGAAAATCACGTCCATCTGCCAAAGGCATTCCAATCTGACAGAGAAGAACCCAAAGGCCGGCATATATTATCGTCAGGCCGGGACAAAAAACTCCAAAGGAAACAAAGGGGTCCCGAGAAACCCAAAAAACAAAAAGAACGGGAAATGTTATGGCATTGCCAATCTATCATAATAGTGATGCAATGAACCCCGAACATATACAACCCATCCCAATAACAACAGGTGTAATTACCGTTTCAAGTTCGAGGAACAGAGAAACGGATTCCAGTGGAAAAATCATCGAAACATTTCTCAGCCAGGCGGGGTATCCCGTTGACTACTATGAAATTGTGCCTGACCAGATCGAATCA
The DNA here is from genome assembly GCA_963709545.1 of uncultured Methanomicrobiales archaeon. Lineage (GTDB taxonomy): Archaea > Halobacteriota > Methanomicrobia > Methanomicrobiales > Methanospirillaceae > CAIKOD01. Next base: position 37,137 of record CAVPWT010000012.1, on the reverse strand, counting down.
ATACGGATAGCAATGGTTAATGGGTTTAAACAATGTGATTGCCTGATCCTGAATGGGGGAACAGGACTAACACCCGATGATTGCACAATTGAAGCCATTGAACCTCTTTACGAGAAGCAAATTGACGGATTCGGGGAGCTGTTCAGGATGAAAAGTTATGAGGAAATCGGATCAGCTGCGATGCTTTCACGGGCTAGTGCAGGGATTATTCAGAAACATGTCGTTTTCTGTATTCCCGGTTCCAACGCGGCGGTGAAACTGGCGATGATGACCCTGATCATCCCCGAAATCCGTCATATACTGACTCATGCCAGGAAATAAGAAAAGGCCCCTTACACCCCGGATTACTGGGTTTTCTGGAAATCAGCAGGTAAAACTCAGACCGGTGGGCCCAGGTGCTTTTTTTGGCAGTCAGGGGAAAACATCCCATGTGCGGGTAGCCTGAATTATTAAAACAACATAGCGGTATTTTTTTTAATAATGGACGGATTGATCCGGCCAATCCTGGATGGGGCACATAATTCTAACGGCAGGCGTGTTTTAAAAGCATCTTTGAAAACCAGATTAGACATGATATCTTAAAAAGAGGAAGAAGATATACAAAACCGTCCCATGATATTTTCATTCTGCATGTGTGTACCCCGATGGGAATCCTGTTGTTTTTAACGCCACCTGAAGCGAAGTTTGAAAAAATCTGGTTGGGTGTTCCGAAGTCCGATACATGTTTTCATACCAGCCCGCTAATGTATACAGATTACCGGCACGGTGGAAAAGCTGACTGAACCTGACCTCTTCAATCCCGCCGGGCAATCATACATTACTGTAGCATCTCCATAACCTGCGATTATTTATTCACTTCAAGAAGTGCGACCCTTTCAAGAACGAGTTCTTGTATCCGATCCCCACCCGTAACCTCAATTTCGTCGTTAGTGATGCCAAACAAAGAGATCAATATATTCATTTTTTCATCTGTTATCCGTTCCCAGTCTTCGATTGAGATAGTCATCACGGGTAAAAGCTCATTCCATACCTGGGGAGTTATCGGGTAAATACAGAGATAACAGTTATTCAGCCCCTTATGGACACCGAATTTTGCTGCGTCCTGGCACTGGCGGGATCCTGAGGCATAAAGGAGTGCCTCAATTTCAAAGGAACTGGAAATACATGTGCCCCGGTTCATCGCTCTTTTTGCATGCATCATTGCAGAAATAACATGTTCCTGCCCTGCCATAAGCTCTGCATTGAAACAGATAATAACAGCACCACTCCGGCTAGAAATGTTCCTTAACCACGAGAGGAAACTTCCAATATCCCTGACCTGAAATGATACCTGACGGATTTCGAAATCCATATCCCGGACGGTACTATCATTGATGGCATCCTTTCGACCCCTGTTGTCAGATGTTTCCATTCTCTACCCTTCTGTGATGTTATATCCGGATTGCCCGGGAAAATCCACTTAATCTCCAAAATGGGATAACGTGTATTGCGTTTTGTGGGCCCCCGATTCTTCCCCGGGTTCCACCTGTTCTTCTCTGTTCTTAGAACTCTGCCTTTTTACAGAGTTAAACAATTGGTCTGTAATACCCTTTCCAAGGATTTGTGCGACACGGTCTTTTCCTGCTGAATGAAGGTCTTCCGGCGAGGTAATCCCGCTGTTAAACAGGCGCCGTGCCCGGACACGACCAATGTTCCTGATTTTTACCAGCGGTAACAACTCCCTTTTTACCCCGTATTTCATACAGTATTCAAACTCCCTGACCTGGTTACGGAAACGCGGTGAGAACATCGGGGCAAGTCGTGAGGTCGCATGAAGGAGCCAGTTCACGCTTTCAACCATCGAATAAATATCCCCCGGGCCGACCGAATACCGTTCACATATTATGGTATCAGAGAGCTCGTTTGCCCAGTCCTGGAGGAGCATCGTTGTTTTTAAACCCCTGTAATATGCCTCCTCCTCTTCAGCGGGTAACGGGAGCCAGAGTTCATCTCCACGGTCCCCGAGGAACCGTTCAAGGTACGGGATATCCTTGTTGCTTACATAGAGGGTGTACATATCGGGTGTGCTGCAAATCAACTGGAGAAGGCCGATATCTGAATAATCTTCTGCAGAACACATACCACTGACAATTGCTTCTGCGCCCCGCGGGTCGATATATAACTGGGAAATAAGGGCCCCGAATTCTGTAGCAGATAGAATTGCACCGTTTTCTGTGATCATTTCGGTCGTTAGAAGAAACTCGATTACCTGTGCAATAACACGAGGGATTACCCTGCTCTGTTTATGCTGGTAGAGAAAAAAGGTCCTGCCCATAAAAGCCGAAATCTCCTCGCGGGACCCCACAAAACCGGAAGCAATAAGCGAAAGTATATGGGTACAGAGTGCGGCTTCGGTCCCGCACTGTGAATAGACATCTTCTGCCGGAGCATCAATATACCACTCGAACAGTGCATCAACATCCTGATCGTCTTTCGCAATCAGGACCGCCTCACCATATGGGTCGAGATGGGGGCGTCCTGCACGACCGGCCATCTGGTGGTATTCCCTTACGGGGATTGGGACCATACCCTCTCCGGAAGTAAAACGGCGATAGTCCCTGATTATCACCCTTCTTGCGGGAAGGTTAAGCCCGGCCGCAAGCGTTGGGGTGGAAGAAATACACCTGATATATCCTTTCCGGAACCCCTCCTCTATTGTCGCCCTTGCCTCACGTTTCAGACCTGCATGGTGGAAAGCGGCACCGGACTCGACACATGCTGCAAGCAATTTATCGTTATCCGTTTCCGCCAGTTTTATAATCCTCTCTGATAGCTCTTTCAATTCTTTAGTCTCTAATTTAAAGGCAGAGGCGGCCCTTTTTGCAAAAGCCTCTGCATTTTTCCTTGATGAGACAAACACAAGACACTGGCCACCCTCGGTAATCGTGTCCATGCAGAGGTTCAGGTCATCGTACTTTGAAACTGTCTCTACCGGGCGGCAAACCTCGTGAAACCTGATCTTTCCATTAAAAAAAACACCCTGCCGAAGGTCAACAGGTCTCCATTCGCTTGTCACGAGCTCTGCATCCATCCAGCGGGCAAGCACACCCGGGTTCCCGATGGTTGCACTCAATGCAATAATCTGCATACCGGGGTTACGGCACCTCATTTTTGTAATGACCATTTCAAGCGTAGCACCGCGATCAGGAGAATCGATAAGGTGGACCTCATCAACAACCAGAAGTGAAATATCTTTCAGCCAGGGTGCACCGTTTCTGATGAGGGAATCTACTTTTTCGCTCGTTGCAACGATGATATCATTCTTTCCAAGCGACTCATCCCGCCGGTCTAAATCTCCAGTGGATATCCCAACGTGGACATCTTTCCTGGAAAACTCCTCAAATTTTTCACTTGCAAGTGCCTTGAGGGGGACGATATAGAGGCACTTTCCCGATTTACCGATATGGTGGTGCATCGCCATCTCGGCCACAAGGGTCTTTCCGCTCGCGGTAGGGATCGCTACAAGGAGGTTGTTTTTGTCAAACATTCCCTTCCGGATGCATTCCGCCTGAGGCGGGTACAGGTCCGAAATCCCGGCCTTTTTATAATATGTCTTCAGGTGTTCCGATATTGGCAATTCCTCGATTTTCATCAGTCAACCCCCGGAAATTTGATGCAAAATACCCTTTATCCAGCTCCCGACCCCTTTAATTCCACTCTAATAACATTCCAGCATAGTTAAATTGATCAACAGAGCTTAGGCAACCTGTATTAATTTCCAGTGGAAATGATTGTGTCGAATACCGAACAATTACGGACGTCTTCAATTACCTCAACTACAGACCAGGAAAAATTAGTAATAATAACTGATAATATCCTGTTTTAACTCCCTCTTTTTCTTTTCCAGGAAAGAGAAGACCGCTTCGTGAGGAACGCCTTGGATGAGCATATCGATAGCAGTCCGGGCAACCTTGATATGCTCTGGTAACCCGATAAGGGCAATCGTTTTCCCGAACACGGATATGGAAACCTGAGTCATATCTTCGATCTGTTCCCTTGATTTCCCGTCTTTTCCGATAATACGGCCCCTGATCCGGTCAAGCTGATTTGGTGTATCTGCTATCTCAGACAGGTCAATTACATCAAACAGTAAATCCTCGTCATCGAAGAGGCAAAAGGCACGTTCAGGTGAAAATCCCCGGTTTATGGCGTTAACGGTCTCAATTGCCCTTAAGGCCCCGAGTGCCTCCTCACCCTCGACCCTGACCATTCCCTCTTTACTATCGATAGTGATTTGGGCCCCGGATTTTTCCTCCAGCTTCTTTTTTGTCGATCCGTCTTTTCCAATCAATGCACCAATCCGGCTTCCTGATACTTTTATTTCCTGCATCATGACTCATCACACCTTTTTTCCCTGTTGTTCTTTATCAAGATCCGGGAAGACAAGACCCGTAATCCTTGTAAAAAGTTCTCGTTCATCCTTCACTTCGCAGCGGGAAGAGAAGAAATGATTGATGTTTGCAATATCCCGTTTCAGGAATTGAAATGCTCTCGGATGATCTGTTGTTACCGATTGTCCCATGTCGATGAAAAATGGCCGGTCCCCGAAAAGGATATTAAATTCGCTCAGATCCGCGTGGATAAGCCCGGCTTTTTTGTACAAATCTGCTATAAATGAAATGATCTCCTCATATGTTCCCGATGCATCATCGAGGTTGACATTCCGCATCTGTGGGTACGGACGTCCATCAGCCCCAATAAATTCCATTATGAGGATATTCCTGTCCCAGACATATGGTTCAGGTACGGAAAGACCCGCCTCGTGCGCCCGTTTCAAATTAGAAAATTCTTTTTTCGCCCAGGCAAAAATAAGGTCCTTTCGTGATTTCCGCATCCCGGTAAAACGACGGTCTCCTAGAATGTATTCGTTCATGGTGTTGAAATTTGCCGTCCTGATCCGGTAAATCTTGATAGCAACATCGGCCCCTTCCCGGTCTGCAAGAAAGACGTTAGCCTCTTTACCGGTGCTGATCGATCCTCCGATAGCAGAGAGCCACTTTTTATGGACCAGTTTGTAGAGTGCGAGAAGTGTAATTTCATCGAATACATCATCCCTGACTTTGAGTCTGGTTGGCATCCTTGATCCTGATACCGAGCCGGTCAACTTCCCGATCAAAATCAAACTCCTTTTCAGGCTGGTCTCTATTCATGTAATCCTCCGTTAATGGACGTAATCCCGGACCGGGGCAAGGATCTCAGCCAGGTAAGTCCCGAGAGTCTTTTTCAGGTCGAGCGGGTGGATCTCTCCTTTTTGGTAGGCCTCATGAAGTGCCAGATACGTGTTGAATTCCCTGTCCCCACCAAATTTTTCCGGCCGCCTGACACTCACCATAGGAACGCGTGGGAACACATGGTACTGGAATATCTGGAGAACTGCGTTGTCCTCACACTCCGGGGGACAAAATGCTTTCTGGCACTTTTTATTGATGGTCTCCTCAGTATCCGCAACCGATATGTAATTGCCACTTGAGGAGGACATTTTCTTACCGTCAAGACCGTTAAGAATAGGTGTATGGATACAGACCGGTGATGAATACCCGGCATTGACAAGGTGCTCACGTGCGAGCATATGGATCTTCCTCTGGTCGATCCCACCCACTGCAGCATCCACCCCGAGCATCGCAATATCGACCATCTGCATAATCGGGTAGATCATCTGCGAGACGGTCGGGGCCTCCATCTGACGTCCGACCTCGTCCATGCTCCTCGTCGCACGGTTCAGGGTAATCTGCTGGGAGAGGCGGAGCATAAGGAGTCGATATTCGGGATTCAGCTGGAGTTCTGAGCCGAGGACAAATGTTACGTCCTTCAGGCCGAGCCCCTCAAAACACCGGCGGTTATAGTCGGCAAGCTCCCCGACCTCCTCCATCGTCCCCTTCCGGTTCAGGAATGCATGGAGGTCAGCGAGCAGTACAACAACTTCAAACCCTGCGTCTTTGAGGTCCCGGAGTTTATTGACTGTTACCAGGTGTCCGAGGTGGATCTCACCACTCGGCTCGTACCCGGCGTATACCCGCTTTTTTGGTCGTTTGAGGAGTATTTTTAGTTCTTCGTCAGTGACGACCTCTACGGTATTCCGTGTCGCCAGTGCATACGGGTCCATCAGAAATCATGGGTTATGAAGGGAGTTAATGGTTATTCTAAATCGCAGTAAACCCGAGCGCTTCGTTTGTCATACGGACTGACGTCTCCGGATCCTTTACAGACCCAATCATGGCCCTTATTGCATCGATATTCTCGACGACAACATCCGCTTCCTGGTGTATTGCCTGGAAGAGGTAGAGCTCTTTACCGACCATAGCAACGGAATCTTCAAAAATCCCGTTTTCCCACAGGTCCGAACGGCTGCGGCCGAGATCCATCACATATTCCTTGAGCTCAGCGGTACTGGTGATACCTGTTGACTTTCTTACAAGCCCCATCCGGGGATGTTTTTCGATGATATTGAGGATATCCTCACGAGTTGCAACGTTCTTCAAGTCCATGCTGATAGCATGCATGTGCATCATTGTCGTCGGGACAATCATTGCCATTGTCACGATAGGGATATGGGGGAGTACCGTCTGGACATCCGGTCCATGATGGCTCGGGATTGTTACCGGGTTCAGGACGACTGCATCAATCGGGCCTTTCTTTATTTCCCCGGGGTCTGAACCACGTCGTACCATCACGGCCCGGACTTTTTCAACTCCATAAGCCTTATCCATAGCGTGGATGATCCGGCACAGGCCTGTCGTGTTACAGGAGACAACTCTTGCAAACTGCCGCCCAAATGCATCCTTGTAGTTACAGTCGGAATTGAAGGAGAAACCTGCGACTTCATGCTCTTCCCCACCCTGGTAAATGGCTTTTACACCGACTTTCTCATAGAGGGGCTTGTTTTTTGCCCCGACGTCGCCAGGCGTTGCATCAATTACAATATCTGCTTTCGCAAGCATCTCGTCGACGCTGCCCGCGACAGAAATGCCTACCTTATCAAATGCACTCTTCTTAGAAATATCGGCAATATAGAGCGGATACCCCCTTGATTTGGCTATAAATGCATCAGCATTCGGGCGTGTTTTCGAGACGCCAACGATCTCCATATCAGGTTGGGCTGATACTGCATCGGCCACCCTTTTTCCAATGGTCCCATATCCATTAATTGCAACTTTTATCATAACATGTGGAAATTCAAAATTAAATTATTTAAACCTAATCTTTTGATAACCGGGATTGTATTGCAGGTATCATGGAAGAGACCCTACCGATTGCAGAATTAATACTGTTCCGTATGAAAGCGAGACTAGTTTGTTGTAATCGCAGAGAATACATTTGCAAAATCCCCGACATTTTTTGTCTTTTTTCAACCACCAATATTGTGGTTTTAATGAACGTATACTATCGAATCAATGCGAAAAGTCAATGGTTTGCAATATCGTCACTCAATGGACTATAGATACCTTTCTATATCTTTGCAATTCCTATTGTTCAGGATTTCAATCCTGCCTTGCTCAGGTCAACCGTGGGAACGTTTAATGGCTAAATCAAGGCTAAAAATTCTAATGCGGTGAGAATGTGAGTTTCTTGCCGAAATCCGGGGTGTGAAAAATGAATAAAAAACAGGATACGCATAGCGTAAGTAGTAGCTGTAGTTCTTTAATATCATCGTTGAATACCCGTTTGCCGGTAGTTACCCTTATTATAATATTTTCGCTTTTTTTGGTACTATTTGCGGCAGGAGGTGTGCATGCTGCATCTAGTTCGGTTGTCATGGAAGAGACGAACCCTGTTATAACAGATCTTACCCCTACCAGTACCCCTGCCTGAGCAGGGAACAATAGAAAGTGAAGTTTTACCCCCTGTTGTGTTAGTAACCCCGACCAGCACCCCGGCTGGGCAGGGAACAATAGAAAGTGAAGTTCCACCCCCTGTAGAAGTAGTAATCCCGACCAGTATCCCGGCTGAGCAGGGAATAATAGAAAGTGAAGTTCCACCCCCTGTAGAAGTAGTAATCCCGACCAGCTCCCCTGCTGAGCAGAACCTGGTTGTACCGGAAGAGACAAGCCCGGTAGTAACCGAAGTCACCCCGGCACTCACCCCTATTGTGGATAACACCACACCATCAATTCAGGTCGCAGAATCTCCCATAATAGCACCTGAATCCAATACCACGGCAATCGTTCCATCCGTGACAAACAATTCAGTGGTCTTACCACAGAATCCGAATCCCGTTATTGCACCGAATATAACAGTGCCAGGACCTGAGGGTGCAACGCTGGCTAACACATCGGTAGTAACGAACGAGATCAACCAGGGCATCGTCATAGAAAATCTGACGCAACTGCAGCCAGGCCTGCCGGGTAACAATTATACCTGGTCTGATCCCCCCTCAATACAACCCAGGACAATCCATATTACCTGAATAACCAGAGCTGGGTCATAAATGAATCCGGACACAACTGGATAATGGACCTGGAACCGGCTAACAACACCAATTATCCATCAGGCATTCAATTCGATGGCACAAATACGTTCTCTGGCTTTGGGTTTAACTTCGCGATTCTTATCAATGCCTCCAACGTGATATTCGACGGGATGGGGGCCATCCTGAACGGTGGCGGAAATACGGAGTACGGGATTATCGTCAATAACCAGTCTGCAGCGAATTACAATAATTTTGGATCATCGCCGTCGATAGGTGGGATAAGCATCACGAACATTACGCTGACCGGGTTTAAGATTGCCGGAATTTTCTTCAACAACGTAATTGGCGATCAACCACTGGATATTGTATCGAATATTACCCATGTGAACGCGAGTGGAAACCTTGGAAGCGGCATCGTCCTTTCGAATTCCGCAAATATTGAAGTTAGTAATAACCATGTTTATGACAACCTGCAAAACGGGATCCTGCTCCAGTCATCAAATAATAACAATGTATCCTGGAATGAGGCAATCAACAACACCTGGAGCGGGGTTAATGCAACCTTTTCCGGGGATAACCGGATCGACTGGAATAATCTCACGTATAACAGGGAAGGCCTCGTCCTCGTCAACACATGGAATACTACGCTCACCCGGAATAACGCGAGTTACAACATTGAATATGGTTACCAGATGAATGGTTCCTGGAATAATTCACTCATCAGTAACACAGTCCGCAACAATACCCTCTCCGGGATTTTCCTCACCAATTCCAGTGTTAATAACCTTACAGAAAACATTGTATTCAACAACCGGAACGGCATCGTTCTGAACCGCTCAATTGGAAATACCCTGTCTGGCAATAATGCCAGTTACAATACTCAGAACGGGATAATTCTTACGAACTCAAGTTCGAATACCCTCGTTAACAATACCGCATCACGGAACACATGGAATGGGATTTTCCTCAATGAATCGAGTACTGAAAATAACCTTACCAGTAATAGTGTGAATGGCAATACGCAGAATGGTTTTGTTCTAAGCGGTGTCGGATTCAACAACCTTACAGGAAATAATGCGAGTGGGAACCAGGATGGTATTGTATTATTTAATGTATGGAATACGACGCTGACAGGGAACAACGCGAGTTACAACCTGCAATCGGGTATTCATCTGGTATCATCTCGCAACAACACTCTTGATTCAAATATTGCGTTTGGAAACACACTAAACGGGTTATACCTCGACTCTTCAGTGAACAACACCCTCAACGCGAATAATGCGAGTAACGGCAATAGTATCGGGATAAATCTTTATAATTTATCAAGTGGCAACACGCTGACGGGCAATAATGCAAGCCGAAACAACGACAAGGGTATCGAGATCTCCACATCAAGTAATTCAAACAAGGTGTTAAATAATACCGTTATTTTAAATACAAATTATGGTGTCCGGATTTTCAGCTCCAGTTTTAACAACCTTTCAGAGAATAATGCCAGTAGCAATAAATACGGGATATATCTGGATAATTCCGCAGTAAATAATACAATCGCGTCAAATTCGATCGTAAGTAATACCCTTGATGGGATTTTCCTCACAGGTTCAACGAATAATTCTATTTTTTCAAATTATTTGAGTAAAAACCTAAACTACGGGGTTTCCCTGACTAACTCTCAGAATAACCAGATATCAGGTAACAGTATCAATCTAAGTGTACGTGGGGTATATCTTACCGGATCTTCTGGAAACACCCTTGAGAACAATACCCTCTCCTATAATTCACAAAGAGGGATCTCCCTCTCCAGTTCTCCGGATAACACGATCAGTAATAACACCCTATTCAAAAATACTTATGGCATATACCTGGAGTCGTCGTCGAACCTCAATAAACTCAATAGCAACGATGTATCATCCAATAACGACACCGGCATTTACCTTTTAGGATCCCGCAATAATTCGTTGTTTAATAACACAGCCACAAATAACCCCACCAGTGGTATCCAACTGGTCTCTTCGAGTGATGGCAATACCCTGACTTCGAACAATGCAAGCAGCAATGCCCAGAACGGCATTTTCATCACCAGCTCAAGTTACAACAATCTGACGGCGAATATTGCAGGAAACAATTTACTGAATGGAATCATCCTCACAACATCAAGTAATGGGAATAACCTGACAAGAAACGATGCGAGTAACAACAACCAGAATGGTATCCTGATTATTGGTTCGAACAATAATACTTTGACGGGGAATGTAGCCGGGAACAATTCACTGAATGGCATCCTTCTGACGAGTTCCAACAATAATACCCTATCTAGCAACATCGCGAACCTGAACCGTGGTTACAGCGGCATCAACCTTACCGGATCGAGTAATAATACGCTGTTCAACAATACCGCCTGGTATAACCCGCAGAACGGCATTATCCTGAACGGCTCAAGTAATGGGAATAACCTGACAAGAAACGATGCGAGTAACAATAACCAGAATGGTATCCTGATTAATGGTTCGAACAATAATACTTTGACGGGGAATGTAGCCGGGAACAATTCACTGAATGGCATCCTTCTGACGAGTTCCAACAATAATACCCTATCTAGCAACATCGCGAACCTGAACCGTGGTTACAGTGGCATCAACCTTACCGGGTCGAGCAACAATACACTATTCAACAATACCGCCTGGTATAACTCCCAGAATGGGATCATCCTTACCACATCGAGTAATGGCAACAACCTGACGGCCAACGATGCGAGTAACAATAACCAGAACGGTATCCTAATCAGTGGTTCAAACCTGAACCAGCTGACCGGGAACACAGTAGGGAACAATACGTGGAATGGAATTTTCCTGACGAGTTCCAACAATAATACCCTATCTAGCAACATCGCGAACCTGAACCGTGGTTACAGTGGCATCAACCTTACCGGGTCGAGCAACAATACACTATTCAACAACACCGCCTGGTATAACTCCCAGAATGGGATCATCCTTACCACATCGAGTAATGGCAACAACCTGACGGCCAACGATGCGAGTAACAACAACCAGAATGGTATACTGATCAACGGTTCAAACCTGAACCAGCTGAACAGGAACGTAGCCGGAAACAATTCAATGAATGGTATCCTGCTTACAAATTCGAACAAAAACACCCTGAATAATAACATAGCAAATTCCAACCGTGGTTACAGTGGAATCAACCTGACCGGGTCGGGCAACAATACACTATTCAACAACACGGCCTGGTATAACCCGCAGAATGGGATCATCCTTACACATCGAGTAATGGCAACAACCTGACAAGCAACGATGCGAGCAACAACAACCAGGACGGGATCCTGGTCAACGGCTCAAATATTAACAGCCTGACCCAGAACACCGCAGCCAACAATTCCCGGAATGGAATTCTCATTAATAATTCGCAGTATAACACCCTGACAGGTAACAATGCGAGTTCCAACGCCCTTAACGGTATACTTCTTACTAATTCATCGCAAAATACCCTTAATTCAAATATCGCCAATAATAATCTCCAGACGTACGGCATATACCTGAATAACTCCGGCCAGAATACACTGATAAATAATAGTATGTCAGGGAATACCCTGAACTTCGGCCTTGATGGCGCGACCGACCAGGACTATATCCAGACTATTGACAGGACAAACCTGGTCAACGGGAAGAGTATCGTCTACCTGTATAATGCAAACCGGGTCGTAGTCGATCGCAATTCGAATGCGGGGATGGTCATTGCCATCAATAGTACCGGTCTGATACTCGAGGACCTCAGGCTGTCCACCAACGAGTACGGGGTATATTTCAGGAATACCAAAAACTCACAGCTCTTCAATGTCACTGCCACCGGGAACCTGAATGGTATCACGCTTGACAGGGGGAGCTCAGACAATTCTATTGATGACAGCAACTCCTCTGGAAACCAATTGAACGGGCTCCTGGTCCAATCCTCGAATTCCAACATAATCACAGACAGCAGGTTCAATACCAATGGGCTGAACGGGATTGTCCTCAATTCATCAAATTCGAACACGATGGACAGCGTTACAACGGACAGTAACGCATTAAATGGGATTTTCCTGAATAATTCAAACCAGAACGTCATATCACTGGGTACGGTGACCAATAACAAGATTGACGGGATCAACCTTTCAGGATCGAATAATAACCTTCTGAATACCAATACAATCCGTGGCAACAGCCGGAATGGAATTATCCTGAACAGTTCAGGTTATAATATCCTGAGTGGAAATGTCGTGGAGGATAACCTTCAAAACGGTATCGCTCTAACAAATTCCAGTAATGGCAATGCCCTGCTGGCAAACAAGGGGAACAATAATACCCTTAATGGGATCCTTATCGAGAATTCCAACAATAACAGCCTCACGGGTAATAGTGCAAAAAACAACAGGGGTCTTGACGGGATTAACCTTTCAGGCTCTAACAATAATACCTTAAGATCAAATACCGCAACAGGAAACGCCGGAAATGGGATCTCTCTCAATTTTTCAAATAATAACGACATTAATGGGAATACTGCAAGTACCAATTCATTAAACGGGATATTCCTTTCTCAATCGAATAACAACACCCTTGCCGGAAACAACGCAAATAGTAACCTGGCGAACGGGACATACCTGCTCAACTCGGTTAACAATACGTTGTCAGATAACACTGCCCATGCAACCAGCAGAATGGTGTATCGCTTGTATCATCAGATTCCAACACACTGGTACGAAATAATCTGAACCAAAACACAATGAACGGGATTTCCTTGCTGTCATCCAATTCGAGCGTTCTTACATCAAACAATGCGATCAACAACACGCTCGCGGGGATCCTCCTTTCAAATTCCTACAATGGCACCCTTTCTCTCAATGTCGCAAATGATAACCGGGGCCAGGGCGGGATCGCTCTCATTAACTCCGGAAACACCACTCTTACCAGCAACACGGCTTCAGGGAATGCACAGCAGGGAATCACCCTTTCAGGATCGAATGATAACAACCTGACAGGAAATTCTGCCAACTCAAATACACAGAATGGCATCCTTGTATCAAACTCTGTGAATAATACCCTGAATAACAATGTTGCAAATTCGAATGCCCTGAACGGTATCCGTCTTTCCGGTTCACAAAATAATTCCTTGTCCCAGAACACGGCCCAGGGGAATACAGGAAACGGGATATCCCTTGATAATTCGGTTTCCAATAACCTTTCGGGTAACACAGTGACTGGTAATACCCAGAATGGTATAGCTCTCACTGCAGCGTCCAACGGGAATAACCTGACAGCGAATACCGCAAACAGTAACCTGCAAAATGGTATTCAGCTGACAAATTCGTTCAATAACAATGTTTCAAACAATATCGTCAACAGCAATACCCGGAATGGCATCAGTCTCACGACTTCCGGTAACAATCAACTCACCAATAACTCGGCAAGCCTTAACCAGCAGAACGGTATCCTGGTTACATCGAGTAACGGCAACAGCCTGGCACAAAACAATGCGAACGGTAATCTTCAGAACGGCATATTGCTTTCCCAGTCGAATTCGAATAACCTGACACTGAATACCGCAAATGGCAATTCAGCGAATGGGATTATCCTCAGTAATTCGAACGATAATATTCTTTCATCGAATGTTGCAGACAATAACCAGCTCTACTATGGATTATATCTCACATCCTCGGTCAACAACACCCTTCGCAATAACAGCATGTCCGGAAATACCCTTAATTTTGGTCTTGACGGGACAACAGACCCTCACTACGTGCAGGATATTGACACCACAAACAAGGTGAACGGAAAGAGTATCATTTACCTCCGGAATACAACGGACTCCATCGTCGATTCATCATCCAATGCCGGAACGGTTTACATAATCAATGGCACGAATGCAACCCTCAAGGACCTCCAGCCTGGACCAGAATGAATTCGGGGTATACTTGAGAAATACCACGCTTTCAACCCTCCAAAACGTGTCGGCCAGCATGAATATGCAGGGGATTGAGGTGGAACTGAGTAATTCCAACAATATCTCCGGGTCAAATACCAGCTACAACAGGCAGAACGGGATACTGTTCATCGATTCTGACAACAACAACCTTACAAATGACATTGCCGCTTATAACACCCTGAATGGGATCTCGCTGCTTCGTTCGGATGCAAACAACCTTACCGGTACAAACACCTCACGCAACGGACAAAACGGTATCCTTCTGACTGAATCAAATGGGAATCTCCTCTATGGAAACAATGCAAGCCTGAATACTCTTGAAGGGATCAACCTTACGACGTCGAACCGGAACCTGCTCATCAATAATAACGTTACATCAAACCAGCAGAATGGGATTTATCTTGTGGATTCGACACAAAACACCCTTGCAGGGAACAACGCCTCCTTAAACCAGCAGTATTACGGGATATATGTCCACAACTCCGGAAATAATACCCTGTATGATAATAATATGACCAGCAACCGCCTGAACTTCGGCCTCGACGGGACGACGGACTTCCATTTTGACCAGAATATCAATGATACCAATTTCGTAGACGGGCAACTGGTGATTTATCGGCAGAATGTGGACAATGTCACCATTAACGCTTCCTCGAACGCCGGGACGGTTTATGCAATAAACAGTACCAACTTCACGGTTACGGATATAACCCTAAATAAAAACGAATACGGTGTCTATTTCCGGAATACAACCCATTCAACAGTTCAGAACTTCACAGCCAATGATAATTTGAACGGGGTGGTGCTGGATTTCAGCAGCAACAATACAATCCAGAACTCCACCTCCTCAAATAACCTGCAGAATGGGATATACCTTGTCGATTCGAGCTACAACACGGTAAACAATACCACAACCTCCAACAACAATGAGGCCGGAATTTTGCTGATCCGGTCATTCAATAATACGATCTCGAACAACACAGCGAATAGCAACAACGATGGCATTCTGGTATACGGGAACAGCCAGTATAACCAGATCCTCAACAATTCAGCAAATAATAATGACTTCTATGGAATTGCAATCCATAACTCCCCCTATAACACTATTAAAAACAATACAATGAGTGGAAACCTATGGAACTTCGATATAGAAGGAGATACCGAGGCTGAGCTGACCCAGTACATTGACGACAGCAACACCGTCAACGGCTCACCGATCATCTACCGGTATAATGAGAGCGATCAGTTATACGATCTTTCGAACCCGGCCGATACCCTATACTTTGTCAACTGTTTCAACATGACGGTCCTGAACCTGACGTTCACCAACCAGGGTTATCCATTGCGGTTCTGGAACACAACGAACTCCCGTATCGAAAATGTCACATCGTACGATAACGAGGACGGACTCCTGATGCAGGCAGGAAGTAATAACAATTATGTCCTGAATTCATCTTTCAATTCAAACCATGGATATGGCGTGGAAATGAATGGGAGCGGTCAGAACACGTTTGAAACGGTTAATGCAAGTAATAACGCTCTCTCCGGGTTTATCATATTCTCATCGGAATTTAATAACTATTTCAATATAACCGCCAATAATAACCAGCAGGACGGGCTGATTTTCACCAATTCGAGCAATAACAATGTTATTGGTGGTAGTGCAGGTAACAATGCATGGAACGGGGTCCACCTCACCAGTTCAAGTAACAACAACACGATCTCGGGTATAAATGCCAGTAACAACGGCCTTGATGGTATCCAGCTCACAGACTCGGTCAATAACACCCTGACCTGGAACACGGTAAACAACAATACCGAAAATGGTATCGAGCTGATCCGGTCCAGCCTGAACAATGTAACCGGGAATAATGTAAGCGGCAATCAGTTCAATGGTATCAACCTGGTCAGTTCGTCCGGCAATAACCTCATCGATAACAATGCAACGTATAACGTGAGAAACGGGATCAGGCTCTCTAATTCAACAAGCAACAACCTGACCGGAAACAATGCAAGTTACAACCAGCAGAACGGGATTTTCCTCAATGCATCAGGAAATAATAACATGGCCGGGAACGATGCATTCTACAACACGTTAAACGGATTAAGCCTGATCAATTCGAACAATAGCAACCTGACCGGAAACAATGCAAGTTACAACCAGCAGAACGGTATATCACTTACCGGTTCGGCGAATAATAACCTGACCGGGAATACCGCTATAAATAACACGTTTAATGGCATTTTACTAACGAATTCGAACAATAACAACCTGACAGGTAACAATGCAAGTTACAACCAGCAGAACGGGCTGGAACTGACCGGGTCAGACAACAACAACCTTTCGGGTAACAATGCGACATATAACAAAGAAAATGGTATCCTTCTCACAAACTCGGATTACGCGGTAATATCCGGCAATAATGCGAGCAATAATACCTGGAATGGAATTGATATCAACGGGTCAGTATTTGCAAATCTTACGGGGAATAATGCAGGTTTCAATTCCCTGAACGGGATCAATCTTACGGATTCAAACAACTCAACAATTACCAAAAATAATGCCACCGGGAACCTCCGGAACGGTTTCCAGATAACGAATTCGAGCTCGAATGATTTCACCGGCAATAATGCGAGCAACAACCGGTGGAACGGGTTCAGTGTTACCAGCTCGGCGAATAACAACCTTACCGCGAACATTGCAGATAATAACAGCCAGAACGGGTTCTACGTTTCCGGTTCGACCACCCTCAACCTGACCGGGAACGACGCGAATCATAACCAATTTGACGGTATTCAGCTTGTTAACTCGGGCACAACCGATATTGTCGGGAATAATGTGACCTATAACGGGTGGAATGGTGTCAATCTTACTAATTCCATTGAAGTCAGTCTCCGGAACAATAATGCAAGTTCCAACCAGCAGAACGGGATTGTACTCAATAACTCGTATAATAATGACCTCATTGGCAATATTGTAGTTAATAATACCTGGAACGGTATATCGCTTACGAATTCCGGCTTCAACAATGTAAGCGAGAATATTGCCCGCAATAACAGCAAGGATGGTATCAGCCTCATTAATTCGGGGAATAACGAGTCTTTACAATAATAATGCGACCAATAATTCACTGAATGGTATTTCATTGATTGACTCCCTCAATGCGAACCTTCAGGGCAACAACGCGAGTTACAATGGCCTCTATGGGATCTCTCTCAACGGGTCAGGGGGTATTAATCCAAAACTCGTCAGTAACATTGCGAATAACAATAAAGCGAACGGGATCGAGATTATCAATTCCAGTAACGTCAACGTCAGGAACAATGTTGCCAGTAACAATTCCGAAAATGGTATCCTGATCAATGGCTCTGAATTAACCAACCTTTTCGGGAATACCGCGAACAATAATACCCTGGATGGAGTTAATGTCACTAACTCAAATAATGGCTTCATTTTCCGGACGACCGCGAATAACAATAACCAGAGTGGTATTCTCCTGGTAAATTCGTATACGAACGATATCGAAAACAATGTTGCGAATGGGAATCTTGGCCAGAGCGGGATTAATTTAAGAGATTCAGGCAACAACACGCTCATTGGTAATACTGCCGGAAACAACAGGGATGGTATCCTTCTCAATAATTCGAGCGGGAACCACCTGATACAGAACAATGCCAATAATAATCTCCTGAATGGAATTGAACTGGTAAATTCTTCCGCAAATACCCTTACCAATAACATTGCGACCGGAAACAACCAGAATGGCCTGGCTTTAGTGAATTCAAGTGGAAATACGCTGGCAGGGAACACTGCAAATGCCAACAATTACAGCGGTATTAACCTGACAAACTCGGGTTATAACATTCTTACAAGTAATATTGCGAACGGGAACAACCAGAGCGGCGTAATTTTCGCGAATTCAACAGGGAATTTGCTGTATAATACAACTGCAGGTAATAACAGGCAGAGCGGTATTTTCATGGACTCACTGAGCGGTAATAACACCCTTACCGACAACAGGGCCTGTGGTAACCAGTGGAATGGTATCGCCATTGACGGGTCAACCCTGAACGACCTGACCGGGAACACCGCCTGCGATAACGGACTGAACGGCATCCTGCTTCTGAACTCAACAAATAATAACCTTACCAGTAACCTTGCCTATAATAACACGTTAAGCGGTGTCAACCTGACAAACTCGAGTTGGAACACCCTGTTCAACAACACCGCCAGGGATAACCTTGGAAACGGGATCTCCCTTGTTGATTCCCATGACCTTAACCTGACGAGCAATATTGCTACCAATAATTCACTGAATGGTATTCTGCTGATGAATATCACCGGCACCAACCTGACCGGAAACAATGCGAGTTACAACACGTTAAACGGCATCAACCTGACAAATTCGAATAACAACAACCTGACGGGCAACACGGCGCATAAATAATTCAAGTAATGGATTGCTCCTTGATGGGTTCAGGCTGGAATAACCTGACGGGTAATGTTGCGAACAACAATACCTGGAACGGTCTGTCGCTGACGAATTCGAGCAACAACACGGTTTATAACAATACCGCGCTCAGGAACGTAGCAGAACGGGATTCTCCTTACAACCGGATCAACAACAACAACCTGACCGGGAACAATGCGAGTTACAACACGTTAAACGGCATCAACCTGACAAATTCGAATAACAACAACCTGACGAGCAACACCGCGCAAAACAACTCAAGGAATGGAATATTCCTTGATGGTTCAGGCTGGAATAACCTGACTGGTAATGTTGCGAACAACAATACCTGGAACGGTCTGTCGTTGACGAATTCGAGCAACAACACGATCTACAACAATACCGCGCTAATGAACGTCCAGAATGGGATTCTCCTTACAACAGGATCGAACAACAACAACCTGACCGGGAACAATGCGAGTTACAACAACGTTAAATGGCATCATCCTGACAAATTCGAATAACTAACAACCTGACGAGCAACACTGCGCAAAACAACTCAATGGAATGGGATATCAACCTTGATGACTCAGGAACTGGAACATCCTGTACAATAATAGTTGCGAATAACAATACCTGGAATGGGTCTTCGTTGACGAATTCGAGCAACAACACGAACTTACAACAATACCGCTCTCAATAACTCCAGAACGGTATCCTGCTCACAACACGTGACCGAACAACAACAACCTGACCGGGAACAACGCGAGTTACAACAAACGAAACGGTATATCGCTTGTATCATCGAGTAACTGGAATAATATTACAGAAAACAATGCAACCTGGAATACCTGGAATGGAATAGCGCTCGACAGTTCAAGTAACAACACCATCAGGCAGAACAACGCGAGTTACAGCACGACCTACAGCGGTATCAACCTCACAACCAGTTCAAACTGGAACCAGGTCACGAATAATACAGCAATCAACAATACACAGAACGGCATTGTACTGTCCGGATCGAGCAACAACACCCTGTTCAATAATACCGCAGTATTCAACAAACGAAACGGTATATCGCTTGTATCATCGAGTAACTGGAATAATATTACAGAAAACAATGCAACCTGGAATACCTGGAATGGAATAGCGCTCGACAGTTCAAGTAACAACACCATAACGCAGAACAATGCGAGTTACAGCACGACCTACAGCGGGATCAACCTCACAACCGGTTCAAACTGGAACAAGGTCAGGAATAATACGGTAATCAACAATACCCAGAACGGCATAGTGCTGTCCGGATCGAGCAACAACACCCTGTTCAATAACACCGCAGTATGGAACAAACGGAACGGAATATCGCTTGTATCATCGAGTAACTGGAATAATATTACAGAAAACAATGCAACCTGGAATACCTGGAATGGAATAGCGCTCGACAGTTCAAGTAACAACACCATAACGCAGAACAATGCGAGTTACAGCACGACCTACAGCGGGATCAACCTCACAACCAGTTCAAACTGGAACCAGGTCAGGAATAATACAGTAATCAACAATACCCAGAACGGCATAGTGCTGTCCGGATCGAGCAACAACACCCTGTTCAATAATACCGCAGTATTGAACAAACGAAACGGTATATCGCTTGTATCATTGAGTAACTGGAATAATATTACAGAAAACAATGCAACCTGGAATACCTGGAATGGAATAGCGCTCGACAGTTCAAGTAACAACACCATAACGCAGAACAATGCGAGTTACAGCACGACCTACAGCGGGATCAACCTCACAACCAGTTCAAACTGGAACCAGGTCACGAATAATACAGTAATCAACAATACACAGAACGGCATTGTACTGTCCGGATCGAGCAACAACACCCTGTTCAATAATACCGCAGTATTCAACAAACGAAACGGTATATCGCTTGTATCATCGAGTAACTGGAATAATATTACAGAAAACAATGCAACCTGGAATACCTGGAATGGAATAGCGCTCGACAGTTCATTTAACAACACCATAACGCAGAACAATGCGAGTTACAGCACGTACAACGGGATCAACCTGACGAATTCGAACTGGAACAATGTATCAGGCAATGTAGTCAGAACAACACGCTTGACGGCATTATCCTGTCCAGTTCGAACAACAACACGGTATATAACAACAGCGTAAAATGGAACGGCCAGAACGGGATCTACCTCAATTCATCGAGCGGAAACAACGTTACGCTGAACAATGCAAGTTACAACCCGTACAACGGCATCAACCTGACGAATTCGCAGTGGAACAACGTATCAAGCAACCTAGTGCAGAACAACACGCTTGACGGCATAATCCTGACCAGTTCGAACAACAACACGGTATATAACAACAGCGTAAAATGGAACGGCCAGAACGGGATCTACCTCAATTCATCGAGCGGAAACAACGTTACGCTGAACAATGCAAGTTACAACCCGTAAACGGCATCAACCTGACGAGTTCGCAGTGGAACAACGTATCAAGCAACCTAGTGCAGAACAACACGCTTGACGGCATAATCCTGACCAGTTCGAACAACAACACGGTATATAACAACAGCGTAAAATGGAACGGCCAGAACGGGATCTACCTCAATTCATCGAGCGGAAACAACGTTACGCTGAACAATGCAAGTTACAACCCGTACAACGGCATCAACCTGACGAGTTCGCAGTGGAACAACGTATCAAGCAACCTAGTGCAGAACAACACGCTTGACGGCATAATCCTGACCAGTTCGAACAACAACACGGTATATAACAACAGCGTAAAATGGAACGGCCAGAACGGGATCTACCTCAATTCATCGAGCGGAAACAACGTTACGCTGAACAATGCAAGTTACAACCCGTACAACGGCATCAACCTGACGAGTTCGCAGTGGAACAACGTATCAAGCAACCTAGTGCAGAACAACACGCTTGACGGCATAATCCTGACCAGTTCGAACAACAACACGGTATATAACAACAGCGTAAAATGGAACGGCCAGAACGGGATCTACCTCAATTCATCGAGCGGAAACAACGTTACGCTGAACAATGCAAGTTACAACCCGTACAACGGCATCAACCTGACGAGTTCGCAGTGGAACAACGTATCAAGCAACCTAGTGCAGAACAACACGCTTGACGGCATAATCCTGACCAGTTCGAACAACAACACGGTATATAACAACAGCGTAAAATGGAACGGCCAGAACGGGATCTACCTCAATTCATCGAGCGGAAACAACGTTACGCTGAACAATGCAAGTTACAACCCGTACAACGGCATCAACCTGACGAGTTCGCAGTGGAACAACGTATCAAGCAACCTAGTGCAGAACAACACGCTTGACGGCATAATCCTGACCAGTTCGAACAACAACACGGTATATAACAACAGCGTAAAATGGAACGGCCAGAACGGGATCTACCTCAATTCATCGAGCGGAAACAACGTTACGCTGAACAATGCAAGTTACAACAGCCATAATGGTATCCTCCTTTGGAATTCAACAAATGATAACCTGAGTAGCAACATTGCGAACAACAACAAAGGAAACGGTATTTTACTCACTGCCTCGCTCAACAATGTAGTATTCAATAATACCGCCCTTCGGAACGAGCAGAACGGGATATTCCTGAACCAGTCAAGTAATGATAATAATATTTCATACAACCAGGTCTGTGGGAACCAGTGGAACGGCATCGCCGTAGATGGTTCAGCCAGGAATAACCTGACCGGAAATACCATCTGTGACAATGCACTGAATGGCATTGTACTCACGAATTCGGATAATAACACCCTCATCAGCAATGTTGTCTATAATAATACCTTAAGCGGTATCAGCCTGACAAACTCGAACTGGAACATCCTGTTCAATAACAGTGCCCGTGATAACCTTGGGAATGGAATCTCGCTAACAGATTCGCATAATCTAAACCTGACGAATAACGTTGCGATCAACAATACCCTGAACGGTATCCTGCTCACAAACGTAACAGGAACCAACCTGACCGGGAACAACGCGAGTTACAACAAACAGAATGGTATCCTTTTGTGGAACTCCACCCAGGACAACCTGACGAACAACATAGCGAATGGAAATACCTTAAGCGGTATCAACCTGACAAACTCGAACTGGAACATCCTGTTCAATAACAGTGCCCGTGATAACCTTGGGAATGGAATCTCGCTAACAGATTCGCATAATCTAAACCTGACGAATAACGTTGCGATCAACAATACCCTGAACGGTATCCTGCTCACAAACGTAACAGGAACCAACCTGACCGGGAACAACGCGAGTTACAACAAACAGAATGGTATCCTTTTGTGGAACTCCACCCAGGACAACCTGACGAACAACATAGCGAATGGAAATACCTTAAGCGGTATCAACCTGACAAACTCGAACTGGAACATCCTGTTCAATAACAGTGCCCGTGATAACCTTGGGAACGGAATCTCGCTAACAGATTCGCATAATCTAAACCTGACGGAATAACGTTGCGATCAACAATACCCTGAACGGTATCCTGCTCACAAACGTAACAGGAACCAACCTGACCGGGAACAACGCGAGTTACAACAAACAGAATGGTATCCTTTTGTGGAACTCCACCCAGGACAACCTGACGAACAACATAGCGAATGGAAATACCTTAAGCGGTATCAACCTGACAAACTCGAACTGGAACATCCTGTTCAATAACAGTGCCCGTGATAACCTTGGGAATGGAATCTCGCTAACAGATTCGCATAATCTAAACCTGACGAATAACGTTGCGATCAACAATACCCTGAACGGTATCCTGCTCACAAACGTAACAGGAACCAACCTGACCGGGAACAACGCGAGTTACAACAAACAGAATGGTATCCTTCTGTGGAACTCCACCCAGAACAACCTGACGAACAACATAGCGAACGAGAACACGTTCAACGGCATCCGACTCACCAACTCATCCCACAATGAAGTATTCAATAATACGGCCCGTTACAACCACCAGAATGGCATATACCTGAACCAGTCGAGCAATGAAAACAACATCACCGAGAACAAGGTTTGCGGCAACTTGTGGAATGGAATTGCACTCGACGGGTCGAACAGCAACGACCTGTTCAACAACACAGTCTGCGACAATGGCCTGAATGGTATCCTGCTGACGAATTCAGATAAAAATAACCTGACGGAGAACCGAGCGTATAACAACACGTTAAGCGGCATCTCACTGACAAACTCGAGTTGGAACACCCTATTCAACAACATGGTCGTTTCGAACAAAGAGAATGGTATTGCGCTGGACCACGGGAGCAACAGCAACAACGTGACCGGGAATAATGCGAGTTTCAACATCTGGAATGGTATCTACCTGAACGGGTCTACATTGAACGATATAACCCTGAACGAAGCGAATTCTAATGGTTTCAGTGGTATCAACCTGAGCAACTCGTTCCAGAACAATATCACCAGTAACAAGGCGATAAATAACACGTTCAATGGGATTTTACTGACGAACTCGAGTAATAACCTGGTCTTCAACAACACCGCAGTACAGAACAAAGAGAATGGTATTGCGCTGGACCACGGGAGCAACAGCAACAACGTGACCGGGAATAATGCGAGTTTCAACATCTGGAATGGTATCTACCTGAACGGGTCTACATTGAACGATATAACCCTGAACGAAGCGAATTCTAATGGTTTCAGTGGTATCAACCTGAGCAACTCGTTCCAGAACAATATCACCAGTAACAAGGCGATAAATAACACGTTCAATGGGATTTTACTGACGAACTCGAGTAATAACCTGGTCTTCAACAACACCGCAGTACAGAACAAAGAGAATGGTATTGCGCTGGACCACGGGAGCAACAGCAACAACGTGACCGGGAATAATGCGAGTTTCAACATCTGGAATGGTATCTACCTGAACGGGTCTACATTGAACGATATAACCCTGAACGAAGCGAATTCTAATGGTTTCAGTGGTATCAACCTGAGCAACTCGTTCCAGAACAATATCACCAGTAACAAGGCGATAAATAACACGTTCAATGGGATTTTACTGACGAACTCGAGTAATAACCTGGTCTTCAACAACACCGCAGTACAGAACAAAAAGAATGGTATTGCGCTGGACCACGGGAGCAACAGCAACAACGTGACCGGGAATAATGCGAGTTTCAACATCTGGAATGGTATCTACCTGAACGGGTCTACATTGAACGATATAACCCTGAACGAAGCGAATTCTAATGGTTTCAGTGGTATCAACCTGAGCAACTCGTTCCAGAACAATATCACCAGTAACAAGGCGATAAATAACACGTTCAATGGGATTTTACTGACGAACTCGAGTAATAACCTGGTCTTCAACAACACCGCAGTACAGAACAAAAGAATGGTATTGCGCTGGACCACGGGAGCAACAGCAACAACGTGACCGGGAATAATGCGAGTTTCAACATCTGGAATGGTATCTACCTGAACGGGTCTACATTGAACGATATAACCCTGAACGAAGCGAATTCTAATGGTTTCAGTGGTATCAACCTGAGCAACTCGTTCCAGAACAATATCACCAGTAACAAGGCGAAAAATAACACGTTCAAACGGGATAGTGTTAACGAACTCATCCAACAACACGCTGTACAAGAACATCGCCCGTACAACCAGCAGGACGGGATCCTTGTCAACCTGTCGAGCAATGGGAACAACCTGACAGAGAACCAGGTGTGCGGCAACATGTGGAACGGTATCGAAGTCAACGGGTCTGACTGGAATGACCTTGTTAACAACAAAGTGTGCGACAATGGCGGGAACGGTATCCAGCGACTGGTGCAGATCACAAAACCTCACGGGCAACGTTGTCTACAACAACACCTTAAACGGTATCAGCCTGTCCGGTTCGAACTGGAACAACCTCTCAGGGAATCTTATCACCAACAACACGCAAAACGGCATATCCCTGTCGGATCATTAACAACATGCTTTACAACAACACCGCAATGCAGAACAAACAGAACGGTATCTCGCTTGACCTTGGCAGCAACGGCAATGACCTGGTGCTCAACAATGCCAGTAACAATGCGTGGAATGGTATAGTCGTGAACGGGTCCTACTGGAATAACCTGACAACTAACCAGGCGAATGACAACCCCTTCAGCGGCATCAACCTGACGAACTCGAACCGGAACAGACTTATCAACAACACAGCAAACAACAACATCCAGAACGGGATAGTGTTAACGAACTCATCCAACAACACGCTGTACCAGAACATCGCCCGGTACAACCAGCAGGACGGGATCCTTGTCAACCTGTCGAGCAATGGGAACAACCTCACAGAAAACCAGGTGTGCGGAAACCTGTGGAACGGTATCGAAGTCAACGGGTCTGACTGGAATGACCTTGTTAACAACAAAGTGTGCGACAATGGCGGGAACGGTATCCAGTCTGACTGGTGCAGATCACAACAACCTCACGGGCAACGTTGTCTACAACAACACCTTAAACGGTATCAGCCTGTCCGGTTCGAACTGGAACAACCTCTCAGGGAATCTTATCACCAACAACACGCAAAACGGCATATCCCTGTCTGGATCATTGAACAACACGCTTTACAACAACACCGCAATGCAGAACAAACAGAACGGTATCTCGCTTGACCTTGGCAGCAACGGCAATGACCTGGTGCTCAACAATGCCAGTAACAATGCGTGGAATGGTATAGTCGTGAACGGGTCCTACTGGAATAACCTGACAACTAACCAGGCGAATGACAACCCCTTCAGCGGCATCAACCTGACGAACTCGAACTGGAACAGACTTATCAACAACACAGCAAACAACAACATCCAGAACGGGATAGTGTTAACGAACTCATCCAACAACACGCTGTACCAGAACATCGCCCGGTACAACCAGCAGGACGGGATCCTTGTCAACCTGTCGAGCAATGGGAACAACCTCACAGAAAACCAGGTGTGCGGAAACCTGTGGAACGGTATCGAAGTCAACGGGTCTGACTGGAATGACCTTGCTAACAACAAAGTGTGTGACAATGGCGGGAACGGTATCCAGCTGACCAGTGCAGATCACAACAACCTCACGGGCAACGTTGTCTACAACAACTCGTTAAACGGTATCAGCCGTCCGTTCCACTGGAACAACCTCTCAGGGAATCTTATCACCAACAACACGCAAAACGGCATATCCCTGTCTGGATCATTGAACAACACGCTTTACAACAACACCGCAATGCAGAACAAACAGAACGGTATCTCGCTACCTTGGCAGCAACGGCAATGACCTGGTGCTCAACAATGCCAGTAACAATGCGTGGAATGGTATAATCGTGAACGGGTCCTACTGGAATAACCTGACAACTAACCAGGCGAATGACAACCCCTTCAGCGGCATCAACCTGACGAACTCGAACTGGAACAGACTTATCAACAACACAGCAAACAACAACATCCAGAACGGGATAGTGTTAACGAACTCATCCAACAACACGCTGTACCAGAACATCGCCCGGTACCAGCGCCAGCGGGATCCTTGTCAACCTGTCGAGCAACGGGAACTACCTCACAGAAAACCAGGTGTGCGGAAACCTGTTGAACGGTATCGAAGTCAATCGTTCTGACTGGAATGACCTTGTGAGGAACACGGTGTGCGACAATGGGCGGAACGGTATCCAGCTTACCGGTGCCAGATCATAACAACCTCACCAGCAACGTTGCCTACAACAACTCGTTAAACGGTATCAGCCTGTCCGGTTCGAACTGGAACACCCTGTTCAACAACAGCATCTACGATAACAAGGAGAACGGGATATCGCTCAGGAATTCCCATCGATCTGAACCTTACAGATAACACTGTGTTCAATAATACCCTGAATGGTATACTGCTGACAAATGTAACCGGTACCAACCTTACCGGGAATAACGCGAGTTACAACCATTTAGACGGTATATCGCTTATAAACTCGGATCGCAACAACCTTTCCGATAACATCGCAAACGGGAACACATTAAGCGGCATCAACCTGACCAGTTCGAGTTGGAATACCCTGTTCAACAACACGGCAAGAGATAACCACGAAAATGGTATCTCGCTCACCGATTCCCACGACCTGAACCTGACGAACAACATCGCATTCAACAACACACTGAACGGCATCCTGCTCACGAACGTAACCGGAACCAACCTGACCGGGAACAACGCCAGTTACAACGGGTTCAGCGGTATAAACCTTGTTAATTCAGGTATTAACAACCTGATCAACAACACTGCAAACAACAATACCCAAAATGGTATTTCGCTAACCAACTCGTCTGATAATCTGTTGTTCAACAACACGGCCCGGTATAACCACCAGGACGGGATCCTGTTGAACCTGTCGAGCAATAGGAACAACATCACCGAAAACAGTGTTTGCGGCAACTTGTGGAATGGTATCGAAGTCAATGGTTCGAGCTGGAATGACCTTGTGAGGAACACGGTTTGTGACAACGGGCAGAATGGAATCCTGCTTACGGGATCTGAGCATAATAACCTGACCAGCAACGTGGCCTACAACAACACGTTAAGCGGCATCAACCTGACCAGTTCGAGTTGGAATACCCTGTTCAACAACACGGCAAGAGATAACCACGAAAATGGTATCTCGCTCACCGATTCCCACGACCTGAACCTGACGAACAACATCGCATTCAACAACACACTGAACGGCATCCTGCTCACGAACGTAACCGGAACCAACCTTACCGGGAATAACGCGAGTTACAACAGGTTAGACGGTATCTCGCTCATAAACTCGGATCGCAACAACCTTTCCGATAACATCGCAAACGGGAACACATTAAGCGGCATCAACCTGACCAGTTCGAGTTGGAATACCCTGTTCAACAACACGGCAAGAGATAACCACGAAAATGGTATCTCGCTCACCGATTCCCACGATCTGAACCTGACGAACAACATCGCATTCAACAACACACTGAACGGCATCCTGCTCACGAACGTAACAGGAACCAACCTGACCGGGAACAACGCCAGTTACAACGGGTTCAGCGGTATCAGCCTGGTTAATTCAGGTATTAACAACCTGATCAACAACACTGCAAACAACAATACCCAGAATGGGATTTCGCTAACCAACTCGTCTGATAATCTGTTGTTCAACAACACTGCCCGGTATAACCACCAGGACGGGATCCTGTTGAACCTGTCGAGCAATGGGAACAACATCACCGAAAACAAGTGTTTGGGACAACCTGTGGAACGGTATCGAAGTCAATGGTTCGGAACAATGAACTTGTCAACAACACGGTATGCGACAACGGGCAGAACGGCATCCTGCTTACGGATTGGATCATAATAACCTGACAAACAACGTGGCCTATAACAACACGTTAAGCGGCATCAACCTGACCAGGTTCGAGCTGGAACACCCTGTTCAACAACACGGCAAGGGATAACCACGAAAACGGTATCTCGCTCACCGATTCCCACGATCTGAACCTGACGAGCAATATCTGCTTCAACAACACACTGAACGGCATCCTGCTCACAAACGTAACCGGAACCAACCTGACCGGGAACAACGCCAGTTATAACGGGTTCAGCGGTATCAACCTTGTTAATTCAGATAATAACCACCTCGTCAACAACACTGCCAACAACAATACCCAAAATGGTATCTCGCTCACCAACTCGTCTGACAACCTGGTGTTCAACAACACCGCCCGGTTTAACCACCAGGACGGGATCCCGCTGAACCAGTCAAGCGAAAGGAATGATGTCATCGAGAACAGTGTCTGCGGCAATTTATGGAATGGTATCGAAGCTTAATGGGTCGACTGGAATGACCTTGTCAATAACACCGTTTGCAACAACGGACGAAATGGCATCCTGCTCACCAGTTCAGATCACACCAACCTGGAGCACAACAACATTACCGTCAACCTGCTGGATGGGATCAACCTCACGAATTCTGACTGGAACACCTTGTTCAACAACACGGCAAGCAATAACCGGGGTAACGGAATTTCACTCAATTCCTCTGATAACAACTGGCTTGAAGGTAACAACCTGGCATCGAATTCCAGATCAGGAGTCCTTGTACAGAATTCTTTCAATGACACGGTCATCAATAATACCATCCAGCGGAACGGGAATGGCGTAACCTTTGAACATACCAACGGCAGTTACATCCTTGGGAACCTTATCAGTGAGCAGAAAGGGAATGGAATTACGTTGAATTCCTCATATTTCAATCTGATCGCCAATAACACGGTTGTGAACAATGGTCAATACGGTATCTACTATAACGGGTCCGGTAATAACACGGTATACAACAACTGGTTCAATAACAACGCAAATGTCAAACTTGAAGGTTCGAACCTAGGAAACCTCTGGAATATTCCGAAAACAGGCCCATATACGAATATTTACGGAGGTCCATACCTCGGTGGTAATTACTGGGCACAGCCCAACGGGCAGGGATGGTCACAGATAACCCCTAACCGTAGTGACGGATTTACGACCATCCCCTTCCGTATTGACCAGGACAATATCGATGAGCTGCCTTTAACGAACTTTACCCCGATTCCACCGGTCCCGCCAAATCCGTATCCGGACTACATAAGTCCATTCCCCCCGTTCCCTGATAACGAGACATGGGACAGCGACTACATCAGTGACACCGTGCCGGACCACCTGAACCCGTGTGAGTCAAGAAATGTCTCCATAACATTCGAAAACAACGGGACGGTATCATGGACTCGTTTAAAAGGGGTGGTCCTGATACCGCAGTCCAATTGTGGGTTCACCATCGTACCGCAACACATACAGCTTGAGCCCGGCGTGGAAATTTTCCCCGGTGAACAGTATACCTTTAACTTCACGATAATTGCCCCCTGCACGAATACCACATGCAACCTGACAGCCCGTATGAGCAGGTATGCAACGGCAAAATCAAAGGGAATTGTATTCGGGGATATTTACTGGGAAATTATCGAGGTATCAGATCAGATGAAACAGGTTGTTAAAGCTCTCACAGTCAACCCAACAAAGGTTACCAATGTAATTATATCGCTCAAAGGAAGCGCGATAAACACAACCGTCCTGCCAGCCAGATTGGAACGGTTCGTTACACCGCCAAACGGGAAAGAATCCACTTACTCCCAGCGTAACACGTCGGATCTCTATGCTGGATGGATGATTGATTCCAATGGCCCGCAGAACATGGCCTACCTTTCAACGGGCGTTCTGAATGCTGCAGAATCCCGGTTCCCGGCCTATTCAAAAGGCCAGGGGATCCCAATTTATCCACCTGGCGGGAATGTTTCAATAGATAATGCCAAAAACGGTTATGAACCAGGTATTTTGGGCAATTATAATACCCTTGAAGCGAACAGGACCTCTATGTCCAGAAAACCTGTCGCAGTTCAAAGGGATTACCTTACAGTTATTCCTCCCGCTGTTACATAATATTTCAATAGTGTTCCCTGAAAAACCGGAAAATCCCCGAAATTCCAGGAATTCCACTTTTTTATTATCCCCTGACCAACGAGTAACTCAAAATCCATGCATTTAACAGGGACTACGTTGACTCTAACAGACTGGTGTTATTTCGTGCTTGAAGTATGCCGGATACCTGCCAGATGGCATGGATATATCCTTTCCGGGGTTATTTTTTTAATACTCGGGATCCTCTGCCTTGTCCTGACTCAACAGGTCCTGAGCGTAATTCTCATTATTTTTAGTGCTCTTGCACTGCTCCTGGGGATCCTCCTGATTGCAGCAGGTATGTTTGTTGCAGGATTACGGTTGCAATGGATCCCCCTGCTATTTTCGGGAATTGTCCTCATAATTATCGGGCTGGTATCAATTATTTACCCGGATATTGCTTCCGCTCTTGCAATCTATCTTATCGCCGGAATATCCCTCCTGGTGGGTTTCCTTATGGTGATGTATGGAGCGATCTCATTTGTAGAAACAAAAACGAGGGTCCTCATTGTTCTTCTTGGTATTATCCCCATTGTTATCGCTATCTACATGCTACTATACCCATCGAGTGCTGCAGCATTGGTCTTAAGACTCTGGGGTGTTTTCGCCTGTATCCTTGGTATTGTATTAATTGTTCAGGGACTCATGTTACGAAAATTAAATTATGAATTCGGCTGCAATGAAGCAGATACCTGACCATTTCTTTTTTTGTCAATGAGGGTTGAATTTATTAATCTAATTCTCGAGATATCCGGACTGAATTTCTATCACTTCGGTGCTGTCTTTTGCTGCAGCATATAACCGGAGTGGCTCTTCATTTACTTCGAGAAATCGCGGTCCCCACCCGAAACAACCAAGTAATCCTTCTGCCTGGACTGACTCACCGAGAATTACCAGGGTGGCAGCAAATGCCTCCACGGAATTGAGTCTCCATGGCCTCCCGAAATTAACCGGGTTTGCCGCCAGGAGGAAAGGAAGCGCTCTTTTTAGCCGCCAGCCTGATACCGCTCCCGTGTCAAGCACCTCCCAGGAACAATCAAGCGCGGTTACCGATTGTACCGGGGAATCAGCAGGTGAGAGTGCCTGTTCCGCGGTCGGGTCAAGAAGAAGCGTATTTCTTGGGATTTGCGATATTTTATTGAACAATTTCACCATTCCCCGCCGCTCAAGCTTTTTGACCGTGCATTTTCTCGGGTCACAGCTGTTGTCACGGTAGGCGTAGAGAGGAATCATCTATGTTTTGTGAGAGCCTACATTCTATCAATGTATGTGTTGATGTGCCCATGCATAACTACCCCTTCATTGAGGGCGGAGGGGATCACCAGCGAGGCAGACCTCGACCTTTTCAGCCGCGCAAGGGCAAGGTGTGAGATTTTTGGGATAGATGTCGTAAACCTCCCCTGCCCTGAAACATTGTATCTCGGGCGGGACCGGTTGCCCGGGACATTTCTTGAACGGCTGAACACACCCGGGTTCTTCGATCTCCTCGTAGACCTCGATGCGGAAGTCCGCGATGTGATCAGGACCAGGGGACCGCCACTTTGCATCGTTGGCGTCAATTCATCCCCAACATGCGGTACCACATCGACTCACTACGGCAGTGTGGATGGTTCCCCAACAAAAAGACCTGGCAGAGGTGTTTTTCTTGACCGGTTTCCTGACATAAAAGTCATCGATGTCTCGGTGTTTGCCTTGTACAAGGTGTATCTTGCAGCCCCTCTCTTTTCAGAAGCAGAAAAACAGTTTAACCTGGTAATTTCAGAACTGCTCACCAGCCACTTTTTCCAGGTCTACCTTCCGCAGGACGTGGGTGATGATAACCATTGCAGGGACGGGGAGGAACATAACCACATATTCGAAAGCCATGTTCATGCGCTTGACTCAGCCGATCTCCTTGTTGCAGTTATTGATGGTGCTGATGCAGACTCGGGGACTTCCTGGGAGATGGGGTATGCTTACCGGCGTGGTATACCGGTCTACGCAGTCCGTACTGATTTTCGCATTGCAGGACACCATGAGCTTGTGAACCTGATGCTCGAACAGTCCTCAACCGTGGTCAGGAACCCATCTGACCTGCCGGATGCGATGAAGTCCCCACGTTGCTGAACAAAGCATCAATGCCCCGCCCGGCAATAACCCCTCTTCGCTTTTTTGTTGCTGAAAGGGAGAAGCAACCGTCTTACCTGATAACGGGGGTCCTTGGATAAAACCTATCTCCATAAGAACCGTACGTTGTATGCAATGTCTAACCTGAATGTGGCGGTTATCGGGTCACCTGACTATTCAAAAGAACTCGGGAAGATCGGGACGATCAGCGATATCACGTTTTTTAATCTTAAAAAGGAAGAGGTCACGGTCACCATCCTTGAACCAAGCAGTACCCTGAGAAACTGTCTTCGTTGTTTTATGCAATCTCAATGGCACAAAAGGCGGTCCTGGTGGTGGATGAGATCAACTCCCAGTTCGGGGAATCTGTCCTCATGCTCAATTGTGCCGGGCTCTCCAATGGTATCCTGATATTACGGAACTACATAACCCCGGAGCAGGTTGCACCCCTGATCAGGGACACTGTTGTCGGGGGCTATGAACTCTTCGAGGATGACCGGATGCGACTCCGTGAACACCTCCTCGATGAAGCAGCAAAGATAGAGGAGAAGCCCCTTACTGCGACAACCCCGCCTGGTGCGATGCCCATTGATCATTCGTTCCCGGTAAAAGGGATCGGGACGGTCGCCCTCGGGTGTGTCGTAAACGGGGTTATCAGGCGCCATGACAACCTCCATGTGCTGCCGACAAAACACATGGCCCTTGTCCGCTCAATTCAGAAGCACGATGCCGATGCTGACATCGCATACCCGGGAGACCGCATTGGGTTCGCGCTGAAAGGTGTGGAAGCAGAAGACCTGGAACGCGGCTATGTCCTCTCGAAGGACCCTGCACTGACATCTTCATCTACAATCCACGGCAGGGCGGAACTGATAAAATACTGGCCTTCAGTGTTAAAAGAGGGCATGGTCCTGTACATCGGGCACTGGATGCAGTTCCTCCCCTCAAAAGTCGCCTATGTTAATAATGCAGGTGACTGGCACCGCCCTGAGCTGACCTTGAAGACTGATAAAGAACTGGTATATCCCCCCGGAGCCCGTGCAGTTCTTCACTATCTTGAAGGCGGGAAGTTACGGGTCGTCGGGACCATTATTATCGAATAAATAAGCGCCAGGAATCAGAATTGTCCGCCCCCTCTTTTTTGTCCGGGTGAACGGCACTCTTCTGTCCGTTGTGCCCCCCCAATGAATTTAAACGTAATACCTTCTCATCGTACACTGGTGAAAAAATTTGCTTGAAGGATTGGTACCCTGGATCGTCGGGGGAATAATAGTTCTTGTCCTCGTTATTCTGGTCCTCTACTTTGTAGGGATCTATAACCGCCTGTACACTCTTAAAAATTCATCAGAGGCGACCTTAGGTCAGATCAGGGTAGCGATGAAGAAACGGCTTGACATGATCGACCAGCTCCTCGGGGCCGTTAAAAGTTATGCAAAGTTCGAACAGGAGACGCTGACAAAAGTGACCGCGATGCGGGCCAGCGTCGGTACTGCCGGCCCCGGAGACCTGAACAAGATCGAGCAGGAATCCCGGTCCCTCTTTGGAAGACTTATCGCTGTCGCCGAGAATTACCCGGACTTAAAGACCAATACTACGGTACTGAACCTGCAGGAAGCGATTAAAAGCGTTGAAGATGAGATTGCACGCCAGCGCTATACGTATAACAACATCTCGCAGCAGTTCAATATCCTGTGCGATACGATACCGTCCAGTTTCGTTGCGCGGATTATCGGGATGATGAAGTTGGATTACCTCCAGTTTGAAGATCAGATCAATACACCGCCAAAGATTGAGTTCTAAGGTTGAAGGGCCATGAGCGAGCTGAAGCAGATAGTATCCCTCGTCATTATCTCATTACTGGTAGGCGCAGGGTTGATCCTCCTTGCAGGGGCATTACCAGGGCTGATCGAGGGAGACCTCGTGGTCAGCCACTACGATGCAGTCCTGCACGAAAACGGCACCCTGGAAGAGCATTACGATTATGTTGTGAAAAACAGCGGTCAATACCGGATGTTGTACCGGTTCTGGGAGGCCCCCCTCCTGACTATCCCCTCAGATAAACCGTATATTGAATTTGTGAGCCTGACAAATCCCCAGGGCACTACCGGATATGTTAAGGATGCCGGTTCCAATGTGATTATTGTCGGAAAAGGTGGCGATACGGCCCAGAAGGGAAAGGTACAGCAACTCGCTGTACTCAACGAGATGGGGGTATTCCAGCCATCCTATTTCAACGCGGGGACCTACGAGCTCGAAACGGTGGTGATAGTACACCCTCCCCTGGAATATGATGGATCGAATGCACACCTGAACCTTAAGCTCTGCTGAACAGCACATTCCGTACCGGGATATCAGGATTGTTATTCCCGCCCGCTACGTGAAGGAAGTATACCCCCACCCGGCACACCTGAAGGTGGAGAAAAGCGGTGACCAGATCCTGGTAACCGGGTCTGCGGCAGACTGACGAGACTGTTGGTATTGAACTCCTCCTCTCAAACGACGTAATCCAGGCAATGGACGGTTTCCCGGTATATGTGGAGGACGTTGCAGGGAAGACGCGTGCTGCAAATCCCTGGTACAACAGTATCCCCTACCCGCTTGCCGAATTCCTCAGGGCCCTCGGGATCGCAGCACTGGTACTCACGCCGTTCGTTTTTATCGGGATATTCTACCGGTACGGGAGAGAGAAACCGTTTACGGTTCCAAAATATCTGAGTTTCGTACCTGACCCGGCAAAAAAACCCTGGGTGGTGAACCTCCTGTTCAAGGGGGATGCGATGACATTTGATGAGGATGGTTACTATGCCACCCTGATCGACCTTCACCGCAGGGACATTATCAGGATTACCGAGAAGGAGGGTGATAAGGCTCTTACTATTGCACTGATGGAAAAGGTACCGGGTGATGCCTATGAACAGAGGGTTCTCGGGTTTTTACAGGATATTGCCAAAGACGGAATTGTGGATACAGGGGTCATCCAGGAACTGGCCCAAGATGCAAAGACCAGCACAGGTTCCCAGTCAAAGATCCTGCAATACCAGCGGGAACTATCTGATGTGACGAGGCGCGTTGACCCGAAACTGATTAACGAATATATCGTCGACGGTCGTGACCACATTATTCCCGTTGCATTAACAGGTGCCACATTCCTTGCTGTAACTGTCTTACTCCTGATTGTATCCCCGGTACTTACCCCGATCCTGGTACCTGCGGCCGTCCTCTGGGGCGGGGTGATTGTTCTTGCAGGAATTGCGTTTGCATACCCCTCAACGCTGTTCGGGCACTGGAAGGATGACAAATACAAAGAAAAACTGGAATGGGACGCATTTGCATTTTTCCTTTCAGATCTCGCCCTGATCAAACAGTATTCACCGTCCGATATCTCCCAGTGGGGGGAGTGGCTCGTCTACGGGACTGCACTTGGTGTAGGAAAGCATGTTGAAAAGGCAATGAGCGAGATGAATGTCCATATCCCGGAAGCCGGAGTACCTCTTGGCCTGATGCACGGGGCCTTTGTTCCCATAATGGCATTTTCTCCCCCGTCGAAGGGTGGCGGTGGAGGATTCGGGGGAGGGGGATTTGGCGGGGGTGGCGGATTTGGTGGTGGCGGCGCT
>CAVPWT010000011.1:0-12690 GCA_963709545.1 uncultured Methanomicrobiales archaeon | reverse complement strand
GGGCAGTGTGTGGCAAAAGGACTGAAGTTGTGAAGGGTATATCCCGTGGGGCGCCACGCATCATCTCGTGGAGCATTACCCTCCGGTGTCCCCTGAAGTGTGCCCACTGTTATGTGGACGCAGGTGAACAGGAAGCAGAAGGAGTGCTCTCCACGGAGGAAGCATTCGGCGTCATCGACCAGATCTGCGAGACCGGGAAACCCGTTGTTGTACTGAGCGGAGTGACCCCTCCTGAGGGAGGATATCTTTACCATCTCACGGTAGGGACCTGAACAGGAACTTCGGATGGTCATGGGTACCAGCGGGTACCTGCTATCAGGCCACGGCAATAAAACTCCGGGAAGTCGGGATTGGGTGATGTGGATATCAGCATCTATTTCTGCACACCTGTCTGTCCATGACGCATTCCGCGGCATAGACGGTGTATGGGGAAATGGGTCAGACAGTGTATCAGTCTCTGCGATGAAAGATTCTGGGTGTCCAGATCAATATGTCGGTTATGCGGTCTGCGATGAGCGATGTCGAGGAAGTGATCGAAGTGGGGACTGCACTCGGGGTCCCGCGATTACCAGCTTTTTGTTCCCTCTTCTGTACACAGGAAGGGCACGGCTGATTGAACCCCGCAGCGCCCGTGAATACGAGGAACTTATCCGGCACATTCTGATCAGATCTCAGGACAGTGATTCCCATATCCGCCCAACCGGCGCCCAACAATTCCGCCGTATTGCCGATGAACTGGTAATCATGTCCCCGGCCTGGGCTCGCGGCTCCATAGCCGGTATAAGCTATTGCCCCTCTGTTGCCAATGGCGAGCGCAACTCCCTGCCCGTACCTCCCCGTGAGCGCCGGACCTGTCTGCACTACACCATTTTCTGAAATCTGGAATAATGCCGTGCTCTTCACCACCCTCCGCTATACAGATCATTTCATGGGGAAATGCGGGTGGTGCACCTTCAAAACATCCTGCGGGGTATGCAGGGCCCGGGTGTACTGGAGGGATAACACAGCCTCCACACTCTGGTGTCACTGCTCTGCATACCGGTAACATTAATGGGGATATCTGTGGTGAGGATCCCTGGTGTCCTTTTCAGCCCGAAGACGTGACACTATGAGTGGACCCTCCCTGCCGGATCAGACCGATTTGGCCATTCTCAATGCCTGCAGGATGACCTCCCGCTTGTTTCCCGACCATGGAAAACGATCGCGCATTGCTTGAACATTACCGAGACCGAAATAATTCGCCGGATGAAAATTCTGGAGGAAGCGGCTATTATCCGGGGTATATCCCCGTGTTGAATCCCGCTCTCTCGGCCTGCATGCTGCGACACTGGTAGCTCTCCATGAACCGGAGGAGCGACTGGACGAGATTGCAGTTGTTATCAGCAGCTATGCGGAAGTGTCGCACAATTTCCAGCGGGATCATTACTATTCCCTCTGGTTTACCATAGCAGCACAGAACGAAGAGGGCATCCAACGGGTGCTTCACGAGATCCTGCAACAGATGGGGATTCCGGCATCCGATGTCCTTGACCTTCCGACAACAAAAAAGATAAAAATTAATGTGCGGTTCTCCTTTTTACCCGCACAGCACCAGGAGGGTAATTTTGGACCAGACTGATGTTTGCCTGCTCAGGGAACTTGAACGCGGGCTCCCGCTTGTCCCGGCCCCCTTTGAAGAGATAGGAAAACGACTGGATCTGAATGGTGACGAAGTGATGGAACGGATCCGGCACCTGAAAGAAGCAGGAATCATCCGTAAATTACGGGCTCGCATTGACCAGCGGAAGGTTGGAATTTCAGCAAACGCCCTCGTGGCATGGAAAACAACCCATGCTGGCGACGGTGACATGGGAAAACTGCTGGCAGCATTTCCCTCCGTGACCCATTGCTATGAACGCAGGCCGGTTCGGGCTGGTGGGAGTATACCCATTATACCGTGCACCACGGGTACAGCCAGGATCAGGTGCTGGAGGAGGTCAGGGCTGTTGCAGAACAGACCGGCTGTCCGGATTACCTCGTCCTCTTCAGCACCCGGGAGTTCAAACGCGTGCCGAACGTGAGAATCAGGGAGAATGGGGGCGATATGACATGAACCGGATTACCCAGTGCATGCACGGGAAAGGAACTGTCAGCGGTGTGATACGGCACCGCCATACATCCCCAGCCGATATGCCCAGCAAATACCTGGCATTCTCGGGAATGTACAAGCCCGTGGTGTTCTGGAATCTCACGGATCGCTGCAATCTTAGCTGTGCCCACTGCTACAACCGATCGGGGCCCGGGTGCCAGACTGAAGGGGAACTTTCGACTGCCGAGGCGTTGGGTCTCATTGATGATCTTGCGGAGATGGGTATCCCGCTTATCCTGTTTACCGGGGGGAACCGCTGATGCGTGAGGATATCTGGGATCTGGCAGAGCATGCCAGAAAGAAAGGCATCAAAATGGCACTCAGCACCAACGGGACCCTCATCACGACAGAAGTTGCCCGCAGGATCAGGGAAAGCGGGATCGAATATGCCGGGATCTCGCTCGACGGTGCACAGGCACTGACCCATGACCGGTTCAGGAATTCCCCCGGTGCTTTTGAGCGGACAGTGGCAGCCTTCGCCTCCTGCCGGGAGGCAGGGCTCCGGTGCGGTGTCCGGGTAACCCTGACAAAGGAGAACTGTGGC
This sequence comes from uncultured Methanomicrobiales archaeon, assembly GCA_963709545.1. Taxonomy (GTDB): domain Archaea; phylum Halobacteriota; class Methanomicrobia; order Methanomicrobiales; family Methanospirillaceae; genus CAIKOD01. The sequence continues at coordinate 10,018 of CAVPWT010000011.1, read as the reverse complement.
GAGCTTGAAGCATTATTGATCTCGCCTTAACCCTCGGCGCCTCCAGGTTCTGCCTGTACTGGCTCGTACCCACCGGCCGGGGATCGAATCCTATGAACGGTTACAGCTGGGAACCAAAGAGGTGACTGAAGCCCTCACCCTCCTCTACCGGAAGGCAAAGGAAACTGATCCTTCGTCCATGGAGTTTCTCACGGTTGATGCCCCCCAGGATTGTATCCACCTGCTCGCTTCGATGGAACAGGACGGATCGCCTGGATCTTGCTGAAGCACGCGAGCTCCTGCAGTCCCTCAACGGGGGGTGCAGTGCAGGTACCCGTGTGGCAAATATCGATTCACACGGGAATGTGTATCCCTGCCAGTTTGCCCGTTCTGAGGATTTTTTTGATAGGGAATATCCGAGACCAGCCATTCAGCAGGATATGGGCGGACACCGCCAATCCGGTGCTCCTACGGTTCCGGGAAAAACAGGCCCGGTTCGGGGGCAGGTGTGCGGGTTGTACCTACCGGGATCTCTGCGGGGGAGGATGCCGGGTCCGGGCTCATGCGGTGAACGGGGATTTTCTGGCAGAAGATCCCTTCTGTTTTGTCGGGAAAAATGGCGTTACGGTAAAAGATAAAATACGCCCGATATGAGACTCCGTTTTTCGTCAACGATAGGGTACATGTTGATAGCATTGGTGTAAGTAACAAGCTTATTTTTTTAAGGTAGCCGGGATGCCCTATCTGAGGGGATACAAGAGATGTTTGCCAGTGCATTTCAGGTATCCTTGATAGTCGGCGTTTTTTCATCAAAAATAAAAACTTCTTCGATATTTACCCCAAAATAGCGGGAGATTTTAAAAGCGAGATCCAGGGAGGGAATATATTTTTCTTTTTCTATGGCAAGAATGGTCTGCCGGTTGACACCGATGGCCTGGGCAAGGTGTTCCTGGGTCAGATCATGCATGGCCCGGAATATTTTGATCTTATTCTTCATCGGTCTCAAATTCTCCATATTTTTTCGCATAATAGATCCTGAAACCGACATACAGGAAGATCATCAGGCAGAGGAGACCCAGCTGGATATACCCTATCATTCGCGGGCCAAGGAGATCAGGAGGACGCGATCCCAGGGGCTGGCGGGGAAATGTCGGGATGTGGAGTATCTGCATGACGGCTCCAATGGAAAATGCACAGAAAACGACCCAGAAGACCTGCATCGTCCGGATCGTTGCCTGTTCGGTGATCTTCACATCCCGTTCATCATCAATAATATCTGTCACCTTTCTCTTTGCCAGGTATACCAGCACGATTCCGAGTATGAAAGCGATTTCAATAAGGAGAGGTGTGTGAAGTTCTACGGAATACCAGAAAATAAAGAGCAGGGCAAGGGCAATGCATCCGAATATAAGATAGAAGGTATTTTTTTTCATGCTGTCACTCTTTTTTGGTCATATTATTTGAGATTGAGCCTGATTGATATACTTCTGCGGATCGCTAAAATCAGGCCTGAACATCTGATGGGGTTAATAATTATATGTCTTTTTCCCATATAATTGTTACTTATACCAGATATTTAGAAACTTTTAAATGGCAAAATGTCGAATATAAGTTACATTGCCGACAGCGCAATTCATGAAAAAATCCAAGGACACAACCATTATGAAATTGAATACAAAACCGGAGGAATTATGAAGGGAAAATCCGTCATTTCCTGTCTGATAATGCTCGTATTGATAATATCATCTGCACACGCAGCAACGTTGACCGCCACATCGGACAGTACCTCGACAACTGCACAGGATGCAGCATCGCTGGTGTATGTATCATCGGTGAAAATTGATCCTGAGGTCTTCTATCCCTATGAACAGGGAACGATCACCGTAACGCTTACGAATTCAGGCACATCTTCTGTCGGGCTCTCAAATCCGGATATCCTGAGCGAAAAGATCCATATTATGAACAAGGACAGCTGGAACACGATGAGTTTCATCGGTCCGGGATCGACCATAACGTACTCGTTTCTGGTAAAGGCAGATCCTCCTGATGGGACCTATTTCCCGCTGTTTACCGTAGGAGCACAAAATGCCGGGAGTATCCATTACCCCCTCACCATCAAAGTGGATTCCGCTGATATCCAGGCGAGCATCTCACAAAAACCCGATACCTTTGCCCTGTCAACAAAAGACACCGTCAACGTGAGTATTATCAATCCCCGGGGAGCAGCGATAAAAAATATCATCATAACCCCAACGGGCCAGGGCATTGATGTAAGCCCGTCACAGAAATATGTCAGTATATTAAATGGACAAAGTTCTGTTGAAATTCCGTTTTCTGTCACACCAGACCAGGATTCGACCCTGACATTCCATATCAGCTACCAGAACGGGGATAATGATCACGTGACTGATGTAATCCTGCCCATAGCCCTTGGGGAAAATAAAAAAGCGGCCCTCCCTGTTGTCAACAATGTTGAACTGGCATCTTCAGGAACGTCCTACACGCTGAAAGGGGATGTCAATAATGCCGGCCTTACGGATGCGAAATCGATGGTTGTGACCGTAGGTGCACCCGCAAAGGCTGTGGAACCCTATGCACAGTACGCAATTGGTTCGCTTGCAGCCGATGACTTTTCGAGTTTCGAGATCACCTTTACCGCAACAGACCTTTCATCAGTGCCGCTGGTCATTACCTGGAAGGATAAGGACGGGAACTCGTTCAGCATCACAAAAAACCTTAATCTCAGGACAAATGCCGTTCTGGAAGCACGGGCACTGTATCGGGCAGTTCCGGAAGTTCATCCGGCAGCGTAACTCCCGCGACAACAGGTAGTTCATCTGCGAGAAATTCTGGCGGATTCAGCGGGGGCCCACCGGGGGGAGGGAGTATTTTCGGCTTTGGGGGCAGCAGGGGCGGCGGTATCAGTTCCTTTTATCCTGTCATTGCAGCCGCGATTATCATCATAACCGGCATCGTGCTCTGGATGAAGCGGAAATGGATTGCTGCAAAACTGAAGAAACGATAAGGGGAACCTGCCATGAATGGTACCCCCCTTATCCGGCTTGCAGATGTCTCGAAAGTATACCATCTGGAGAGTGGTGACTTCACAGCGCTTAACCACATCTCTCTTGATATCAATGAAGGCGAATTTGTTGCGCTCATGGGACCATCAGGTTCCGGTAAATCGACCATGATGAACCAGCTGGGAATCCTTGATGTTCCCACTACCGGGGAGATCTTTATCGCCGGCAAGAATGTGGCCAGTATGACCAACCTTGAACGAACCCATATGCGCCGCGACACCATCGGCTATGTCTTCCAGAAATTCTACCTGATTCCGCTCCTCTCGGCATACGAGAATGTGGAATACCCGCTCATCCTGAAGTATAAAAAGAGGGACTCCACCGGCAGGGCAGCGGCAGGTACTAAAATCCGTAGGATTTGACGAGGAGATGAGCACTCACCGGCCCAATCAGCTTTCCGGTGGGCAACAGCAGCGGGTCGCGATTGCCCGGGCACTGGTCAATGACCCGAAGATCCTCCTGTGCGATGAACCCACCGGCAATCTCGACCGGAAGACGGGTTTCCAGATCATGGATATTCTTGTCGGGCTGAACAAAGAAGGAAAGACGGTCATTCTCGTGACGCATGACCCGAAGATCGCTGAGTATGCACACCGGACGATACAGCTTGAGGACGGGAGGGTGGTAGAATCATGAAGGATATCTTCTTTGATCTCTCGGTCAGGAGTGTCCGACTGAATTTTCTGCGTTCGCTGCTGGCATCCATCGGTATCGTAATCGGTGTTGTTGCCATTTCATCGATGGGAATGCTTGGGACCAATATCCAGCTGATGGTAAAAGATCAGCTCACCACAGGCATCAATATTATCACGGTTACTCCTGATGTAGTGAGGGCAGAACCCGGGTCATCAGTCAGCTCTTCTAACGAGATAACCGACATCCAGCTCAGAGAGATCCGGGATGCCGCGGGGATAAATGAAGTTATACCGATTGACCGGACCAACACCCAGTTCTCAATTGGTTCCAATGATGGCAGAGGTTCGATGTATGGCCTTGATCCGGATGATATTAAAAATATCATGAACGTCTCGGAAGGATCAACTCTTCGTGGTGAGAGTGATGCTATTGTTGGTGCCACCATCGCAAACAGGTTTGACCTGAAAATCGGGACACGGATCAAGATCGGGGAACCGAATATCAGTGTGACACGGCCGGTAGTCCGTGTAGTCGGTATTCTTTCGGCAGCAGGACTGTCTTCTTCGAATGGTATTAATTCGGATAATGCCATTATCGTATCCGACACCTGGTACACTGCCCAGTTCGGTGGGGAAAATGAGTACGACCAGGTGAATGTGTACTTAAAGGATGTCAGCACATTAACCGAAGTTGAAGACGCCATTGACAAAAAAGTCAACCGGAATAAAGAGGTTGTCCGTATCTCTGATTCCAGTTCCCGTATTACCAGTGTTTCATCGACCCTGACTCCCTTACCACGTTCATCCTTGCAATTGGCAGCATTTCGCTCCTTGTGGCTGCTACCAGTATTTTTAACGTGATGATGATGTCCGTGAGTGAACGGGTCCAGGAGATTGGTATTTTGCTCTCTATCGGTACAGAAAAGGGAGAGATACGGCGGATGTTCCTTTACGAAGCGTTCATCCTGGGGATTATTGGTGCTGTTATCGGCGGGATCATGAGCGTTATCATCGGATATTCCGTGGTGAGTGCCATGATTGGGAATACTTCGTATTTCTTCCTGCCCGAAAGCATAGTCTACATCCCTGCCGGGATGCTCATCGGCATGATCGTTTGTATTGTTTCCGGGCTTTACCCGGCATGGCGGGCATCGAACATGGACCCGATTGATGCACTGAGGAATGAATGAAAAAGCGGCTGACCAGGATACATCCTGGTTCAACAAAAAACAGTCGGATTCTCATCAGTTAAGGTTAAGGAGGGGACAGTGCCTATCCCCCCTTGCCGCCCCTGCGCTCAAGAAGCGATGATGATTAATTACCTGTTTTAGGGGGTATCGCATTTGGGGGAAGCCGAAGCGGCGGGGGTGAAACCCCGTGAGCGTTCAGGTTATTTTTTAAAACATTTCTCCAGAGCCGAAAAAATGGTTTTATAAAAACTATATTCCTCTGATGAACCGCGGAAGAAATCCACCGCGGATTAATAATCAGGGAAGAACAATCTGCCTACTGCATGAAGTACAATTTTTTTTACCTGACCTACATCATGCAGGCCCTCATCATCCTGACGGCAGTCTACAGCTTTCACATCGGATATTATGCCGGGACGTTCTTCGGACTCGTTGCTGTCGGACTATCCCTTATTCCAGCACTTGTCCACCGGAAGGTGCATATTGTGGTCCCCTGGGAAGTCACGTTTCTCATCGCCCTGACCCTTTTCCTCCATATCGCCGGATACTCGTATCACTGGTACGTGGACCTCTATCCCTACTATGACAAGGTTGCCCACCTGGTTGCGTCCATAACTGTTGCCCTGCTCGGGTTCCTGGCGGTCCTGATCCTCATGCGGGTCAGTAACGGCCTCCAGTTTGAGCGATGGCAGATCTTCTTTTTTATTGTAATCTTCACGCTGGCATTTGGGGCAATCTGGGAGATTTGGGAATTTACGCTGGATACTCTTGCCGGGGCGTACCTGACAAAACCTCTCCAGCACAGTAATACCGACACGATGATTGATCTCATCACTGACCTTTGCGGAGGGTTGATCATCGCTGTCCTGGGAACTTTCTACCTCAAACGGAAAAGTGCAACTGACTGGGCTGACCTGTTGCTCGAGCCGGGATTCGAGGAGATTGCTGTCCGTTTCCGGCGATAGCAGAAAGCAGCCGGTGATCTATCCCGTATTACCTGTGGAAGGATATGCGGGGGGAAGGTGCTGGGAACCCTGTTCTTTTTATACGTGGAGAAAAGGCAAAAAGCCCTCCGTGCCACCGATGACGTCAAACCCCCCCATATTTCCCGGGAATATACTCCCTGGACCTTGGGAAAATCATAAAAAATAAAAAGCAATTACCAGGCATAACGAACCAGGCGTCAATAAAGTGCGGTGAGAATCCTCGTTATAGGAGGAAAAGAAAATTTATTTCCTGACAGCCCCGGCAATTGCACCGCCAAGGAAAGCAAGGATAGCCAGATAGAGGGTAATAACGATGTACAGGAAAAACCCTGTGCCAACCGCGGGAACGTACCCTGCAACCGGGTGCGACACAATTCCAGCAAAGACAACAACGGAAACGACGATTGCAGCCAGGATCCCGGCAAGTAAACCTGCTTTCCCGGCATTCAGAAGATCCCCTTTCGCAATGTACCCGGCTGCAAAACCACCGATCAATGGGCCCATGAAGGGAATGAGCAGATCGATAATGATAATGATAACCGCCCCGATTCCTGCCCCCATCCAGAAGTTCTTCTTTGGTTCATCCATTCGCTTTTTCACCGGAACAGACATGGGACGATTTCTGATATAAAGATGGAGGTTTGGCTCGGAACTCCGGCCGTATTCTTGGACGGTATTTTCCTGGTTAACAAAATGATTCGTGTGATTCACCGGAAGACTTCATTGATGAATTTTTCTCAGGAAAAGATCGTTTGAGCAGAAAGGCTATTACTGAACAGCTCATGCAAGCTAGTATCCAATGAACGGGTGCGAACCATGCTCCAAAAAATTGCCATCTGCCTATTGATCCTCGGTGTTTTTCTGTGCGGGTGTACAGCCCCACTTCCGGAAAAAACAGGGTCCATCACGATCACCTCATCACCAACCGGTGCGGAGGTTTACCTGGATAATGAATATCGCGGCACTACACCGAATACCATCAGCGCGGTACCAGCCGGTAACCACACGGTTGAGATTCGTGAAAGCGGGTATAAAACCTGGTCCCAGGACGTAACCGTTACTTCGGGGAGTACTGTGTCTGTCTCACCATCACTGGTGCCGGTTGCGGCCATTGTTCCGACAACCGGCCCGACCATCACTCCTGGCGTGACAAAGAAAGACGTCCCGGAGATCCATGTCGATGGTTTTTGGACCTATCCGGCAGTGAGGAGTTTTACCAATCCGGAACCACTCCTTGTCCATGTTTACGGTTCCAATGTCGGCTATGCTGATGCACGCGAGGTAACGACTTCTGCGAATATGTACCTCAACGGGCGACAAATCTGCTGGACCAAAGTGTACCTGGGAACGATAAAAGCCGGGGGACATGTCACAAAAGAAACCGTGATGCCCTGCTCGCTCCCGGCCGATGGAAACAGCCAGAATCTAGAGATCCTGTTTGAGAATGTGGTAATTACTCCATAACCTCCATCACCCCATTTTCTGGTCAGGCAGGGCTTGCGGAAATAATGTCCCGTACCCTGCATTGTAGTGGACAATAAAACGAGATATTCTCCTCTGACAAAAAAATCGGGTTTATTCCAGCATCCTCCGGAAGAAGCTGATCATCTGGTTGTATGCATCCGCTGCAACAGCATCACTGGAGAGGGAGCCGTTCGCGATCATGAATCCGTGCGGCTTGCCCTGGTATACCTTGAGTCGAAGTACTTCCCTGCGGCATCGAGTTCCTTTGTGTAGTTGTAAATCCCGTCAACCGGACTTGCCTGTCGCCGGATCCGTGGATCATGAGCAGCGGGTCCGTGAGTTCCCCGATATGTTCTGCGGGAGTCGTGTTGTTCGTGTTTCCCCGTGAATAGGGAAGCCGTAAAAAGCAACTCCTGCGTTCAACTCCTCGACCTGCGGGAGAAAGAGCATGGTGAACCTTCCCCCTGCGCAGAACCCGGTGAGACCGAGCTTTGATGCGTCGACCTCCGGGCGGGCCTGGAGTGCGGCAACCGAGGACCGGACCACTGCCTCGACTTCGGGATCGCCCGCCCGCCGGCCATAGGTCTGCCATTCGGGAGCGATCACGGTGAACCCGTCGCGGGCCATGAGGTCGATCATGACTTTGTACCCCTGCTCGAGCCCGTTAAAGGAGTGAAGAAGGACGATCCCGGGGTGTTTCCCGGGGTGACGGGACGGCAAGATACGCCGGATAGATCTTCCCGTCTGCAGTGATCGAGGTCATGCTCCCGGTAACGGGAGGCGGTAACGAGGTCTGGTTCACCTGCTGTGCGGTTGTGCACCCTGCTGCAAATAGAGCGAGAATGAGGGCGAAGATTAAGAGGAGTGGGAGAAGCGATCTGTCCATACGTTACTCACCTGTGCAGGTACATGTATCCGGAGGTTAAACCATTTTCCCTAATCCCTGGATGCAGTTGGGGAAAACGGGTTCCTGCAGGGCCGGGAAATCTGCTTTTTCACAGGTCCAAGTCCATTATTGGATTTTTTTTTGAGAAGTCATGTTCTTCCGTTTGTTTTTGGAGCCTGCGGAGCACTGCCTCCCCGAACTCCCGGGTCCCTGCTGAACCCCCAAGATCCCGGGTCCGGATTCCTTCTGCAAGCACACCCTGTATCGCCCCCTCAATGCGATCCGGTCCCCGGGCATCACCACAATAGGTAAGGAGCATCCCTGCACTCCGCAGGGCTGCGATCGGGTTGGCGATATTTTTCCCGGCAATATCCGGGGCACTCCCGTGCACCGGCTCAAAAAGGGCATGGTGGTCACCGATATTGGCACTCGGCACGAGTCCCAGTCCCCCGACAAGATACGAAGCCACGTCTGAAAGGATGTCCCCGAAGATGTTCGTCGTGACAACGACATCATACGAAGCGGGATGCTGGAGGATGTCCAGCGCAAGAGCGTCGATGAACTTGTCATTACAGGAGATCCCCGCAGCTTTCGCTTCGGCAAGGCAGATGTCACGGAACAATACATCGGACTTGAGCACGTTTGCCTTATGCCCGATAGTCAGCCTGCCGCTCCGCTGGTGTGCGAGGCGGATTGCAGCACGGACGATCCGCTCGGTACCCTGCCGGGTCACCACCCGGAGGGTCGTTGCCCGGTCAGTGCTGATCTCCTCGATACCGGAATAGAGCCCCTCGGTATTTTCCCGCACGATCATGATGTCGAACCCGTCACCTTTGACCGGCCGCAGGTTTGCGTAGAGATCAAGCGCTTTTCTCAGCCGCAGCACTACGCTCTGGTAATCCTTCATGGGGGGTGTCGTAATCGCCCCGAACAGGATCGCATCTGCGGTCTTCAGTTCCGCAATATCGCGATCTGCACACGGGCATCCGGTCTCTTCCCAGCGGTGGTATCCGACATCAACTGAGAAGAATTCGTATTCGGGATGGAGCAGTTCGAGGCTGGTTATGCAACCGGAATTACCTCATGACCGATCCCGTCCCCTTCAACAATCGCAATCCGGGTCATTTCGCTCTCCACTGAATCACGAGTTCATTCACCGCATGGGCGATCTGTGCCGGGTTTGCACCCCAGTGGACCACAGATCCGCACTTTCCTTTATAGATCCCGGTACCCACACGCTCGGAGCGGCAGCAGCGGGCAATAAACGGCTCTTCCCGCACGGATTCCAGCGGGCAGATATTCTCAAGAACAAAGTCCTTCCCGTAGCACTCGGTGAAGAACTGTGATCCCGTCAGGCAACCGGCCACCCGTTCACCTCCCTGCATCGGGTCGGCGTCAAGCGTGCGGGAATACCCTGCAGCCGGCAGGGGTAGACATCCGCCCGTACCTGCGTGATATCGCGGGTATGGTGGCAGAACGTTACCGAAAGATCCCCGAAAGAGCCCGGCGGACTCCAGCTCACGGATGCAGGCGGAGAGACTCGGGCGGGGAGGTGCTACATCATAGACATGGATCTTTGACAGCCCGGAGATATCGGGATCGAGCACGAATGTCATATGTTCGTCCAGTCCGGTAAAGACTGTGCAGCGGTAGCCAGTATCGAGTGCAAGCCCGATAAGTCGCGTGCGGTCATGGATCTGCACTTTCGCAGGGTAACGGTAGGTTTCCTGTGCCGTTGCAATCATTTTTGACGCCACGATACTCCGCATCATACCGCTCCCTGCAGGATCGGGAG
>CAVPWT010000010.1:0-78041 GCA_963709545.1 uncultured Methanomicrobiales archaeon | reverse complement strand
ACCGGAGCGCTCCACGGCAGCGACGAAGGAGGTCAGAGGACTCTGTCTGCGACCCATACGGTCATCTGAAGAACAGACCGCCGGGTTCAGAACCGCAGAGACTCGGTAGCCGGACAGCTCTTCCCTCCCCACATCCCGAATCTTCGGACCAGAACCTTAGGCGTAGAGCCCGCGCGCCTCCGAGGCCCGGACCACCAGCTCGATCCCGACGACGAACGCCGCCATGCGCAGGGAGATCCCGCGGTGCTGGGCCGTCTCGTAGACGGCGTCGAAGGCCCGGTTCATGATCTCTTCGAGGTCGCGGTTGACCCGCTCCTCGGACCAGAACAGACCGACCCGGTTCTGCACCCACTCCAGATAGGAGACGGTCACGCCGCCGCTGTTGCACAGGATGTCGGGGATGACCGGGATGCCGGCCTGGTTCAGGATCTCGTCGGCGTCGTAGGTGATCGGTCCGTTCGCCCCCTCGGCGATGAGGCGGGCCCGGATCCTTCCCGCGTTCTTGCCGGTGATCTGGTTCTCCAGCGCCGCCGGCACGAGGATGTCGACCGGGAGCTCGAGCATGTGCATCGGCATAGTCGAGTTTCTTCACGCCCGGCTGCTGCTCGTAGCCCGCGAGCATGCCCCGGTTCGTGCCTGCGCGTGCGCGATGGCCGCCTCGACGTCGATCCCGTCAGGGTTGTAGTAGGCGCCGGTCACGTCCGAGATGGCGACGACGCGGCAGCCGTCCTCGGCCAGCAGCCGCGCCGACCAGGATCCGACGTTGCCGAACCCCTGGACGGCCACGGTCATGCCCCGCAGGTTGTGCCCGGTGCGCTGGGCCCAGCGCCGGACATTGAAGAGGAGCCCGCGGGCCGTGGCCGCGGCGCGCCCGGCCGAGCCGCCGATCTCCAGCGGCTTGCCGGTGATGGCGGCCGGCGTGTAGCGGCGGGTGTGCATGATGTAGGTGTCCATCATCCAGCCCATCATCTGGGCGTTGGTGCCGACATCGGGGGCGGGCACATCGACGTCCGGTCCGAAGAACTCGATCAGTTCCGCGATGTAGCGGCGGGAGAGGCGCTCCAGCTCGGTGACGGAGAGGCTGGACGGATCCACCACCACGCCGCCCTTGGCTCCGCCCATCGGGATGCCGGCGACCGCGCACTTGACGGTCATCCAGAAGGCGAGCGCCGACACCTCGTCCAGGTTCACGTCGAGGTGGAAGCGGATCCCTCCCTTGGCCGGGCCGCGGGCCTTGTTGTGCTGCACGCGGAAGGCCTGGAAGATCCGGATCCGCCCGTCGTCCATCTTGCACGGGCAGATTGGCCTGCACGATGAGCCGGGGCAGCTTGACGATGGCGATCTGATTGTCGGTCAGCCCCAGCACTTGGGCGGCCTGATCGAACTGCCGGGTGGCGTTGCCGAAGGCGGTGATCGGCGGTTCGGTATAGAGCCGGGCCGGCTGTTCCGGCGTGTTTCCTGTGAGCATGGGTCGGCTCCGTTCGGGTTTCGGTCGGACGGCGGCGGCCACGGGGGGCGGACGGCCCTCCGAGCCGGAACGAATAGTTTCTCAGGCTAGCCGGTGCGCGCGTGGAATCAAGCGGAATCGCCGCGACGGGAAGACACAGGCGCGCCGCTACGTCGGCCCGGTCGCCGCCCGGCCGCCGTCGGAGGGCCCGCACAGGTCGCGGACGATCTTCTCCGCGGCGTGGCCGTCCCCGTACTCCTCGATGACCGACCCGCGGCGCGCCCCTTCCCGCTCGGCGTCGATCGGCGGGCAGCCGTCGAGGTCGTCGAGCCGGTTCCAGCCCGAGGCCACCGTCTCCGTCCACTCGGTCTCGCGCCGCAGGGTCAGGCAGGGGGTCCCGGTGAAGTACGCCTCCTTCTGCAGCCCGCCCGAGTCGGTGACGAGCAGGGAGCAACGGCGGGAGGCGGCCGGAGCATGGCCGGGTCGCCCACCGGAGCGACGGGGTGAAGACGCGGGCCCCCCGCAAGTCCGGCGCGCTCGACGGCGGCCCGCGTCCGCGGGTGGATCGGGAAGAGGACAGGCCAGGCGGGATTCCTGCAGGCGCGACCAGACGCGCGCGAGCAGTCCGGGCTCGTCGGTCATCTCCGCGCGGTGCAGGGTCGCCAGGACGAACGGCCCCTCGATCTCGGGCAGCGCGGCCAGCTCCGGACCGGGCTCGAGAGCGGAGAAGAGGCGCACCGCGTCGTAGGTCACGTCGCCCAGCGCGCGCCCCCGTTCCAGCAGCCCTTCGCGCCGGAGGTTCTCCCGCGCCGCGCTCGTGGAGTGGTCCCGGCAGTTAGAGAGGTGGTCCGCGCAGATCCGGTTGACCTCCTCGGGCATCCTCCGATTGTGGCTGCGCAGTCCGGCCTCGACGTGCGCGAGCGGCATGAATGCACCACACCAGGCAATCCTTGTCTGTTTTATCTGTGGTGCAGCGGGTCGTCTTCTAGGAACGGGGTTGTAATGGCTGGTGGCGACGTATACCTTGGTGTGTTCTGCGGGACCCTTCTGATCTCCCTGCTTGCACTTGTTCTCTGCCCCTACTGGAAGCTCCCCGTCGTACTCCCCCTCGTCGCTGCATCAGTCCAGTTCATTCCGGGCTATTACATCATTTTATGCCTGCAGGGTATGGCTATGATCATCAGCATGGGCCAGTCTGTCCCCTACACGGTGGTAGCCGCAACGATAACCAACGGCCTGTTGTCCCTGTTCGTTGCGGCATCGATTGTCATGGGTACCCTGCTCCCCCTCCTTATCTTCGGTAAAGACCGCCGGTGGTACTGATTGGCATAGATTGATGGGGCTACCGCTGTTCCGGAAAAAAGATGTATGAACCAGGGGATTTTTCAGCTTCAGCAGGTCCATATCAACTTCTTAAGGGTTGCAATCGCTACAGATTGAACGGAAAAGCGTAGTGCTGAGATAACGGTCGCCACGGTCAGGAAAAATGGTTACAATAGTTCCGGAATCAAGCGACTCTGCGACTTTCAGCACCCCTGCCAGTGCTGCCCCGCTCGACATCCCGGTAAAGATCCCTTCACGGGTCGCAATCTTCCGGGCCATAACATACGCCTCCTCATCGCCAATCCGTATCTTCTCGTTGAGGAGGGTTCTGTTGTAAATCTGGGGGATAATTGCCTCCTCCATGTTTTTCAGGCCCTGGATAGCATGTCCCGGTTCCGGCTCAACCCCGACGATCTGTATCCCGGGGTTCATCTCTCTGAAGTAGTTCCCGACACCCATCAGGGTCCCGGTTGTTCCCATACCGGCGACAAAACAGTCGATCTTCCCATCAAGTTCATGGTATATTTCAGGACCTGTGGTCTCATAATGTGCCTGGATATTCGCAGGATTTGAGAACTGGTCAGGCATAAAGTATTTTTCCGGGTTCTCCTCCACTAGTTTCCACGCACGTCGGATCGCTCCGTCCGTTCCCTCCTCTGCCGGAGTCATTACTACTTCAGCACCGAAAGCCTCGATAATTCTTCTGCGTTCGACACTTACGCAACCAGGCATCACCAGCTTTACCTGGTAGCCTTTCGCAGCCCCAATCATCGCAAGCGCAATACCGGTATTCCCGGAGGTCGGTTCCATAATGATCTTATCAGGCGTAAGTTCACCGGATTGTTCCGCGGCCAGGATCATGTAGAGGGCAATACGGTCCTTGATCGATCCCCCGGGGTTACTACCTTCAAACTTTGCGAAGATACGGATCTCCGGATAGGGGTTGAGGTTCCGGATCTCGATGAGCGGGGTGTTCCCAATCGCATCAAGTACCGTTCGCGTCGGATTCACAGGGATCACCGGAGATCTACTCTTTCCCGGTCAGGTACCGGACACTCTCAACAAGGGCATCGACTTCATAATTCGTGGTATAACAACCAACCGAAGCCCGGATTGTCCCTTCACAATGATAACTGCTTGCCAGCGGTTCAGCGCAGTGCATGCCGCTCCTCACGCAGATTTTCCGGTAATCGTCAAGCTTCCGTGCAAATTCATGGGGGTTCTCCCCGGCTACATTGAATGACACGACACCGGTCCCGTTCGGGCTGTAGACGCTCACACCCGGGATCTTCACGAGGCCTTCGTACATTCGTGAGCCGAGCTGTTTCTCGTGTGCATGGATATTCCGGACCCCAAGTGAACTGACAAGCTCAATTGCCGGCCCGAGCCCGATAACACCTGGTATATTGGGCGTACCAGGTTCAAATTTTGCCGGAGGAGGGAGTAATTTCACAGTGTTATGTGATACGGATACCACCATCCCACCCCCGAAGATCGAACAATTCAGGGACCCGGGATCTTTCATATAGAGTGCCCCTGTACCCTGGGGCCCGAGAAGTCCTTTATGCCCTGGAATTGCCAGGTAATCGATATCAGTCACGTCCACAGGGAAATGCCCAACCGACTGCGCTCCATCTACGACAACTGGCACCCCTGCTTCGTTGGCGATGCGGCCGATTGCCTCCACAGGTTGGGCAGTCCCGAGAATATTTGGCATATGGGTGACGGCAATCAGTTTTGTCTTTGAGGAGATTGCCTCCTGGATCGTCAGGGGATTGAGATATCCATTCTCATGCGGGATTATCTTAACGCGGACGCCTTTTTTCTTAAGGTTCATCCACGGAAGGAGGTTCGAATGATGTTCCAGCCACGTGGTGATTATTTCATCACCTCGTTTCCACGTGAGCCCGTTTGCAACCGTGTTTACTGCATCGGTAGTATTTTTTGTAAAAATTATCTGGTCCGGGGAGACGTTCAGAAAATTTCCGAGCCGGGACCTGGTCTCCTCGTATTTTTCCGTTGTCTTCCGGGCGAGGTGATGGGCACCTCTCCCGTGATTTGCCGCGTATTCGAAAAAATATTCACACATCGCATCGACAGAGCAACGGGGTGTCTGGCTTGTCGAGGCGCTGTCAAGATAGATGCACTTCGCGAGTATTGGAAATTCCTTGCGTAACTTTTGAAGATCATACATATATTGTCACCCTTAAGATGCGGGATTCCCCGGGATATGCAGTATTTATAAGAAGCGCAGGGGATAAAAATGTTCACAATTGTTACAATTAATCACCTGAGGGTTATTTCAAACCTTGAAGGTGAGCAGGGTCTAAGGAATCCATTCAAAAGAGAATTGTGTAGTGTATTCAACCCTTTACACCCGCCATTCTTCATTTTTCAGTCTGAACCCTAAATGGGAATATTTATACTATGTCATGGCCAACCTTGCTATGCAATAGCATGGCAGAGGTAATGAATGAAACATACATATGTGTTCTTATTGATAGGAATGGTCGTAATTGGTGCATTCCTTGCAGGTTGCACCCAGCAGGCATCGACGGCACCAGCCCAGGCTCTTAAGATCGGTGTTGTAGCATCATTGACCGGACCGTCAAGTACTACCGGAAAAGATGTCTGGCAATCCGCACAGCTTGCAGCCGAGGAGATCAACGCAAAAGGCGGGGTCTACGTAAAAGATCTCGGTAAAAGTGTCCCGATCGTGCTGGTCCAGGGCGATGATGAGTCAACACGGGAAGGCGGCCAGAAAGCAGTATCAAGGATGATTACCCAGGATAATGTCGACATGCTGGTAGGCGGGTTCTCGAGTGCCGTTGTTTCGGCGCACCAGTCAATCGTTGCCGAGCATAACGTCCCCTATATCATTACCGGGGCATCAACACCCGTCATCACGCGACGGACTGATGTGAACACAAGTTACATGTTCCATCATGCACCGACAACCGATGATTCCGGAAGCCAGACCACGTTATTTATCGATAAGGTCATCCGTCCGGCAATCAACGCAAAATTCGGTTATCCGCAGGACCGGCCACTGAAGCTCGCCATTCTCTACCAGGACAGCCCCTATGGAAAAGGTCATCTTGAGGCAGTAAAGAACACGATCGCCAACAATAGTCTTACAATCAACCTCGTCTCCCAGGAAACATTCAAGATGGGTGAGAGCGACTTCAGGACAGCGTTGACGAGCATCAAGAGCTCGGACCCCGATGTGGTCTATGTCGCAGCGTTCTTAAACGAACAGATACCCATCGAGACACAGGCGATGAGAGATGTTGACCTGAAAAAGATCTTTATCGCCATTGAACCGAATGATGACCCTGATTTCTACAAGGGTGTCGGGAAATACGGGGACTACTCTATTATACAGAGCCGTTTTAGTCCATATACCGTTCCAAAAGGCCCGACTGAAGCAGCATACAATAAATTCGTTACTGATTTCGAAAAGAAATTCGGTGGGTTCCCGGGAATGATGGGTGTTGCAACCTATGAGGGAGTATATATAGGTGCTAAAGCAGTCGAAAATGCAGGTACATTAAACAAAACAGCAGTGAAAAATGCGATTGCGAATTTAGAGATGCCCCAGATAGTCGAGGCGATGCAAGGCCAGACAATCAATTTCTCAAAGGATTTCCGTGAGAGCAAATTCGACCTTACCATGGAGCAACTGGTCTGGGACCCGGTTGTCAATGAAACAAGGCCGAAGATTGTCGCACCCGCTAATCTCAAAGAAACTGACTTTGTCCTCCCAGACTGGTATATGCCAGCCTAAAGCATAAACCCTGATAACACCAATTTTTTATACAGGTCCCGGAGAGGATTAGAAATGGAAATCGGCCTAGACATCTTCCTGCAGGTTTTGGTATGGGGTTTATATGCCGGATGCATCTATATCCTCCTTGCAACGGGTCTCAACCTGATTTTCGGGGTAATGAAGGTCGTTAATTTTGCCCATGGCCAGTTGCTTATGATCGGGGCGTATGTGACCTTTTCTTTCTTTGTTCTCACGGGTTTCAACCCCTACGTCCTCCTGGCTGCATCAATCCCCATCCTGATCGTGATCGGCGTGATCATCGAAAGGTTATGTTTCCGTCCTATTCTCGGCACGGGGAAATTAAACGAGATCTTCATCAGTATCGGACTGATTTATATTTTCGAAAATGTCGCTGCAATGATTTGGACAGATGAATGGAAAGTAATTCAAAGCCCGTTTGAAGCAATAACCGTTTCAATAGGAAGTATGAAAATCCCCGTTGATTACCTCATTATCATTGTCACGACAGTAGTGATCCTCGTTGCGCTTTACCTGTTCCTTAAGAAGTCCCGGCTCGGGCTCGCAGTCCGTGCGACCAGCCAGAACCGGAAGGCTGCAATGCTGGTAGGGATCAATGTCGAACGGATGGACATGCTGAGCTTTGGTATCGGGGCCGGGCTTGCCGGGGCTGCCGGGACACTCTGGGTGGTCAGCGGGCAGGTCTTTAACCCATACATGGGCTCTGTACCAGCAGTCAAGGCCTTTGCCATTGTGATTATCGGAGGTCTCGGGAGTATCCCGGGTGCGATTATCGGGGGTCTTATCCTTGGAATCGCAGAAAATTTCACTGTTTTCACGATAGGCGGTGCCTGGAAGGACGCGGTTGCCTTCCTCATTTTAATAATCGTCCTGATAATCAAGCCGACCGGTTTGTTCGGGGAGGAAGCAGAGTGATAATAACGATGGAAAAAAACCGGGTCGTCCAGTATCTCACTATCGCGGCACTGGCATGTGCCGTCCTGTTTCCCCTTGTTACCGGGCTGAACGTGTATTACTTAACCGTTCTGATTATCATGGTCATTTTCATCATTTATGCGTCCGCCTGGAATTTCCTGACCTACAGCGGCCAGGGGTCCCTGGGGCATGCTGCGTTCTTTGGGATTGGGGGTTACATATCCACACTGATCGCGGTAAAAAGCGGCCTTACGCCATACCTGACAATATTTTTCGGGGGCGCTGCGGCGGCGGCAGTCGGGCTGTTTATTGGCCTTATCTGTGTAAGGATGAAGGAATGGTTCCTCGCCATGGTCACGTTCGGGTTTGCCGTCATTATCCAGGTGCTGGTAGCAAGCCAGTTCAGTTCTGTCACCGGGGGTTGGGACGGTGTTGCGGCACCTCCGCTGATCAGCAATACCGTACCGAACTATCTCGTGTATGAGTATTATTCCATCCTGCTTATAGCAGTCATTGTTATTCTGTTGTTCAGGACCATTTTGAATTCCAAAATTGGCCTGGCATTTTCCGCAATCCGGGAAAATGAACTTGAAGCCCGTGCAGCGGGTATCGATCCTGTCAGGTACAAACTGCTTGCATTCATGGTAAGTGCATATTTTGCCGGCCTTGCAGGTGCACTGGAAATCCACTATCTAGGTTATGTCACACCCGAAATATTTGGCGTTGATATCTCGTTCTGGCCGATTATTTACTCTATAAGTGGCGGGCTCGGTACACTTGCAGGGCCGATTATCGGGACAATAGTCATTACGCTACTGTGGGATGGTCTCCAGTCACTCGGCCTTACCTATGGCAGGTTCATTATTATCGGTGTCATCCTTGTCCTCGTCGTAATATTCCTGCCACGCGGGCTGGTCTCCCTGCCGGAAGTGATCAAAAAAAGGGCGCCCATATGGAGGGCACGGTTCAATAAACTGCTTTCAAAATAATTTTTTTTTGAAAAATACTGAAGGGGAGGACCCCTTAAGATTAAGTCAAGCTGAAAATAAACAGTGCCCCTGGATTGTAAATTAACCCTTTTCTTATCCTATCCTTAAAGCCCCAGGTAGCAGGCCTGTATCTCCTGGTTATCGAGGAGCTCCTGTGCGGTGCCCTGGATCGTGATCCTTCCGTTTTCAAGGACATACCCCCGGTGCGAAATTTCAAGGGCGTGCATCACGTTTTGTTCAAGCAGCAGGATCGAAAGGCCTGATTCATTGAGTTTTGCCACCGATTGGAGCACACTTTTTACAAAAAGCGGGGAAAGGCCAAGAGAGGGCTCGTCAAGCACCAGCAGACTTCGGGTTTAACATCAGGCTTCGCCCGATCGCCAGCATCTGCTGCTCGCCGCCTGATAACGTGCCGGCCAACTGGCCCTGCCTCTCCCTGAGGACAGGGAACATCTCAAGCACTGGTTCCGGATCACTCGTGCCCTGCATATTCAGGTGACCACCAAGGCTGAGGTTCTCCCGGACTGACATCTTTGGGAAGAGTTCTCTTTTCTCAGGGACCAGTGTAATACCTCTCTTCACAATCTCGTACGGTAATAGCCCAAGGATCTCCTGGTCCATAAACCGTATGGAGCCCCGGGCGCTCCGGTTCAGGCCCATAATTGTCTCGACAAAGGTTGTTTTTCCCGCACCGTTTGGTCCAAGGAGCGTAACAATCTCACCTTTGTGGACCTCAAGTGTTAGGTCCCAGACCACATGCAGGTTACCGTGGCAGACATCCAGATGTTCTATCCTAAGCAAAAATTGACCTCTAGTTAGTATATTTTTCGCCAAGGTATGAATCTATTACCCGCTGGTCATTGAGAACATCGAGAGGAGTGCCCTCCGCTATTTTTTCACCGTGGTCAAGTACCACGATACGGTCGGAAACGCCGGTAATAACCCTCATCACATGCTCTATCAGCATGATGGTCGTACCGCCATCCCTGATCTTTTTGATCAGGCTGATTGCTTCCCCACTCTCGCTCGGGTTGAGCCCCGTGGTGAGTTCGTCCATGAGCAGGAGTTTTGGCCTGGAGGCCAGGGCCCGGGCAGACTGAATGCGCTTCAGTTCCATGAGGTTAAGCTGGGAAAGTGGTGCATCAATCTTGTCTTTTGGAAAACCCACAAATGCGAGGTGGCCGATTGCCTCTTCGCGGGCATCCTTCATACCGACCTTGTGATGGTTACCAAAGATTGCGCTGACCATTACCGCTTCAGTGGCCAGCATGCCTGGAAAAGACTGTGGATGCTGGAATGTTTTGGCTATTCCCTTCTTGCAGAGCTTGTTCAGAGAGAGACCGGTAATATTCTCGCCCTTATAATGAATAGTGCCGTTGTCAGGCTGGTAGAGGCCGGATATAATATTGAGGAGTGTTGTCTTTCCCGCACCGTTCGGACCGACCAGTCCGAGGATTTCTCCTTCGTGAAGGGTCAGGTCTACATCCTGCACTGCAACAAGGCCCCCGAATTTTTTCTTTACCTGATGTGCGACAAGCATCTGCAATCTCACCGTGTCAATTGTTAACATATGTCATACTAGTAAATGAAGATTGCCGATTGAACAGACAGTTGCAGGGTGTCACTAATGCTGCAAATTATTAATTTGAATTTTTTTGTCCTGCTCCAGAAAACCTCAAACGCCGTGAAAATATAACAGGGATCTGAGAGTATGACCTGATTCCGGATCCCGGTTTCCCGCTGGCACAAAAAAATAGGTGTGGGGATACCGGACAGATTCGCATAGTGTGAGATCGTTTCTATCTCACGTCATACACAAAACTTGTCAATACCAATAGTTTCTAAAATCCCTCGTTATTCCAAAAAATATGCGATAATCAGGTATTGTTTATCCAGGACCAGGGTTGTCCCGCGAACAAAGTGATTTCCGGATTATATCCTCGTCTGCATGGTAGTAGAGGTCATCATGCCCTTTCCATTTTTCACATCCCCGGAAGACAACCGCCGGAACTCCGTTGTTACTCTCACCCATGATAAAGTTAGCAAACCCTGCAATCTCATCAACAACTGCCTCTTCCGTGATCTTCAGTACATGCCCGAAGAGGTCAGTATCACCCCTGAAGTCGCGAATAGCAGACATACCACTCCACCCGATCGCGTTGCCGGTCTGTCCACGCCGAAATGCCCTTCCAACCGTATCGGTAATGATGACCCCTATATCGCTGCCGTTGAGAGCCTTGATCCGTTCTCTCACCTCTTCTGCGGCCTTCATTGAGTCGGGTGGCAGGAGGATGATCATCCCGTCATCGATATTACTCTGGTCGACCCCTGCACGAACGCCGATATGCCCGCCCGCGACTTCAGATAGGATGAACGGGTATTCAAGAAGGATATCAGTCGATGCATCAAGCACACCCTGGAGAAAACGGGGGTCTTCACCGGTCATTTTCCCGATCCTGATCGCCCGTTCCGATGGTGTGATACCGTCGAGCCTGCGGGTATATCCTTTTGACTTTGAATAGACAGATGAAGCAATGCAGAGGATATCACCGTCCATGATGCGGGCCCTTTCTGCAATCATTCCGGGGAGGTCATCGCCATTTTGGATCAGGGGAAGTCCCGTCACCGGCTCTATTGTTATTGTCATGATCATCATTTACTGCGCATACACAGAGATATGTCATTTGATTTTTTCCTGCCGGGGATTATCATGGTGTTGCCTTGATCAGGACGAGGTCAACGGTCCTGGCAGGTCCGGTGGATCCGGTAGACCATGTCGTGTCCGCAGATAAACAGGGAAATAATGGGAAGGGATACGGTTAGAGAGGTATTTTCCCCATACACGGACTTTGCACCCGGTAAGCTTATACCACAAGTTGCTATCGCACACCTCTGCAGCAGAAATTATGATACCGCTTTTCATGCCGAATGCAGACTCAAATACAAGGATCACAGCGATGCAGGTAATTTAGAGGATCAGTATAAGGCGGCCGTTCAATAAGCAATAGTGAAATGAGGAGTGTTGCTCCATCAACAATCCTTTGAATAACTGAAGTGAGTATCGTTGCGTCATCCCCCAATAGGAAAATTTCAGGTTGTTATACAAAACTTTATGAGAGTTTTTCACGTCTACTATTTCATGGGAAAAAAGGTGATAGGTATCCTCGGGAGTCCCCTTTCCGAAGGCAACACGGCAAAACTGCTTGACCGTGCACTCAAGGGCGCAGAGGATGCCGGTTGCACGGTGGAAAAAATTGAAATAGCCAACCTTGATTTCGATTCATGCATGGAGATGTTTTTCTGCAGAGACCATGACACCTGCATCATGGACGACGATATGCAGACGCTCTATCCGAAATTCAAAGAGATGGATTATCTCATCATTGCTACCCCGGTCATGACGATGGGAATTCCCGGTAAACTCAAATCGATGATAGACCGGTTCCAGGTCTTTTTCATGGCCAAATATATACGAAAAGAGCCTTTCATCTCAAAGGAGCGTAGAAAGGAGCGTAAGGCACTTTTCATCTGTATCTCGGGCATGAAAATCCCCGAGGTTTTCACAGGTGCCAAGCTGACAGTAAAGGCATTTTTTGATATTATCGACTGCCAGTATACCGATGAGCTGTTGATCAATGATATGGATACAATTCAGGACGTGACGGCACACCCGGACCTGCTCGAAGCAGCCTACCAGAAGGGATTTCTCCTCGGGAAACGGGAGTAGAAAGCACCCGTTTTCAATTTATGTTTCCTTTTTTGATGAGTGTTGCTGTACTCCCGGTTCCGGACTTCAGCCCCCAACCCTAAGTAGATAAACCGGTACTTCCATTTTCTTTTGTGAACGGGCTATGGCCAAAAAGCCCTTGAGGCACACCGGGACGTCATGGTTTCGGACAACCAGGGCTCCCATACAGCAGGGCACCGTGGGCCGGCCTTCGTACCGTCGATAACATCATAGGATGAGATGACATTATGACTGACGACAGCAAGGGCCCGGTTAAGGCCGGGATGCACCGGCAGGTAGCCGGTGGAGGTACATCGAACCGCGAATGGTGGCCGAACCAGCTAAACCTGAGGGTTCTTCACCAGCACTCAACCATGTCAAATCCGATGGGCAGGGAGTTCAATTATGCTGAAGAATTCAAAAAACTTGACCTGCCGGCCGTGAAGAAGGACCTGCAGGTGCTGATGACCGGCTCGCAGGACTGGTGGCCGGCCGACTTCGGCCACTACGGTCCCCTCTTCATCCGCATGGCATGGCACAGCGCCGGCACTTACCGAGTCGGGGATGGCCGGGGCGGCGCCGGTGCCGGTCAGCAGCGCTTCCCGCCGCTCAACAGCTGGCCGGACAACGCGAACCTTGACAAGGCACGCCGGTTGCTGTGGCCGATCAAGCAGAAGTATGGCAGGAAGATCTCCTGGGCCGACCTCCTGATCCTTGCCGGCAACGTCGCCCTGGAATCGATGGGATTCAAGACCTTCGGCTTTGCCGGCGGCCGTGCTGATGTCTGGGAGCCGGAGGAAGCCGTCTACTGGGGTTCTGAGAACAAGTGGCTTGATGACGACCGCTACTCCGGTGAGCGGAACCTCGAAAAACCGCTCGCTGCCGTGCAGATGGGGCTGATCTACGTCAACCCGGAGGGCCCGAACGGCGACCCGGACCCGGTCGCGGCGGCTAAGGATATCCGCGAGACGTTCGCCCGTATGGCAATGAACGACGAGGAGACCGTTGCGCTCATCGCCGGTGGACACTCCTTTGGCAAAGCCCACGGCGCCGGTCCTGCGTCCCATGTGGGACCTGAGCCCGAGGCGGCGGGCATCGAGGAGCAGGGCCTCGGCTGGAAGAGCAGCTTCGGCACCGGCAAAGGCGGGGATACTATCACCAGCGGCCTGGAAGTCACCTGGACCAACACACCAACGAAGTGGAGCAACAACTTCCTCCGGATCCTGTTCGAAAACGAATGGGAACTGACGAAGAGCCCCGCCGGTGCTCACCAGTGGACGCCGAAGGGCAATGCTGGGGCCGGCACGGTCCCGGATGCCCACGACAAGACAAAGCGTCACGCGCCATCCATGCTGACCACGGACCTTTCCCTTAGGTTCGATCCCGCCTACGAAAAGATTTCGCGGCGCTTCTACGAGCACCCGGACCAGTTCGCGGACGCATTCGCCCGGGCGTGGTTCAAGCTGACACACCGCGACATGGGCCCGCGCTCACGCTATCTCGGCCCGGAGGTCCCGGGTGAAGAGCTCATATGGCAGGACCCCATCCCTGTCGTCAATCACAGACTGATTGATGCCCAGGACATCGCCTCCCTCAAGGAGAAGATCCTTGCTTCCGGCCTGTCTGTATCAGAGATGGTCTCGGTCGCCTGGGCTTCGGCGTCCACATTCCGTGGCTCCGACAAGCGGGGCGGTGCGAACGGGGCCCGCATCCGCCTGGCGCCGCAGAAGGATTGGGAAGTCAACCAGCCGGCACAGCTGGCGAAGGTACTCAAAACCCTGGAGGGTATTCAGAACGCCTTCAACAGCGCCGCCTCCGGGGGGAAGAAAGTCTCGCTGGCTGACCTGATTGTCCTGGCCGGTTGTGCCGGCGTTGAAGAGGCTGCAAAGAAGGCAGGTCACAATGTGACGGTCCCCTTCACACCGGGACGAAGTGACGCCTCGCAGGGGCAGACCGATGCGGCATCCTTTGCCGTGCTCGAGCCAAAGGCGGACGGCTTCCGCAACTACCCCGGGGGAAAATTCGCCGCATCGGCTGAGGAGTTGCTGGTTGACAAGGCGCAGCTGCTGAACCTGACCGCGCCCGAGATGACGGTGCTCGTTGGCGGGATGCGGGTGCTGAATACCAACTTCGGACAGACCAGGCATGGTGTCTTCACGAAGCGGCCCGAAGCGCTCACCAATGACTTCTTCACACACCTGCTCGACATGGGCACGGAGTGGAAGCCGGTGTCGAAAGATGCAGACGTATTTGAAGGACGCGATCGCAAGACGGGTGAACTCAGGTGGACCGGCACGCGTGTCGATCTCATCTTCGGTTCGAACTCCCAGCTCCGGGCTCTGGCCGAGGTCTATGGAAGCGCGGACGGGCAGTTGAAATTTATCCAGGATTTCGTCGCTGCGTGGAATAAAGTCATGAACCTCGATCGCTTCGATCTCGCCAGATCGTAGGATGAATGGTTTCAAGGGTGGAGAACCTCACGAAGGTGAATACGGAACTCGGGCAGTATATGGCAAAAGGGCTGAATCTGTGAAGGGTGTATCTGGTGGGGCGCCACGAATCATCTCGTGGAACATCACGCTCCGCTGCCCCCTGAAATGTGCCCACTGTTACGTGGACGCAGGGGTCTCTGAAGTCGAGGGAGTGCTCTCCACAGCAGAAGCTTTCGGTGTTATTGACCAGATCTGTGAGGCCGGGAGACCTATCGTCGGTACTGAGCGGAGGAGAACCCCTCATGAGGGAGGACATCTTTGCCATCGCCCGGTACGGTACCGATCAGGGGCTCCGGATGGTCATGGGTACGAGCGGGGTGCTTATCGATAGGGGAACCGCTGCGAAACTTAACGAGGCGGGAATAAAAGCCGTTGCCATAAGCCTCGACTCCGGGTCTCCGGCCATTCATGATGCATTCCGTGGCATGAATGGCGTGTGGGAGAAATCCGTGCAGGCGATCCGGAACTGCCGGGATGAAGGGATCGGTGTCCAGGTCAACATGTCAGTCTTGAATTCCGGAATCGGTGAAGTCAGGGACGTAATTGAATTGTGCACAACACTTGGTGTCCGAGATTACCAGGTCTTTTTCCCGGTTCCGACCGGGAGGGCACGGGATATCGGACACGGGAGCCCGCAGGAATATGAAGCCCTGATCAGGCAGATCCTCGTGAACTACCGTAATCTCAGCATGAATATCCGGCCGACATGTGCCCCGCAGTTCCGCCGCATTGCAGAGGAGTTGGGATAAAAAATCCGGCGTGGGGCAGGGGCTGTATCGCCGGGATCAGCTATTGCCGGATTTATGCCAACGGGGATGTGACCCCCTGCCCGTACCTTCCGTTGAGCGCCGGCAATATCAGGAATATGTCGTTTTCAGAAATCTGGAACAATTCAGAAATTTTTGCAGCACTCCGCGATCCTGATCGCCTTACCGGGAAGTGCGGGATATGTAGGTATAAAACCATCTGTGGCGGTTGCAGGGCAAGGGCTTACCGCGGTGCGGACTCATTTTCACCCCGCTGGTGTGACGGGCTTGCTCCGCCGGATGAGCTGAGCGGGGACCTCTGTGCTGAAGACCCATGCTGCTGTTACGGACCTGGTGGGGATGCGATATGACATATCACGCTCCGCAGGACGGGACAGATCTGCTCATCCTTGATGCCCTGCAGGACGATATTCCGCTTGTCCCCCGGCCTTTCGCAGCAGTTGCACGGCGATTGGGAATTACCGAGGAGTTCCTGCTTGAACGGATGAAGCTTCTCCATGCCAAGGGCATTATCAGGGGTATATCCCCTACCCTTGAATCCCGGCACATGGGACTCACTGCGGCAACACTGGTTGCCCTCCATGTTCCAGATGAACGGATCCGCGAAATTGCAGACATCATCAACAGTTATCCCGAGGTTTCACATAATTTCAGGAGGGACCATTACTACACTATCTGGTTCACGCTTACCGGAAAAAACAAGGAGGATATTCAGCATGTGCTTGCAGAAATTCTCAAGCGTACTGGTGTTCCGGATAGGGATGTCATGGATCTTCCCACCGTAAGAAAACTGAAAGTGGACGTACGTTTTTCTTTTTTTAACGAAAAAGACCGGGAGGTTACCATTGGACCCACTTGACCTGCAGCTGCTCTCCGAACTCGAAAACGGACTGCCCCTCGTCAACGAGCCGTATGAAGAGATCGGGAGGCGGCTGGATATTCCTGGGACAGAGGTAGTCAAACGAATTCAAAAACTTATGGCCGCAGGAATTATCCGGAAATTCCGGGCACGCATCAACCAGAGACGGGTTGGGATGTCGGCAAACGCCCTTGTTGCATGGAACGGTGGGGGGTCACATGGAGCCGATATAGGACCCCTGCTGGCAACGTTCCCGTGTGTTACCCACTGTTATGAACGCCTGCCGGTGCAGGGTACGTGGGAGTACACTATCTACACCGTTCACCACGGGTATAGCAGGGACGCGGTCCTTGATGAGATCGGGAAGCTGGCAGGCCGGATCGGCGTAGATAATTATGTCGTCCTGTTCAGTACCTGAAGAGTTCAAACGTGTCCCGAATGTCCGTATCCGGGAGAACGGGAGCATTTCCTTATGAACAGGATTACCCAGTGCTTACATAGCAGGGGGACGGTGAGTGCGCTGATGAAGCACCGGCACGGGGTGGCAGGTGATATGCCAAGCAGGTACCTTGCATTTGCCAATCTGCGAACGCCCGTTGTGTTCTGGAACCTCACGAACAGGTGCAACCTCAGGTGCGGTCACTGTTACAGCCGGTCAGACCCGCAATGCCGGGACTGAGGGTGAGCTGACAACAGCTGAGGCACTCGGTGTTATCGATGACCTTGCCGGTATGGGCGTCCCGCTGATCCTGTTCACCGGAGGGGAGCCACTGGTGCGCGAAGATATCTGGGAACTGGCGGGTCATGCTGCGTTCCGGGGGATAAAAACCGCACTCAGTACCAACGGCACCCTGATTACATCAGAAATTGCCCGGAAAATCAGGGACTGCGGGATCGAATATGCCGGCATATCACTTGACGGGGCACGGGCAGAGACCCACGACAGATTCAGGAATTCCCCGGGATCGTTCCGTCGTACTACAGCCGCCTTCGCCCATTGCCGTGAGGCCGGTTTGCGGTGCGGAGTAAGGGTCACCCTGACAAAGGAAAACTACGGTGAACTCGAACCACTTATCAATCTCGCCCTGACCAAAGGTGCATCAAGGTTCTGCCTGTACTGGCTGGTACCCTGTGGCAGGGGCAGGGAGGCATACGAGCGCTTACAGCTCGGAAGTGCGGAGGTAACCGGGGCCCTGAGCCTTCTGTACCGGAAAGCGAAAGAGACCGACCCGGAAACCATGGAGTTTCTGACTGTTGATGCCCCCCAGGACTGCATCCACCTGCTCCGGTCAATGGAGCATGATCATTCACCGGACCTTCCTGATGCGAACGAGCTCCTGAAATCCTTAAAAGGCGGCTGCAGCGCGGGGGACCGTGTGGCAAATATTGACCCCTGGGGAAATGTCTATCCCTGCCAGTTCGCCAGGTCAGCGGATTTTTTTATCGGGAACGTCAGGGAGCGTCCTTTTTCAGGGATCTGGACTGATGACACTCACCCGGTGCTGGCCCGGTTCCGGGGAAAAAATCAAACAATCGGAGGAAAATGCAGGGATTGTGGGTATTTTCATCTCTGTGGAGGAGGCTGCAGGGTCCGTGCCTCTGCCAGTTGTGGTGATTTTTCAGCCGAAGATCCGTTCTGTTTTATTGAAAATGATGATGAAACCAGCTTAAAATGATGTACTATTAGAATTAACAAACGGCTATTATTTCTCAGATACACCATGGACCGGAAGATGGTTATCATCCTCGCTATTCTGCTTGTGAGTGGAATCGCACTCTCTCTTGCAACCTGATTTTTTGGTGTTTTCCACTTCAACCTGAAGGTGGCTTTTACGCTGTGTGGGGAGGACGAACCGGCGTTTGCTGCGTTAATGACGGCTGTCAGTTTCCTTGGGGACGGATGGGTCCCGGTGATCCTCGTTTTGCGGTGGCATGCATATGTGCAACACGGAAGAAATGGATCGATGCGGCATTTGTAATTGCCACCCTCATCAGTTGAATCATTGACTACTGAACCCTGATGAGGGATTATCGACATGATTCCAAAGGGCCACACGCAAACAGGATGAAAATTGAATACCCAGAGGGGGATATTGTTATATTAAAATGGGTTTCCCTGCCAGTATCTTGTCAGGGGGTAGGCCGTTTTCCATAAAGGCTACCAGATAATGCTCCTGGTGATGATTAACCAGGTACATTCAAAGGATTACCTAACCATTAACTAAACAGCATGTTAAATCAGGTGAGCCATCAACAAGGCGGTATAACTGTATCAAACTAATAATTATTACACATACCCAGTTCTATCATTAGTTAGGTCGTTGCGCTGAATGATTCCTGTTCACATTGCACAAGGCAAACCGGTTCTTCCAGGATATTACAGGCTCTTTCTTCTCGGATCCAACGACTTCACAGAATCCGCATCCGTCAACGCGACCCGTGTAACCTGGCTGCCCGAACAGGAATCGTCCGATGTAATCATACCTGACTACCTGGTACCCGTGTCGAAGGGAGCAGTGCAGGATGGAGGAAGCTACCCATGACAACCGTCCCCATACTGGCTCTTTATATCGACGACGAGCCGGCGCTCCTCAACATCGGGAAGGCCTTTCTTGAGAGGGGCGGGGCATTCCAGGTAGACATCGTCGGGTCCGCTGCAGAAGCGTTGCAGGCCATGGCAGTCAGGGAATACGATGCCATCATATCCGATTACCAGATGCCGGAGATGGACGGGATCAAGCTGTTAAAGGCGGTGCGACAGTCCGGAAACGAGATACCTTTCATCCTGTTCACGGGCAAGGGACGGGAGGAGGTCGTCATCGAGGCCCTGAACGAAGGGGCGGATTTCTACCTCCAGAAGGGTGGGGACCCGATGGCCCAGTTCGCCGAGCTTGCCCACAAGGTCAGGCAGGCTGTGAAACGGCGTCAGGCAGAACTCTCGCAGACCGAGTCAGAGAAACGGCTCGCAGATATTATCAATTTCCTCCCGGATGCCACGTTTGCCATAGACCGGGGGGGCCATATCATCGCGTGGAACCGGGCCATCGAGGAGATGACCGGCTTGCCTGCATCAGAGATGATCGGGAAGGGGAACTTTGAGTACGCTGTCCCGTTCTACGGGGCCCGGCGCAAGATCCTCATCGACCTGATCTTCGAACCCGATGACGTCATTGCAAAAAATTACGCCCACATCATCCATGAGAAGGATATCCTGATCGCAGAAACCTCGCTCCCCCGGCCGAAAGGGAATGTTGTGACCCTGATGGGCAAGGCAAGCCCTTTGTATGACAGGAAAGGGGAGATCGTCGGGGCGATCGAGTCTATCCGGGACATCTCTGAAAGGAATAAGGCCGAGGAGGAACTGCGCAAGAGCGAAGACCGCTTCAGCCGCGCGATTGCCGGGACCGGAGCGGGGCTTTGGGACTGGGACATGGTCAACGACCGGGTATTTTTCTCCCTGCAGTGGAAGACAATGCTGGGCTACGGGGACCCTGAGGTAGAGAATAACTTCTCAGGCTGGAAAAACCTCTGGCACCCGGACGATGCGGCCCGGATCGAGAAAGCCGTGAGTGACTACCTCGAGGGAAAGACGACAAAATACGAGATCGAACACCGCCTGCGTCACAAGGACGGCAGCTGGCACTGGATTCTTACGCGCGGCGACATCCACAGGGACGCAGAGGGAAGACCGGTCCGCTGGACGGGGACCAATATTGATATCACCGAGCGCAAACTGGATGAAGACGAGCTCCGGGCTGCATACGAACAACTCACCGCATCCGAAGAGAGACTCAAAGCAAACCTGGAGACGCTGACACGGCAGGACCAGATCATCCGCGAAAGCGAGTCCCGGCTCAGGTCATTCATAGATACAACGTCCGATGCGGTCATGATTATTGACGAAGAGGGAAAAGTTATCGAATGGAATGCCGGTTCAGAGCAGATCTCGGGGATTTCAAAGGAGGATGCCATCGGCAGGTACTGGTGGGATGTCGTGATCCGTCTCGTTCCCCGTGAACGCCGTACAGAGGAGCGCAGAGCAGCGCTCGAACAGATGATCCGCACGGGATTATCAACCGGTGTCCCGGCCTTTACCGGGCCAAATGTCACAGAAATTGAACGTCCCGATATACGAGTGTAATTATCCGGCAGACAATCTTCCCTATCAAAACGGAAAAAGGATTCCGTTTCGGTACGATCTCACAGGATATCACCGCTGAGTGCCGGGGAAATGAGGCTCTAATGGAAAGCGAGCAGAAGTACCGCACACTGGTCGAGACAACGGGCACCGGCTTTGTCATCATCGATGCACTGGGAAATGTACTAGATGCCAACCCCGAGTATGTCCGCCTGACCGGCCACACAGGCCTTGCAGAGATTGCGGGCAGGAACGTCCTTGAATGGACAGCAGTATACGAGAAGGAGAAAAATGCGCAGGCCGTGCAGCAATGCATCAGAAACGGGTTTATCCGGAACTTCGAGATCGATTACATAAGTACTACCGGCACGATCACGCCGATCGAGATCAACGCGACCGTCCTGGAATCCGGGGAGCGTATCCGCATCCTCACGCTCTGCCGGGACATCACCGAGCGCAGGAGAGCGGAGGAGGAGGCAACACTCCTTGCCTGCCTCAACGATCTCAGCCCGGCATCCGTTACCGTCCATACCCCTGAGGGGGAGATGCTGTATGCAAACCAGCGGACACTCGAACTCCACGGTTGGACCCGGGAAGAGTTCATGGCAAAAAACCTGCACGAGATCGACGTGCCGGGAAGCGAGCAGCTGATCAACGAGCGGATAGAACTGCTCCGCAGGACCGGGGAGGCGTCGTTTGACGTTGAGCATTTCCGTAAAGACGGTTCGACTGTCCCACTCAATGTCACGGCAAAGATCACGACATGGAACGGCCGGGACGTGCTCCTGAGCGTATCGACAGATATCTCTGAACGGATGCAGTCGGAAGCGGCTTTGAAGGAAAGTGAAGCCCGCCTGCAGTCAGTCCTCAACGGTTCCCCCATCCTCCAGTTCGTGATTGACTTGAACCACCGGGTCATTTCCTGGAACAAGGCGATAGAGGAGTATAGCGGCATCAGCGCTGCTGATATCCTGGGTACCGACCAGCATTGGCGTCCGTTCTACCCGGAGAAGCGACCGGTTCTTGCCGACCTTGTTGTCGATGGCAACACTGACGGCCTCTTCAAGTGGTATGCCGGTAAGCTGCAGAAGTCCCGGAACGTGGACGGCGCCTATGAAGCGACTGACTTCTTCCCCCGCATGGGCACAGCCGGAACATGGCTCTCGTTTACCGCAGCCCCGGTACTGGATGCGAAGGGAGCGATCATCGGTGCTGTCGAGACGCTCGAGGATATTACCGAGCGGATTGCCGCTGATAATGCGCTGCGCGAGAACGAAGGGCGGTACCGCCTCATTACGGAGAATACCGCAGACCACATCTGGATCTTCGATATGAACATGAGGATGACATACACAAGCCCGTCTGTCACCAGGATGAAAGGATTTACGGTCGAGGAGACGCTGTCCAAGTCCCTTCAGGATATGATGACACCCGATTCCGCCGAATCAGTTCTGAAACGGTTCCATGATGAGATGGCACTGGAAGCCGCCGGGACTGCCAATCCGGGCAGGACGATCTCGTTTGAGACAGAAGAGTACTGTAAAGACGGGACAACGATCATTGTTGAAAATGCAGTGACAATGCTGCGGGATTCCGCAGGGATGCCGGTCGGGATCCTCGGAGTATCACGCGATATCACGGTACGCAGGAAGGCACTGGCAGCCCTTGCTGATAGCGAGGAGCTGGTACCGGAAACTGGTCAGCACGGTGCCTGATCTCGTGGCAAGGACTGACCTTGCGGGAAATATCGTCTATATCAATGAGACCGGGATAACCATGAGCGGCTATGCGACGGCCAACGATGTATTGGGCAAATCGGTTTTCAGTTCTTTTCACCGGAAGATCTTCCCCGGGCAATCGAGAACACAAAACAGATGTTCGCCCGCCAGCTGGGCCCGGTCGATACACCTTCATCTCCCGTGACGGGAACCGGTTATCACTGGAAGTCAACGGGGATGTCCTCCGAACCCCTTCTGGCGAACCGTACGGGATGGTGTATGTCGGACGGGACATCACCGGCCGCAAGCGGGCGGAAGAAGGACTCCGGGATGCCAACAAAAAACTAACCCTGCTCTCATCTATCACACGGCACGATATCATCAACAACATCAGCGTCTGCAGGGGGTATCTTGCACTAGCCAGATTGGAATCGTCAAATGCGGAAATGCAGAGATTCATCAAAATTCTTGAAGAATCGATGGAAACAATCCAGTCCCAGATCGACTTTACCCGGATCTACCAGGATCTCGGGACGGCTGATCTGGTATGGCAGGATATCGGGGAGGTCCTGCGAAAGTGTTCGGCCGCGAAGAGTATCCCGGTTGAATCCGGTATCCAGGACCTCGAGGTATTTGCCGATCCGCTGCTTGGCAGGGTTTTCTACAACCTGATGGACAACGCGGTACGGCACGGGGGACATGTATCAGCAATTCGTGTTCATGCAGAACAGCGGGGAGATGAGATGATGATTGCCTGGGAGGATAATGGCGTTGGGATCCCTGCCGATGAGAAAGCGAAGATCTTCGAGCAGGGCTATGGAAGGAACACCGGCCTCGGGCTCTTCCTTGTCAGGGAAGTACTTGCCCTTACCGGCATTACAATCCATGAGACCGGTGAGCCGGGGAGAGGTGCAAGATTTGAGATGACCATACCAAAAGGGGCATGGCGGATCATCCCGGCCCGGCAATAATTCAGATGTCCTCCGTCTCTTATATTGATGAACCCCGGGACAGGTTTTCCAGCCCACTCGTAGCCGGCATAAAACCCGGGCACGAGAGCCCTGGTGCCTGAAGCGTATGTGAGATTCCGTTTCAGAAACAACACGGTGGGAATCATGCACGGGAGATACTGCAGGATATCATCCCGAAAACAGGCAGGCGTTGTCAAGGGGGAATGCACGGGCATCTGTCCTGGTTATAGTGGTCTTTGGGGAAGGGCCTTTCATGGTATTGGCACATCACGCTCTTTTTTTACCAATCCCCTCCTGTATTGGTACAGGAATTATATGACAATCGACTGGTACAGAGAGTTTGTCGACCTGGACTATACCCCGGCTGATGATGAGATCGTCTGTCTCTTCTATTACGAACCGGCAGCAGGGATCAGCATGGAGGAGGCAGCCGGGAGGATTGCCTCAGAGAGCTCTACGGGGACGTGGACAACGCTCTTCACCCTGCCACCACGAATGAAGGCTCTGCAGGCGACCGCTTTTTCAATTGAGAAGAATTTCGTAAAGATCGCCTACCCGCTTGCGCTCTGGGAGGAGGGAAATGCCGTCCAGCTGCTCAGCGGGATCGCGGGGAACATCTTCGGGATGAAAGCAATCGCGAACCTCCGGCTCATTGATGCAACGCTGCCACCGGCATATCTGAAGCACTTCCGGGGCCCGCACTATGGCAATGACGGGATCCGGAAGATAATGGGCATCCATGGCAGGCCTCTCACGGGTGCCGTTCCAAAACCCAAGATCGGTTTCTCGGCAAAGGAGCACGCGGAGATTGGGTACGAGACCTGGATGGGAGGCTTCGATTTCGTAAAAGACGACGAAAACCTGACCTCCACATCGTTCAACCGGTTCAACGAACGCGTGGAGCGACTGACCAGGCTCCGTGACAGGGCTGAGAAGGAGACTGGCGAGAAGAAATCGGCGTTCCTTAATATCACGGCCGACGTGGGGACCATGATGAAGCGTGCCGACCTCCTCGCGGAGTACGGCTGGAACTACGCGATGATCGATGTCGTTGTCGCGGGAACTGCCGGAATCATGACAATGCGGGACTACTGCTCGGATCTCGGGCTTGCCATCCATGCGCACCGTGCGATGCACGCTGCCTTTGACAGGAATAAAAAACACGGCATGACCATGTATTTCCTCGCAAAGCTGATGCGGCTCATCGGGGTCTCGCAGATCCACACGGGGACTGCGGTCGGGAAGCTGGCCGGCACAAAGAAGGAGTCCATGCTGCTTGCCGATCTTCTCCGGGAGAACAAGATCGACGCTTCTGGAAATCTCTGCCTCGCGCAGGACTGGGGGATGATGAAATCCGCATTCCCGGTCTCTTCCGGAGGGCTGCACCCCGGCCTTGTACCGGACGTGCTGGACATATACGGGACAGAACTTGTACTGCTGGTTTCAGGTGGCATCCACGGGCACCCGAAGGGGACGCGGGCCGGGGCGAAAGCTACCATGCAGGCGATCGAGGCATGGCAGGAGGGCATCACGCTGGATGAGAAGGCAAAGACAGCAAAGGAACTTGGAGAAGCGCTCGGTAAGTGGGGCTACTACAAGCCGAAATAAGTGACAGGGTGTACCCCCTTTCACCGTATTGAGCAGCACTCTTACCTGTGTCTCCCCGTGCCCTGTGCCTGATCATGATCTGTCCAAGAGCCGCCTTATGCATCTCAATCCCGGAGTCAGAACCCGCTGGCTTCGGAACTGGTGCGACTGATTCCACAAGTTATGGTCCTATTTTTCAATAGTAATTCCGGTATTAACTCGGAGCGGGGTGCATGGAGCCGGGGGGTACGTGACTTCTCCAAGGAGCATTCCCGTAAAAAAAGCGATGTTATTCCAAATCAGTATAACAACTAACAATGTGAATAGAAAAAGCCTCAAATTTTAAAAAGTGCGAGGGGAGGGAGTCGAACCCGCGAACCCCTTCGGGAACAGATCTTGAGTCTGCCTCTGTTGGCCACTTAGATACCCTCGCGCGAAAACATATTGGACGCAGTTGGTAAAAGGTTTTGAGGTAGGGTGTTTCATCGGAAATTGTCGAGACATTTGAAATTACAATGTATACGTAAAAGTATTGTATATTCAATAAAATGCCATTATGGCATCAGTGTCGTATAACAATTCGAGCTGTAAATCCAGTTGATACAGCAAACAGGCGATCAGTAGATTCCAGTCGTTGATACAACAGCACTACTCTTAAATGCGAGGTAAATATAATCATAATCATTCCAGAAGGTGAAAAGAACTATGGCAATTTACAAAATTAAAAGTTTGAACGTCATGAGTGTCGCAAAGATTGGTGCGATTTTAGGTTTAATTCTTGGTCTGATTTGGGGAATCATAATGGCCCTCGTAGTCGGAGGTATGGGTGTTATCGCCAAGGAACTGATCCCTATGGCAGGACTAGGTGCGATTGCTATCCTCCTGATCGCAATAATCGGGGGTACAATTTGGGGATTCATCATTGGAGCGATCTATTCATTCGTCTATAACATCGCTGCCGGTTTTGTCGGTCCGATAGAAGCAGATCTTGAAGTCTAACCACAACCCTTTTTTTACGAAGGAAATTTCAGCATTCATTTAGATCACTGTTGATGGCGGTTATCCAGGGTTTGGGGAGGATTTCCCGAAATCCGGATGCCCGGGAAACCAGGGCTGCTAAAAGAGACGATTATATTAGGTTCCTTCACGACATGAAATCGGCAAGTCCCATCTGCTGGTCTTTTTCAGTCCCGAACGTGGACTCTATCGACATGATGAGTACCTTCTACACGCTGCCGGGTATATTCGGAGACCGCGTATTTTTTGCAGATGTCCTGTGACATAACGAGATATTTTTTTACTGAACCCTCGTGGACCGTCGGTATGATATTCCCCCCGCACTTGATACATTTCCCCGCAAGGGGCATCCGCCGGTGGCTCTGG
Organism: uncultured Methanomicrobiales archaeon; assembly: GCA_963709545.1. Classification (GTDB taxonomy): domain Archaea; phylum Halobacteriota; class Methanomicrobia; order Methanomicrobiales; family Methanospirillaceae; genus CAIKOD01. The sequence goes on along the minus strand of CAVPWT010000010.1, from coordinate 51,917 downwards.
TTACATTTTGTACAGCGGAATTTCTGTTTAGAGAACGCATTGAGGTTTCCCTGGAGATCACGGATAAAATGCGTGTTCAGCACCCGTTCGGCAACATCGTCCGCATCAACCGCCCTGATCTCCTCGGCCAGTTTCAGCTCGGCATCAAGCTTTTCCAGCATCGACTCAAGCCTCGTATAGGTGGACTCTGCAGGCCCGGCTGAGATATTGCTCGTGCTGTGGGTGTAGAAAAACCCCTCCACCTGGGCTGGTGTCCCGATGCGGCGTTCGACCCTGTCGACCAGGTGTTCCACGTCTTTCGGGTGTGTGTACTGTTGTGCGGCCCTGTACAATTCGAGGGGGTACGACGCCCCCACATCGATATTAAGACTTTCCTTGTCGATTTCTGCCGGGTCAATCCGGGTCGTCAGGACAAGCGGAGCGTCCATCGAACCACCGCGGGTCTCTGGGAGAAACGACCGGGAGAAGTTGATCAGGCCATCAAGGAGGAGCATAATGCAGTCCTCGTCCCCGTCACACTGCCCGGTAAAAACCCCGTTTGCAAGGACAGTGTGGTCTTCCGCTACCGTGAGGCAGTAGACACGTTCTTCGGGGGAAGGGACCGGCTCAGCACTTTTAACGTAATCAGTGATGATATTCATCCCCTCCAATACGGGCAGCGGGTCCCCGGGTTTTATTTCCATTGCTTTTATTTTCCGGAGGTACCCGATATCCCAGACCAGCATGGCGTGATCCGGGGTCACCGCAATTTCCTTCCCCCTACGGGTCTCGATCCTGACCAGCGCCGCAGGTGACCGGTGAATTGAAACAGACGTGACCTTCCGCATATGCAGTACCCCGTTCGTGTCGACAGCCCTTGTGTAAAAACAGGACTTCGGGTCAGAATAATACGTCCCAAGGCGGTCAAGGCCGGGTTGGCTGATGTCGAAATTCTCGATCACGAACTGCCGGATCGGTACACTCTTCCATGACCTTCCGTCGTAGACCTCGATCACCGTGTCACCATGGAAGCAGTTCCTTCGCTTTGCAGCATGGAAAAAAGGGTGTGCATAACCGACATTCGCTTTCGTGAACCCGACGAGGCGCGCAAGTACCCCGGCACTCGTGTGTGGTGCAAGCCCCATAACGAGATGCCCAAGGAGATCGGATTTCGTCCTGACGTTGTAAAACGGAGGCAGGTTATAGCATTTTACCAGCATCATATCGATGAAACGGGTAATTTTTATCAGGTAATCGGCGCAGATTTCGGATACCAGGATGTCCTGGGGATGGAGCTCAATCACCTGTGACCGCTCGACCAGCGGGGTCCCGAACAGGTCACGTTCATACCCGAGCCGGATCGCCTGCTCAACGGTGATACCCACCTCGTCAGGCCTGAAGTGGGTAAGCGGGAGGTCTATCATGTCGTACCTGACCGTCCCGTCCTTGAAAACAAAGAGGTCATGCTGTGCCCTGATTATACCCTTATCGATCATCTCGATGGCCTTCTCCCGGGAGATCATCCCCTTGACCCCCTTCACCAGCTGCACCTGGTCCTCCCGGATCCCAAGACGCGCTATCGCCAGTGCGTACTCCTCTTTTACATTAATGGTGCAGGTGGATGAGCAGGACATATCCACGTGACAGGCAGGACATTCTGCTTCCTCACCTTCGTGACCGCATTTCTGGCACTTGAACACGGGCTTTGTATGTTCGCCACAATGGCACCGGTTTTTATAGGTCATGGTCTTACATGCAGGACACCGGCGGTTGCCCGCCTCGACAATAATAATACCCCCGTCCTTGTTGGCAACCAGGGTATGGGTGGACGCCTGCTGGAATGACCGCCGGGTCCCGCCTGCTTCTCCAAGCGGGAACAGGACATGGACTGCCGGGTCCATTTTCCGCGGGGCTGATTTTCCCGGCCTTCCCATCCTGCCACCAATACGGGTCCCTGCCTTGGACCTCATGGTAAAACCGGACAGGTGGGTAACAAGCGCGAGGGAATTTTCCATCGGTGCATTCTCCCACTCCCTGTTACGGGTAAGGTCACTGCCAAGGCCGAGACAGGCGAGGGGCACACGGTAGTCCCTGATTACGATCCGTTCGTTAAGAACGGTATGCGGGATGAGTGCCTCTTCGAGGACACCTTTACAGATGAACTCATTCGGGATCACAAGGCCGCCTTCCCCTACCGATCCATGATCTGCAATGTAATCAGCCAGTGTCTTTACCTGCAGGCAGGTGAGGTCGTCCCAGAAATACATGTAGGCGGGGTGGAGGCAGGTACCGGAACGCGCCATCGATATCGCTTCCGACTCATTTTCAGGCCGGATTTTTCCCCCTTCCTGTAGCCACCACTCTTCACAGTAAGCCACCGGGACCAGCAGGTGGTTGTTCTCGAGGAACTCCCCGTAACTGATCAGGATCTCCCCTACATCGAGTATCTTCTCGATCTTCGGCATGATTTCCCGTGCAAGGGTACTGTCATCGACCCTGAGCACGGACCCGTCCTTTAACCTGACCGTCGGGCCTTCAATTGAATCAACCGGCACAATCCCTGCCGCTTTTCCCGGGCGTTCGGTCTTCATCTGGGTGCCGACCGCCAGGAAGTCCCCGAGGATATGCATCGTGGCGGGGTTGAGTCCGGCTGCGGCAAAACCCGTGTTCCTTGACCTGCCGAGGCGCAAACGGAACCCGCCTTTCCGCATGGGGTAGGCAAATACAGGTCTCCCTGCAATAAGGTCCCGCAAGTACTTGTCTTTTGGCTTTACACCGGCCTGGCCGGTCTCCTCTGCCTCACTTTTCGTCGTCCCGCTTATCAGTTCGTCGAGCCAGTTCCATCCGTCCATTTTCATTTTTTTGACGTTTTTCTGGACTTTTGGTGCTTTTAATGCAAGGCCTTCCGCAAGCACGAGCGCCATCCCGCCCCTGACGGTATTGGTCTCAACACGGGCAAGGTTCCGGTACCCCGACACGTCTTCCCGTTCAGTACCTTCTCCATCGATACAGACCGGGCAGTTACTGACAATAAGCCGTATCTCCTTCTCGCTCGGGAGGTACTGGAGGTTCATGATGGTATTATACTGGCGGATCTCCTCGATGTACCGCTCAATCTCCTCCTGTCTTGGGATATAACGGTTTATGCCGAGCGCTCTCCGCACGTAGTCACCAACGAGAACTGAAAGTGCCTGTGCAGTCCCCCCTGCACTCCTGATTGGGCCCGCATAGTAGATTTTTAAATATTCCGTGCCGTCATCGTTTTTACCCAGGCCAATTTTGGCAATCCCTTCCGTCGGGGCGGCAACCACACCTTCGGTAAGGAGTGCCATTGCGGTGCGGATTGCATGGTCGAGGACTTCCAGGGGGCCTGTCTCACCGAATTTGCAGGCAACGAAATCGTCACCGATCCGGAGTGCCACCTCCTCACGTGACATCGTTGCCTCCAGTTCGCGGATACGCACCGCAACCCCTTTGATATTCAGGAGCGCTTCAACACGGTCCGCAAGGTCGTTTGCCACCGGGATCTCGGGGACGGTCTTCGGGTCAAGCCCCTGTGCCCGCGCCGCACGTGCAACCGCCATCGCCTCTTCAAGGCCATTCTGAAGCACCGCAAGGTATTGTTCCATCAGCGGTGAGACCTGCAGCATACCAATTTCATGAACAGGGTGGGATTTATCTCTTGGGTTATCACCTGCAGTGACCAGAACAAAGGCACAGGAAACAAGTACCAGGATGAATTGTATACTGCTTAACACCGCGGGAACATTGCCCGAGCTGAAACGCAGTTAAAAATTGAACCGGAGGTCATGCAGGGGTTTGAGCGGCCTTACCTGCATGTTTTTAACCGAGATTAAAAAGTATCAAATCTGGAAAAAAGGTATAATCACGCGGATCATGTTTCCTGGTTGTCCGTTCCCGCATCCGCGGGGTCATACTCATTGACCAGTGCATGGACACCCGGTTCACCCATCTTCCAGAGGACAAGTTCCGCACAGGTACGCATTTCTGCATCATTGTTATGCAACAGTCTGCTGGAGGGGCTGGATGGCCGGCTCCCCGATCCTGCACAAGGCAAGCGCGATAAATTCCCTCATCCCCTTATCCCCGCGTGAAAAGGCTTCAATAAGAGGGTCAACCGCAGGCTCACCGATCTGTCCGAGAGCTGCAGCCGCATACTTCCGGAATTCCAGGGAGCTATCGTCCTCCATGGCAAGGATCAGGGGTTCGATTGCGGGTTCACCCACCAGCACAAGGGCACTTGCAGCGTACCAGCGGAGATCAGGGTCGCTATTCTCATGCATCAAACGTACAAGCGGTGTTACTGATCGTTCACCTGCTACCCCGAGCTGCCTGACCGCGGCCCGTCGTACGGCAATATCTGGGTTGCTGAGATCATCTATCTGTTTCCCCGTGTCGTTATTTCTTTTTCTTTCTTTATCCATGGATTTTCCTTCCTTTTCACCCGGAAACATAATACTCGTCCCTCATTTCCGGTCACCACAGTTATACCGTTCATTATCTCTACCAGCCACGGTTTTCCCGCGGATTCCTTCCGCTTCAGGTGCCTGTTGCACCCAGACCACCTGTTGCGGGTATGGGATTTCGACCCCGCTGGCTTCAAGTGTTGTTTTAATTTTCAGGAGCAGCGACATCCTGAGATCATACCATTCCTTTGAGGGGGCCCATATTCTGACGATGAGATCGACCGTGCTGCCCCCGAATTTTTCGACAAAAACCTGGGGTTCCGGGTTTTTAAGGGCAAACGGTTCGTCTTCGATCACCTGCCGGATAATCCGGATTGCCCTCCCGGCATCCTCCTGGTAACCGATCCCAATCCTGTAATCAAACCTCCGGGCCACGTTCGAAACATAATTCGTAATATTGGAGGTGAATACCTTCTCATTCGGTACCCGCACATAGATCCCCTCGAATGTCCTGACAATGGTTGAGAGGATCTGGATATGCTCAACATTCCCTGTCACCTCCACACTGCCATCATTGATGTTGATATTATCCCCAATCTTAACCGGGCGCTCGATAATCAGGAAGATTCCGGAAACCAGGTTTGATACGACACTCTGGCTGGCAAAACCGATAATGACTGCAATAATGCCGCCGGCAACCAGGAGCCCTGACAGATCGACCTTGAAATGGGGTGATGCGATAAATATCCCGATCAGGATGATCGCCCACCACATTACCGCAATGAGCATGTTGAGCTCGTATTTTTCCATCCGGTCTGAGAGCTTCCGCTTCACGAACGTGGTGACAATTTTTGCAATAATGACTGCAATTATCAGGATAACCGCGATTGCAAGGATATCATATGCCCTGACATCGGCGAAAACAGAGGCAAGGTCAAAGGTGCTGTTAGTCGTCTGCAATCTTGTCACCCAGCCCGAGTTCCATCAGGAATCCCGTTTTTTCAGGTATGAATGCCTTTTTCGCGGTATAGAATGGTATCTGGTTCACCATCTCAACAACTGATACCTTTTTGGCAGAATAGGCAGGCAATGAGCGTGTCATGCCGGTTTTTTCAGGGACTGATAGGATCCTTGTTTCTGCGACCATATTCGAAAAAAGCTCCATCCTTGCTGACATGAGAACATAGTCCCCGTACCAGATGGTCATCCCTGCATTCACAAAGACCGCTCTTGACACTTCGATCCATGTCCCACCCTCGTTGACAATGGTCAGTTCAAGGACTCCTTCCCGGAGAGGATTGGTAACCGGGACTTCAGGATAGATGGTACTTTCGTGCCAGCGGGTCACGCAGCCATGGTCGGGAGGCCCGTAAAGGGAATATTTTGGTTTTACAAGGGAGAATACATCGAGCAGGTCGTTATCCTCCTTGGCCCGGATGAACACACCTATCTCTACCGGGAACGTAAGGTACAGCTTCCGGGAAGCCTCCGGCTCTACGAAGATCGGGTTGAAATGTATCTCAAGGTACCGTGTCACTTCCTTGGGAAGGTTCAGGGGCTCCACGGGGTTTATGATGATTGACCCTTTTTCAGAGGCGATTGACCGTTCCGCTGATTCGCCCCTGCACACTCTTCGGTAGGTGAGATAGCGGGAGGATGGTTCGACATCAATCGAGATCTCGTCCTCCCTGATGTGGCATGAGTAATCATACGTACCGTACACAGTGAAGTGAATCATTGTCACAGGACATATAATTAATTATTTTTTGCACGTTCATCTTCAGAAATCGCAAAAAAAACACCGAACGTAGTAAAACTGGCGTTCCTGCCTTTCTTTTATTGAACGGAAAGGTCATTGATCAAGGGTCCGAGGTCCGGGTCATCGAGACCAATGAGGGCAATAGTGAGCCTCTTCCGCAAATCAGGGTCAATAGAGAGGAGAAAATCTGTGAACCCGGGGCTGTCAGGCCCATCGCCTTCAGGGGCCTTTGCAATATAGTCCTTCAATGCCTCATTGCCGACTTCGTTCAGCAGGTGGATGAAATGGTCGATATTTCCGTCTTCCATTGCTTTCAAGGACGCCAGTGCCTCGGAACGGACATTTTCATATTTGTCTCCAAGGGCCCGGACAAGTGGTGCAATTGCCCTTGGGTCACGGATCCGCCCAAGCGCAATCGCCGCACCCCAGCGGAGACTCCCGTCACCCTTCCCGAGCGCCCTGATCAGCGGGGAAACTGCCGGCTGCCCGATCATCCCGAGTGCAACGGCCACCCTCCCCTTAACATAGCGGTCCTGGTCACGGAGAAGACCAATGAGTGGATCAATGGCACGGACGTCCCTGATCTGCCCGAGCGCAATTGCGGCCTTCCACCGGACGTCCTCATCCGGGTGACCAAGCAGGACGATGAGCGGCTCAACTGAATCTTTCCCGATTTTTACAAGGGCTTCTGCAGATTTCCACCGGAGTGCACTGTACTTGTCTTCGGAGAGCATCGTTACAAGGGGAGGAATTGCAGCGGGATCCTGTAAGTCCCCGAGAGCCTCAACTGCCAGGTACTGGACATCCAGGTCCGTATGCCCGAGGGCTTTGATCAGTCCCGTGGTATCCTTCTCGTTCCGGAGGTCACCCACGTTCGAATAGGAGTGTGTCCTGTTGCGGATTTCCCTCCAAACCCTGTGTATAATACCATCACTTCCTGTTTCCCCTGGTTGCCGGGTCTGTGAGAAATCTCTCACGAAACCACTATATCAATTTTCTATCCGGGCGGATTACAGGCCAGGGACACCTAGTAAAACCAGGACTGCCGGGGTTAAAAATACCTCTCTCGTGACAACAATGAATATTCATTCATTGTTACCACGGGATTCCATATGCGTATCCTCCAGAACAGGAAACGGACGGGAGTCTCATGGGTCACTCATGATTGACCCCGCATTGGAAAATGAATTGTGACGTCATGTGAAACCTGTACACGAATTTCTGCCCTTTACTGGACGGAGGAACCATGAAAACTGATATACAGGTTCTTTTAAACTCCGGGGGTCGTCGGCCGGGCGTTACATGCCACCCATAATGTACATGGAGACGAATGTACTATGAACGTTATCGGGCTTCTGAGGTGATTATTAGTAAATGGACGGAGCGGTACTCGTCGATATCGGGTTGTTTGCAGTATTCCTGGTAGTATTGATCTGCCCGTTCTGCTTCAGGAAGGTCGAGCAGAACCTCGAGGTATTTCTTCTTGGCTGCGGATTGCTTGCCCTTAGCATCTCCGGTTTTGCTACAATCGAAGGATATACGTTTGGCTGGACCACGGAAGTGGTGATCGAAGCCCTTACAGCACCGCTTGTCATCACAACGGTCTTCGGGGTGCCGGTGGGTATCGTCCAGATAGTCCTGATTTTCGGGCTGTTTTTGTATTTTTGTTTCAATGCGGTCCATAAGGCAATTATCTGGACGGCATCCCACACCTCGATCCCGGTATTTATTTTTTTTATCATTGTAATACTCGGACTCGTCTCCAGCCTGATATCCGCTATCCTCGCAGCACTGGTGCTTGTTGAGATGGTCTGTGCCCTTCCCATCAACAGGGGGGATAAGATCAGTGTCACGGTGGTCGCCTGTTTCTCGATCGGGCTTGGTGCTGCACTCACACCCCTCGGTGAGCCACTTTCAACCATTGCCACCTCGCGGCTCTCCGGCCCCCCGTATTACGCCGGGTTTGATTTCCTGTTTAACCTCCTTGGCCTCTATATCATCCCGGGGATTATTGCCCTTGGTATCGTGGGAATGGTCATCTACCACCGGAGCGGATTATCGGAGGAATCCCTGGCATGTGAGCTCAGGCGGGACACGCTGGCAGAGGTCGGAATCCGTGCAGTGAAGGTCTATATCTTTATCGTAGCCCTGATCTTTCTCGGTGAAGGGTTCAAGCCCCTTATTGTGCAGTATGTCGTGCCGATTCCCTCTGCGGGGTTATACTGGGTAAACATGATCTCTGCGGTGCTTGACAACGCAACCCTCGCTGCTGCCGAGATTAACCCTGTGCTTTCAGAGACTCCAGATAAAAAGTGCCCTCATGGGCCTTGTAATCGCCGGAGGAATACTAATACCGGGTAATATCCCGAATATCATTTCTGCAGGAAAAATCGGGATTACGAGTAAGGAGTGGGCAAAAATTGGTATCCCGGTGGGAATCATCACAATGATGATCTATTTCGCGGTTATCTTTGTCCCGCAATTCCTCACCGGCGTATAGATAACGGATTTTTTCCATCCCTGCATTAAATAAACGGTAATTTGAATCCAATATACTTAAACTGGTCAGGATTTTTCGATTGCCCATCTCAGAAAAACGTTTTCATGAACATGCAACACTGATGCACTCTTCAAGCGTGCCGATCCGCGATGCCGCACCACACATGTTCGGGACATAGGTAAATGCCTTCCCGCTGTTTACCATGACCGACTGGTAGGAGTCCATGCAGGGCGAGACTACCATGCAGGTATCGGCATATACCCGTGCGCCGCTCCGTTCAATGGTCTCAATAGAACCACGTGAGTTCCCTGCGACGGCCCTCGAGGTAAACACGTACAGGGGTTTATTCACATGCTTCCCCTCGAGCAGGTGGGCAATCGCACCGAGTTCGTCCGGAGAACAGTGGGGGCACCCGATTGCCACTGCATCAACCGGGATATCCTTATAGAGGTCGCTGATCTCCTTTTGTTCCACCGGGATTGTCTCGAGGCCCTTCAGGTCATAGGAGAACACTTTCGAATCAGGGGTTATGCCACCCACATGGAACAGGGCAACCGCCCCGCTTGCAGCCATGGCCGCGCCAAGCGCTTTCAACTGGTCGCGGTCAGGACGTATTCCCCTGAAATACGGTATCCGGTTCCCCGCCTCCTTACCCGCAATATACCCGAGTGCACCGTACCATGAGGTATCATGGGTTCCGGTCCCGTCCACATCGATCACAAGCCCGGGTTTCCTGTTTGCCACTATGTGTAAGCCATAATAGGGAGTCTTCCCGATTATCGCAGCCGCAAGTGCACTCGGGCCCCCTTCACGATTAGTCCGCGCCCCGATCACCGAGTTCGAGTACACGACGGCAGAAGATTCCGACCATGATATGTGGTCACCATACTGTGTGATCGTATGATAATACGGGGTACAGGTGCAGTCAAGGTGTATACCAAGGCGCTCGTAGGCCGATATCACCTCTGCCTGTTTCTTTGCAAATTCCGGTGAGACCCCCATCTCCCGCCACCGGTCACGGTCCATTCCAATGGGGTTCAGTACGGCGGGTACAGCCGCACGTGCATCGAGGGCCCTGAGCCACCTGAGCCCGTATTCTCCGATTGTCTTGTAGGATGCCCCGCTCACCTGGGCACTCCTGATGGGGATCATCCGATCGGCCCCGAAGACCTTGCCGAGAGCGACCAGTATCTCCATCATCATCTTCCTGGTCTCCCCGAACTCCCCGTTCAGGACGAGTTCGTCCTCCCGGTCAAGCTCCATGATATCACCACCCGGCCCTGATGAATTTTGCTTCTCTTCCAATTTCTATCGTGGCATCGAGGCCGATTTTTACATTCGTACCATTCTCAAGCCTGCATGGATCCAGCGAGGAACCCCGGACGCCGGTAATCACCATGCAGTCCTTGTCTCCACGGACCCTTGTCGCAATAGCGAACTCGACGTCCTCGGGGTTGAAAATGTCAATATCGTCATCGACCACCACCACATGTTTCAGTGAGGTGTGTGCGGCAAACGCTGCCATTATTGCATTCTTCGCATCCCCTTCGGTGTTTTTCCTGATCTGGACCACGGCATGGAGATAACCACACCCGCCGCGGGTAAGGCTGACATTTTTAACGTCCGTGACTCCTGCCACCGCACGATAGATTATTGGCTCGTATGGGGCCCCCATCAGGAGTTTGTGCTCGTTGCCGGCCGGGAGGATCCCATGGTAGATTGCCTCTTTTTTCAGGCTCATACCGGTGAACCTGATGACCGGTTCGTTCCTGATGACGTCATATGTCCCGGTAATATCGACAAAAGGACCCTCCGCATGCCGTTCGCTGCCAATATACCCTTCCAGCACGATCTCGGCGTCCGGGACAAGCACCCCGTTCGGACACCGTCGCACCGGGAGTTCTCCTCCAAGCAGTGTTGCGGCAAATGCAAGTTCATCACCCCATGCGACACGGGAGCAGCTGGCAAAGGTGACCGCCGGGTGGACACCAATCGCCACGGCCACCGGGAGTTCCTTTCCTTCCGCGAGCGCTTTCCGGAGGAGCGTATGGGTATGACGGCCCTCGACAAGACGTGCAGCTGCATGGTCATTATCAAGGACAAGCATCCGGTGAATGGACGCGTTCTCAACGCCCCCGTACCGGGAGAACACGATTCCGGACGTGATATAGGGGCCTGCATCCTTCGGAAAATGTGTCATCACGGGAATCTGGGAGAAGTCTGCCCTACTCATCTTCAGGTCCCCTTCTTCGAAAACACGGCCGCCGCATTCCCTGGTCGAAAGGTCTTTTACAATTTCTGACTCTTGTATTCCGAGGGCGAGGGCGAGGGCCTTTCTTGTGGCAGTCACGTTCATCACGGCCTTATGACCTCCCGCGTTATGGAAAAAGAGCAGTTTATCGGTTTTCGACGCCATTTTTGGTGCTTCAGACCTGATATCGACGGGCTGGTCGATATCGGTAACCTCCCCGGCTTCGCGCATTATTTCAATGAATTCACGCATCGTAACCACTCCACCGGGAACAGAGGGAATGCTCAACAGATAAATGGTCCAGAATTCGTGCGACCACCATGTCCACGAGGTCTTCGATGGTCTCCGGGTGGTGATAGAACCCGGGGCTTGCGACCATGATCGTTGCGCCCGATTCACATGCAGCGAGCATGTTCTTCAAGTGGACACGGGAGAGGGGCATTTCGCGGGGCACGAGTATACACTTCCTGCCTTCTTTCAGGCTGACATCGGCGGCCCGCGTAATCAGGTTATCAGCAAAACCGTTACTGATGGCAGCAAGAGTCTTCATCGTGCAGGGGACTACCACCATCCCGTCATGCCTGAATGATCCGCTTGCAATTCCTGCACCCATCCCGTCCTCATCGTGATACACCGCGTTGTACCCGTCAAGGGCCACACCTTCATGCCGGGCAATATCCCGGGCGATCCTTGTTATAATCAGGTGGACGTTCTCCTCCTCACAGAGCACATCAAGAAGCCGTTTCGCGTAAATCACACCACTTGCCCCTGTCACCCCAACGACGAATGTCCTCTTCATTGTCACTCCCGGTCACCAAATGTAGGATATAGAAAGGGGAAATCTCCCGGTACTTCCCGATGGTCCCATTGTTACCCGGGCTGTTTCCCGGAATCTTCGGGCACAATAAAGGGACCGGTGCATTTCCCCTGCTCTACAATACAGTGAGATTTCAGGATGAAAGAACTTATGCAACCCTGATTCTCATCGGAATAATGTTATGTTAAAACCCGTAAAAAGGGATATTTCTAATTATTTTTATTTTTCAGCGGTTTTTTGGGATAAAGAACCTGAACCTGAACTCAGACTCATCGAGCCCCCTCGACCCCTTACGGTCAAGTTCATCCCTCATGTCCCGGACGATGCCATTGAGAATATTCAGCTCCTTGAGCACATCACATTCGCCATCAGTGCACTCGTTCAGGAAATCAAGGAAGTCATTGATGGATTTCAGTACCTCTGGCCCTGCGACGAGGTTCATCGTATCGAGGATGTAGGCCAGCCTCATCTTTGCCCGGATAAGCCGGTCAGGATCACTTCCTGCTGTGTTGAGGTCTGTTACCGCGTGGAAAAATTCCTGGTACACTTTCAGTTTATGGCGGTCCCCGATGAGCTTTCGTTCACGGCCGTTTGTAAAGAGGTATACGGCGCAGATGACAATTGCTACCGAAACCACTCCGGTTACTATAATAATCCAGTCTTCGGTCACTAAAAACCCCCTCGTTGTGAAATGTTCTTTTATCGCTATTTAGACTTCCGTTTTTTTCCGGAGGAACGACACGACGTGGCCGGGCCTATACGGGTAATTTATCCTGCAGGGTCACTGGTTTCACATGGAAGACCGATGACGCGATGATCTCCACCTCGTCGGTCAGTTCCGGCGGGGTATACACCCCGAGTCGCCATTGTTCCAGCCGGTTATCATTGAGGGTATTCAGGAGTGGTGATACTTCTGCCAGCTCCATCACGCGGTGCCGGTTTTTAACCTGGACATGGAGCGACATCCCTGACGGAAGCTCCGGTATATCCACGAGCACCTTTGACGGGTCAACACCTGCGATCCCTGCAATTTCTTCCGCGATCTCCCTCTGTGCCGGAATTCCCCGGTATTCGGTCAGTGCCTTGATATTAACCTGTTCACGGCCCACGTAGAGCGCCCTTTTGTAGAGCTGGCGGCAGAATATCCTTTCCGCAAACTCCCTTGTGATACTGCAGTCTGAAGTGCGGAGAGCGTGGATGCAGGAGACGTCATCCATGTACATCATCCCGCTTACCTCGGACGGGGACTTGTTTTCAAGGTGGCGCAGGACAGCATGGTTAAACATGGTCTCTGCAATCCTGCTGACGTGATGGAAATAAACAGCAGGCCTCATCAGTGTCCTCGCAATAAGGAGCGATTCGGCCGCATTGATCCCGCTTTCATGGATAACGATACCTTCTTCCGAAAGTAGTGTGCTCCTGATGAGCCGCTGGGCATCGACCGTCCCATACGGTACACCCGTGTAGTGGGCGTCCCGCAGCAGGTAGTCCATCCGGTCAACATCAAGTTCCCCGTGGATGATGCCGGATAACTGGTGATCCCCTGCAAGGACCTCTCCGAGCTCGTTCCTGTCGACCCCGATTTTTTCCAGCAGGGGTGCCAGGGTGTCGGATTTAAGAAGGTTCCCAATCCGGTGGTGGCTCCGGCCGGTCAGCTCTTCCATTACGGGCTCAATCGAATGTGAAAAGGGACCATGCCCGATATCGTGGAGGAGCGCCGCGGTTACGATAAGCAGGCGGTCATATTCCGGCACACCGAGCTGGCGGCACATGACCCCTGCAAGGTGCATCGTACCAAGAGAGTGCTCGAACCTGGTGTGGTTCGCCCCCGGGTATACAAGGTAGGAGAACCCCAGTTGCTTGATATGGCGGAGCCTCTGGAGCAGTGGGGAGTCAAGCAGCGTGATGGCAGGCGTATCTACCTCCACATACCCGTGGACCGGGTCCTTAATCGATTTCATCCCTCGTGACCGCTAAAGAATCTTGATATAGAGAAGATAAACCTATTGAGTAATGATAACCTTACTTTCCGGCGGGACAGGCACACCAAAACTTCTCCGCGGTGTCCGGAGTCTCACCGGTGACCAGAAGATTAATGTCGTGGTGAATACCGCAGAAGATGTCTGGATATCAGGTGCACACCTGTCACCGGATATTGATACGGTGATGTACCTTTTTGCCGGGATCCTCAATACGGAGACATGGTGGGGGATTGCCGGTGATACCTTCCTCACTCACAAGGCTCTACTCGACCTTGGGACCGACGAGTATATTGCTATCGGTGACCGAGACCGTGCGGTCCAGATTGCCAGGGCGGATCTCCTCACCCGGGGGAAGTCCCTTACTGAGGCGACCACCATCCTGTGCAGAAACATGGGTATCAAGGCAGGGGTGCTCCCCATGACAGATTCACCGGTTGCCACCCTTGTCAGGTCATCAGGCGAATATATGCATTTCCAGGAGTATGGGTCCGGTGTAAGGGTTCCATACCGGTTGACGCGGTCAAACGGGTCCCTGAATTACCACCTCCCGCGACAGAGGACGTGATCAGGGCGATCAGCGAAGCTGATGCGGTTATTATTGGTCCAAGTAACCCGGTTACCAGTATTCTTCCGATCCTTGAATGCCAGGGTGTCAGGGAGGCTTTGCGTGAACAGTACAGTCGTCGCGGTAAGCCCGTTTATCGGGCAGGCCCCCTTCAGCGGACCTGCAGGGGAGCTCGATGAAAGCGAAGGGGTTCTCCCCGTCCTCACTGGGTACCTGGGAATTGTACCGGGACTTCCTCGACCTGTTTGTGCAGGACGAACGGGACACCGTGACAGTCCCTGCTGCGACCCGTCTTGATACCATGATGACAAGCGAAGAAAAAAGCAGAGACCTCGCCGAAGGGATTTTCCGGCTAATAAAAGCACATAATGGATAAATGAGGGGGGTACGTGGGAGGGCGCGTTACGAAGGCCTGCCTTCTTCCTGCCTGATCGTCCCCTGTGATCTGCCTGACACCAGTAGAGGGTTTAAGTTGTTGTAACTGAAAATTCGTTCTGATAAGGGGAGAGGTATGGTCACACCAGGAATGCGGGCGCCGGATGTTTCAATGGCGGAAGAAGTCCTAATAGGACTTAACACGATTTTTCCAATAATCAAGCGTATGTATGGGGTTAAAAAAATAGGGATGTTTGGTGCGTTCGCGCGGCGAGATGCAATCCCGGTCGATGCCGTGGAACTCATGGTCGAGTTTTCTCCCGGGTTTGAGACCTACCGGCATTACCTCGGCCTTAAATGGCACCTTGAGGAGTATTTTTCGACGAGGATCTACCTCATCACAACACGGGTGCTTGCAGAATCCCCCGCAGCAGCATCGTTCGACCCCGAGATGGGTGAAGTGGACCAGGAGGCCCTGGTACAGGTCCTTGGTGAACTTGACTTTCTCCAGGCCCGGTGCAAAGGGATGGCCTACGAGTCATTTACACGGGAATCATTACTACGCCGGGCTTGTGAAAGAAGCCTGCAGATCATGAGCCTCGCAGTCCGGAGGATTTCAGGACCCCAAAAGGAAATGTACCCGGCTGCACCGTGGAAAGAGGTCGAGGGGATCAGCCAGAGTATTGCAGAGGCACGTTTCGGTGCCGACCCATTCCTGCTCTGGCATTTTATCGTGACTGAAGTCCCGGGTTTCACCCAGGTGGTCCGTTCAGCCATCCAGGCGGCCTCCCGGCGGCATCACCATGATGAGGGACTGAACCCTTCCGGTACCGGGAGTTCCGAGGAATAGGGATTTATTCCGGTAATTCCGCAAACTGGTGCCCCAATCTTGATGGAGTCCACAGGCAGGTCCTGTACCCCCGGATCTTCAAATTTTTTCGCCACTTCGCGAAAATTCTTAATAATCCGGCCTGTTGATGTCCAGTGTAGTAACAAAATGAAACCGAACTGCTTTAAGGGGTTGGTTTCACTCCCGGTATTCCCAACCCTGGATACAATAAATGTTCAGAGTAGTTCACCTGAAGAGTTCATCGAGCATTTCCAAGACCAGTACCTATCCCGGCCGGGGTCGCCAAATCAGCGGGGCGGAACCTGGAGAGTGCGAATAAGTTCCGGAATTGCCCCTGAATCAATACGATAGATGTCAGAGGATGTCAAGAGGGCCTCAAATTCATCTTTTCACAAGAAATGACCTGGATTTTCCCGGACATGGTGCACCTTAACATTATCGCCGTATGAAAAATTTATTCCGCACGAAAGAGATATAGAAAGAATAACGAAGTCTGGGCGTACATTTCCCCCGTGTGCCGAAACAGGGGTATACATCAGCACTCCGATATCCTTGATTCCAGGTGTGATCCTCCATGAGCAGTCCATATAATCTATCTGATGAACTGACTGAGCTGATCGCTCACATCGAAGAACTGCTGGGGATCGGTATTACACTCCGCCGCCAGGACAACATCCCTGACCAGGGACTCCTGGTCGATGATTACACCTATGGCTCGGGGAAAAACCTGATCCTGTTCTCGAGCAACGAACTCGGTATGCTGAAGGATTTTGTTATCACAAAAAACTGCATCGAATTATTATTCAAGGGTATTGCGTCCGGGAAGGGGGATTATCAGGTTCTTTCATTTGACGAAACATCCGCAACCGAAGGAATGAGGCAGGTATATTTCGATGTCTTGAAGGACGAAAATACACGGGGGCTTGAGATCGCGCAACGGAAAAAACTGCTGTTCCACCTCTTTTTACTCTTCAGGAACACACTTTCTGAATTACCATGGTCAATCCTGTCAAATATCTATATCTCGAAAAAATTTCCGGTGATGAGGAATTCACAGGTATACCTCCTGATGAGGGAGAGCATGTACGAGATGCATGCCCTGGAAAAGGAAAACGAGAGCCTTCCCCAGCGTTATTACGTGATGCATAACGCGATCTATTATGCAAGGGATATGCTCCTTGCCTATACCCTGTCCGATACCGCTTAAATCCCATGATCAACATCCCGGAACTCCAGCAGTTCCGGGCGCTCGATATGAAAGATATGATGGACAGCCGCTGGAGCCGTTCTCACTGGTACCATACAAAAGTCGTCGGCGATGCAATGTCAAATATCCTCAAGCTCAGCCTCAACTCAGACTTCAACAAAAATCCAGGTCCCGATCTCTATTACGATCTCTACGAGTGTGGTCTCGATATTACCAACCGGTGGCTTGTCATGATGGCGATGCAGGACTGGTACCGGTGGGATAAACCTGATCACTGGAGGTCTGCAATTGAACAACAGGGATCGACCGAGGAGGCGATCCTGGGTAAAATTTTTAACGGTTAATCCAGGGATCTCTTCCCTGGATTCTGCCCTGGCCGCGGAGAAAAACCATATCCCGTCGTCCATATTCTGACCTGTCGGGGATTCACCCCGCAAAAACAATTACCTCGCACGTTTCATAGGTACTGGATTTGATATGCGTATTCCAATACATGCCGTACATCCGGATATCGGTGAGGCAGAGATTATCGGCTGGGTCCACGAAGTTCGCGACCTTGGCGGCCTCACGTTTTTACTTATCCGGGACAGGACCGGCATCATCCAGGTCACAATACCCAAAAAAAAGGCGTCAGAATCGGTCCTTGCTGCTGTAAAAGCGGTATCCCGCGAGTCAGTCGTCCGGGTTTTTGGACCCGTGAAGCCAATTGATAAGGCACCGGGAGGCAGGGAACTCGTACCGGAGTCATTCGAGATCATCAGCCTGAGCGCAAGCCCGATGCCACTCGATGTTGTCGAAAAAGTTCCTGCAGATCTTGATACCCGGCTTGATGCGAGGTTCCTGGATGCACGGCGGCCCCGCGTCAGTGCGGTGTTCCATATCAGGAGCGTTGTTACACGGGCGATCTACGAATATTTCTTCTCACGCGGGTTTGTTAACATCACGACACCTAAAGTTGTTGCCGCCGCGACAGAAGGAGGAACGGAACTCTTCCCGATTGCCTATTTTGAACGCGAGGCATTCCTCAACCAGAGCCCGCAGCTCTATAAGCAGATGATGATGGCCGCAGGATTCGAGAAGGTATTTGAAATAGGGCCGATATTCCGTGCGGAAGAGCACAACACTACAAAGCACCTTAACGAGGCAACCTCAATCGACATGGAGATGTCATTTGCCGACCACACCGAGGTAATGGGTATCCTCGAAGACCTGATCATCACAACCTATACAACGGTTGCAGACCAGTGTGGCGACCAGCTGGCGGCCCTTGAAATCACGGACTTCCCCATTCCTAAAGCAGGGTTCCCGAGACTCCCGTATCCCGAAGCAATTGGGATTGCGAAGAAGGCTACCGGGGAGGACATAAAATATGGTGACGACATCGGGACTGTCTCCGAGAAGGCAATCGGGGAGGAGATAGGAGTCCATTATTTCATTACCGACTGGCCGACTGCGATAAAACCCTATTATGCCATGCCGTACGAAGATGACCCGTCAGTCTGCAAAGCGTTCGACCTCATGCACCCGAGGATGGAACTTTCGAGCGGCGCTCAGCGTGTCCACCAGCATGACCAGCTCGTCCACCAGATACGCGCAAAGGGATTATCTTCTGAAAGTTTCGAGTTTTACTTAAACCCGTTCAGGTACGGGATGCCACCCCATGCAGGATGGGGGCTTGGAGCGGAGCGGCTTGTCATGACCATGCTCGGTCTTTCCAATATCCGTGAGGCCGTGCTGTTCCCGAGGGACCGCCACCGGCTGGTGCCATGAACAAGACGGTTTCTTTTGGTATAATGCTCCCCACGACCGTGGTGGGCAGTTACCCGGTCGTCATGGGCCATGGGATCAGGTCACTCTTTAACCCCCTTTCCTTTGCCGTTAAAACTGCCGTTGAAGAGCAGATCACGGCTGGAATCGATATAATCTCTGACGGCCAGGTGAGAGGGGACATGGTCCACCTGTTCACGAACAGCCTCCCGGGGATCAAGGGCCAGGAAGTGATCGGAAAAGTGCTTCCCGCAGAAACAACCATCACCGCGGCAGATACGAAGTTTGCACTCGGAAAATCAGCAATGGTTAAAGGTATCGTCACCGGTCCGACCACCCTTGCCCACGCCCTCCACCTCTCTACGAAAGTCTACCGGGACAAGGAGGAACTGGCCCTTGACCTTTCAGTCGCGATCGCGAAAGAGGTACAGGGACTTGCAGAAACCGGGGTCTGCATGGTGCAGGTAGACGAACCGATCTTTTCAACCGGTGCTGCAGACCTGTCAACGGGTCGTGAAGCCCTGCAGCGGATTGCCTCCGGAGTCAGTATACCGTTATGTCTCCATGTCTGCGGTGGCCTTGGGAACGTCATTGAAGAGGTCCTCCACATGCCGGTAGAGATTATCGATCTTGAATTTGCAAAAAATCCCGGTAACCTTGACCTGCTATCAGAAAAAGATTTAAAGGGAAAAATGCTCGGGTACGGCTGTGTAGACTCCTCGAGCCCGGTGGTTGAGAGTACCGCAACCATTGTATCGCGGATCCAGAAAGGCCTCGAAGTGTTCGCACCGGAACAGCTGTTGATCGACCCTGACTGTGGACTTCGGATGCAGCCCCGGGATGCGGCCTTCGCAAAATTAACAAACATGGTCTCTGCAACAACAT
This sequence comes from uncultured Methanomicrobiales archaeon, assembly GCA_963709545.1. GTDB lineage: Archaea > Halobacteriota > Methanomicrobia > Methanomicrobiales > Methanospirillaceae > CAIKOD01. The sequence goes on along the minus strand of CAVPWT010000010.1, from coordinate 32,553 downwards.
TCGTCCGGAATGAGATTGCCGTAAAATAACAACTACCGCAAGGTTACAGAGAGGTTGGCTCTTATAGAAATCCACCCAAATCTATCTTGCAGATTAGTAATTCCAACATTTCGTCACGCTCCCGGGGCTAAAGGCCCGCAGCTGTGGCGACCCCGGTCAGGATAAAAAAATAATCTCCTAATCTATGAAATTTCCTTCCAATGTCCCAATTGAACCCTGCCAATGAATATCTTATCGGGGGTGTGGCTGAGGGTGAGACCACCCCCCGTCTGTGTAAATCGCTTTTTTAAAAAAAACCTCATGAAGCCAGATGGCTACGCACCTATGTAATGATAATTTGAATGGTCAACTTTTCACACCTGTAGCGTTGTTGGATTTAGAATTTAATATGAAAATGACCCCGGGGGTATTCAATTTTGATCCCGTCAGCTTGCGGCCTTCCGGCATCATGTACGTTTTCATGACTTACATTTCAGGGTTTCAATAAAACCCTTTTTTTTATTCAATTACACAACTCTTGAAGTCGTTGAGAGTTCGATCCCTTTTTCGTTTATGAGGAACGGTATCAGCCGTCTCGGGACTGCCATACCGGTAATTTTATGTACTGCGAGCTGACGTTCGATCTCGTTCATAAAGATTACTTCTTTTAATTCGAGAATAACGTCTACGGCCCTCATAACAAGGATTTCTTCCACCCTTGGATGGAGCTCAGGGTAGAACGTAAAAACCACATTCGCCTTCCTGGTTACAGCGAGGTCTCTTGCCGAAAGGATGCATTGTACTCCGGCATCGATACCGAATTTAAGGATTAGGGAGGAGAGGGAATCAATCACGAGTTTCTGCCCGTTCAGGTTTGTTATGAATTCATCGGCAGTAAAACCCCTGCCATCGATCATCCCAGGCTGCACCTCGGCGTCAAGCATGATGTAGGTGCCCTCCTCACCCTCGGACTGCCAGAACTGCCGGGCCAGGAGGTCATTTCCGGACACCGCTGAACCAAGTGCAAGGACCGTTGTCCCGGTTGGAAAACCACCTTCCAGAGCCTGGTCCAGACCATTAATACCAGTAGTTCTTTTATTTTCCCTGGACAGAGAAGGAAAACCCCCGTATGGATTATTGGTTTATATAGGATTATAAGCCTTTTTCTGAATCCGCGCGATTATCCATACTTCTCGCGCAGAGCACGCCGGAGCAGTTTCCATCCGTTCACCCGGGGAAGGTTATCGGTAATTATGAACCTCCGTGGGATTTTATACCCGGCAAGGTGCAGCCGGCAGAATTCTTCGAGCTCTTCGGGAGTAACAGGGGTCCCGGTTCTGGCCACCACTGCTGCTACCGGTAGTTCCCCTTTCCTTTCATCCGGGATGCCAAAGACAGCGACATCAGTTACACCGGGATGCTGGATAATAACATTCTCAATTTCTGTCGGGTAAATCTTCCATCCTGACATGATGACCATGTCTTTTTTCCGATCAGTAATGAAGAGGACTCCGTCATTGTCAATGTGCCCGATATCTCCGGTGAGGAACCAGCCATCCGGCCGAAAGACCTCCGCTGTTGCCCCGGGCATATTCCAGTAACCGCTTGCAACGGAAGGGCCACGCAGGGCTATCTCCCCGGTTTCGCCCGGGGCAAGTTCCAAAACAGGGTTGTCCGTGTCCACGACCATGACTTCAGTGTACCCCACGGCGACTCCCACGCTCTGGTAACCGCAGGTAAGGTGCGGGTACCGGGTAAGGTGGTGGTACCTGACCCGATCACTATCGTTTCTGAAAGCCCATAGGAGTTCGCGACCGGGATGTGAAATCGCTGATCGAACATCTGCCATATTGCCGGCAGGAGTCTGCCCTCCACCCGAAATGATCACGCGGACATCGGCAAGTCGTTGCTCGGTACCGGGGGACTGTGGACAAGTGAGTGTATGACGGGTGGCATACCGGCAAGTATCGTCACCCTGTAATGGCTGGCGAGGGCAAGGTATTGTTCAAGGTCGAACCGCTCCATCATCACGTACGTGCCCCCGGCACGGAGCACGGCAAGCCCCCACGAGAGCCCGACATGGCCCATCGGGTAAATGCCAAGGTATATATCATCCGGTGTGATCCTGAGGGCCTCGCATTCCGCATCGAGGGCCGTTATCCAGTTCCCATGCGTGAGCATCGCACCCTTCGGCCGACCGGTTGTTCCGGCCGTATACTGAAGCTGGCACAGGTCGTCAAGGCTGCAGTTGGTCGCCCGCATCTGTGCAGGAGCCTCAGGAAAAGAAGTCCAGTCAACCATACCCGGGCCCCCGCCCACGGTACTGATGACATGGCATGCAAGCGGATGGTGTTCCCGGATATTCTCAATGATACCGGCACCCCCCGTATCGGTAATGATTGCACATGCCCCGGCATCAACGATTGCATGGAGCAGCTCCTCCCCGCGGTACACGATATTCGTTGGTACAGCAATGCCCCCAATCCGCCAGATCGCAAAATAGCTGATGAGGTACTCGGGGGAGCTATCGAGATAGATGCAGACGCGATCACCCTTTCTGACCCCAAGTGATGAGAGCCCCATGGCAATACGGTTCATTTCGCTTCGGAGGAGCCCGTACGATAACGTAACATTTCCCGATGGCCAGATTAGCGCAGCTTTCGCTGATGGAACACTTTTCGCATCGAGGAGGGTGGTGATATTTGACATGGTGAGAGCCATTACGCCACGGTAAAATTTGACGCTGCGGTATATAGGTGTTCATTTTTTGACCTGTACCGGCATCTCCTTTTTCGGACAGAGTCCCGTTCAATACTGTCTATTCAGGGGATAGTGAATTAATGATACTCCCCTCTGAACAATGCATAGATACCATACTACCGACGAATTCTTTAATAATTTAATCACGCTCCTGTCGATCCGTCCTGCCGGTCTGGTGGCCCGGCTGGGATAGAGACTATCCCAAAATACTCTGATTTTAATGAGCCTTCGCCGAAACCCTGCCCGAAGATATCTTAACAGGGGTGGGGCAGCCATCCTGTCTTCGTATTTTCCTCTTATTTTTTATATCACCGAATAGTTTCCGATGAAACTGCCTGAACGGCCACCATTATGAAGAGATTATGAAAGGGAATTTTCAATCGTCCGGGTGTGAACTCCCCGTTCATGTATGTTTCAACAAAGCGTGCTATGAGCCTTTGCTCATAGATGAGTATGAAAACGGGGGCCTTTCAGATTGTTTTACCGGAGTTTTTGATACCAGCCAAAAAGAGGACAAGCACCTAATAATGCCCAGTAATACTTTGGAAATGGCTACCACGCACCAAAAAAAATAGCCATATCCGAAACGGGGAAAAAAGGATTACTGGTATTCCGGTGGCTGCACTTCCTTTGGCAGGCCTCCTTTGAAGGAGTCCTGGATCTTTTTGTACCATTCCCTGATATTCTGGTTCATCGTCGGATGGATCTTCTGCTTGGCCGATTCAAAGTGCTTCAGGGTGACGACGGTGCTCCTCTCCCGGAGTGCGAGCATCCCTGCTTCACGGCATAACAGTTCGAGGTCTGATCCCACATACCCCTCAGTCATTAGTGCAAGCTGCCTGATAAATTCCTGCAGTTTCGGGTCATCAAATGAGAGACCGTTCTGTTTCATCATTTCCCACAGGACTTTTCTTCTGATACCCCTGTCAAGCGAAGCCCCTTCTTTTTTCTCAATTGAGTCAATGAATACCCTGGCCTCATCGAGGGTAACCGTTGTATTCACCCCCATTTTTTCAATAAGGGATTCAAGTGCAGGTTCATCAAAATCATCCGTGAGGTTAATCACTTCGTAGAGGGCAGACCCATCGATCGGCATCTGGAGGAGGTAAATCCTTACTATTTTCTGCCTGTCTTCAAGACCAGGCTCTCCGATATACACCAGGCGGTCAAACCGTCCTGCCCTGAGCAGTGCAGGGTCTATCATGTCAGGGCGGTTTGTCGCTCCCATGATGATGACATCTTTTAATTCCTGCAGCCCGTCGATTTCCGTGAGGATCTGGTTCAGGACACTGTCCAGGAGATGGGAGTTCTGGTTAGCCCCGCGGTGCGGGACGATGGCGTCCATCTCATCAAAAAATATAATGGCCGGCGCTACCTGCCGTGCCTTCTTGAAGATATCACGGACTGCACGTTCACTCTCTCCCCAGTATTTTGAGAGCAGTTGTGGTCCACGGATTGCAATGAAATTCGCGCCACTCTCGTTGGCAACAGCCTTGGCAATAAGGGTCTTTCCCGTGCCGGGAGGCCCGTAGAGCAGGACACCTTTTGGTGGCTGGATCCCGAGGTCATCAAACCGCTGCCGTTCGGTGAGAGGATATTCCACTGTCTCGCGGATCTCCTCTTTTGCCGATTCCAGTCCCCCGACATCCTGCCACCTGATATGGGTCACTTCGATAATGACCTCACGCATCGCACTCGGGCTCACGTCACGAAGTGCACCCCTGAAGTCTGTCGCCTTCACGTGGAGCGTATCGAGGATCTCCGACGGGATCTCCTTCTCATCCAGGTCAATGCTTGGGAGGTACCGGCGCAGCGCCCGGATGGCCGCCTCCCGGGCAAGTGCCGCAAGGTCAGCACCCACAAACCCGTGGGTCTGCTGTGACAGGTCCTCGAGTTTCACGTCCTCGGCAAGCGGCATTCCACGGGTATGGATCTTCATAATCTCTATGCGGTCCAGTTCACTCGGGACACCAATCTCGATCTCCCGGTCAAACCTTCCCGGCCTTCTCAACGCAGGATCAACCGCATCAATCCGGTTTGTCGCACCGATGACGACCACCTGTCCCCGCTCCTCGAGACCGTCCATCATCGTTAACAACTGTGCGACAACCCTCCGTTCGACCTCCCCGGTCACTTCTTCCCGTCTCGGGGTAATCGAGTCCAGCTCGTCGATGAAGATGATCGAGGGTGCATTTTCCCGTGCCTCTTCAAATACCTCACGGAGGCGCTGTTCGCTCTCCCCGTAATACTTGGATATCACTTCCGGTCCGGCGATTGAGATGAAGTGGGCACCGCTTTCACTTGCAACTGCCTTTGCAATCAGTGTCTTGCCTGTCCCCGGGGGCCCGTATAAGAGTACACCTTTCGGGGGTTCTATCCCGAGTTTCTGGAATAGTTCGGGGTGACGCATCGGGAGCTCAATGGTCTCCCGCAGGCGCTGGAGTTCCTCCTTGAGACCACCGATATCCTCGTAGGAGATCCGTTTCAGACCCTCGAACCCTGCAGCCGGCTTCTCCGAGAACTCGATAATGGTATTTTTTGTAATGATCACGGCTTGCTCCGGCTCAATATCGACCACTTTATAGGCAACGATCTGGGGCTGGATAAAGGGCAGTCCCACCATGATCGGGATTTGATCGTTCTTTACAACAGGGAAATCAATCAGGCTGTTGATGACGTGGGGGTTATTCGAGACCTGGATATTTTTAGGAAGGTCTTCAGGGGGGGCGAGTAAGACCCTTTTCGCCTCGATTTCTTCTTTCAGGCTGGTGATCTTGATCGTGTCCCCGATACTGACCCCCGCATTCGTCCGCGAAAAATTATCGATCCGGACTTTATGCTGGTTCCAGTCTTCGAGCAATGCACGCCATACCTTCACCACGGTCCTTCGCTTTCCTTCGATAGCCACAAGGTCACCGGGGGAGATTTTTAAAAACAGCATCGTCTCCGGGTCAAGCCGGGCCTTTCCGCCTCCCTGGTCACCAGGGTAGGCACTATCGACTTTTAGGTGAATTTCAGGCATCCCAGAAAGATCATATATGCAGGAATTTATATGTACTGTTAGAATCATGCGATATCTCCTCTTTGAACCGTTCCATGGTGCCGCCGGGGACATGGTCACCGGAGCCCTGCTTTCTCTCGGTGCCGACAGTGAAACAGTGGCAGGTGCGATGCGTTCGGTTGTGGCAGACCCGTCTTTTTCCATCGTGGACCGGGCGGGAATACAGGCTCTCCGGGTAGAGACCCATGCAACAACGTGTTCCCGGACACTTGAGGAGGTCCTCGCACGGGTCAGGAGCGCCCGGGCGCCGGAGCCTGCAATTGAGATGGCGGTAAGGGTGTTCCGGAGGATAGCGGAAGCCGAGCAGTCAGTACATGGGACCCGGGTCCACTTTCACGAGGTAGGTGCCGATGACGCGATTGCTGACGTGATTGGTGCCTGTACTGCAATGCATATCCTGAAACCGGATGGTGTTGCGGTAGCACCTGTCGCAGTCGGCGGGGGTGCTATAACCGGTGCCCATGGTATGATGCCAGTCCCGGCCCCCGCAACCGTTGCGATACTCAGGGGATCAGGACTCACATGTAACCATGGAACACAATCGGATGGGGAACTTTGTACACCAACCGGGGCAGCACTCCTCGCAGAATTCATGACCATGGACCAGGGGGGAATTGGCCCGGTGAATGTTACCGGTATCGGTTACGGGGCTGGAACCCGGGACCCTCCCGGTATTCCGAACGTCCTCCGGGTGTTGCTGCTGGAGACAGCCGGGGAACTCAGCTCGGACCGGGTTGATGTGCTCGAGACGAATGTTGATGATGTCAGCGGGGAGATCCTCGGCAACGCAATCTCCGTGCTTATGAACGCCGGGGCAAGGGATGCCAGTGCGATTCCCTGCATAATGAAGAAGGGCCGGGGCGGTTACCTCGTCCGGGTGATCTGCCGCCAGGAGGAATCGGGTCGGCTTGCAGGAGTGATGGCCTCAGAACTTGGCACGCTCGGTGTCCGCTGCACCCCTTCTGTCCACCGTTTTATTGCAGGGCGATCGATTGGGGTGGTCAGGGTGGACATCGGGGGGACCACCATGGAAGTCCCGGTAAAATACGGGTGGATCGGGGGCAGGTGTTACACCCTTAAGGCCGAGTTTGATGAGGCCCGCACCCATGCAGAAAAACTGGGAATTCCCGCAAGGGAACTCATCAGGCAAATCGAGCAACGGGCATGGGAGACACTCCCTGAACATGTGGCAGGTGATATCAACGGACCCGGGAAGAATACCGAGCGGAAGCCCTGACCTGGACCAGTTGCTGAACGGGGGGTTCGAACCTGGCACCATAACCCAGTTCTTCGGGGAACCGGCGAGCGGGAAAAGTTCAGCCTGCATACTCGCCGCGGTAACCTGCCTTTTATCAGGGAAATCGGTCGTTTTTATCGATACCGAAGGTTTTTCCATCGAGCGGTTCCGGCAGATTGCTGGCGAACATGCAACGACACTCGCCGAGCACCTCTACATCTATGAGCCGACTGATTTTGACCAGCAGGGTGTCATGATTGCCGGGATGGATACCGTGCTCCGGACCAGGAATGTCGGCCTGATCATCGTGGATTCTGCTACGGCACTCTACCGGACGAATCTTGAGAAGGGGAGGGACGCCATGCAGAAACTTACCCGGCAGATCGTCCTCCTCCTGGGTTTTGCCAAACGGTACCGGATACCGGTGGTTGTGACCAACCAGGTCTACATGGACGTGGTAAAAAATACCTATTCCGGGCTTGGTGGTACGGCACTCGAGCACATATCGAAGGCAATCATCATGTTCAGCAAAGAGCAGGGGACGGTGCGTCGTGCTACCCTCATGAAACACCGCTCGCTCCCTGCAGGGGGTTTTTTTAATTTCGAGATTACCGGGACTGGCATACGAAACGTCAGGGATCTTAAACCGGATCATGGGCAATAACCTGAATATCAAATAAAAGGACCGCTTTGTTCTGGTCTAAACGTAGTTAACATTGTTACCATTACCCCGCATCCGGGGGGTGGAACATTTCCTGCCGGTTCCTTTGTTCCGGAAGGTTCCATTGAAAATAAATCATGATATGTTGAGGCATAACGCTTCCGGGGCTCCGCCCCGCCGTTTTGGCGGTCCCGGTTGTTATAGAGGTGGTTCCTTACATCTCTCTGAACTTTGAGTGGGCCCTGCCCACAGAATATCTGTATGGGGGTGGGGCGGGATGAAAACCCCTCCTGTATACATAACCCCTTTTTTTCAATACAACGCGGGCTGCCAACGTTAGCAAAAAAAATCAGAATATGATGGTCCCGGTAAACACCGTGCTCGCGGGACCTTCCATGAATGTCTCCTTCCCGAGGTAGATGTTCAATGGACCCCCTTGGGTCTCGACGTGGATTATTTCTCCGGTAAACCCAAGCTTATGCGCCACGGCTGCACACGCAGTGGCTCCCGTACCGCACGACAGGGTCTCATCTTCAACGCCCCTTTCATAGGTCCTGATCCGTATCATATCGGTGTCGGTCTTTTCAACGAAATTGACATTCGTACCGGCTGGAAACGTCACATGGTGCCGTATACCCGGTGAAACCGTAGTAATATCAACCGCCTCTACCGACGGAACAAAAATGACCGCGTGGGGGACCCCTGTATTCACTGCAAACACTTCATAATCTCCGATATGCTCATCATAGTCCCCGGAACCGGTTGCCGGTATGTCCTTCCTGTCAAATTTCGGTTCCGGCATGAGGACTTTTACCATGAAATCCTCATCGGAACAATGCAGTTCAACAGGCATCAGACCTGCCATTGTTTCGATAACGCCTTTCGTACCAATCAGGGAATGGTCATACGCATATTTTGCGAAGCAGCGGACACCATTCCCACACATCTCCGCCTCGCTCTGGTCAGGCTGGAACAGGCGCATCCGCAGGTCTCCCTTGGCAGCAGCCTTTGAGAGGTAAAGCACACCATCTGCCCCGATGCCAAAATGGCGGTCACAGAATGATGCGGCAAATTCTCCTTTCATCGGGTCGGGAATAACCACCCGTTCATACTCATCGATCAGGATGAAATCATTGCCGTTGCCATGTAATTTTGTAAATTCGATCTCCACAAACGCACCTCCCTGTTACTCAGTCGGGACCCCATAATTTCAGGGCCTGTTCCAGTTCAAAATGATCCTTCGCATATTCCCGGGCAGGAATACCTGCCATGAACGCATCAACTGCCTGCCTCATGGCCCGGGCCCCAGCGGCGGTACCTGCGGGATGCCCGTGGATGCCCCCTCCGGCCTGGAGGATTATGTCAGTACCGAGCGTGGCGAGCTCCTTTTCGACCTTGCCAGGATGAAGGCCCCCACTTGAAACCGGGAATGTGGGTTGCATACCGAATGCCTGTTCGGTCAGTACACGGTTATCACCGGTGACTTCTTCAGCGGCGTGGGCCATCTTCCCGCTCACAGTCCCGGTATGGAGCTGGTCCCCGCCAAGCATCCGCACCAGCCTGGCAAGGGGCCTCATAGCGATGCCGTGTTCAGGATTTCTTGTCATTGCCGCGTGCATCGTCCGGTGGACATGGATCGGTACCCTGATCCCGGGTTCCTCCCCAAGCGCCTGGAGTGCACCAAATCCGGCTGTAATCACGTCGATCATAATCATATTCGCCCCGAGTTCAATGGCATGTTCTGCACGTTCGACGATCCGGTCTCCCCGGGTAGTGATATTGACCGCATACAGGACCTGGTGACCGGTCTCATCCCTGGCCTCCTCAAGTTTCGCCATCACTTTCGGCAGCCGTTCTTCTATCGGGCAGAATTTCTGGTCAGTAAGGGTCTCATCATCCTTAATGAGGTCAATACCACCTATTGCTGCCTGGTAAGCTACCGCGGCGGTATCATCCGGTGTAAGCCCTACTTTAGGTTTTATAATGGTCCCTACATGCGGTCTTTTGGTTGTACCCATCATCCGGCGTACACCCGGGATCCCGTATTTTGGCCCCCTGAACGGGACAAGGCTGTCCGGGAGTAAGAAATCAAGGAGCCTCACTACTTCCAGCCTTGAAAGGCCAAAAAGGTTCCCTGCAACGACCGAAAGGTACTGCGGGACATTCCCGGGCTCAAAGACATCAGCAGGGTAACTGATCCGGGTGATATACCCCTTTCCTGAAGGTATTACATCAATCACGGCCCCGTCAAGGTGACTGACATAGTCCATCCGTGTTGTAATACCGGTCCAGGTGCCGGTGGTCTCTTCATCAGCAAGGGCCTGAGCTGCCTCTTCGGGGGTGGTGTCTCCCCTGGGCCTGAAATAGTATGATGCAATGACATCGGACATGGTATTTTTCTCCTAATCATGGTGGTCGATATCAAATTCCTTCCCGAATTCCGATATGTCCCACCCGAGATAATCCCGGATAATAATGTAGGCCATCTGGGGAGGAATGGCCCCTGATTCAGTGATGATGAGGTCAATGTACTCCGCAGGGGTAACGTCGAACACGGGGTTCCGCACGGTCACATGCGGGAGGTTTTTCACAATATCATCAGGCAGCACTTCACCTGCCGGACGCTCTTCAATCTCGATCAGTTCCCCAAGGATCGTCCGTGGCGCGAATTTGTAGGTCTCTGCGGCGACAACGAAGTTTGTCCGGGCTTCGTGGGCGGCGAGCGCAATCTGGGAGGTCCCGATCTTGTTGACTACCGCACCATTCACGGTTACCGCATCAGCACCGGTTATTACCAGGTCGATATCGTTTATGAACGATCGGACCGCGGAGTCGACAATATAACTTGTTTTGATCCCTGCTTCGTTGAGCACGCGGATAGTGAGGAGACCCTGGTTCCGTGGCCTGACTTCCGTGGCAAAAACGGAAAAGTCCTTACCGCTCCTTTTTGCCTCGATAAGACAGGCAAGTGCAGCCTCGGAATTACAATGGGTGAGGATTACATCCCCGTCCCTGATATGGCGGGCCCCGATTTTTCCGATGCGTTCGACCGCCTGATTCGAGGACTGGACAAATTCACGGGCTTTCGAACCAATTGCCATTTTTGCTTCAGGAACGGTGGTTACATGGGCTATTGATGCCATAACAATATTTACCGCATTCGGGAGTGAGACCGCGGTTGGCCTTGTCCCTGCCATAAGGTCCGCTGCCCGCTTCATCTCACTGGAAAATACAGTTGTATCGGTGGTATTAAGTGATTCGGCATGCTCTGCAAGAGCGAGGGCAGCAGCCCGGGCGATCCGTCCGGCACCCCTGATCTCCATGCTCTTTATCTTGTCTGCAGTATCAGTAAGGACCATCCAGCTTCATTCAAGGATAAATAACTAGAAAGAGTTTATGGGGAGTGATTTGCAACGACAGTCGCGGTAGTCTTTGATAGTGCCGGTACCCTGCTGCATACCTACCGGGTGGCAAAGGATGTGCTCAACAACCAGCTCTTACCTGGTATCGAGACAACAATGCTCACGTTCAGCTCACCCGAACGGGTGCTTGTGGTGATGCACCTCCATTCGAGAGAGGTAATGGACACACCCCCGGATATACTGCTGTCTGCATTCCTTGTCGAGAACAATATCGGGTTTGGGATCAGACTGCACAAGGAAGGTCGTCGCCGCCGAGGAGGTCGGGGACACCCTGTATAATGACACCAATGCATTGGTCGGTGACCTCCAGCAGTGCATCCGTGATGTATGGAGAAACTGCAGCCGTGAGGCTGTTGTGACGATGAACAGCGGGGTCATCCTGAACATGGCCTTACACGGCATTGAATTTACGATCACAACCGGGGGAAGGCCATTTGAGGGTGCCAAGGAGGCCATCTCAACCCTGCACAGGATGGGCGTGCCCACTTATATCGCGTCCGGTGACAGGGTCGCAAAACTTGAACGGATGGCTGATTACCTGGGTATTCCGCGTGACAGGGTGTACGGGGTGGCGACACCGTCCATGAAAGCGCAGATCGTATCAGACCTCCAGTGTGAATTTGACCAGGTGGTAATGGTCGGTGACAGCATCAACGACCTGTGTGCAATGAAAAAAGCCGATATTGCAATCCTCACCGAGGAGCAGGCGGGGGGAAAGCCCGACGAGTTATACAAGACAGCGGGGCATGTGGTGAAAAACGTAAGCGAAGTGGTCGAGATCGTGAGAAGACTCAGGTGTTCATGATCCGGACATATCTGTATATAAAAAGTAATATGCCCGTACGTTACATGATCTACAAGAGGTGAAGAATGGCCCCACTGATAACCGTTAACAATCTGTGCATGGATTTTGACGGAAAACGAATCCTCAATACCATTTCTTTTGAACTTTCAGAAGGAGAAATCCTTGGAATTATCGGCAGGAGCGGCGCAGGAAAAACAGTTCTGATGCAGCTCATGAGAGGGGTGGAGACACCACCGACGAGCGGAGCGATCATCTACCATGTTGCGGCATGTGAAGGCTGCGATTACCTTGATGTCCCAAGTAAAAACGGCCAGGCATGTCCGAAGTGTGGTGGAACTCTCAAATCACTCGATGTTGATTTCTGGAACGAGGCCAATACTGCAATGAAACGCCGTATTATGAACCGTACGGCGATCATGTTCCAGAGGACGTTTGCTCTCTACGGGGACGACAGGGTTATCGAAAACGTCCTTCATGCACTCGATGACATCAATTACCCGGTTGATAAGTCCATCAACCGGGCGGCAGACCTCCTTGACCAGGTCCGCCTCTCCCACCGGATGATGCATATCGCCCGTGACCTTTCCGGCGGTGAAAAACAGCGGGTGGTACTTGCCCGCCAGCTGGCAAAAGAGCCGTTCGCCCTTTTTGCAGATGAACCGACCGGTACCCTTGATCCCGGCACCGCGAAAGTTGTCCATGCCATGCTCCTCGAGGCTGCAAGAAAGGAGAACATGGGAATGGTCGTCACCTCCCATTTCTCGCAGGTCATAGAGGATGTCGCTGACAGGGCAATGCTCCTTGAGGAGGGACAGATTGCCGCACTCGGCACTCCTGCCGAGGTCATACAGCAGTTCATGAAGGACTATCATGACCAGGAGGAGTTCGCGGCAGCCGAGATCGGTGAACAGATCCTCTCTGCACGGGACGTCATCAAACGGTACATCTCTGTTGATCGCGGGGTGGTCAGGGCAGTGAACGGGGTGACCTTCGATGTCTTTACCAAGGAGATATTTGGTATCATTGGCAAAAGTGGCGCTGGAAAGACCACGCTTTCGCGGATCATTTCCGGGATCATTGAGCCTACATCCGGTGAGATGAACATTAAGATCGGGGACGAATGGATCGATATGACAAAACCGGGTATTGAGTACCGGGGACGGGCCAAGGGTTATATCGGGCTGCTCCACCAGGAATATGACCTGTTCCCACACCGGACGGTGCTTGATAACCTCACTGATGCGATCGGTCTTGAGTTCCCTGAAAGAGCTCGCAATACGAAAAGCGGTTATTACACTCCGGATGTCAGGCTTTTCAGAGGAGAAGAGCAGGGAGATCCTTGACCGGTACCCGTCACAGCTTTCCGAAGGGGAACGTCACCGGGTGGCACTCGCCCAGGTACTGATCCGTGAGCCAAGGCTTGTCGTCCTTGACGAACCCACGGGGACAATGGACCCGATTACCAAGCTCGATGTAAAACACTCAATACTGCATTCACGGGACGAGATGGAGGAGACCTTCATTGTTGTATCCCATGACATGGAGTTTGTCAGGGATGTCTGTGACCGGTTGGCACTGATGCGGGGCGGCAAGATTGTTGCAATCGGGAAAACCGCAGAGGTACTTGCAACCCTCACGGAAGAAGAACGTGAAATCATGAGTAAACCGGCAGCACCCTGAGCCAGGCGGAGGACGAAGATGCTCATGATCCGGGTCGACGGGGAGAGTCTTGAGGTGCCAGAGGGAAGCAGACTCGCTTCGGTGGTCGCTGACAGGGACCCGCTCTGCTGCGTGGCGGTGATCCGGCCCGGTACGCAGGAACGGGAAACCACAGAGAACCTCCAGATATTGACCTCGAAAGGGGAAATACGGGTTGAGATTCCTGCATCAGGCCGAATACCCCTGGAAGGTCCTGGTTTTATCGAGAGCCTGAACCTGCACTGGGAAGACCGGTATAGTGCCGCTTTCGGTCCTTTCCCTTCTGACATTGTCCCGGACAGGAGACCCCACCTGTACGAGCGGGGGGACCTCATCCTGGGGTGCGGCGGATATGATCCAAAACAGTCATATCTCATTTTTTCAAGGATGCGTCATTCCGCAGACCATGGCACCGGTGAAAACGGGGGAGTTATCGGAAGAGTTGTGTCCGGCAGGGGGGTGCTGGACCATTGGGGCACGGGGGACAGGGTAACAGAAGTGATCCCCGTTATCGCATGGGCCGACACCACCCGTTCTTTTACTACGACTGACCCGGACATCCTGCTTGAAGAGGGGATGCAGATTGTCACCCACGTCGATCTCGCCGTGCAGGGGTACGAGGAGGACCATATTGTTACAGACTGCGCAGCAAGTGTCGAACACCTGCTCCTCGCACTGGAAAACGGGACGTTTCATGTCGGCAGGGCCGCGAGCACCCATATTTTTGATGGCCGCCGGACCCAGATTGATGTACCCCCCGAGTTGAAAGGGCCGAGACGGGAGGGGACCGTAACCGTCCGGACCAAGGGCCAGGCGAGAGGTGCCGTGTATATATATACCGCCGATGTTCCGAGCAACCCTGCCCATACGGTAGTGGCCCAGGTGGTCCATGGTATAGAAATTGCCCGGCTTGCAAGGCCGAACGATGTATTCTGTGTCAGGGCATCACCGGTACGGTTTGACCTTATCGGACTTCCACTCGGGGAAGCCCTGGAGATTGCGGTAGCAAGAGGTGTAAAAACCAAGGTTGACAACCAGGCAGGAGACCGCGTGGTGGTCGGGCAGGTCCCGGGGACAACTCTTGAGGTGCTGGCCGGTGGAACCGTATCACTAATCACGGAACCACTCTCCAGGGTGATTGACATTGTCCTCGATGATGCAAAAGCACCGGACTCCTGTGAGATATTCCGTTTCCTTACAGGCCTCTGGTCCCATGATGTCGGACAGTTCCCGGCTTTTTTTATTTTTGATGATGTATACCTGTTCAAGCCGGTAATACCAAAAGGCGTGAAAATTATCCCTGAAAATACCCCGCAGGACGAGGTCCCGGCAGGGGCCCTTGCCATTACCAATGAGGCGAGAAAGGGGGTGGGACTTGTCGGGATCCGGGTATCTCCCCACAAAGAGTTCGGGCCGACATCAGAGCCGTTTGAGGGGACCAATATCATCGGCAGGGTCACGAACCCCGGGGTACTGAAAAATATCAGGGAGAAAGATACCGTGTTTATAAGGGAGGTGAAGGGATGAGCGCATATATACCCCGATACCAGGGGACGGTAACGAAATACGTATTCGTGGAGTCACCGGAGATGACACCACAGGACCTCGCCGTAAGGGCATACGAGATCTCGGAAGGTGCGATGATCAAGGAGACCTGTTTCGGGCTCCAGGTGACAGGGACTGCAGAGGGAGTGGAGAAGATAATCGCTGCATTACGGGAACTTGATCCCGATCATATCTTCGTAAAAGACAGGGGGTTCCCGCCCGGGGACCCTCGGCGCTGCCGGGCAAACCTTGGCGGTGCGAGGCCCGGGTTTTTTGGGCATGAATTCGAAATTTCCCTTATCCGCCACGTCTGGTACCGGCCTCCACGCACTCCCCGATCGTGATATAACATCGATTCCTCACCCACCATCTCCGGGTCCGGAATCGAAACTCGATATTGACAAGCTGAAAAAAATTGTCGAAGCACAGGAGTCCTGAAAAAATGGCGAAAGTTTTTATTTATCCCGCTACCAGCCTGATCCTCTCTGACCTTGTCGCCCGGTTCGGCCACACACCCCTGAGTGCGGCCCAGTCAATACGGGAACATATCCAGACCGCAGGCCTTGAATCCCCCCCACTCCAGATCAGCCCGGAAGACCCGAAAAAAGGTCTTAAGTATGCAGCTGTTGAGGTCCCCTCGGGTGTCCGGGGCCGGATGTCTCTCTACGGCCCGATGATCGAGGACGCGGATGCCGGTATCATCATCCACGATGCCGATCTCGCCTTCGGCTGTATGGGTTGTGCCCGGACAAATGAACTGATTATATTCCTTCTCAAGAAACGCACTATTCCTGTACTGGAACTGAATTATCCTAAAAATGACGCAGAAGGGGCAGAATTCGTCGCAGCGATCAGGGATTTCCTCGTTGGACTAGGGAGGGCGAAATGACCACCCCGGTACGTATTGCACAACTCTCATGTGGTCCTGAATACAGTGGTGTCCAGAAAGAGATTGACGAGGCCGCTAAAGCGGTTGATGCAGAGATTTTTTACCCTGATATCAGTCTCGCAGATATTAAACGGGATTTTACCGCGTTTGGTCTTGATGTCCGCAGCCCTGACCTCAAGCTGGCAATTGCCCGTGCAAAGGCACTTGTTGAAGGGCGGGTCGAGGCTGATGCAGTCTTTATCGCCACCTGTTTCCGCTGTGCCGAGGCTGCTATTGTCCGGAACGAGCTCCGGAGGTACATCCATGAGAACTCCAAGCTCCCGGTCGTGAGCTATTCCTTCACCGAACGGACCACATCGGGGACCTTACTTACACGGATGGAGGCCCTGACCACCATTGCACGGCGGAGAGCACTGCTTGCAAGGGAGACCCAGGTCGGGCTTACTCTCGGGCTGGATTCAGGTTCCAGTACCACGAAGGCCGTGGTGATGAGGGATAACAAGATTATCGGCACCGGGTGGTTACCAACGACCGATGTGCTCGAAAGTGCCAATGCTGCGATACAACAGGCACTCGATATGGCTGGAGTTAAACGGGAAGAGATCCAGGCTGTCGGCACGACCGGGTACGGCAGGTTCCTGGTCGGGGAAAAGATCAAGGCGGACCTTATCCAGGAAGAACTGACCGTAAACTCCAAGGGAGCGGTATTCCTTGCAGACTGCCAGCACGGGCCTTCGACCGTAATAGATATCGGCGGGATGGACAACAAGGCGATCAGTGTCCAGGACGGGATCCCCGGGACTTTCACCATGGGCGGTATCTGTGCGGGGGCAAGTGGCAGGTTCCTTGAAATGACCGCAAAGCGTCTTGGTGTTGATATCACTGAGCCTGGCCCCCTTGCACTCAGGGGCATGTCCAGGCAGGTGGCGATGAACAGCTACTGCATTGTGTTTGGCACCCAGAGCCTTGTAAACGCCCTTGCAGCCGGGAGTTCAAAGGAAGATGTAGCTGCGGCCGCATGCCACAGCGTTGCTGAACAGGTATTTGAGCAGCAGTTGCAGGAAGTGGACATCCGGGAGCCCGTTATCATGGTGGGCGGAACCTCATTGATCAAGGGGCTGGTATTTGCGATGGGGGAACTGTTACAGGTTGAAATCGTCGTGCCCCCCTATTCGCAATATATCGGGGCCGTGGGTTCTGCACTCCTTTCATCCGGGTTCATCAGGGAGAGATAGATGGGAACACTCGATTATTTTGAGGTTGAATGCCCGGAGCCGCTCGGGGGGAGTACTACAAGCGGATCGTCTCCACGGTGCTCCTTGACCATGATCTCGTCAGAGTCGTCGCGAAGATCCACGTGTTTATTGATCCGAGAGTCCCGTTATTTGTCGCCGCGGGGACGACGAGGAGATTACCAAGTCTTGTCACGGTCAGGGATTTTTCCGACCTGAATATCGAGGACCACAAGGTGACGATATCGATCGCCAACGAAGCGTACCTCGCACCGCTGCTAAAAATTCTCTGGGATAAATTCGGGCAGGCACGGGTTGACCAGCCGGACAGGCTGACAATCGTTATGCCACTCGAACGAAATGAATCGGAAAGCCTTCCTGATATGGTAGTAAGTGACCCGAGCGAGGCCCTTTACAAAGACCTGATATATGCAATGCAGGCAATTGCCCCGGAAGGGTTCAAGGTACGACGGCAATATTATGGAAACCAGAAGTTCTACTATGTCGCGAGTGAAAATACCCTTGATGAGGACATTACCCCGCTCCTTTCAGAAAAATTCAGATTGATGGGTGAGAGCCTGTGATACTGGTACCGGTGACCTACAAAGGAGGTATCTACCGCCATGACGAGGTTGTAGACCTCATCGAGGATGTCGGTGGCTATATTATACAGAAACATTTCCTTGCACAGGAGGTGGTCCTCCAGGCACTTGTACCCAGGGATGACATTGAACTCATCCGTGCCGTCGGAAAGCCGCTAATGGGGGATATCACCCCGGCCTCCCTGGTAGGGACCGAGATCGCCGTTGTTACCATGAGTCTTGAGATCCACCACCTCCCCCATGCCTCCTGCGATGTGGCAGAGTACATCAGGAGAAATGGTGCGAAGACAAACATGGTCGGGCTCGCCAGGGGATTTGGAAAACGGATTGCCCAGCTGAATGACGAGGAACGTGACGTGATCAACGAGCATGATCTGGCACTGTTCATGCTCGGCAATTTCGAGACGTGCATTGAAAAGAAACTACCAGTCCTGAGAAGGGGCATTGAAGTCCCGATCGTGGTCTGCGGGGGCCCGTCAAAGGAGGCACTCGAGAAGATCATTGACCCGCCGGTTTCGGGCTACGTGGGGAACGTAGGCAGGTTCATGCACAGGACGAAAGAGTCGGATGAGATTGAGAAACTGGAGGAGATTGTGGCAGAGATCACACGTGTCCTTGACATCCGGCGGGAAGAGATCGCAAAAGACCCGCTCTCGGTTTCCCCAGCACGACTCATGCATATTATTACGGAACAGGTCCCGGATATTGAAGATGTTACCTCCCCGACCCCGATAACAGTCCAGATTGCCGGGCTCCGCATCAAGTTACCGTATGACATGTACGCAGGACTAATCAGGGAATGCGAGATTGAAAACGGTATAACAATCGGGGCTGTTGCGGATATCAGGCCCTCACGCATGCGGGACTATATCCTGATACGGATCAAGCCGTTCTCTGATACCAATATCGTTGTGTGATCGGGGAGGGGCAGGGATGTACCTGGGGAAAAAACGGTCTAATTCCCTACACGGCCATCCGTACCTGTTTCTTCAGGTAGGTTTTCCAGTGCATGAAGAATACAGATGCTTCGGGGGTAAGGTAATAACATACCTTCCTCCCCTTTCTCACTGCCCGGACAATCCTGTCAGATTCAAACCGCTGCATATGCCAACGTACCGTTGGACAGGTAATACCGATACAGTCTGCGAGTGAGTTCTGTGTAACACCCGGGAATTTTTCGATGACTGACAGGAGGCTCTTTGAAACCGGGTTCCTAAAATACGGGAGGGCTTGCCGCTCAAATTCAGAATACCTGCCATGGTTCTCAAAATACCGGAATATTCCTCTGCCTCTCGATACGGTCACCTTTCCGTGATATGCGAGAATATCGATATGATACCTTAATGTATTGATATTCATCCCTGAATCCCGGGCAAGGCCGGAGAATTCAATTCCCGGGTTCTCCTTAATAATCCTGAATATCTGGCTTCGTTCGGGATGATCAAGGACATTGGATGCTGTAATCCGGCGGAACCCACGGAAACGTGTATCGGTGGATGGACAGGCAGGGCTGTTTACCACCGGTACAGCGGCCGGGACCTGACAGGGCTGGCAGCAGCCCGGAGGTGGAACCGGCGCCCTTGCCTGGGTTGGTGGGGCGACCTGCGATGCGCCATTATTCATGCAGCACGGCATGGTTGACCGGCAATCCCCTGATGGCCCTGGCATCACCGGGGTGAATGTATTTACCGGCTGGTATACCGGCACCGCTGCAAGAGCAAGTGAAACAACAAGTATTGGTACGACCAGCCATGATGTAATGCTCATTATTACAGGTACATGTCGGAAATCTTCTATTTATCATTTCTGACTGTACCAGCTAAGTATCGTGGCGTTTTTCTCTTCCAGGTCCACCTGATGCTGAACAGATTACCCCGGGATGTACATAACCTGCCTGGACTGAATAAGATGGATCTGCGAGAAATGGTTTATTACATGGTGAGAAATGAATTTTTACCGGGTATACCCGGAAGATCAAGGAGAACCAATATGAAGAAACTACTCATCATCGCTGTGGCGATGCTCCTCCTGCTCCCCGCCGGTGCAATGGCCTGCGGAGGAAGCTGCGGGACCAGTGTCCAGGCGCAGTCCTGTTCCATGGCACAGTCATGCTCAACCGCCAGCCCATCGGGACGTGCGGGATGTACAGGTCAGCAATCATGCACGGATAGTGCACTCTGCCCTGATAATGGACAGGGATGTGTAAACGGTGGATGTGCTACAAGTGCCTACTGTGCTGCAACAGGATGTACAAACGGTGCAACATGCCAGTCAGGCCAGCAGTCTTTTCAGACAGTTAAAAAGAGTAATTCAGGCTATTATCGTCCCGCCACGGTCGCATGCACAGGCAGGTTCGCAGCGTACGGTTATCCCCTTTACTTATACAGGGGATAACTCTCTTTTAAAACAGATTTCGCCGTAATGAAATTCTTTCACGAAACCGAATGGGTGCTGACAGGAGGCCCCGGTAATGTGGCCCCCTTTTGGGCTTGATAGGGCGGGGAGTAGGGGTGGATCGGCCGCAGGGGCGAAAATGTTGCGTGATAATTGGAACGACCCACCGGGATAGTGCAGAAACCGGCGGATTATTTATGAAACAAGATTGTTGTAAAGACCAGGATATTTTTCAATAAATTTGGGAGGTGACTAACCTTCAGGCTCCATATGTTCCCCGAAGGACAATTCCTACACTCTCTCAAAGAATAATGAACGCTGGAGGAAATATAGCCCCGGAACTAATTATTTGGAGAGTAATTATCAAATATATTGCATCGCTTAGATAAAATATTGGATTTTATATGGGGGTAGTGGAAGCGGAGAACTGGATACAGAATCAGTATATCACCCTTACTTTCCAGTGTTTTCTCGGGATACTAATTTTAATTGCTCTCTATATCATCAGCCTGAATAATTACCTCCTTTTTCATGGAATCGTTGAATTGGTTGGAATCGCTATCGCGTTTTCCATTTTTATTTTAGTATGGAATACCCGGAAACTACTACCCGATGCATTTTTTCTCATTATCGGTATCTCTCTTCTGTTCACCGGCGGCCTTGATTTAATCCATACCCTTGCATTCAAGGGAATGGGAGTCTTCTCTGGAAATAGTGCAGATCTCCCAACCCAGCTCTGGATTGCGGCCCGTTATTTCCAGAGCATTGCCCTTTTTATTGCAACACTGTTCATTGGGAGGTCGATTACGAAAGACCGGAAATTTGACGCAGATATCGTCATGGTAACGTGTGCGGCTGCATTCGTGCTTCTTCTGACGAGTATATTCTATTGGCAGAATTTTCCGCACTGTTTCGTTGAAGGAACAGGTCTTACTCCATTCAAAATTGTAAGCGAGTATGTTATATCCCTGATTCTTGCTGCAGCCATTATACTGATTGTCATAAAACGTCAGCATTTCGACTCCCAGGTATGGAAACTTATCATTTCATCCCTGGTGTTCCTCATTCTTGGTGAATTGGCGTTCACATCTTACATAAGCGTCTATGGATTCATGAACATGCTGGGCCACCTGTTCCGGCTCGTCTCAGTGTACCTCTTCTACCGGGCAATTGTCGTCGTCGGACTGACACGGCCCTATGATCTTCTCTTCCGTGATCTCAAACAAAACCAGGAGGCCCTTGAAAAGAGTGAACAACGATATGCAATGACCCTGAACGCGGTGAAGGATGGCCTTTGGGATTGGGATATTCCCACTGGTCACGCTTTCTTCAGTGATTATTATTATACCATGCTAGGATATGAACCCGGGGAATTTCCTGCTAATTATGAAAAATGGCTCACTCTTGTCCACCCTGATGGGCGGGAAGAAGTCCATGCAGAATTACAGGACCATATTTCGAAAGGTACGGGTTTTGAGATCGAGCTGCGTATGAAAATGAAATCCGGCGAGTGGAAATGGGTAAGCACACGGGGTAATATTGTTGAAAGGAATTCAGATGGGACACCTGTACGGATGGTCGGAACCCTGAGTGATATCACAACGAGAAAAAAGGAAGAACAACTGGTCCAGGAAAGCGAAGAAAAATTCAGGGAAATATTTAATTCGGCAAATGATGGTATCCATCTGCACGAAATAAGTGAAACCGGAATCCCGGGTAAGTATGTTGATGTGAATGATGTCGTATGCCGGATGCTCCAGTATACCAAGGAGGAATTGCTCCAGAAAAATCCGCTTGATATTTCCACTGACTATCATAACCGCCCGCTAGATCAAATCGGCAGGGAACTCCTTGAAAAGGGCCATTCTGTATTCGAAACAGGACACCGCCGAAAAGACGGTACAATCATCCCGGTTGAAATAAACGCCCATATTATCAAAATCCAGGGTAAAAAAT
Organism: uncultured Methanomicrobiales archaeon; assembly: GCA_963709545.1. Lineage (GTDB taxonomy): Archaea > Halobacteriota > Methanomicrobia > Methanomicrobiales > Methanospirillaceae > CAIKOD01. Next base: position 10,312 of record CAVPWT010000010.1, on the reverse strand, counting down.
TAACCCTCGCAATAGCACGGGACATTACACGTCGAAAGAGGGATGAAAAGGCACTCCAGACTCTTGCTACAGACCTAAGGGCGATTATTGACAATGCCCCGGCCATGATCTGGTATAAAGATACCAGGAATAATTTTCTCCGGGTCAATCCGGCTGGTGCGAGGGCATTCGGCATGGCTATTGAAGAGATTGAAGGAAAAAGTACCTTTGATCTTTTTCCTAACCTTGCGGAGAAATATTACACGGATGACCTTGAAGTGATAAACTCCGGTGCACCTAAGTTCGGTATCATTGAGCCTATGACTACGGTCAGCGGAGAACAACTCTGGGTACAGACAGATAAAATCCCCTTAAAAGATGATCAGGGGCAGGTTTTTGGAATACTCGTCTTTGTGGTTGACATTACAGAAAGAAAAATGACCGAAAATGCACTGGCCCTTGCGAGTAAAAAATTAAACCTGATGTCAAGCATCACCCGCCACGATATTCTGAACCAGTTGACGGTGTTGTTGGGTTTTATTGAACTTTCAGAAATGCATGAAAAAGATCCCAAACTTCTTGATTACCTGAAACGAGAGAGAAACGCCGCCGAGAACATTCAAAATCAAATCACATTCACACGGGATTACCAGGATATGGGTGTGAAAGAACCGGTTTGGCAGAATATCAGTTCAATCGTTGGAAAAGTCGTGACTGAATTGCCGATGCGGGATGTCAAAGTAGATGTCGATCGATCAGACCTTGATGTTTTTGCAGATCCCTTATTCGAGAAGGTATTTTTTAACCTGGTAGATAACGCCCTCAAATATGGAGGTGATTCATTGAAAACCGTCAATATTTTTTCACAAAATGAGGGAAACGACCTGAAGATAGTAATCGAAGATAATGGTGCAGGAATCTCTTCAGATGACAAAAAACATATTTTTACCCGGGGTTTTGGGAAACATACAGGACTGGGTTTATTCCTATCAAGGGAGATCCTGGGAATCACCGGTATGGCTATCGTTGAAACAGGAATTACCGGGAAAGGGGCGAGATTTGAAATCCTTGTCCCAAAGGGTGCATTCCGGTTTAACTCGAAATAATTGACTAAGAATTACAGGGGTGCTCGAAAACGGATCATTTTTCCTTTTCCACGAACCCCCTTCCTTTCCTGTCCTCCTGTCCAGAACGCCAACACCGATCGCAATGGGTCCATATAGTAATACATACTGCACACAACTATCTTTAAACGAATTATTATTCTCTGATGTTGATAATCACCGTTTACAATTCTCAGTCTTCCATTCAAAGGAAATATTAGCGTACCCGGATTGTCAGGTAGTAAAAAATACACACCACTAATAATGAATTATTTAAATAAATAACGAAAAGCGGTGGGAGAAGCGTTATAATCTACCCGCTATTCCCGGCAAGTCTCTCTTCAAGATCTTCAATAACCTGCGGGTCGGCCCTTGTAGCGGGCCGGTTCGGTACGGCACAACAGCAGTTGCTGACCGGCATGATTGATGCTTCAAAGGTCCCGATCTTCCTGGCGATCGTGATAATTTCAGTCTTGTCAAAACCAATTAACGGCCTGTATATGGGTAAACCGGAAACCCTGTCCAGGACTTTGAGGTTATCGAGCGTCTGGGAGGCCACCTGACCCATCGACTCACCAGTAATGATCCCGCCTGCATTTATTTCGCGTGCAAAGTCTTCTGCGATACGATACATACGGCGTTTGCAGAGCAGGCAGACATATTTCTCATCACCACTTGCCCTGAGTGATTCCCTTGCCCTCGCAACATAGGTGTCCTCGATTGTTCTCAGGGAGATCCCGGGCTGGTACTCTGAAAGGACACGAAGGACTGCATTCACTCTCTGCATGGCTGAATCACCAAGAAACGGTGGCATATCAATAAAGACCGGAACAATCCGGCACCCCCGTTTCATCATCATCCAGATGGCAACAGCTGAATCGATTCCACCAGACAGGAGTGCAACGAGGATTCCCTCAACACCAAGTGGCAGGCCTCCGGGTCCGGGGAATACCTCGTGGTACAGGTAACAACGGTCATCCCTGATTTCGATCTGGACGGTTATTCCAGGGTTCGTAAGATCAACCAAAAGATCCGGAAATGCTGCCCGTACAGATTCACCGAGTTCACGGGCACACTCCTGTGAACTAAATGTGTGATTTCCTGTTCTCCTTACACGGAGGGCAAAGCTCCCGGTTGGACGCAGGTCGCTCATGTACCTGACAAGTTCTGTCTTAAGCTTTCCCAGGCTGCATGTCCTGCAAGGGGAGAATGAAACAATACCGAATACTTTACCAAGCCGTTCAGGGTCCAAATTGCCTGTTATCCAGATGCGGCCACGGTCCCGGCTAACCTTGCATCCTCCTGGCTGAGTTTCCCGGATATTTTTAATCAGCTGTTTTTCCCACTCGTCCCGTACACCAGGTGACTTCAGGGCGAGCTCTCCATACCGGACGAGCCATATGGCCGCATGTTCCCCGTCCAGGTGAGACTGGCTGGCACTTTTTCCCGTGGTCACTTCTTTTCCTTTGTGGTCTTCAGCCCGAGTGACCTGAGACGGGCTGCTTCTTCGGCATGTTCTGCCTTGATCAGGAATGTTCCATAACAGGGTTTGGTAAACGGAAAGATGACCATGTCACCATCAAGGCCTATCGCGATAGGCGGGATCCCGATGATATGCTTTTCAAACAACCGGAATCCTGGCTCAACGTAATAGATTTCCGTGCAATGGGCCTCCACATATTCCCGGGCCTCCTTAAAACTGGCGCCCGACAGGACAATCTCCTTGTTGAGGTCCTCTACGCAGGCCATTGAAATACCTCGTCGATTTTCTTTTTCAGGCCGGCCGGGTCATGGACTGCCTTTTCCACGATCATTTCGCAGGGGAAATCAACAGACGAAACGAGTTCTTCAGCGTGGCGTCCGAAGAGGACCAGTACGAGCCGGCCCGGGTGGAGATACCGCACGGTTGCTGCGTAAGTAATCCCGGCATCGTTATGGGCAAATATGATCGCAATATCCGTTCTCCGTTTTTTTTCAGCAATATCACCGATACAGCGGTCAAGATCGATCATCTTATCCATGTAGTGCCGTTCCTGGTCTGCAACCCGTGCGAGTTTTATAACGGACGGGTTCGCCGCAATTGTAACCAGTCGGCCGCTTTTTTTTAGCATATACGAGAGGTACAGCGAAATCCCCATCTGTACAGGGACTTCCGGGCACCCCAGGAAGAGCGTGGCATATTCTTCTTTGTTTGTATTTTCAGTCATGATGTTTCACGAATCCACATTCACAATCGGTCTGGGGACTGCACCCGCCAGCCCCGGTACCTGGTTGGTTCCGGTCTGCACCGGTATTTGCACAAGAGAGATCTGCAGTCATTATCGGGTGGTTGCAGTATGGGCATGAAAAGTCTCGTTCGGACCCGTCATATGGGCAGATCGTCATCGAGAGGTCCGCAAGAGGATGCCCTTTCCCCTTGATCTCGAATTCCTTGTACCACCCAAAAGGAGCCCTTTTGACCTCGATCGATGACTCCCTGAGAGAGCTCTCAAGCCCCTTGAGTATCCCAAGTGCGACACAAGGTTGCCCGAGTGAGCTTGCCAGGTGGGCATAGGGATAGATCATCACCCTGTTCACTTTTAATTTACCGAGCCGTTCCATGACACCCGAAGATGCACCCCTGACTATCTGACCAGGATTTTTCTCATCGAGTTTCTCAACACAGCAGAACAGGACAACACATTCCTCCATCCGGTCCTCCCGGACAGTGACGGGTTCTGCCATCTTTGTCTTCTGCGTGGCATGATACCACATCGAGGATGCATGGATGGAGAGAATTCTCATGAATTACTCCTTCCAATGAGCATGCTGATTGCATCACTGGTGATGAGGCCGATAAGGTGCTGTTCTTCGTCAACCACCGGGAGAGCAGAGATGGAATGCTCCTCCATTTTCTTTGCCGCAGATTCGATCGGTTCATCCGGGACCGTCGTGATGACATTTTTTGACATGATTTCATCAAGCCAGAGGAAATTTTTCGCGACTGCTTTTGCGATATCCCATGATGTGACGATCCCGACAAGCTGACCACTGCACGAGAGAACAGGAAGGTGATTGACCTCGAGGTTGATTAACCGCCGTGCGGTCACCGCCGTCGTTGCCCCTTCCTCAATAGTCGGGACATCCCTGATCATGACATCGCCAACAATGGTCTTTGAAAGGAACTGGGAGATCAGGTAATTGATCTGGCCTGATTCCAGCAGGAACGCATCATGGCCGAAATTGGAGCGGATCTCGCTGTACCTGACTTCGCGGTCGTTTGCCGCCAGTGCTGATACGATCTCCTGTGACTGGTACGGGGGATAGAGCCAGTCGGAAGAGACCGAGATGACGAGGAAACTTGCGTTTACTGCTGCAAGTCCTTTTGCAAGGGAGCCGTCTTTTGTCAGGTCAAAATAATCGATTGCCTTGGTGATGTAGAGGTACGAGTTCGCATCGAACCGCTGTGTAAATGTGTCGCCCTGGTGATGGAGATAGCTCTCAACAGCGAAATCAGTCGAGAAGTTATAACCTATCCGGTCTTTGTCCTGCAATGCCCTGCCAAACTTTTCATGCATGGACTCATTTGAAAGGTAGGTGATATGGCCAACCATCCGTGCCAGTGCCAGGCCCCGGAACGGACCATTTGAATCGTACAGACTTCTGCTGGTAATAGTTACCGTTCTCCCATGCAGGGTCAGAGGTGATGGCTATCCGGCCTACTTCATTGAATGCGATCTGCTGGGGTGTCGAGTAGGCGGTGGATGCGATAACAATTGCCTTAGTTGCACAATCCGGCCAGCTTACAGTCCACTGGAGTACCTGCATACCCCCCATCGATCCGCCTGCCACAGCATAGAGCCGGTTGATACCGAGGCTTTCAACCAGGAATTTCTGGGCATTCACCATGTCCCTTATTGTTATAATAGGAAATGAAATTCCGTACGCTTCCCCGGTTTCCGGGTTTTCCGAAGACGGACCGGTCGAGCCTTTACACCCGCCGATCACATTCGAACAGATAACGAAGTACTCGTCGGTATCAAACGCCTTACCCGGGCCGATTACCGAATCCCACCATCCAGATTTTTCGTCACCGTCATGAAACCCTGCTGCATGGGCATCCCCGGACAGGGCGTGACATAAAAGAATTGCATTGCTCGCTTCCTTGTTCAGGGCCCCGTATGTCTCATACGCAAGCGTAAATGTGGGGAGCGTCTCCCCGCTCTCAAGTTCAAGCAGGGAGGGGTGGTGATAATATTGCGTGGTTACAAGTCCTACTGATCCTTTGATCATCTGAATATCCCCTGGCTATGTCCGGGTGTATGCTGCAATGGTATCCCGATGTCCTTATTCTGGTTAATTAATGAGGAATTCTGCCTCACGTTGTCGCTTCCAGTGCCTGTTTCAAATCGGCGATTATGTCCTCGATGTCCTCGGTACCGATGGAGAGCCGGACTGTATCCGGGGTGACTCCGGTCTTCTTCTGCTCCTCCAGGGTTAGTTGCTGGTGGGTTGTGGATGCCGGGTGGATGACCAGGCTTTTTGAGTCCCCGATATTGGCAAGGTTGCTGAACAGCTTGAGGCTGTCTATGAATTTTATGCTTGCTTTCTCCCCTCCCTTTACTCCGAAACTGACGATTGGCCCGAATCCACCCCGCAGGTATTTTTGTGCGAGTGTATGACTCGGGTGATCGGGGAGCCCTGTGTAGTTGACCCATGCCACATTCGGGTGTGATTTGAGGAACCGGGCTGCCGCCAGGGCATTATCCGAATGACGGGGTACCCGGAGGTGTAGTGTCTCAAGTCCGATAAGGAAGAGCCAGGCATTGAACGGGCTCAGTACCGCACCTGTATCTCTCATCAGGGAGATGCGGATCTTAAAGGTAAAGGCCACATTACCGAAGGTTGCAAAATTACCGAAGGTATCCCAGTATTTAAGACCGTGATAACTGGGGTCAGGTTCTGTGAATTCGGGGAATTTCCCATTATTCCACTTGAAAGTCCCGGAATCAACGATCACCCCGCCGATCGAGTTGCCATGACCCCCTATGTACTTGGTTGCTGACAGGACGACAACATCGGTGCCATGGTCGATCGGGCGCACAAGCCCCACACCGGTCGTATTGTCAACAACGAGAGGTACACCGGCTTCATGGGCGATCTTCGCGATTACTTCAAAATCCGGGACATCAAGCTTCGGGTTCCCAATGGTCTCAGCATATATTGCCTTGGTTTTGGGAGTAATTGCCTGCTTAAAGGCTTCCGGCTTTGTCGAGTCGACAAAGATCACATGCCTTCCTAGTTTCGGGAAGGTGTAGTGGAAGAGCTCATACGTACCACCATACAGGTTGTCCGCAGAAACTATCTCGTCCCCCGGCCGCGTGATATTCAAGAGGGCATAGGTAATTGCGGCCTGGCCGGAAGCGGTTGCAATTGCACTGTTACCCCCTTCTATAGCTGCTACACGCTTCTCGAAGACGTCCGTTGTCGGATTCATGAGTCGGGTGTAAATATTCCCCAGCTCACGGAGGCCAAACAGGTTCGCTGCATGTTCCGCACTCTTAAAGACGTATGAAGTGGTCTGGTAAAGCGGTACAGTACGTGACCCCGTCGTCGGGTCAGGTACCTGTCCTGCATGCAGGGCAGTTGTTCCGAGGTTGAATTTCTTTTCAGTCATTTCTGGTTCTCATCTTTTTATGGTAATTGCCAAGAGGAGGGACTCGCCTTCTGTTCCATACAAGGGAAGGTGTGTTAACCTCGAATTTCCTGGCCGGATTTCACGGGGTTTTCGCTGCACATATCTCTTAATTATTTTTCAACGACAAGGCCGTGTTTCTCGGCCACTTCTTCAAAGGCATCGGCAAGATAGTGGATCTTCTTGTCCGAGAGACCATAGGTGTTCAGCTTCCAGGTCCTTGTTGCGCCGGCAAACTCCCCGACAATGCCACGGGTTGACAACTCATCGCTGAGGTAGAACCCTCGACGTTTGTGAGTCTGGGCAACCATATCAAAGCTTCCGGTTGTATCAACCTTGGTTAACGTATGCTTCCGGGGGTACTCGGAGAGCACCTTGCTCCCTGTTATCTTCAGGAGCCGGTCGATAAAGTAGTTGGATCTCTTTACTTCGTCTTCCCACCTTAAGGTTCGGGCTTTTACTGTCGGGAATGATGCCATCATCGAGAGCAGCGTCCCTCCCATCAGCGTGCAACCAAGCATTTCGACCTCTTTTATCCCAAATCTGCGTTTTGTCAGGTCACCAACCATCGCGGTTGTGCGGAGTGCCTTCGGCACCCATTCATCGGTCATCGCAAATACACCCGACGGTGCGACCGATGCCATACTCTTATGGCCTGAGCCGACTACAAAATCAGCTCCGATCTTCTTTCCATCTACAGGGAGGACACCTACCGTGTAGGCTCCGTTGTAGAGGAACGGGATATCATACTGGTGAGCAACTTTCCCGATCTCTTTTACTTCGTGCTCGTTTGCGAACTGGTAATCGAAATGGTCGATCATGACAAGCACGGGGAGTTTTCCTGTTTCCTGTCTGATCTCTTCGATTTTCTGTGCTGTTGCTTCACCGGTTACAATATTCTTATCATCCAGTGGTACTTCCCTGACATTCCCACCAGCGTTCTCAACGGCGAGGAACTCGGTATAGTGGGCCAGGGCAGTAACTATCACACTATCGCCCTTGTTAACGAGCGTTCCGGCCACTGCCTGGAACCCCCGGCGAGCACCAGGTACGACCCGGACATGGTCCATGTTGACGAACTTTGCCAGTTCTGCATGGAACTCCGCGATCCCTGGCTTGGTGATCTTGTCCAGCCGGAATGGCTTCCTGCAGGCATCACAGGTTGAGTACCCGTCACCATAGGAGATTAGGGCCTTCCTCGCCTCCGTGGTCAATCGCCCTGCTGCCTGGATCGGCTGGATGTTGATTGCCTCTTCTTCCCGCGTTCGGAGGTCGATAGACCCGGCGATCTTTGTCACCTTCGGTGTACCGGTACCCGCCTCGAGATCAGCAAGGATTGCCTTAACATCGGAAATCCGCTGCCTGAACGCGGACTCTTCCTGTGCATCGAAACCTGTCGGAAGGGACTCGCGAAATAGACCCCGGACTTCTTCGAGTGCGAAGAGTGCTTCAAATGTTTTCTGGATCCTGATACTCATGGTCAATCCACAAGCCAGAGCCCGGATTCGAACCGGGTTGTAGCTGATCTGCAGTCAGCCGCGTAGCCACTCCGCCACTCTGGCACGATTAAAATTCACAATTGTGAATCTTATCATAATAGATAACAATTGTGAATATTTATAGGTTTTCTTTTATGCGAGTTTTCACAGAAAAATCCCAGAAAACGGTGATTACAATTTTTCCTATTGAGAATACCAATCCAGTCCAGCATATTTTACGGATAAAAGGAACCGAATGTTTTTCTTCTTGGAAAGCACATTCACAATTGTGAATACGTTGTTATTATGTCACGACTGGAATAACATAAGGGTTGTGATGTGATGGAAGCTCCATGTCAGAAAGTTGTGTGGGATATCCTTCCTGCAATACGGGCTGCGATAGCTGTTGAACTTGTGAAGTGCGGGGTCTCCCAGGTTGAAGCCTCACGGATGCTCGAGATCGCACCCTCTGCAGTCTCACAGTACCTTTCCGGAAAACGGGGGTACCGGATTGAGTTTGAGAACGATGTCAAGCGGTCTATTGAGCAACTTGCAGAGGACTTGAAAGATAAAAAAGAGGTGAACCTTGTCAAACGGATCTGCACAATCTGCCAGCAACTCCGTGAAGGTGAAGAACACACATGTGGCGGTTTAACAGAGGAGAAGGGATCCTGCGGCTCCTGAGGCGTGCCCTGGTCTGATAAGTTACTATGGGATTTTTCCTCGTTCCGGGTGATCAATGACCCTTGCGTATAAGAAAAGAGCCCTTGAAAAAGTCATCTCCGGCTGTGGGTCGGTGCTTGTCTCTTATTCGGGCGGTGTTGACAGCACGCTTCTTGCAGTACTTGCCCATGATTTACTGGGGAACAGGAGCCGGGCAGTCTTACTTGACAGCCCTCTTGTCCCGGGGGCTGCGGTGGCAGAGGCAAAAATACTAGCAGAAGATCTTGGAATATCACTTGATATTGTTGAAGTCCCGCTCATGGAGCACGAAAACCTCTGTAAAAATCCGCCGGACCGATGCTATCACTGCAAGAAAATTTCCTCAAGGTTCCTGAAGGAGAAGGCAGCAGAATATGACCTTGCCTGTATTGCAGATGGGATCAATGTTTCTGATACGGAAGAACATCGTCCTGGTCTTACCGCTGCCACAGAAGAAGGGATTATCCATCCATTCATCATGGCAGGTATTAGCAAGGATGATATCCGGCAGATTGCACAGGATTACGGGCTTCGGGTATGGAATAAACCATCAGCCGCATGTCTTGCATCCAGGTTACCGTACGGGGATGAGATTACTACAATCAAACTAGGCATGATCGAAGAGGCCGAATTCTTTCTTGCGGGGAAAGGATTTATACAATTCAGGGTCAGGCTGCATGGCAAGGTTGCCAGGATCGAGCTCCCCCGGCTGATTTTGAAAAACTGGTGGCCATCCGGGATGACGTAGTCCGATATTTCAGCACGATCGGGATCTCGTATACAACCCTCGATCTGTCAGGGTACCGGAGCGGCAGTATGGATGAAGTATTATGAATAATAAAAAAATACCCGGAAGACGAAACCTCTTCAACCCCGTCTTTCATTGCAAAGAAGAGGATGTAGATATCATTAAATGCCTTCATCCAGCAATTTCCAGGCACTTACGTGAGTATGGTGTTCGATGAAAATTAAAAATTACGTCCCGGTGCTCCTGTGACTGAACCATTAACCTATCTGAACAACGCTGCAACAACATGGCCCAAGCCCCCCGAGGTCCTGAAAGCTGCAACTGATGTGTTCTCCACTCCATTTTATGAACATGGCCGCACGACGGTCAGGGATGCACCGGATTACATCGGAACAGCCAGGCAGACTGTTGCAGATTTCTTCGGGGCCTCCAGGCCGGAACATATTATCTTCACTTCGAGTGCAACAGACTCCTTAAACCTGCTGATCCATGGTTTTGCGAAACGTCAAGGCAGGCCATTCCATGCGATCACCACGGACCTTGAACATAACTCTGTACTACGGCCTCTCCGGACGCTTGAGAGGGAGGGGAAGTGTTCTCTCTCTATTATCCGGACAACGGGGCCTTA
>CAVPWT010000009.1:0-204632 GCA_963709545.1 uncultured Methanomicrobiales archaeon | reverse complement strand
CACGGGGTGAAGCGGCGCCTGTCCGTGCCGGTTCGTATCGCCGCCCAGGCCGACGGCAGCCTGCGCGTCCAGGCCACCTTCGAGGTGAGCCTGGATTCGCATGGCGTCGAACGCCCGTCGCTGCTCTTCGTGAAGGTGAACGACGCCTGCAGCGTGGCGGTCGACCTCATCCTTCGACGCTAGGTCGACTTCACGAGGGGCTTGCCGCAGCCGCAGGTGCCGGGCTTGAGCGACGCCGACTTGCAGGTGCAGGACGGCCCGCATCCGCAGGCGTAGGGCGTCTTGAAGGTCTGCTCGGGCTTGCTCCCGGGCTTGACGGTGACCTGGCCGTTCTCGACCTTCGTCACCTTGGCCTTCACCATGTCGTGGCCGCATCCGCACTTGGCCGGCTTGGCCGAGATCCCCGGCGTGCAGTGGCACGACTCCCCGCACCCGCACACGTAGACGGTGTCGCCGACCTTGAGGACCGGCGACTTCGCGGGAGCGGCCTTCTCCGCCTTGGCCGGGGGAGGGGCGGCCGGTGCGGCCTTGTCGTCGGCCTGCGCGACGCCAGCGAAGCTGAACGCAAGACCGAGGGCAGCCGTGGTCAACACAGTTCGAATCGTCGTCATGGGTGACTCCCTGGGATCGTCCGGGTGAAGCGCACGGCGGTCACCGTGCAAGACCCTTCTGCCAGGGATGCGACAAACTGTCATCCCCCGGTGGGGGGCGCAGCGGCGGCCACGATGCTCGCCTTCGCCTTCTCCTTCGCCAGGTACTCGTCCACCGCCATCCGGGTGGCCTGCGCCGTCAGGTACTCCCGGATCTTTCCCCTGGCCTTGTCGAAGGAGGCGTACTCGACCTCCTTCACGTCGGTGAGCTGGATGACGTGGAAGCCGAGCGGAGTCGCCACCACGGGAGAGATCTCCCCCTTCTTCATGTCGAAGGCGACACGCTCGAAGGCCGGGACCATCTGGCCGCGCTGGATCCAGCTCAGGTCGCCCCCCTGCCGGGCGCTCGCGCAGGTGGACTCCTTCCTCGCCACGTCGGCGAGGGGCTCGCCCTTCGCGATGCGGGTGCGCAGCCCATCGGCCTTGGCCCGGGCCGCCGCCTTCTGCTCGGGCGTGGACCGCGTGAAGTCCACGCCGACGAGCACGTGGCTCACCCGGCGGCTCTCCTCCATGGTCTTGAACCTGTCCTTGTTCTTCTCGTAGAAGGCGCGGACCTCCTCGTCCGTCACGACCCCCTTCCCGCGGAACTCCTTCTCCACGAAGGCGGCGATGAGGGCCTCCTTGCGCGTGAACTCCTCGAGCTCCTTCTCCGACATGCCGGTGACGGCGAGCGCGTTCTCCCAGGACTTCTGGGACTCGTAGCGCCCCTTCCGCTCGGCCAGCCGCTCGGCCACGCGCTTCTCCAGATCCGGCGGGGGATTCTTGCGGGCGGCCTCGTACAGGATGGCCATCTCCACCAGCTTGTCGCGCGCCGCAACGCGGGCCTTTCCCTCCATCTCCGGCGTGGCCTTGTGCTGGCCGGGGAAGCTCGACAGCATGAGCCCGGCGATTCGGTCCACCTCGCCCTGGGTGATGGGCGTACCATTCACGGTCAGTACTACCTGGCCGGGCGCCGGCCTCGGTACCGCGGCGTGCGCCTCGCCGGCCGCCCGTGCTCCCCCTGCCGCGCAGAGCGCGAGTGCGAAGAGAACCGTCCTGCTCCACTCCTGGATCGACATGGGGCTTCTCCTTCGATGGTTCGTGAAACGGAGACGACGGGGGTGCGGCCTCGCACCCCCGCCGAACCGGAACGACGCGTTACTTCGTCTTGATGTCGAGCAGATTGCTGTAGGCCGACGACACGGTGCCGTTCACCGCCTTCACCCGGAACCAGTAGGTGGTGCGGGGGGTGAGCCCGGTCGCGTTGAAGACCCGGACGTTCGCGGCGGTGGAGCCCGCCGGAGCGAAGATCCGGCCGTCCAGGCTCCGCTCGACCACGAAGCCGGTCTCGTTGTTCGAGAGGTCCTTCCAGGTGATGAAGGCGCTCGTCCTCAGCACCACGATCGCCTTCAGGTCCTTCGGCGCGGCCGGGATGGGGGCCAGCGTCGTCACCGTCGCCACGTTGCTGTAGGCGGACGGGCCGGCCGAGTTCACCGCCGCCACGCGGTACCCGTAGGCGGTGCTCGGGACGACGGTGGCGTCGGTGTAGGTCACCGGGCCGGTACCCGCGACGTTCGTCGAGGGCACCGAGGCGATCACCACGAACGGGCCGGTCCCGGTCTGCCGCTCGACCACGAAGCTGGTCTCGTTCGTGGCGCCGTCCTGCCAGGACAGCGTCACCGTGGTCTGGGCCACGGCGGTGACGGCGAGGAGCGACGGGGAACCCGGCAAGGTTGCCGGCGTCGTGACCTGGGCCACGTTGCTGTAGGTCGGGCCGGCGGCGCTGGTCGCCGCGATCCGGTAGCCGTAGGTCCGGCCTTCGAGCACCGAGCCGTCCACGAAGCCCACCGTGCCGGTTCCCAGGACGCTCACCGGCGCGACCGTGGCGATGGGCGCGAAGGCCCCGGCCGCCCCGTCACGGCGCTCGACGACGAAGCCGGTCTCGTCGATGGCGTTGTCCTGCCACTGGAGCGAGACGCTGGTCGGCGCGGTGGCCGTGGCGACGAGGCCGCTCGGGGCGGTGGCCAGCGCGGCCGGCGTGGTGGCCTCGGCGGGCGCCGACGGAGGGCCCTCGCCCTTGCCGTTGAAGGCGATGACCCGGTAACCGTAGGTCTTGGCCACGTGCAGCCCCTCGTGGCGGAACGAGGTTGCTCCGCGGACGATCGCGAGCGGTTCCCAGGACGCGGTCGGACCGTAGGTGGGATCGACGAGCGCGGTGCCGAAGCGGACCTGGACGAAATAGCCGGCGGCGTCCGCCACGGGCGTCCATCCGACCTGGATGGCGAAGGGGTCGATGGCCGAGGCGGTGACGGTGGCGGGAGCCGCCGGAGGAGCCGCGACGTTGCTGCCGTCGGAGTCGATCAGGAACGGCTCACCCTTCCCCGTGTCGAGCCATGCCGCGTAGACCAGGCTGCCCCAGTTGTCCTGGAGCGGCTTGCCGGCCAGGTCGAGCCTGCCCGGGATCCCGACCCGGCTGCCCAGGTAGTTGGGCGTGTTCGGGTACCCGGGGGCGAGGATCGACGGGGTGCCCTCGGGGCGGGGGCCGCCCATCTTCGGGGTCCTGCCGGTCGCCAGGTCCTGGGCGGTCTCCTCGTTGTTCCGGTCCTTCAGGTACTCGACGAACTCGCGGGTGTGGCTCTGGTAGTAGAACTCGGCCTCGCCCGCGACGGGCACGGCGCCGGCCGGCACGGTGAACCGGTAGGTGATGACGTCGAAGCCCTGGCCCAAGGGGTAGCGATCCGGCTTGTTGAAGGGAACGGCCGAGGTCTCGGTGCCGGAGTAGTCGACGAGGCGCACGCCGGCGGTGAAGAGCTCCGCGGTCCAGCCGTCGGGGCGCAGCCGGTTGTCGAAGAGGATGACCGGGTTGAGGAGGCTCTCACCCATGGTGTAGGTGCCATCGGGGTTCGGGTAGCCGGTTCGCTTCTCGTAGACCATCACGGCGTTCTTGCCGGCGGCGGCGTCGATCACGGAGTCGTGGGCACGTGCCAGCGGGACGCCGGGGGCGGTGTGCAACTCGGCGGTGGCCAGATCGTAGTCGCCGCTCTGGTAGAGCACGTTCCCGTTCGCGTCACGGGCCTTGAAGACCACGAAGGCCCGGCGTCCGTCCGGGTAGCCGGAGGGCAGCGCGTGGCCGCTGAGGTTGGTCACCTGGACCTGGACCTGGTAGACCCCGGAGCCCGCCGTCTCCTCGACGGGTGGTCCGAGAACCTGGACGCGGGCCGCGTCGCGGAGCTTGAGCTCGCCGTAGCGGCTGTGGCGGTTCCAGGCCTCGTCCCGGTTGGAGAGGACGCCGCTCACGGTGCGGGTGTCACGCCCGGTAGGACGGCCGGTGATCTCCATGTCCACGTCGGGGTTGAGGAGCTTCAGGATCTGCGGAAGGTCGCGGTTGGCCGGGCTGAAGCGGTGGATGGCCGAGGCGGGGCGGGGCTTCGCGAACGGGAACCAGCCCGCCTTGGCCCCGTCGGCCTTGTACGTGCCCACCGCGCCGTCCTGGTATTCGTGCTGCCCCTCGCCCATGTGGCAGTCCTGGCAGATGACGAAATTCGGGCTGCCCGGCGTGCCGTAGGTGCTGTACTTCCACTCGGTGTAGGTCCGCTGCTCGGGCATCCCGCTGTTCAGCGTCGGCACGGTCAGGTCGTGGCAGGTGCCGCACATCTCCGAGCTGGTCAGGTACTTGATCCCCGAGGCCGTCATGCCGTCCTGGGTCGATCCGCCCATGTGCGTCCGGTGGGCGGGCGACTGCGACTGCTCCCAGGGATCCCGGGTTCCGGGAATGGGAAGGCCGGTGACGGGGTCCACCTGCTCCGGAGCGCCGACGCTCACCTCGTTGTGGATCTTGGAGCGGCCGTCGGGGAGGTAGACGATCTCCTCGCCGAGTGCGTTGAACTTGGGCTGGTTGAAGGGAACCGGTGCGATCCGTGGTCCCGTCCAGCCCGGAGGGTAGATGCCGTAGGTCTGGCCGGTGTAGGTGCCGGAGGTGGGGATGTCGCTCCAGAAGAGGAGATCGGTGCCCGGGAGATCGGCCTGGTAGACCCGGGCGTCGCCGAACTGGAACGAGGTGTCGCCGTAAGGATTCCCGGCCAAAGGCCCTTCCGGATACGGGTTGCCCTGGTGCGGCCAGTCGAGCGCGCCGGCGAGCATGTTCCAGGCCGGATCGGTCTGGCTCAGGTCGGCCCGCTTCTGGGTCACGTTGCCGATGGTGCGGTGGCAGAACTCGCAGGAGATGCCCTGCATGTCGGTGGAGGCGAGCAGGCTCTGCTGGAGGGTCGAGCCGTCGATCTTGCCCCCCAGCGTCTCGTCCAGGCGCGCCGAGTACCAGCCGTTCGGGCTGTGGCAGCGCCAGCAGATGTTGCCGACGCCGTTCAAGCCGCCGGCCTGGCCGCCGGTCGCGTAATAGGCGTCGGCGTTCACGATCAGGTTGTTGGCGCGGAAGAACGGGTCGCGCCCGGAGTTGGCCATGTTGGAGCCGGACCAGTTGCCGTAGTGCGAGACGTTCGGGTCGATGGTGCCGCCGTGGCAGCCGGCGCAGAAGTTCGGGAAGTCGAACACGTTGTAGACCTGCCCGGGACCGGTGGAGATGTTGGTCAGCTCCTTTTCCTGGGTGCCGGGGTTGGGGACCATGCCGTTGGGCGGGGTCCGGTTGGGAACGTCGGCCGAGGCCGTGAGAACCACGAATCCGCTCGCGAACGCCGCGAGGGTGAGAAGGATGCGCTTCATTGTGTGTGCCCCCCTGTGAACAGTTGCCCTTCGAAGATCCTGGAACCCACGTCGCCTACTTCCCCGCCGCCGGACGACGCTCCACCTCCAGCCGGATGGCCCCCTCCAACCGCGCGTTTCCCGCGAAGACGCCGTCGCCCGAGGTCCAGCGGCCGGCCGCCAAGGACTGCGGAACGAAGACCCGGGCCTCGATGGGCGCCGCGGTCCGCTGCGACGGGTTGAAGGGGAGGTCGGCGCGAAGCTCGCCGGCGAGCACGAACGGGTTGTGCTTCACCTTGAGTGATGCCGGATCGGCGTCGTCGTCGGTGATGCTCCAGCTGCCCTGCAGGTACCAGCGCCCGGCCTTCTGGGCGGGCATGTCCTGCGCCGGGGAGAAGATCGTCCCGCGGAAGACGAAGCGTCCCCTGGGGATCGGGTTCCCGGGAGCGGTGGCCACGGCAGCGCCCTTGACCGAGTAGTCGTGGACGATCCAGCCCTGGCCGATCCTCGACGGCGGGCCGCCCTCCACCACCACCGTGTCCGAGACGGTCCATCCCATCGAGGACCGCTCGGCGGGATTGGCCGCGAGCGCCGGCGGCCCGGCCCAGGCCAGGACCAACGAAAGCAGAGACAGCAGGATGTTCGTGCGCATTACCCCCCCGACCTCACTTGGAGTCGAGAGGGTTAACCAAATCTCATCGGTTGAAAATGTGGTGTGATGACGCTAGGTTGACGACGATCAGAAGAAAAAAATGATTACGTCGCCCGGGGCAACGACGCCGAGAGGAATCGCGAAGCGACGCAAGGGCAGCGGGGCCGCCGCGGGTCACCGGGCCAGGCGATCCGCTGCGGACTGGATCTTCTCGGGCAGGGGCTGGGCCAGCTGGACCGCCTCGACGAGGGAGCCGGAGTGGAACGAGGCCTGGGCCGCGGCCCACGCGGATCGGGCCTCGGCCATCGTCTCGCGTGCCGCTGCGACGCGCGGCGGGATCGACGCCCTGCGGCAGCCGCGCCATCGACGTCAACGCGTCGACGAGTCCGCCCACCACCCCGAGCGCCTCGGGCACGCTGGCCGAGAGCGAGCTCCAGTTCACGAGGAGTGCGTCCTTGCGATCGCTCGACTCGCGGCCGAGCGCCGCGATGCGATCGCCGAGAGGCCGGGTCGCCGCGAGCGCCTCGGCGTACTTCCCCGCCGCGAACGCGGCGCGCGCCGCGTCCAGCTCGGCGATCACGCCCTTCAGTTGCCCGGGCGCGAAGCGATCGGCCTCGCCCCGCACCGCCGCCAGCGAGGACTCGGCGACCTGGAGCGCGGCGGCGGCGGGCGCCTTGGCGGGATCCTGGCAGGCCAGGAGCGTGACGGCGACGAGCAGCGTCGAGGCGAGGCGGGTCACCAAGTTCATGGGATGCTCCTGTCGGAATCCGGATGGGTGGACGCGGGCGGACTGCCGGATTCGCTCCCGGCTTCCCGTCGCGCCCGCCAGGCGTAGAAGGTACCCTCGGCGATGCCCAGCCTCCGGCAGATCTCCGGCACCTTGGCCCCCGCGTCGTGGTCGGCGAGCGCCCCCGAGATGTCACC
Source organism: uncultured Methanomicrobiales archaeon (assembly GCA_963709545.1). Classification (GTDB taxonomy): domain Archaea; phylum Halobacteriota; class Methanomicrobia; order Methanomicrobiales; family Methanospirillaceae; genus CAIKOD01. The sequence continues at coordinate 197,732 of CAVPWT010000009.1, read as the reverse complement.
AGAGGTGAAAACCTTCCGCCGCTGTCCGCGCTTCATGGATTCTTGTTCTTGCGTCCTCGCCCCGGATTGTAGGCGGCAAGATGACGCACGCCCCGTCCGGGGCTTCGACGGGTGCTGGACAGCGGTCGCTCGGCCGTCACTTGAGCCGGAACGAGACCGGGATCACGATCTTCACGTCCGTGCCCGGAGGCGCGAACGGTGCGGCGTCGTGAACCGCGGCGATGGCGGCGTCGTCGAGGACCTCGTAGCCCGACCCCACCCGCACGACCAGGTCCCGGACCCGTCCGTCGGCGAGGAGGACGAAGGCGAGCGTGACCTTGCCCTGCCAGCCCGCGCGCCGCGCAAAGGGAGGATAGACGAGCGTTCGCCCGATACCGGCTCTCACGGCGGCGAGATCGGACGGGCGAGCCGGGACGGGCGCGGGAGCGGCCGAGAGGACCCCAGCGGGATCGCCGCCGGGCACGCCTCCCACCACACCGTCGGGGCGGCCACCGTCCCCTGCCGTGGCGCCGTCACCGACCTCGCCCGTCGGCACCGCGTCGTTCGGATCCTCCGGCGAAGGCTCTGGGAGGCGCTCCGCGACCAGTCTCGGCTGGACCATCCGCGCCGGGGCCTGGGGCGCCTTGGCGGCCTTCGGCGGAGCGGCCAGCGGCCGGCCGAGCGCGGGCGGGGGGGGAGGGGGCCGACGTGAGGCTGGAAGAGCACGACCGGGATGACGCGCTCCGGCGGAGGCGACGCGGTCCTCGGGCCGCCCGGAATGGCATTGAACCCGAAGACAGCGAGGACATGGACGATGACGGAAGCCAGCAGGATCGCCGGCACCCTGACCAGGGAGGTGCGCCGCCGGTGAACGCCCGCGAACCTCACCCCCGAGGGCGCAATCTCATCCGTGTCTCGCCCGTGCGGCATTCATGTCCCTGGGCCGCAGCGGGGGCAACCCTGCATCCGAAGCGGCCTCTCGAGATGGCAGCTCTCCAGCAGGCCATCGTCCCCGAAGACGTCCGCCGTCGGACCGTCCGCCGCCACGCGCCCGTCCCGCAGCACGATCGTCCGGGTACAGACGTCCTGGACGAGGTCGAGGTCGTGGGTGGCCACGATCTTCGTGTGCTCGAACGACCGGAGCAGGGCGATGAGCCGGCGACGCGACGCCGGGTCCAGGTTCGCGCTGGGTTCGTCCATCACCAGGATGTCCGGAGACATCGACAGCACGCTCGCGATGGCGGCCGCTCGCTTCTCTCCACCGGACAGCTTGTAAGGTGGCCGCTTGCGCAGGTGGGTCGCGCCCACGCGCTCGAGCGCGCCCGCGACGCGAGCCTCCACCTCATCGCCCGGCAGACCGAGATTGAGTGGCCCGAAGGCGACGTCGTCACCCACCGTCGGCATGAAGAGTTGATCGTCGGGGTCCTGGAAGACCATTCCCAGGCTGCGCCTCACCTGGGGAAGGGTCTTCGCCGTCACCGGCCAGTCGCCGACCCGCACGTGCCCGGACGAGGGAAGGAGGATGCCCGGCAGGTGGAGGAGGAGCGTGGACTTCCCGGCGCCGTTCGCCCCGACGAGACCCACGGACTCGCCGTGGTGGATGCTGAAGGAGACTCCCCGCAGTGCCGTCGTGCCGTCCGGGTAGGCAAAGGTCACGTCCTCGAAGGCCACGAGATGATGGCTCATCCGACCGTCCTCGCGATGGCGCTCCCGAGCAACCGGGTCAGGTCATGAGAGCGAGCGAGCAGGAAGTAGGCGCTCCAGCACGCCACGAAGGCCGTGTCGGCGGCGCGCCACCGCAGCTCGCGCCGCAAGCGCACCTCGCCGTCGAAGCCGCGACAGATCATGGCCGAGTGGACGCGCTGGGCGCGCGCGAGCGTCCGGAGCAGGATCTGCCCGAGCAGGGTCCCGGCGACGCGCATCGACGGCCTGGACCCGTCGGGGGACCGGAGGGCGAACGCGCGGGACGTCCGTGAGACCTCCTCGACGAGGACGAAGAGGTACCGGTGCATGAAGAGCAACTGCACGACGAGGATCCGGGGCACGCCGAGGCGCGCCAGCGCGGCGCACACCGCGTCGAAACCGGTCGTGGCCACGAGCAGCAGGGCCGCGCTCACGCTCAGGACGAAGCGCAGCATGATCGACGCGAACGACGCCCAGCCGCCCGTGACGTGGAAGGGCCCGAGGGTACCGAGCGGCGTGTGGTCGAGCAGGGGATTGAAGGCGCCGATCAGGAGCGCGAACGGGGAGACGAGCACGAGGCGCCAGAGGAGGGAGCCGGGTGGAACGTCCCCCAACGCGATGAGCGCGATCGGGTAGAGGGCGAGGGGGACGAGCGAGAGGACCTGGTAGCGGCCGAACGATGCCACCGCGACCAGGAAGGCAATCGTGGTGATCAGCTTCGCCCGTGGGTCGATACGCCCGATGGGAGTTTCCTCCGAGGCGTACTCGTCGAGGTGCGCAACCGAGGTCCCCAGCGAGTGTCCCCGGGTCATTCGAGGGAACGAGCAGGATTCGAGCTCGCGCCTCGCCTGACCGCCCGGATCCCGAAGCCGATCAGGATGGCGAGGCCGAGCGTCAGGCCGGCTCCGGCCAGTCCGGCGAGGGAGCTGCGGGGACTCACGGCCGGCCACGATTCGCTCGCCCTCTCCGCCCCTTCCGCCAGGAGTCCCGTCCGGGACTGGAGCCCCGAGAAGAACGAGTGGAGGGCACCTTCGGGCAGGCGGACGCCACCCTGCTGCTGGGCATGGTCGATGGACCATTCCAGGCCGTCGGGCTTGCTGGACGCGAACCAGGAGACGACTCCGGCCAGGAGGGCGGCGGTGAGCAGGACGGTACCGCCGAGGCGCCCGATCGGACGGAAGGCCAGCGGGGACGTGACCGGATCGAGGAGCACGAGGTCCGGACGGGCATCCCGGACGAAGACCGCCACCGCGGCGGTGACGAGACCCTCGACGACTCCGATGGCGAGGTGAATGGACATTCTCGTAGACACTGCTCCCTATTGCTCCGGTAGGGGCCGGAATGGTTGATCCCGCTGATACCTGGGGACGTGTCATTGAAGGTGAGGGACTGCTCCTGTCACTGTGTGGTATCGTACTGTCTGCATTCAATGTCGGATGAGCCAGGGTACCCGATGGATGTTCAATAGACTCCCATTGGGATGGTGTTTCCTTTTGTGAACACCCGGCAGAACAGGCCAGGAGAAGTACTATGACTGAAACAGCCAGGACAGGATAGTATTTCTTCATGTTAACCAGTTTTCTCTTGTGGTAAAATAACATTTTGTGAGGCTTCCGGCATCCCTGAATTATCTGTCATAACAAATGGGTAGAACTGGCAGGTATTCAAAATCTGGTCGCTATGGTATCTCTAAAATGGATATGTCCATAATAGTCAGGCAGGCTCATGAATGGTAAGACCGATCTGAAAAAAGGACAAAAAGAAATGTATTTATAAAGAATTATATCCCGGTATAATACTCCACATGGTTTATCGTGTTAAGCTGTTCAGTAACTAATACATTATTATCATTTCAATACCCGTTTTCCAATTCAATTATTATGGTATTCCGGAATCCTGTATTGATACCTGAATGGCATTATTTTGTAATAACCGCGCGTATGGCCGTTTTCATAAAAATGTCTGCCAATACGCTGACAGATGGCTGCCGGAAAAAAATCTTATTTACAGGAATGTGTTTACCTTGTTAAGCTATTAACCAATTATATTCAATTTGGCCTTAATTTCAGTGGATCCTACCCCTATCCCTTTGCAAATTCTGTACCTGAGTATGGAACCCGTTGACACCCTGATATCACATTTAACGCGCTCCGGTGATGCGATATCGGAAAAAACGGGTGTATAAAAGACCAAAATTCACGAAAAGTTTAAATATGTTACAGGAGAGGATATGTTGAATACATTTATATCGGGGTTTTGGGATGTCAAGCATCGCAGATTTCCGATTCAAGGATGTACAAAACCAGACTGAGTCAGGTGATCAAGGTGACAACAACGAAGTTTACGAATGCGGCTATTATTATTGGAGTACTATTGTTACTGGTGCTGCCAGCATGTGCAGTCGCACCAGTTATTACAGGCACTACTCCGGACAACGGGTTGAATAATACCAACCCATTGGTGGTAAGTATTGCAGGAACAGACTTTCCTTCTCAATTGAATACAACGGTGTATTTGAACCAGACTGGCCAGACAAACCGTTATGCAACCAGTTTTAACCGTGTCAGTAATCTGCTTATTCTCGCAAATTTTGATCTGACAGCAGCCAATTACGGGCCATGGAATGTCACAGTCGTAAATAACAGTGATTCGTCCATGGGTATCGGGATTGACAATGTGACGGTAAATAACAACCCCCCGACGTTATCAGGAATTACTCCTCCAACGGGAATGAATAACAGCGCTGCGGTTCCATTTACCGTAACGGGGACTGGGTTTTTCACAACACCGGTTATTAACCTGACGGGGAGTTTCCCCAATATCACTGCCACTATCCTCACCCAAAGTGCAACGACAATTACTGGTACATTTAATCTGTCCGGGGCCCTTGCAGGGTTGCGGAATGTTGAATTGACAAACCCTGATGGGCAATCCGATTCATTACCCAACGGTTATAATGTCACAAACCCGGCACCGATTATATCGGGTGTCAGCACTGCCTCCCAGGCTTATAATAATATTGCATTCCCTATGGGGCAGGTATCCTGGGATCATATTTCCAACCGGGTGCGACTGCGGTATTTACAAAATATGGCCAGCCCCCCATTCCTGAACTAGCTTCGGTCGTAACAAACCCTGGGCAGATTGATGTTATCCTCAATATCCTGAATATTAACGGAGGATGGTGGAACGTAACGGTTACGAACCCTGATGGCCAGTATGTTACCCTTACGAACGCACTACTCGTCCTCTACCCGAACCCCCCATCAATATCCACAATCTCCCCAGGGATCGGGGTAAACAACGGGAACCTGAATGTCATGATAATTGGCAGTAATTTCATTAATACGACGGTCACTCTCAATAAAACCGGTCATCCCGACATAGTGGCAACGGTGAATTCTGTCAGCCCAACCTCAATAAATGCAACGTTGCCGCTTAACGGAGCGCCGGTAGATACCTGGAATGTTATCGTCCAGAACGATGACGGTCAGAGTGCCACCCTTTCGAATGGATTTACTACCAAATACCCGGTACCGGTTGTATTATCCATCACACCGAGCTCAGGGACCAATACCGGCATTATCAATATTACTGATCTGAACGGTTCCGGGTTCATGACCGGAGCAACGGTAAAACTGTCCAGGACAGGCCAGACTGATATACCCGGGACCAGTGTCATTGTTGACAACCCGGGCCGTATCCTATGCCTGTTTGACCTGACAGGTAAATTGGCGGGACCATGGAATGTTACGGTCACAAATCCTGACTCACAGTATGGCACATTACAGAATGGTTTTACCATTACTCAACCTGCACCAACAATTATTGCAATAACCCCGAATGCGGGCGTAAATAATGGATCGGTAAGCATCACGGATTTATCAGGAACAGGCTTTGTAGCTGGTGCAACAGTCCGTCTGAATAAAACGGGACAATCCGATATCATAAATTCGGCACCTGTTGTTGTAATAAACCCCGGAAAGATCACCACGAGCTTCAACCTTGCCAGTGCGGCAACCGGCCAGTGGAACGTTATTGTCACCAACCTTGACAGCCAGTCCGCTACCTTGACGAATGGTTTTACCATAAGCAATGCAGCCCCCGATATCACCAGTATTGACCCGTCAACGGGTCTCAACAATGGACCTGTTGGCATATTCAACCTTTCAGGTCACAATTTCCAGAGTGGTGCGACGGTACAACTCTACAAGGGAGTCCTGTCACCAATACCCGGAACATCCGTAAATGTGATATCGCCAACAACGATCACCTGTTTCTTCGATCTTACCGGTATCCCTGTAGGAGCATACAATATCGGGGTTGTAAACCCCGATACCCAGGCTGCAGCGCTCACGAATGGGTTCTACGTGTTTTACCCGCAACTCCCGGCGATCACGGGGATTACACCAGATAATGGTATCAATATCGGACCGGTCAGTACCGTTATAGATGGAAGCGGTTTCCAGGCAGGCCTTACTGCAAACCTGACCCGGGGTAGCGATTCAATACCCGGCACCGTTTCAGGTATCACAGGTGGAAGTTTCGGTAGTGTTTTCAATATCACCGGTGCAGCAGTCGGGACCTGGGATTTGAAAGTCACCAACGATGACGGACAGTTTGCGATAAGCACTGGTGCCTTTACCGTCACTGCACCGGTCCCACCCGGTGGGAATGTGACGGCTGACCCGGTAAGTGGAACAGAACCATTGAATGTGCAGTTCAACCTCACAACAACCGGGACTCCACCCTTCACCTATCTCTGGACATTTGGTGATGGTGGAACATCAACTGATCAGAATCCGTTATACAATTATTCCAATGCCGGCACTTACAATCCATCAGTGATTATTGCCGGTCCAGGGGGCAACGTAACGGAAACCGGACCGGCAATTACGGTCACAGCCCCGGTAATCCCACCGGTTGCCAGTTTCACAACCAGCCCCCCTGCCGGTGATGCCCCGCTCGCGGTACAGTTTAATGATACCTCCAGCGGAACGCAACCGTTCACCTACCTGTGGACATTTGGCGATGGCACCGGTACTTCAACAGACCAGGACCCGGTTTATACTTACCTGGTCCCGGGTGTGTATACTGCAAACCTGACCATAAATAACTCGGCAGGGATTAGCACTACAAACAGGACGATAACGGTCACTACGGCACCGTTCCCACCCGTTGCAGGTTTCACAGCGTCACCGACTGCAGGATTCAAACCGCTGTATGTCCAGTTCAGCGATGCGTCGGCAACCAATGTCACAGCCTGGTTATGGAAATTCGGTTACGATGACTACAGTGCAGGGATACAGAACCCCGATTTCACCTATACCCAGGTAGGTAATTATACGGTGAATCTGACTGTTACCAACGCAACCGGTACGAACACAGTATCAAAAACGGATTATATTATCGTCACCAACAAGCCGGTTTCAAATTTCACCGCGACACCGACCTCAGGTATCAGGCCATTACCGGTGAACTTTACCGACCTGTCAACTGATGCAAACGGGTGGTACTGGGACTTTGGAGACGGGACGAACTCCACCGAGCAGAACCCTGAGCACCTCTACCTGAATGAAGGTACCTACAGTGTCAGCCTGACGGCAAAGAACGCTGGTGGAAACGGGGATACGATAGCCAAAATCAATTACATTTCAGCAAGAATTCCAGGACCGGTCGCTGGTTTCACCGCTGCCCCGACACAGGGGGATGTCCCATTGGCGGTCCAGTTCAATGACACCTCGACAAATGTGCCCACTTCCTGGAACTGGGACTTTGGAGATTTCAGCTCTTCAGGCATGCAAAACCCAAGCCACATTTACACAACTCCCGGGGTCTATACCGTAAGGCTCGAGGCATCGAATACCGGTGGTACTAACACATCTGTAATGCCAGACCTGATTAACGCGACCCAGCCGAAACCCGTAGCGGAATTCACCGGCTACCCGGCGAACGGGACTGCCACTGAGACAGAGTTCCACTTCATTGACCTGTCAACAAATAACCCGACCTCATGGGACTGGAACTTCGGTGACGGCTCGCACAGCACTTCACAGAACACCACTCACACCTATCAGGCAAGTGGAAATTACTATGTCTCACTGACCGCTACCAATGCAGGTGGCAGTGATACCGAAACAAAGGGTCCGATTGTTGTAAAGAACCCGCGAGCGATCGCAAACTTCACCGGTACACCTACCTTAGGGTCACTCCCCCTGACTGTCCAGTTTACTGACACATCCAGTAATTTCCCAACCACCTGGAGATGGGACTTTGGCGATAATACGTTTGCACTGGATATCCGTAACCCGGTCCACACCTACAACAAGGCCGGCAGTGACAATGTCACCCTCATGGGACTGGACCAGACCTCCGGGACTCCCGCGTCTACCCTGACGAGACCTGCGTACATAACAGCGACAAAAACACCGTTTGCTGAATTCACAGCGAGCCCGACAAACGGGACAGTCCCGCTCTTTGTGAGGTTTACAGACCAGTCACAGGGTAATCCGCTCCGGTACTACTGGAAGTTCGGAGACGGGACCTTCTCCAATGCGAAGAACCCCACACACTACTACAAGAAACCCGGTGTATACACCGTTACGCTAACGGTCCAGAATATTGCCGGACTGAACACAATCGTCAAGGAGAACCTGATTACCGTAACTGAACTCCCGCAGGCGGGTTTTGTCGTCAATGCGACATCAGGACTGGCACCCAAGACAATCCGGTTCACTGACACCTCAACGGGTGTTCCGAATGCCTGGAACTGGGACTTTGGAGACGGGTCCCCGGGTTCGACAGAACAGAACCCGGTCCACACCTACTATTCATCCGGTCTCTACAGTGTCCAGTTGGTAGCGTCGAACGGAATCGGGTCAAGCACGGCAACAAAGCCCTCACTGATTAGCATCGGCACCCCGACTGGTGCTGATTTCACGTTCAAGCCTGCAGAGGGCGATGTACCATTAATGATACAGTTTACCGATAATTCCGCAGGTGGTCCGATCCTCATCTACAAATGGCAGTTTGGTGACGGGTATGTTTCCAAGGATCCGAACCCGGTCCATACCTATATGAAACCAGGGAATTACACGGTGACCCTGACTATTACAGCCAATACCGGTGCGGTATCATCTGTCTCAAAGGAAGTAGTCCTGACAGGTACACCGGTAGCATCGTTCAAGGCAAACCCGACTGGCGGTTCAACTCCATTGACCGTCCAGTTCACCGATACATCATCAAATAGTCCGACAACCTGGTTCTGGACATACGGTGACGGGACATTTGGAAATGTGAAAAATCCGGTCCATACCTATAATTCTCCAGGTACCTACACCGTGAAGATGTTCGCCAGCAATAGTTATGGTGACGATACCGTTACCTACCCGGGCCTGATAAGCGTGAGCCAGTTCCCATAACTTTTTTTTTGAAATGTACCATCAGCATTGGCGGATTACTTTTTTTAAACGAGTTCCTCGTTATAAAGACTGTTAACAGGTCATTATTTCCGGGAATTAATCAAATTCCACGTTTGGATAAACGGTATATGGTTACAAACCGGCTGATATGAAAAACTCCTGTAAAACAATCTGGAATGCCAAATTTTTCATGCTCATCCATAAGCCAAAGGCTCATGGCACGCTTTGTTGACACTCTCTAACACCATCTTCAGGATGTACCATTGTCCTGGAATGTCCTTATGCTCCCCGGGTCCTGTCCTGTCGCTTTGCTGGCCCCGGTTGGTATAGGGACTGCTGTCTCCAATATCTGATAGATTCAGAACCTTTAAGCTGAACCCTGCCCCAAAAAATATCTTAACGGGGCATCGGGCAGGAAAGGAGGTAAACCCCCGCCTGTATACATATTTTTTTAGTTTTTTTCATCATGCGAAGTGTGAATAACGTCCAAAAACAAGAAAAAAATTATAATTGAGGTTTGGTTTTTAGCGACTCAACAATCAGGCGGACACCCTCTTCAATGTCCTTCACATCAAGTACTTCAACTGGTGAATGAATATACCTGGTCGCAATTGAGATGGTTGTGCTTGGGATACCCCCTTTTGTCAGGTGTATGGCTGTTGCGTCTGTGGTACCCCCGCTTCCAACTTCCAGCTGTACGGGGATATCGTTTTTCTTTGCAGCCCCGGATAGCCATGTTACAAGGGCCCGGCTCGCAATCAGCCCACGTCCCCCTGCATCAACAATAGTAATTACCGGCCCCTTTCCCATCTCAATATTGGCGTCCTTCTTTTCGATGCCGGGGTGGTCACCAGGGATGGTGACATCGGTGGCGATTGCACAATCGGGATCGAGCGTGTAGGAGCTGGTCCTTGCACCTTTCAGCCCTACTTCCTCCTGGACGGTAAATACAGCATACACCGTATGGGGTGATTTCATGGCCTTCACCGCTTTGATCAGCATCGCGACACCTGCCCTGTTATCGAATGCTTTTCCTGTCACGCGACCGTTTGCAAGTTCAGCAAATTCGCGGTCGACAGTAACAGGTGTACCGACTGCTATCCCGAGTTCCCCAACTTCTTCAGCACTTTTAGCCCCGACATCAACAAACATATCATCTGTCTTGATTCCTTTTTTCTTTTCTTCCTCTTCCATCATATGAGGTGGTTTTCCGCCGATTACACCGTAGACCTGCCCTTTTGATCCATGGAATATGACCCGCTGGTTATAGAGCGTCGGGGCGTACCACCGCCGAGTGTGACAAACCTGATAAAACCCTTATCATCGATGTATTTTACCATCAGGCCTATCTCATCCATATGGGCTGCAAGCATCACCGAAAATGTACCCCCTTTTTTTACGGCAATCAGGTTCCCCATCGCGTCTTCCCTTATTTCATCAACAGAACCTTTCAGCTCTTTTTTAACAATATCGTAAACGCTTCCTTCACTGCCTGACACACCGTGGGCATTGGATAATTTTTTAAGAAGTTCTTTGACCATAGTACACGTACTATTGCTTCTTGGACCCTATCAAAAGTTCGATGAAAAAAAACCCTCATGAATCCAGATGGCTATGTACCAAAGTGATGAAAATTTTAAAGGCCAACTGTTCATACCCGCAGCGTTGCCGGATCCAAAATTCAATATGAAAATCCCCCCATGGCATTTTCATTTTGCATGATTGTGGCCTTTTGGTATCTTGTCTGTTTTCATGACAAAATGTAGAGTATTGTGCCCGGAGGTTCTGGGTCCGAGGTTATCATAACCCGGTGACCTGGGTGAAAATAGGTGCCCCGGGATGGTCGGTTACAAAAAGGACCCGGATTTCCTGTCTGTTTAACCTGTTGTAACAATCAGAGGGCCGATTGTATCCGTTGAATGGCCTCTTCAAGAGTTTTGCGGGGGGCTGCATAGTCAAACGGGCATAGTCAGGGGCATTCTTTCCGAATGCACTGCCGGGTACAATTACCACACCCTTTGAAAGAACCCGGGAAATACGGGCCTGGTCCATCGGGACGAAAGCATAAAACGCCCCCTCTGGAATGGGAAAATCGATACCCATGGATTTGAACCCGTAATAGATAAGGTCCCTTCGTGCCTGGTAATCCTTGTGCATGGCGGCCACCGCTGACTGGTCACCCGTATAAGCGGCCAGCGATGCATATTGTGAGATTGACGTTGCACATGCCTGGCAGTACTGGTGGACCTTCACGCAGGGGGTAATATATTCTTCAGGTGCAGCGAGGAAGCCCAGACGCCACCCTGTCATTGCATAGGTCTTACTTACCGCGTTGACGGTTATTACATCATCACCAAAGGCTGCCGCGCTGACATGTTCCTGTCCATAAATAAAGTGCTCGTACACCTCGTCTGATACGATCGTTACACCTGTGTCCATGGCATATTCAACGATATCCCTGATCGTTTCCCTGGTCTCAACCGCACCTGTCGGATTTGCAGGAGAATTAAGTACGAATAGGCGTGCCCCATCCATTACTTCTTTTGCCTTCTCCACGTCAAGGTGAAGTGTACTGTCAAGGGGTACTCCTTCCGGACGCCCGCCGGCAATTGATGCAAGCGCTGCATATGAGACGAATCCCGGGTCTGCAAAAAGGACCCGGTCACCCGTCTCAACAAGGGCCTGCATAATCAGGTGCAGCGCCTCGCTTGCACCGGCAGTAACAATTACCTGATCAGGGGTATAGGAGAGGTGGTTTTCTCTCCTGAATTTTTCACAGATTGCCTCCCTCAACTCGATAATACCGGTATTGTTGGTATACCCTGTTTTACCGTCACGAATTGCCTGTATTGCAGCATCCTTGATATGGTCCGGGGTATCAAAGTCCGGCTGCCCGAGCCCGAGATTGATAGAACCGGGCCCGGCCGATTCAAATAATTTTCTGATACCCGAGACCTCGATATCTTTTACACGTCCTGCGATTTTCATCCTGGTCCTCCGTTTTAAAATCTCCTACTCGATATTTGTATGGCGGTTTTTAAGTTCGGTTTCATCCGTTTTTGTGATCTCCATCAGACGGGAGACAACGGCATCGGCAAATATCATGGATGCTGTCTCAAAAAGGGTGCCAAGTGGCGCGAAGGATTTATGGTCCCCCATCATCTGCCGGATCTCAAACTCCTCCGCGTCATCCTTCACCATGTCCCGCTGGTGCTCGATGATCACCATGCAGTCTGCAATTCTTCCTATTTTAGAATCAGGATTAGATGTGATAAGCGAAATCCTTCCTCCGATATCCTTCGCGGTTTCTGCGATATCTGCAATGGTTTTTGTTTTTCCTGAACCTGAAAAGACGATGAGCAGGTCTCCGGGTTTCATTGCAGGGGTAATCGTCTCACCTACCACGTAAGAATGGAGACCAAGGTGCATTAGTCTCATCGCGAAGGCTTTTGCAACCAGCCCGCTCCTTCCTGCACCCATAATAAAAATCCGGTCTGCTTTCAGTATTTCCTTTAAAAAATTCTCAATCTCTTCTTCAGAGAGTGAACTGGCGATAGACCTGATCCGTTCCACCATCAGGTGCATCATTTCCTGTACTCGATGATCAGGCATGAGAAGTCCCATAAAAAGATCCCACTACAAAACAGATGAGCATTTCGCAACATCCATAACCTCCCGGGATGGTCAGGGACCAGATTCATGTCCCCAGTGATTGTACGTGATTTAATGAGCCTCCAGATATTTCATACCCATTTATTTCATGGAGGGTCATGGGGTGCTATTCTGGTCATTGAAACCGTTTGGCTACTCCAAATAACATTCCGGATGTAAGAAGGCATGGAGAGAAAGAAATAAACCGTGAATTCTACAGAAATTCCCCTTCCCCATATTTAGCGATTTGGAATTATTCCGAAATCTGCCAATGATTCTTGGGCTCCACCCCGCGAAAGAGGCACCCCGACCGGGGTAGAGACCCGGGTCCCGGGACCTCAGGAATAGTTCAAAATCAATTGAAACCCTGCCCAAGGAATGTCTTACCATGGGTTGGACGGGGTGGGGGTAAATCCCCCTCATGCCTGAGTAATCCGGTTAACTTTTGTTATTGTGTGGATATTCCATGTTCACACCATATCAGGGACTATCCGGTTCCCTCTGGCAAGTATTTCTTAATTGTGCCATAGGGAACTAATGTTCCCTCCCGGAATACAGATACCGGTCCATGGCCTCCGCAAACCAGGCAGGTTTTCCCCACGTCTTCGAGTTTCAGGCTGGTCTGCGAGATTATTTCAAAAAGTGACTTCCTTTCACGTTTTGCAATATCACTGTCAACATTTACCGAGGTAACAAGGAACGCTGCAAGCGAGCTGTATGCTGCCCGGTCACTCGTGAGATGCTCGAAGTTAATCACGGTGTCTGCAGTAAAAATCAGGCCTGCTTCTTCACTGAACAGGTATATTTGTCCATACTGGTGGCCTCCCAGTCCTTCGAGTACCTGGAACTGAAGGTTCCCTATTGTAACCCGGTCTATAACAGGGAATAATCCAACCGTTTCTCCCTGTCCTTCCCTGAACAGGACTACCTTCACGGGAGGAGTGAACCTCGAGAACAATCCAATCAGCCTCGTATACACCTCCTCAAGTATGGACTCCTCGCTCCGCGACCCATAGGCCCTGTTTGCCTCCCCGATTATTTTTTGTGTTCCCTTGTGCATCAGGACCGGGACATGGTAAAACCCTGTAGCACCGCAGTGGTCAGCGTCTGCATGGGTGACAATGATCCTTGCGAGTTTTCCCGGCAGGAGAAGATTGCAGGCACAGAGCATGTCCTGGATATCCTGATAATAGATACCATACCCGGTATCTACGATCACCTGCTCTTCAGGTGATGAAAAGAGGTAGATGCTTCCCCCGCAGGGAGGCTGGAAACAAAAAAGGTCGAGATCCCTGTTCACAACGATGTGCTGGATATCGGCATAAAAATCTTCCCCTGATGTTGTTTTCAAGCTTTTTCCTGTCGTGAGTATACTTTCGAATACCTCTTTTGGTGACTCCCCGAGACTCATAAGCTCCTGGACAATATGGTTAATATCCCCAAGCAGGGGGAGGAGGAAATCATCAGGGGAATCCCCGATAAGGTCGCGGATGGACTGGGCGAAACGGAGGTAAAAAACCGTGTCATCCAGGTGCGCACCTGAATCATCATATTCAATCACCTCAATCCGGTATTTTGACCGGAGCGCATCAAGAAGCCTGTCAGCAGCCTCGTTTTCTTCGAGGTTCAGGCTGATGGTTAGCCGCTCCGGGTGTCGCCCCTTGTCGTCAAAATCGATATAGGCAATATTTGCATGGCATGAAGTGGTGTAATTGAGAAATTCGAACAGGGCACCCGGGCAGTGAGGGAGGTAGACGAACATCTTCAGGAAGCTTAACGGTTTTAACGAGGTCTGCAGATAACCCAGTTCGTCAAGCTCCTTTATAATTTTTTGGTAGTCATCTGCACCGGCGGTCATTTCAAAAAACACTATAAATGGGTCAATTCTTCGATCAAACTGGATCCGGTTGATATTGCCCTCATATTGCTTCACAATTTCTGCAGCTTTGTGGAGTGAACCTGGTTTATCTGGTACCCTGGCAATGAATGAATAATGAGCAGGGGGTTTACCTTCTGACATCTGAATACCAATTAGACCCATATTTCGATATACATTCTGGTCGGCAGAAAGACCGGTTCTCCCTCAAGGAAAGCGCATTCCCTTTGCTACCGGCCAATCAGCGGAAATTATTATATATCTTCGTAATAGAGTGGGATAGTAATACTCGCCATGATAAGGCAAGGCAGGAAAAGAGGGTGACCCGGGTTGAAGCAATTAAAAATTGTTATTGTTGAAGATGATCCCATCCTCTGTGATCTGTTAAAAATCCGGCTCGCAAAACTGGGATATTCTGTTACAGGTATGTTTGCGACCGGTGAGGATGCAATACGGGCAATTTCAGAACACACCCCGGATCTTGTCATTATGGACGTCACCCTTGTTGGTAACATGGACGGGATCGAAACGGCAGAACAGATCCAGAAACAATGTCCTATCCCGGTTGTATACCTGACAGGAAGCACGGACCAGCAAACCTTTGAGCGGGCGAAAGCTACTGAAGATAGTGAGTATATTATCAAACCATTCAGCGATAGTGATCTCCATATCGGTATCGAGATGGCCTATCATAAGTTTGGTATGCATAATAAGACGAAAAACAAGCAACTATTACTTGAAAATATTATTAAATTTGCGGGAACTGGCATTATCACCACTGACAGTGAGGGGACCGTCATTATTGCTAACCCTGCAGCCGAATTATTGACCGGGTCTCATTTCAATCCTTCAAAGAAAATTAAATTCGGTGAAATGGTGAATATAACAGATGCAAAAGGCCATAAGATTGAGAGTCTGGTGGAAGTCACCAGGGCTGACCTTTTAGTCCGTGACCTCCCTGGATCTGCGGTCCTGGTTGCAACAGACGGGACAACAATTCCTGTCCGGGGTACGGTGTCACCCCTGAAAGGAGGAGACCTACCGTTTAATGGAATTATTTTTACCTTTGCCCCGGTTAACAGCCAACATATTTTGCGTTTCTCAACGACAGAATAATACCCTTAATCCGGTAGTGCAAGGCCCTTATACGGCTGATATGAACAACGGCACATCAAAATGCCACATTTTTGATGCGAATCTGTGAGCCAAAGGCTCATAGCACGCTTTATGAACCATACATGAATGGGAATTTCACACCCGGAAGGTTGGAAAAGCCACGTTAAAAAAAAATCTCTTCATATTGAGGTCCGTTCAGGTACTTTCATGGAATGCTCCTCACATCTATTTTGCAGATTGGAAATTCCAAAATTTCGTCACGCTCACGGGGCGCTGCCCTGCCGTTGAGGCGACCCCGGTTGGGATAGAGACCACATTTTGGAACATCTGGAATATTTTAACAACAAATCGATAAAACCCTGACTGAAGAATATCTTAATGGGGGAGGGGCAGGAAGGGGGTGAAACCCCCTCCTGGCAACGTATTCCCTCTTTTTTTTACTTTGCAGGGTTTCAGCAAAACACCTTATCCGGACATAATGGGAAAAAACCGGGGTTATGAGTTCCGTTTATGCCACGTTAGTGAGTTCTTCGTACTCCAACAGGAGCGACCCGAAAATTACCTTCTCCAGTACCTGCGCGACATATTTTATATGCTGTGACCGCTCGAGGTCCTCATACCGGTGAATATCCGAATAAATCTGAAGCCTGATCAGAGCGAAGCGGAACCGGTCAAGCGTATCTTCATCAAATGTCATGGCAGTCCGGTAAATCGGTTCGATCATATCAGGGATAATCAGGATGTCATTGAGGCAGGTAATCACATCATCATAGATATCTATGGGTTTCTCCCTGCCGCAAAGGACCCTCATATAATCCATTTATTGCTCAACCACCTTCACCAGTGCTTCCATGAGTTTGTCAACGCTCTTCCAGGTTGCATTTTTATCATGATTAATAAGGTAAGGACGACCTTCATCGCCGGCTTTTCTCATTTCGGGGTCGATCGGAATGCTCCCAAGGAACGGGACGCCAAATTCATCGGCAATCTTTTTACCACCCCCCTTCCCGAAGAGATCAATCTCTTCATGGCAATGCGGGCATACCATCCCGCTCATATTCTCTACAATCCCTATAACAGGTAGCCCTAACTTCTGGACAAACTTGATTGCCTTTTTCGAATCGAGCGTTGCAACGTCCTGTGGCGTGGTGACAATAACGGCCCCTTTCACATTTGGCGCAAGCTGGGCAATCGTGAGTGCCTCGTCGCCGGTCCCGGGAGGGAGATCCACAACAAGGAAATCAAGCGGGCCCCAGTTGACTTCTTCAAGGAACTGGTGGATCACGCTCATCTTCATGGGGCCCCGCCAGATTATTGGTGTACTCACATCAGGGAGGAGAAACGCCATTGAAATGACTGCCAGGTTACCGGTGACACGGACCGGTTCAATCATTTCACCCAGTGCTGACAGACTTGTGCTCCTCGATCCCAAGCATTTTAGGGATATTAGGTCCGTGGATATCGAGGTCAAGCAGGCCGACCTTGTAACCATGGCTCGAAAGCGCAAAAGCAAGGTTAACAGAAACGGTTGATTTTCCGACCCCTCCTTTTCCTGAAAGGACAAGTAGTACATGTTTTACATCGATCTTTGCTTTCTGGTTACACTCGGGTCGCTGCCCTTTTTCTGCGGTGTTACAGGTCTTACAATCTTTCGTACAGGGTCCTTCCTGAGCGTTGGCTGCCTTTTTTTCCTTTTTGTTCCGGCATTATTAGTCCTCACTCTAGCAGATTTTGTCTCTTTCTATAAGGACACCCGTCCATAAATAAATACGTATCAGCTCTTTAAACGGCACCAGGGGCAGGAATTATCGCCTGAAACTACAATGTCAGAATGCTGTAGTGTTCGGACCCGTAGAAAACTAATAAGGTACCTGATGCTGTATCCATTCCCCTGGCTGTGTGATCCGGTTACCAGATTAACAACCGCATCATGATCGGGAGGATAATGATGAGCGGACAGTCACTTCAGCAGCTCCCGTTGACGGTCCAGTTCCAGGTTGCAGAGCATGTCTGCCTGCCTGATGTAATGGTTTTCCCGTGGTACTGATTGATAGGTAACCCGTTCAAACCTTTTTGCAAGGGCCGATACATCCCTGTGCAACTCTGCAAGATGTGATTTTTTTACCCGGTAGGTCCCTGATAACTGCCGCATGACCAGTTCACTGTCTGAATAGACATGCACTGCCCCACCTGTTACAGGTGCAAGCCATCGCAGACCATGGATAACAGCCATATATTCTGCCACGTTGTTCGTGCTGATCCCGAGAAATCCATATTCTTCGTGAAGAATTGTTTCCTCTTTCACAATCAGGAATGCATAAGAGGCGGGCCCGGGGTTTCCCCGGGAGGCCCCGTCGGTATAGCAGAACAATTCAGGCTCACGGGTGTTGCTCGGATATACCATTTCAGATCAGGTTACTGGAATACAACTCATCATAACGGAAAAATCTTGTTACGTATCTTCGGATCGCCTTGTATGAATAGGATACCTGCAGGACGGGGATACTTGATACCGGCTATAGTATAAAATACGTGATATCAGGAGCAGTCTCAATCTTCCAGGTTATCTTTTCGTTTACCACGGTAATTGGCATAGTTGTGCTAATCCGGGATGATATATAGCTGTACTGATAAGTGTGGAATGATTACTATGGTCGGACATCTCCAGGTATCGCTTGATTTTCTCGAATTCCCACCTACCTGCACCTGTGACGGGGGTGATCAGTCCCCACGTATACAACTGCACGGGCTTGACGCTGCATCAGTTGCAGTCTGGGTGATAAACCCGTATATTCGTTCTTGTTGTTCATTTACTCCCTGGCTTGCCTGGAATATTCAGCCTATGGCGATTATTCCTGGAACTCTTCCAAAAATTCCACGGGTGACCTCACCAATCAGGTGTTACCAGGGAACAAACGACCATGGAATAACCGGTTATACCGGTCCTTGTCCGCCACCCGGGGAGTCACACCGGTACCAGTTCAGGGTATATGGGCTTGACAGAATGCTTGAAATCCTTCCGGGAAGCACGAGCCGCGAGCTGGTATCAGCAATGAAGGGGCATGTACTCCAGTATGGCGAAACAACTGCAATGTATACCAGGTAGGTGCCGGACAGGACTCATATCGTGAAGCTCTTTTCCGGCAATCCTGCAGAACGAAAGGCAAAGTTATCTGAGGATATCGTTTCCAGATAATTTCACTAATAAGGAAGCGTTTTTCTCACTATGAAAGAACTAAAAAATAATAGTATCTGCTCACATGCCTCGCCTGCGTATACCTGTGTTGGGCAGGACACATTGCCATCTCTTAAAATCCAGGGGTTGACAATTCGATATCATACTCCCCTGCCCTGATTATGAGCTGCCCTGATGCACCGGGTGGAAAGGGTTTGCGCACTGGTTAATGTGGAATACGGAACTTGTCCCTGTTCTTCTGGGAAATATCACGGAATACCGTGCCATTACGTTTACAATCGGCGCGCTCCAGGGCATGAACCTTTTTGGATGGATCTGGTAATCGGGACTATACCCTCTGCCGGGAAAGACACACCGCCATGATTTCAATGTCTATTGGCTGGACATAATTCTTAGCCTTGCCACCGGTTCGGGAACAATGAGATAATCAAGGCATTAGCAGGCCATCTGGTCCAATATGGGGGGGCATCAATACACTATGGTCGTTCTTCCCTGTATTATCGTTCCTCTAATGCTTAATCCGGGGGATCATAACCTGCTAAAAACTGGCCCGGACACTATGCAACGGGTTACTATAATGAACATGTCCCGATTTGTGGATATACAACCCGGGACCCATGGCTGGTATAGTGTCCCCGACGGTGAACCCGGTGATAGTGATATACAATTAAACCGTTCGGACGTATCAGTACCATTACGTCGTTCTGTCATTCCACCGTTTCAACCAAGGACCCCGACCCCTGTTTGATGTGACGTTCAGTCCCCGGTGACAGGATGCATCATCTTATACTAATAACAGCCAAAATTATCGTATGGAGAAGCGGGACGTGATAATGGTAGTCCTCGGTCTCGTGATCGTGCTCGTCATAGCGTTCGTAGTGAAACCCATGGTAACCGGCAAACCGGTGGATATGAGTATACCTGTGGCGATACCCGGCATTGCCACGCCAACTCCTGCCCCTGTTGTGACGGCTGACGATGCCTATGAACGTTACAAGGCCTCACAAAATATGCCACAGCTGACAGCGGCGCCTACCATAACGCCAACCCCGAACCCCTCGTGGGCCGGCCAGTCACAAAGCCTCGGGTTTGTTGATCCCGCACGATATGGCCAGACTCCTGCTCCGACCCCGATAGCCCATACGGGTGTCGCCTCACAGACGAGCGGGTTTGAATCAAACCCGATGGCCATCTACGCCACAATCGAGGGAAAAGACCCTGGATCAACCCAGCCGATCGCTATGCCATTCCCGTACCTGGGAACTCCGTTACACGGTAAACCCCTATGAAACGGCATTTATTGGAACAACAGAAAATAAGGCCGCAGGTGTTGCCAGCTCGTCTGCTACCGAGGTATTCCCCTCGTTTTCCATCCGGGTAATCGATGCGGACCAGCCGAACCGGACTGTCAGGACCGTCACCCCCCCTGGAGGGCTTGATGCCGCACTCTGGAAGAAAGGAAAGGATTACGACCCGAGGCCCTGGGTTGAAAAATTCTATGAAGGGGTTGAAAACCATAATTATTACTTCGTCATCACCCCTGACAATATCCATTCATACCGTGTTGACGTGATGGTGCCGCAGCGCTATATCGGGAAGTATTAGGGATTCTGGTAACGTGTGGGGTCCCGGCAATTTTTTTCTAACTGGCGCTCTTTGATATACTGCGTGCAAAGAATGGAAGATGAGACATGTAAGACAGGTCGGGTTTCACCTCATACCCGCTGGCATTTCAGATTGTTTTGCCGGAATTTTTCATATCAGCCCAAGGTTTCCAATTTAAAGACGACGTAATTTCCGGTCAACCTTTTCAAAAAAATTCTTTCTCGCATCGACAAACAACGCAGGTTCCGCTGCTTTCCGGACGGTAATTGTGCCACCCGTATCAAATTCAAATGTATTCTGCCCGTCAATCACGAGCTTCGCAGGTTTGGCACTTTCAAGCCGTATTTCAAGCGACCGGGAAGAACTGATGACATGGGGCCGGGAGGAGAGGAGGTACGGTGCAAGGGGCACCAGTACTACCCCCTCGATCCTCGGGTCGACAATAGGACCTCCTGCACTCATTGCATAAGCAGTAGAACCCGTCGGGGTACTGATAAGAACCCCGTCAGCCCTGAATTTTTCTGCGGGGACGCCATCAACAACCACAACGAACCTGAGCATCTTTGCAGGCCGGCTTGTAATAATAAGTGCTTCATTCAGGGCGTTCCCGAGCACTTCACCATTCCACATCAGATTAAGCCGCATTCTCCTTTCGATGGGAAAACCGGGCTCCAGGTCCCGTAGAAACTTTTCTGCCTCCACGGGTTCTATGTCTGCGAGGAAGCCAACCTCCCCCCAGTTAATCCCCAGTATCGGCTTCTGGATCACCATGCGCTGCACAGAATGGAGTATTGTCCCGTCTCCACCAATTACCACGGCAAGAGATGCGTCAGATTCCTCCAGTAAGCACCCTCTGACCCCGATGGCATCGGCAGTGGTCTGATCAAAACTGATATCATGGCCCCAGCCTGAAAGGAGACGCCCCGTCTGCTCGGTGTAAAGCAGTGCGTCCCTGTCATCAATCCGGGATATGAGAATGATTTTCATACCTGCTACCTCAGGGTACTCGATAACCTTATGGTGAAGGACTGCATTCGTAGCGACCATACACCGGCCGATGGTCACTTCGTCCGGGAAATTAATTGCATTTCCGTTCATATCGGATACTGATCCTCCTGCTTCTGTACAGATCAGCATCCCTGCTGCTGCATCGGTCACCCGAAGCGTCCCCCGAAGGTCAATAAAACCATCAATGCGTCCGGCCCCGATATAACTAAGTTCAAGGGCAGAAGCACCAAGAAGGCGCCACCGCCGGATCTTCTGTCCAAGCTGCATAACGCGCTTCGGGTCAAACTTGCGACCATAGATGCTCATTGCCGCCTCGTCAAGGTTCGATGTCTGCGAGACCTGGAGGATTTTCCCTGCCATATGAGCACCTTTTCCCCGAATTGCACTGAAAGTTTCTCCATTCGCAAGGTCGCGCACATATGCCTTAGTAACAATACCTCCCTCGGCATACGCAATTGAAAGGGCATAGAAGGGGATGCCATTTACTGCATTATAGGTCCCGTCCACCGGGTCGAGGAATATGGTACCCTGTTCTCCTTCAAATTCACGTTTTCCAAGCTCCTCGCTGATCAAAGTACGACAGAGCGGATACTCTGAAAGGTAGGTTACGATGCAGTCCTCGGCGACCTGGTCAATCAGCTTGGTCGGTGTCCCGTCTGCACCCATTCTCATCATCCTGCCACCTTCACTGGTACCGACCAGATCGTGGATTGCATCTTCTACTGCTACCGCCATCTGATCACAGGATTTGAGGAATTCCATATCAGCACCAGGGTATTCTTACGTTGTATTTATGTAATGTCATAAAGATAAATTACTACTGCGTTTAAGGAGTTGGACTATGAAGGAACAAACCGAAATTGGAAAATTAAAGGAAGGCCGTTACATGGTCATCGAAGATGAGCCATGCAGGATTGTTGCTATATCAATATCAAAACCCGGTAAACACGGGGCTGCAAAATCAAGGATAGAAGCAGTTGGGATTTTCGACGGTGTGAAACGTTCTGTTGTACAGCCGGTTTCTGCCAGGACCTACGTGCCTATTGTTGAACGTAAGAGCGGCCAGGTCATTACCATCACGGGAAATGTGATCCAGATGATGGACATGAAAGATTTTCAGACGATTGAGATCCCGACAGATGCGGATAAACTCGCGGGGATCGAGGTTGGAAAAGAGATCATGTATATCGAATCAATGGGAAAACGAAAACTCGATATCGAGTGACCCGGCGGTCACCGGTCATATAACGGCCATATTTTTTTATTGTTGAATAGGACTTCCGATAGCGGAAAAAGATTATATCAATTATCATGAGAATCGCATGATATCATAAGGTTCGTTTTAAAATGCCAGAATTTGAGAAAAAATATTTAGCGGTTCAATTCTGAGGAATTCCTGGTGTTAATCGCAATTATAAGATAAAACCGGCGGATATGAAAGCCAATTATCTGGAAAACCCCCTTTTTTTATACTCATCTGATCGGCCCGGAATCTTATAGCACGCTTTGTTGAAACACACCTGAACGGGAAGTTCAGAACTGAACCTTGAAAATGTATCGTTTACAATCTCCTTATACTGGCAGCCGATCAGGCATTTACCGTGGAAACCCTGCGTGTTTAAAAAAAAGATTATGAAGTCCTTATGCATCGCACCAGATATTTTAAAAGATGGCTGCCAATTTTTTATTACTCCCACTACGTTGTTGAATTCACAATTTTCATTGGAAAAGGAAGGGAAAATACGAAGACAGGAGGGAGTTTCACCCCCTCCCTGCCCCACCCCCATTAAGATATTCTTCGGGCAGGGTTCCGGCGAAGGCTCATCACATTCAGAGTATTGGGGAATAATCTCTATCCCAACCGGGGCGCCACAGCGGCGGGGCGGATCCCCGAGAGCGTAGATATATTTCAGAATAATCAGGATTCCGGGTGCCTATTATAGTTTTTTAACAGAGTGTGCTATGAACCTTTGGCTCATAGATGAGCATGATAGAAGGTGGTTTCTCAGATTTTTGACCGGAGTTATTCATACCCGCCGGATTATGCGGATTATAGTACATTACATCTGAACATTACATTGTTAATGCACTCCATTTTCTGTCACCACCCTGATCCGCCGCCGGGGCATCCACCGGGGGTGGTGGATCTATAGGATCCGGGGTTGGGGCGGGGTCCGGACAATCCAATTCTTTCCGAATTCATAGTTACCCGCATGTTGTTAGCGAAGAGTTCAAAATAATCGTCAGAATATTATTGCTTATGCCAAAAGCACCATGATGCGCCGGGTTAGGCTTTTATGTACGCGTTGTTCGTGAAATTCACAGAGGTCCATAATCGGGGAAGCAATTGCCCTGATATCCCGGTGTGTTACAATTACCGCCCGTCTCCCTGGTTTCAGGACCCTCCTGATCTCTTCAAGTGACCGGGTATACAACGATTCAAGGCCTACCGCCATGATTGACGAAGACTGGCCATAGGGGAGATCTGTCGCCACAGCGTCAACAGAGTTATCTTTTAGCGGGATGCTTCCGGCATCTGCAAGAAACAGCCCGGAACCAAAAATATTCCTCCGTGTCCCCCTCACCATGAAAATGTCCATATCGCCTCCTGTGGCGATTGCACCGACCATTCCTGCCTCGATAAGGACACCTCCCGTTCCACAGAACGGGTCAAGAAACCGTTCGCCGTTCGCTACCAGTGTGAGGTTTACGATTGTCCGTGCAATTCGGGGCATCATCACACCAGGATGAAAAAATGCCCGTTTTCCGGGATTTCTAGCGTCAAATGAACCCCTGTCGATAGTACAGAGTAGTTTTCCAAGGTAACAGCGGTCCCCGGAACATATCGCCCGGAACTCATGTGCCGGGTGATCAAGGGATACCGTTCCCGAAATAGCATCTCCCATTAGCCGTTCAAGCGATGGTGCGGGCTCTGTGATATCAGCCCCTTCGATTTTTTTTACTCTTGCCACGAATGGGCCCGGGGATGATATCGACAGGTCCTTTAAGAGTTCGAGAAAAGACCCGGTATCTGCCGGGCATTCACCAAGGGTACTCCATAACGGAGTGTGCCATTGCCAGCCTCTTCACAGGGGATACCCTGTTGCACAATGCTACAGCAACCTGTGGCCGTGAATCAATTACCTCGCCAACGCACGACAACTCTGAACAGGGTAGTGTCGGGTGTTCTCCGGAAAGGTGGAAGAGGAGTTTCATTGGTATAGAAGTCGTTCCCGGGAAAGAAATTGGTTGGGGTATATCATCGGGTCAGAACCGGATATAAAGTCGACATTTCACGGCAAATTATGGGTTACCGAAAAAATCCGGCCGTGTTTTGGGTGCAGCAGTTGATCTGATTGTATCTTTCGGTCACCCGACGTGGTGTTCTACGTTCGAGAAGGACTATCGAATTCCCCTGCCATTCTTATTGTAGTACCTGGATATTGCTGCTGATGACCCGATCAAAAGGTACACATGTATCAGCAAGAAAAAGTACAGAACATATTGACTGATCCGGGGCTTTGAACGATGCAACAACCTTCTCAACAGAATAATGACCGGTTGGACGAGGTCGCAGTGCAATGCAGCAAATCCCCGTATGTTATCCTCTTCATGGATGACGAAGTGAGTATCCTCGATTCGTATGCAAAGCTGCTCGGGATAAAAGGGTTTATTGTATATACCGCGTGTAATGGAGAGCAGGCAATAGATATCTATAATCAGGTCTTATCGTCAGGACGAGCGGTGGATGTGGCGATTATTGACCTGACAATTCATGATGGCATGGGTGGAACTGAAACGGTTGCCAGAATTAGGGAGATTGACCCGGATGTGAAGGCTATTGCAACAACCGGACATTTTCAGGAATGCCTGACAGATGAGTATAAAAAAAACGGGTTCGTGGGAATTCTTCCAAAGCCATACCTCTTAAAGGAATTACTTGAAGCAATAGACCGGGTAATCATGGCGGAGAGGTATTCCTCCGAATAGTCTTACTTTTTACCCCTTAATCCTGAGAAAATCCCTTTCTTTGAACTCCCTGCCTTTTTACCTTCCGCCTCAAGGATCTTCTGGTAAAATTCACGTTGTTCAGGCGGGACTGATTTCGGGATGACAATTTTAAGCCTTACCAGGAGATCGCCTGGTTTTCCCCTTCTTTTTACGCCTTCGCCGGGTATTTTCAGTGCGGTATTATGCTGAACTCCGGCAGGTATCGAAAGGTCTACATGCTTAGTATCGATGGTCTCAATCGTTTCCGAAGAACCAAGAACTGCCTGGGCAGGACTTATTTCAAGGGTTGTTTCGAGTGTATCACCTGTACGGGTGAACCGGTTATGCGCCCGGACATGAACCTCGATGAAGAGGTCACCACTTGGTGCCCCTGTGTCACCCGCTTCGCCATACCCCTCCATCCGGAGACGCATACCGGTATCGATACCTGCCGGAAAATGGACTGACAAGGTCCTTTTCACCCTGTTATGTCCACTCCCTTTGCATTCGGGGCATTTTTTTTCTGCTACCCTCCCACGGCCATTGCATTCGTTACAGGTGGTCATCCGGACAAACTGGCCGAAAACAGTCTGGCTCATCTGCTGGAGCTGGCCTGACCCGTTGCATCTCTTACAGGTATGGAGTTTTTTTGTCTCGCTTCCGGTACCATTGCATGCAGAGCAGGGCTCGTTGTGCATGAGCTGTACCTCTTTGTCAGTGCCGGCAACTGCCTCTTCCAGGGAGATCTGCATCCGCATCAGGACGTCGTTACCTGACTGCGGACCTCTCGGGCCCCTCGCCCCGCCGTACGACCCGCCGAAGAAGTCAAAGATATCGCCGAAGCCCGAGAAGTCTGCAGAGAAACCACCCGCATGGGGGCCCCCCGCCCCGGAATACTGCCCTTTTGAGGCGTTGGTGAAGTTGGTATGACCGAGCTGATCGTACTGGGACTTTTTCTGCGAATCGGAGAGGACGCTGTATGCCTCGTTTATTTCTTTGAACTTCTCTTCTGCGCCGGGTTCCTTGCACACATCGGGGTGATATTTTCGTGCAAGGTTGCGGTAGGCTTTTTTGATCTCTTTGTCATCGGCAGTCCTTGATATCCCAAGGACCTCGTAGTAGTCGCCAGCACCCATCTGCGCTCACTCTTCTTTCATCTTATAATCTGCATCAACAACGTTATCTTCTGGTTTCTTTTCTTCACTGCCGGCACCCTGGGTTCCTGCTGCAGATGCCGTTTCCTGCTGTTCCTGCTGGATCTTCTGGTAAATCTTTGCCGTGACTGCATATACAGCTTCGGTGAGGGTGTCCATTTTACTCTTTAATTCGTCCGTTGAATCAGACTCGAGTGCCTTCCGGAGCGCTGCCACGCCTTCCTCAACCTTGACTTTATCTTCCGGTTCGATCTTGTCCGCGCTGTCTTTTAACATTTTTTCTGCGGTAAAGATCGCAGTATCAGCAGTGTTGCGGACTTCAATCTCCTCTTTCTTCTTTTTGTCCTCTTCCTCGAACTTCTTCGATTCATTGACGTATCGCTTTATCTCATCTTCTGAGAGTTTTTTGTCGCCCTTGATGGTAATAGCCTGCTGGTTTCCGGTACCAAGGTCTTTTGCCGACACATGGATGATCCCATTGGCATCGATATCGAAGGTGACTTCAATTTGCGGCAGCCCGCGCTGTGCCGGCGGGATACCGGTAAGCTGGAACCGTCCGAGGGGGAGGTTATCCTTGGCAAGTGCCCGCTCACCCTGGACAACATGGATCTCGACACTTGTCTGACCATCGGCAGCGGTTGAAAAGATCTGGCTTTTCCTTGTTGGGATTGTCGTATTCCTCTCGATAAGCTTGGTCGCAATACCACCCAGTGTCTCAATGCCGAGGGTGAGCGGGGTGACATCCAGGAGGACGATATCCTTTGTTTCACCGGTGAGAACCGCTCCCTGGATTGCAGCCCCAAGGGCGACGCATTCATCAGGGTTAATCCCTTTGTCCGGCTCTTTTTCAAGGATTTTCCGAACCGTTTCTACGACCAGCGGTACCCGTGTTGAGCCGCCTACCAGCAGCACGTGATCGATTTTGTCCGGTGTAAGGTTTGCATCAGAAAGGGCCTGTTTCACCGGTCCCACTGTTGATTCCACCAGGTCCCCAATCAGTTGCTCAAGTTTTGACCGGGTCAGGTCAATATCAAGGAACTTGGGGCCGTTCGCCCCGGTCGTAATGTAGGGGAGGTTGATGTTCGTCTTCTGCTTCTGTGAAAGTTCAATTTTTGCATTTTCAGCCGCGTCACGGAGCCGCTGCGTGGCAATAGGGTCTTTAAGAAGGTCGACCCCTTCTTTCTTTTTGAACTCGTCAGCGAGGTAGTTCATGACCCGCATGTCAAAGTCGTCACCACCAAGGTGATTGTTCCCTGCCGTTGATTTTACTTCGAATACTCCGTCGCCGAGAGCCAGGATGGACACATCAAAGGTCCCGCCACCCAGGTCGTACACCAGGACTGTTGTGTCCTGTTCCTTGTCTATCCCGTAGGCAAGTGCGCTGGCAGTCGGTTCATTGATTATTCTCATTACCTCGAGCCCGGCAATCCTCCCTGCATCCTTCGTTGCCTGCCGTTGTGCATCGTTGAAGTAGGCAGGAACGGTAATAACTGCTTTTGTGATCTTCTCACCGAGGTACGCCTCTGCGTCGACTTTCAGTTTCTGCAGGATCATTGCAGAAATTTCCTGTGGTGAAAATGACTTGTCGTCGATGGTCACCCGTTCACCTGACCCCATTTTTCTTTTAATCGACTGGATAGTCCGCTGTGGGTTTGTTACAGCCTGCCTTTTTGCGAGGCTCCCAACAATCCGTTCACCGTCCTTGGTGAACGCAACAACCGATGATGTGGTCCTTGCTCCTTCTGCGTTCGGAATGACCACCGGTTTTCCGGCCTCGATGATTGCCATGCAGGAAAACGTGGTCCCGAGGTCAATACCTAAAATTTTCTCATGTGCCATGATTAGTACCTCCTTACCTTTTGAAACTGCAACTTTAGCGCATCTGACAATTTTGTCATGCATCCGGTATCCTTTACAAAACTCTTCGATTACCATTCCTTCCTCCTTTTCTGATGGGATGCATACAACCGCCTCATGTTCGGCCGGGTTGAATTTCTCCCCTACTGATACTACCGGGGTAATCCCGTGTTGTTCAAGGAGGGTCCGGAACAGCTTACTGATCTGTTCAAGACCTTCCCGGGTCTTGGGATTCTCTGATGTAATTGCACGGTCAAAGTTATCGATCACCTCGATCAATTCAACAGCAAATTTTTCTATAGCATACCTGATGTGAGTGTCAAGGTCGCGCTCAGTCCTTTTCCGGTAATTATCGAAATCGGCCGCGAGACGGAGATACTTCTCATTCAGTTCCCTCAGTTCTTCCCGCAGGGAGTCGGTACCAGGATCAGTACTGATATGATCCATTCCGGCCGTGTTTTCCTGAATAATGGTGCCAGAATCTCTCGCTGGATCTCCCGTTTCCTCATCGATATGCGCTGTCCCTCTCTCTCTATTCATGTGTGCCATATGACGGTCTATTATCTATTGCATTGTAGTTCTATATATAATTAACCTAAAGGACAAACGAATAATCATGCTTGTTTTTTAATTTCAATCATTTAAATGGGTTAGATTCATAAAAGATGTACATGGGCGCAAAATAACCGCGCATAATAGGTTCTACCCGGAATGCTGCCGGTAATAAATAGGGAAATAGCCTCCCTACGGGCAAATCCGTTCAAAAAAATCTCCGCTGGCCCTTCCTGCATAACAAGGATCAGAAGCCGTTCGGTGGTAACGGAACCCGCTGTCCAATACTGTCATAACAGCTGACGTGCCTATACTGTGTCTATGAAATGGGCACTGCTCTCTGTGTGGGATAAAAGCGGGATTATCGGACTTGCAACCGTACTTCATGAGCATGAAGTAGGAATCATGAGTTCAGGAGGCACCGGGAAAACGCTATCCGAAGCCGGTATTCCCTTCACGGAAGTTTCATCCTACACGGGTTACCCCGAGATGATGGACGGGCGGGTTAAAACACTCCACCCGCGTGTTCATGGCGGTCTTCTTGGACGTCGGGGGATTGACGATGTAGTGATGCAGGCCCATGGGATCCACCCGATTGACCTCCTCGTGGTGAACCTGTACCCGTTTGAAGAAATGTCAGGGAAGGGCCTTCCCCTCGAACAGTTGATCGAATACATCGATGTCGGCGGCCCCGCGATGATCAGGGCTGCCGCTAAAAATTACCGGGATGTAGCGGTAGTTGTCGACCCTCTCGATTACCCGCTGGTGGAAAAGGCTGTCCTTTCCGGGGCATTCACGGATACGGAGCGGATCATGCTTGCAAAAAAGGCCTTCTCACGTACTGCCGCGTATGACGCATCGATAAGCAATTATCTCCACGCCGGAGGAAAAAAATTCCCTGATGTTTATACGGTCCAGTTCCGGAACGGTCGTCCGCTCAGGTATGGTGAGAACCCTCACCAGGAGGCTGCTATCTATGGGTGCACCGGTATCGCCTCAGGCTGAACCATTCCAGGGAAAACAGATGTCGTATAATAATTACCTGGACCTGAATGCAGCATCAGGTCTCCTGTATGAATTTGAGGAGCCCTGTGCCGTTATCATGAAGCATAACAATCCCTGCGGGGTAGCTGTCGCCGGCACAGTGGCCGAGGCATACGGGAAAGCACGGGATACAGACCCGGTATCTGCCTATGGATCGGTCGTTGCATTGAACCGCCCGGTTGATGAACCCCTTGCAAAAGAATTTTGCGCTACGTTTGTCGAGGTCCTTTGTGCTCCGGCCTTTACATCCGGTGCTCTTGAATTATTAAAAACAAAGGAGAATATGAGGGTCATCCACCTGCCAGACCCCGTCGTCCAGGACGAAATCAGGACAATTGCAGGCGGTATCCTGGTCCAGCGTGCACCACCGTACCAGGAACACTGGGAGACGGTATCTGACAGGGACCCATCTGCAGATGAATTGTCGGCATTGAATTTTGCCTGGAAGGTCGTTAAGCATACCCGGAGTAATGCCATCATATTTGCAGGCCGGGGAAAAACGATCGGTATTGGTGCAGGCCAGATGAGCAGGGTCGATGCGGCAAAGATTGCCATCGATAAAGCCCTTTCGCCGCTTAAAGACTCCGCAGTTGCATCCGATGCGTTCCTTCCGTTTCCTGATACGCTTGAAGTGGCAGTAAAGGCAGGAGCTTACCGCGCTCGTTCAGCCCGGTGGATCGATCCGGGACAAAGA
Source organism: uncultured Methanomicrobiales archaeon (assembly GCA_963709545.1). Classification (GTDB taxonomy): domain Archaea; phylum Halobacteriota; class Methanomicrobia; order Methanomicrobiales; family Methanospirillaceae; genus CAIKOD01. The sequence goes on along the minus strand of CAVPWT010000009.1, from coordinate 166,906 downwards.
AGTTATTGATGCGGCAAACAATCACAATATTGCGATGATATTCACCGGGATACGGTATTTCCGGCATTGATACGGAACAATCAACACCCTTTTTTTAAGAAACCTATATATATTCGGTTATTCCAGATTTTAAATATATACGGTGATTTGAATGGAATATGGAAAAATTATCGGAGATTCTTTTGAGTACGCAAAAGAGGGTCTCGTTGGAAAATGGGTGAAGTGGATACTGCTGCTGATCAGTTGCATCGTGTTCCCCCTGGTCATAGGGTATGTAATGCGGATATATCGTGGGGTGGAACCGTCCCCGGAACTCAATGAATGGGGAAGCATGTTTATAGACGGGATCAAGCTCTTCATCGTTGGAATAATCTACGCAATTCCGATTCTTATCGTAGAATTTGCGGTAATCGGAAGTGCCGGGGTGGCATTCTTTACCGCAATTTCGAACCCTATGGCAGATCCAAGCGCAGTAATGGGGCTTGTCGGTGCCGTCCTGTTTGGGGTAATCATTCTGATTCTCGTTGCAATTATTGTCGAGATGATCGCGATTATAGGAATGGTGCGTTTTGCAAGGACCAACAGCTTTGGTCAGGCGTTTAATTTCGGGGCAATTTTTGCAACGATTGGCAGGATCGGTATCGCCAGCTATATCCTGGCACTGATACTCCTTGGAATTATCGTGGGAATAATTCAAGTCATCTGCTGGTTAATCCCGTATATCGGCTTCCTTATCTTATTCATACTCCTGCCGTTTATCGTAATTTTCTCGGCAAGGTATGTGACCCTGCTGTACGAGAGTGCCGGGGAAGAGGTACCACCACCCGCATAATTTTTTTCTGACCCGTTGTGATCTTTAAATTCCAAATATTTCAGGCCTATTTATTAAAATAATGTAGAAAAACATCCTACGATTATGAATAGCATCTGCTAGGAATAACTCGATTATTGTGGATTAGGGGATTACCTATCGGGATTAGATTTATGGACGATATATCCCGCTTGAGTAAGAATATGGATCATCTCGTTATGGTCCATTTCGGGATCGGGGCAGATATTGGGCAATTTGATTTTTTTCTCCTTTCCCGGAGATTCAACATATTTTTCATGGTTTGAGAGAAGATGATGAACAATTGACAATACTTTTCGGGCCAAAGCCACGATAGCCTTTTTGTAACCTTTCCGTGATTGGATCCTTGAAAAGAAATGTTTCAACCGGTTAGGCTTTCCACGGGCAATAGATTGGGCAGCTTCAATAAGCATCGTCCTGAGATATTTTGATCCTCGTTTGGTGATATGCCCATGTGCGGTTTTCCCTGCAGATTCATAAACTGCTGGCGACAACCCAGCCCAGCTCACCAATTGCTTTGGATTATCAAATTGGCTGACATCTCCTATTTCAGCAAGAATTGACGACCCAATGGTAAACCCAATACCCGGAATGCTCACAAGGATTTCGATATTTCCATTGTCCGGGAACATATTTTTGAGAATTTTATCCTCGTATTGAGCGATTTGACAATCCATGGTGCCTGATACAATCAAGAGATTGCCGGATTACAAAGAGATCGTTTTCGCTGAGTTCACCACAAATAGCTTGTATAATCTCATCTCTCTTTTTGAGAATTCTCGAATTATGAATCATTTTTAGAGTTTGATCGATTGGTTTACCTTCAACCAAACCGCTGATAACGATCATCCCGGATTTTCCAAAGATATCAGAAAGAACATCCGATAACCGAATGCCAGTTCTCACTAATATCTTGTGGATCCTGTTTTTATGATTGGTTCTCTCCTCGATCAGTTTTCTGTAGGTTCTTGTAAGTTCTCTCAATTCCCTGACATTCTTTGAGGGAATGTACGATGCTTTGAACATTCCATTCAAGGCTATTTCCGCGATCCAGACGGAGTCAAGAGCATCAGTTTTTCTTCCAGGGACATATTTTATGAAGAGGGGATTGACCACATGGACCTCGATATATGGCTCCAGGACTGAATATACCGGAATCCAAAAGACTCCCGTTGCCTCCATCAACACCCGTTCACAATGATTGGCTACGATCCATTCCTTCATTGCCAATAAACCATCGATAGTCGTCGAGAATTGGTGTGTTTCGAATGTACCGTCGGACTTGAGAATCGCTCCGGAAATAGATGATTTATGGACATCAAGGCCACAAGATATATTCACACGTGAATACAAGGTTCATTCACCTCTATGAGGTTTGATAGTTATAGGCAGAGTGGCACAATGAGGACAATCTGGTATTCGTGCTTTGAGCACACTCATCTATTCGTGACCACGACCAAGCTCTGTAACAGGTTCTGGACCTAAGCCGAAATTGGTCTTATCTGCCTATAACAGATCAATCATTACTGGAACCGGGAAAAAAGTCCTGCTCTCGTTTTTCATACTCATCTATGAGCCAAGGGCTCATAGCGCGCTCTGTAGAAATGTTCTAATAACTTCTAACGATTTCGGGTTGTTCTGAAATTATACTATGCTCCCGGGGCTCAACCCCGCCGCTTTGGCGACCACGGTTGGGATAGAGACTATCCCCCAATACTCTGAATTTAATGATCCTTCGCTGAAACCCTGCCTGAAGAATATCTTAATGGGAGTTAGGCAGGGAGGGGGTAAAACCCCCTCCTGTCAACGTATTTCCACTTTTTACAAATATACCTGGTTTCAACTAAGCCTGGAATACATCTAATACCTAACTTTGGTTAACCTCGTAATGGTCAACAAAATATAAACCTGCGCGGTATCAGAAAAAAAGGAGGGTGGAAAGGCCTGCCAGGATTTTTGCAAACAACCTCCCGTTTTTTTGGGACACTATTAATTTCACATACGAACAACTCAACCATTTATGGTGATATCTATGGATTATGGAAAAATGCTACAGGATTCCTATACCTATGCAAAAGATTCGGTGTGGGGCAAATGGGAACGATGGCTTCTCCTTCTGATGAGTGTTGTGGTATTTCCATTAATAATCGGGTACGTTGCAAAGATCTATCGCGGAGATCAACCGGCACCAAAATTTGAAGAGGGCGGGCTGTTTATTATGGGCCTTAAACTCATTTTTGCAGGGCTCATCTATGCGATTCCCGTTATTGCTGTGTTATTGGTTACGATTTTCTATGCGATGGTAAATTTCATGCCCTATATTATCATGGGAAACCCCGCGTACATTTTCAATAACCTGGACCAGTTTGTCGGTGTACTCCTCGGTATCGGCATCGGACTGTTGATTACCGTGATTCTCGCCATAATCATCTCGTTCATTTCCACGATTGCACTGATAAGGCTCGTAAAAGAAGGGAAATTTTCTGAGGCATTCAATTTTGGTGCCGTTATGCAGACAATCCGGTCAATTGGCTGGGGTCGTTACATCGTTGCAATGATCATCTACTGGGTAATCAGCCTAATTTTCTTTGGAGTTATTGAGACTCTTAACCTGATACCAATAGCAGGCATGGCCATTTACTGGCTGGTTTATTGTATTGTGCTGGTCCCGTTCATTGTATTCTCGGCACGGTATGTCACCCTGATCTATGAAAGCGCCATACCGACAATTCCGGATACCACATCGGAACTTCCCGGATAAACCTTAATTTTTACTGCAACAGACAATTGGAGGTCTTTGATGCGCATCTGCAAAATAACCCCGGTTAAACAGAGATTTTAAATAATCCTGTTACAATTCTCTATTGTGGTGGAACTTCCATGACAGATCGTTTTATTTGTTGAAAACTTGCGTTTTTTTGATACGACCTTACGGGACGGGGAACAAACACCCGGCGTCTCGCTGGAACCGCATGAGAAACTCCAGATCGCGGAAAAACTCTCTTCAATCGGTGTTGATGTAATCGAAGCCGGCTCAGCTGCTGCATCGGCTGGCGAATGTGAGGCAATCCGCCTGATCTCTGATGCCGGGCTGAGTGCTGAATGCTGCACGTATGTCAGGGCCATGCAGGGGGATATCGACCTTGCCGCTGATTATGGAGCCGATTCAGTACACCTCGTGATACCGGTAAGTGACCTTCACATCCAGAAGAAGTCTCCGGAAGACCCGGTCTGATGTACTCAGAATGGCCTATGATGCAGTCGAATATGCAAAGGAAAGGGGCCTGATTGTAGAATTATCCGGTGAAGACGCATCTCGTGCCGATCCTGAATTCCTCCTTCAGGTATACAGGGGTGGTGTGGAACGGGGCGCAGACCGCCTTTGTTTCTGTGACACGGTAGGTCTCCTGACACCGGAGAAGACCGCCTTGCTGATCCCACCGTTGTGTATCGCCCCACTGTCAATACATTGCCATAACGACCTCGGGTTAGCCCTTGCAAATACCTTTGCAGCCTTAAAGGCAGGTGCCAGCTGCGCCCATGTAACCGTGAACGGGCTTGGAGAACGGGCTGGTAACACGCCATTTGAGGAACTTGTAATGGCACTGGAGGTCCTGTATGACTACCGGACATCAGTTGTGACGAATGAGATCTACCATCTCTCTTCCCTTGTCTCAAAACTTACCGGGGTAGCGCTACCGGTGAACAAGGCAATTGTCGGGGAGATGGCATTCACCCATGAAAGCGGTATTCATGCACATGGTGTGCTTCGTGAACCGTCGACGTATGAATCAGTGAAACCAGAACAGATCGGTCGTAAACGACGTATTGTTTTAGGAAAACATTCAGGTTCCGCATCGGTTGGTGCAGCACTGAGCGAGATGAATTACCGGCCTGAAGAAAAACAATTGAAAGAGATCGTAAAAAGGATCAAGGTACTTGGTGATGAAGGCAAACGGATTACCGATACTGACCTGATGACCATCGCCGATGCCGTGATGGCGATTGAATGCAGGCCTGTGCTCAGGATGAAACAATTCACGGTGGTTTCCGGGAGCAATGTAATCCCGACTGCATCGGTCACCCTCATCGTTCACAACGAGGAAATTACCAGTGCTGCGACAGGGACCGGGCCGGTGGACGCTGCCATGGAGGCACTAAGAAAATCCGTTGCTGATGTTGCGGACATCAGGCTTGAAGAGTACCATGTGGACGCAATCAGCGGTGGAACGGACGCGCTTGTCGATGTAACGGTAAGGTTAAGTAAAGACGGAAAGATAATTACGTCACGAGGCGCCCGTACCGATATCATCATGGCAAGTGTTGAAGCGGTGATCGCCGGAATGAACAGGTTATTGAGGGAAGAGAATGAAAACCGGAGCAAAACTCCTGATTGAAGGACTGCAGCGCGAAGGGGTGGAGACGATATTCGGCTACCCCGGCGGTGTAGTGTTGCCGATATATGATGAACTCTATGATTCACCATTGCGGCACATCCTGGTACGGCATGAACAGGCGGCCGCCCATGCAGCTGATGGCTACGCACGGGCAAGCGGTCGCGTAGGAGTATGCCTTGCCACATCAGGTCCCGGGGCATGTAACCTGGTGACGGGTATTGCGACCGCCTATATGGATTCCATCCCCATTGTTGCGATCACCGGGCAGGTCCCGACATCGCTGCTTGGCAATGACGCGTTCCAGGAGTCCGATATTACCGGCATTACAATGCCGGTGACAAAACACAATTACCTCGTGAAAAGGGCATCAGACCTCCCCCGGATCCTCCAGGAAGCATTTTATATTGCGGGGACCGGCAGACCCGGACCGGTATTGATTGATATACCGAAGGATGTGATGTACCGGGACCGTGGAAACTGAGCCTCCCAGGGCGGAGACTGTCAGCCTCCGTGGTTACCAGCCAACCTACAAGGGCCACCAGAGACAGATGGACCGTGCTATAGAACTGCTCACGCTTGCTGAACGGCCGCTTATCTATGCCGGTGGCGGGGTGATCCTTTCCAATGCATCTGAAGAGCTGGTGCGATTTGCTGAGCAGATGATGATCCCGATCACCACAACCCTGATGGGCCTCGGTGCGGTGCCAGGCGACCACCCGCTGAACCTCGGGATGCTTGGGATGCACGGGACCGAGTACGCCAATTTCGCGGTCACAGAATGTGACCTCCTTGTAGCAATCGGGGTCAGGTTTGATGACCGGGTTACCGGTAAGCTCGATACCTTTGCCCCCCATGCGAAGATCATTCATATCGATATCGACCCGGCAGAGATTGGGAAAAACAAGAAGGTCGATGTGCCGATCGTCGGCGATGTGAGGAACATTCTCGGGGAGATGGTATTAAAACTACAAAAGACGGGACATTACCAGATCTGGCATGAAAAAATAAAAGGCTGGAAGAAAAAGCACCCCCTCCGTTACAAGGACGATGGGAAACTGAGGCCCCAGCATATCCTCCGGCAGTTATCATCACTGCTGGAAGGCGATGACATCATTGTATCAGAAGTTGGTCAGAACCAGATGTGGACTGCACAGTACTACTCTTTCCGGAAACCGAGGACCTGGATCACATCAGGGGGCCTCGGGACGATGGGGTACGGGCTGCCGGCATCGATGGGGGTGCACTATGCACGACCAGACAGGACCGTCTTTGATATTGCAGGTGACGGGAGTATCCAGATGAATATCCAGGAGCTCGGGACGATCGCCCAGTATAAAATCCCGGTGAAAATCGCAATCCTCAATAACCAGTACCTCGGGATGGTCAGGCAGTGGCAGGAGCTGTTCTATGACCGGAGGTACTCGTATACCGAACTCCCGGCAGTGGACTTTGTGAAAATTGCGCAGGCGTATGGAATTGACGGGATACGGGTAGAGTCCCGGGATGAAGTGCAGTCTGCATTGAAGACTGCAATTAACACTCCAGGGCCCTTTATGCTTGATTTCAGGATCGAACGGGAAGAAAACGTGTTTCCGATCGTACCTCCGGGTGCCGCAAATAACGAGATGATAGGGGGTAACAGCTGATGAAACCGCATACCCTCTCGATCCTCGTTGAGAACCGGGCCGGGGTGCTCTCACGCGTTACCGGGCTTTTCTCCCGGCGTGGGTTTAATATCGAGAGCCTCGCAGTCGGGACCTGTGAAGAGCCGGGGATGAGCCGGATCACTATTGTATGTATTGGTGACGATGCCCAGATCGAACAGGTGATGAAACAGCTGAACAAGCTCATTGATGTTATCAAGGTGTCAGATCTGACCGATAACGAGCGTGTTGAACGGGAACTCGCGATGATCAAGGTGAACGCGGACTCCGGGACTACCCGGAGTGAAATTATGCAGATTGCCCAGATATTTCGTGCGCAGATCATTGATATGGGCACAAAGACTCTTGTGCTTCAGATTACGGGGAACACCGAGAAGATTGACGCCCTTGAAACCCTGCTCCGCCAGTACGGGTAAAAGAGCTGGTCCGGACGGGCAAAATCGGTATGTTAAGAGGTTCTAAAACAGTTAAGAGCGGAAAATAATAACATTTTTTACGGATTTTCAGGATCTGTTAAGATTCCCCCGCTGAATAATAACAATTAACGGTTTTGTTGAAACCCTGCGGGGTCATAAAAAAAAGAAGATGAAAATACGAATACGGGAGTGTGTTTCACCCCCTCCCTGCCCCACTCCCATTAAGATATTCTTCGGGCAGGGTTTCGGCGAAGGCTCATTAAATTCAGAGTATTTTTGGATAGTCTCTATCCCAACTGGGGTCGCCAAAGCGGCGGGGCGGAGCCCCGGGAGCGTGACGAAATTTTGGAATTCCCCCTCTTCAGAAAGATTTGAGAGCATGCCAAAAGAGCCCTGAATCAGTACAATCGGGTGAGCGGATTTCTACCATGCCTGCTTTTTCTCTAAGTATCTGGTACTGTAGCCAGAAGCGTCGCAAATTGGTCCCGGCCAGGCTGAATTTTTTATCAGTGCGAAGGTGCCCCGGGCCTGTAAGGAAGCACTGGTCCTGACAATGATGGTCAATCATATAAATCGTGGCCACTTACTAATAAGAAGTGAAAACCGCGATACTGGGTGGGGGTCTTTCAGGCCTCACCCTTGCAAGGCTCCTGGCCGCCCGGAATGAAGATATTACGATAGTGGAAGCTGGAGACCGTATCGGTGGGCTTTGCCAGTCTGTCCGGAAGGACGGGTTTACATTTGATATCGGGGGTTCACATATTATTTTTTCCCGGGACCAGGAAGTGCTTTCCTTTATGCACGATGTGCTTGGCTGTAACCGGAATGAATGTGAACGGAATACAAAAATATTCTATAAAGGCCTCTTCATCAAGTACCCGTTTGAGAACGGTCTTTCTTCCCTCCCAAAAGAGGACCTGTTCTTGTGTATCAATGAATTCGTGAAGGCTCTTGTTGCATCAGAAAAAGGAGAATTCAGACCTCCTGCTAACTTTAAGGAATGGATCTACCAGACATTCGGCAAAGGAATTGCAGAATGTTACATGGTACCCTACAATGAAAAAATCTGGAATTACAAAACAGATATGATGTCTGCACACTGGATGGAGGGCAGGGTACCAAGACCTCCGGTTGAGGATGTCATCAGGTCGGCTATCGGGATCGAGACTGAGGGGTATACTCACCAGTCAGTGTTCTCTTACCCCCTGGATGGTGGTATTGAATCCCTGGTCCAGGCGATTTGCGAACCGGTAAAAGAGCGTGTTACTACAGGTTTCCGGGTTTCGTCCGTAATACGGGATGGTGGAAAATGGGTGATCAGTGACGGTACTCAGACAATAGTTGCAGACCGTTGTATTTCCACAATTCCCCTGCAATATCTCATCCCGGCACTCAAAGACGTTCCTGAGGACGTAAGGAATGCAGTGGATGACCTGAAGTATAACTCCCTCATCTCGGTCAGTATAGGAATAAAGGGAGACGTACCGAGCATTTCATGGATGTATATCCCTGATGAAAAGACCGGGATGGAGAACCGTATCTCGTTCCCCTCAAATTTCAGTCCCGGGACTGCACCTGCTGGTTGTAGTTCGATCCTCGCGGAGATCACCTATAACGAAGGGGATTTTGTTTCCAGAATGAGTGACCAGGAAGTTATCGATCATGTGATCCGTTCACTAGCAGAGATGGATCTTGTCTCTCCTGGATCAGTTATCTCCACCGGTTTGTACCGCCACCGGTTTGCCTACGTGGTCTATGACCTCAATTACCTTAAAAATATAGCAGTTATCCGGGAATACTGCAATCGCATTGGCATCTCACTGGTGGGACGATTCTCGCGCTTTGAATATCTGAACATGGACGGGTGTATACGGAATGCAATTGATTTTGTGAAGGGCAGCTGATATGCGGGTTAATTTCTACGTGGAAGATCAGCTGTTCTTTAAATATATCGGCAGTGCAACGGTGGCGAAGTCCCTGTACCGCCAGGTTGCGGTCTCTTCTGATATTGATGTGACGTGGAAAAGTTATTCCCGGACTGCGGATATTGTCCATTATCATTCGTTCGGTCCCATCGCAGCCATCAATCGGCGGATCAGCACAGGGTGTAAAGTCCTCACCGCTCATTCAACGCCACGGATTAACCATGGGAATATTGCCTTTGTCAAGGTAATCAACAAGCAGTACCCGAACGTGTACCGGAAGTATGATCATATCATTACCATCTCAAAGTCATGCCACGAGGAAGTAACCTCCATGGTACCGGAAATGCCGGTGACTTATATTCCGAATGGGGTGAACCGGGATATTTTCAGGAAAGATGACAGGAAACGGGCAGCGTTTCGTGAAGAGTTCGGCATTGAAGATGATACGGAAGTTGTACTCACCGTCGCACAGCAGACACCACGAAAAGGACTCTACGATTTCTTCGCCCTGTCCAAACAGTTCCCTGAGAAGAAATGGGTCTGGGTTGGCGGGCTCCCGTACGGGTTTCTCTCAAAAGATTACCGTAAAATCCGGTTCATGCGTGACCGTTGCGGGAAAAATGTTATCCTTACCCGTCATATCAAAGATGTTGTAAATGCGTATAACGGGGCGGACGTTTTTTTGATGCCGTCATACGCAGAGACATTCGGGCTTGTAATCCTTGAGGCACTTGCATGTGGTCTCCCGGTGGTCGCGAGAGATATTCCCGAATTCCACGATATTTTCGGGGATAAGATCCTGTACTTCGCAGATATCGGGGAGGCTGCAACGTTGATCAATGACAGGCCCGCATTACAGAGAATTGCAGCCGGTGCACGGGACTATACCCGGTTATTTGATATCAGGAATGTTGCAAAACAACATATTGATCTCTATCATTCGCTGGTGGAACCATGATTTCTGTCATCATTCCCTCCTATAACGAGGAAGCTAATATCGCCCGGTGTCTTCTGTCATTGCAAAAACAGACGGTTCCAAGGGATGAATACGAGATTATTGTCGTAGATGGCAATTCGAAAGACCAGACACGGGAGATTGCAGAAAAGTATGCAGACCTCGTTTTTATCCAGACAAGTAACAAGGTGGGTGGAGCAAGGAATGACGGGGTGCTAAGGTCCAGGGGGGACATAATCGTTACCACCGACGCCGATTGTGTTCTGCCTGAAGACTGGCTGGAAAACATAAGATCAGAGTTTTCAAAACGGCCGATAGTCCACTCTTCGGGCCCGTCGACCCGATTGAAGGAGGCGTTAAAAACCGGATCTCGCTCTTCTTCGCAAATATGTTTGCGAGAATTGGCTACTATACGGGTACCCTGTATTACACGCTCGGTTGTAATACTGCATTTAACAGGGACGCATTCATACAAGCTGGTATGTACAGGACCGTTGATGCAGGTGACGATCTTGAAATTGCCCGGCGCATGAGAAAACTCGGGAAGGTAAAGTTTTCCAACCGGGTCAGGGTGGGGTTCTCCATGCGCCGGTACCAGCAGTACGGGACGCTTAAATCCCTTTATGAATGGCTCTACATTGTTGCACACGGCGGATCATCCGATAAGCACAGCTATACGAAAAGGGAATACAAGTAGGTATTCCCGGACTATAATTCCGTGACTGACTGATGAGATCACCCGGCATACTGATAAACCAAAAGAATATTGAAGCTTTTAATTCGTGTGAATTTGCTCAGCTCCTTGGAATGACCATTGCAGAAGTGTGGGACCACGGTGCCAGGGTAACGATGACTGCCGAAGGGAAAGCGGGTCCCAACGGGGTTGCCCATGGAGGTGCGGTTTTCGCACTTGCCGACCATGCCTTTGGTATTGCGGCAAACATGGGTGAAGAACGACAGGTCGCGCTATCGGCAACAATACAGTATATCAGTCCGGCGATTGGTCCTCTTGAAGCGATCGCGGTACGTGTTTCAGGAAATGATTTGTGCTCGCTCTACAGGGTTACGGTAACCGCAGGTGACCGCCTGATAGCAGTTTTTATCGGTACCGGAATAAAAGTAACCTCATAAAATCTAGAATTCGTAGGGCTGGTATGAAAAATTCCATGAACCACCTGAAAGACGACCTTTTTCATATACATCTATGAGCCAAAGGCTCATGGCACGCTCTCTTGAAACACACTTGAACGGGAAGTTCAAACCCGGACGATTTACAATACCTCGTTTAAAATTTCCCTGTTTTAGGGTTGGTTCAGGCATTTGATATGAACATGTCCCCCCGGGTATTCATTTTTCATACTATATGCTTGTAGCCCTTTGGCATCATGGAATGTGTTCATGGAAAAACCCTGCGTTATTTTTAAAAAAAGAGTGGATATGTTGACAGGAGTGGTTTTCACCCCCTCCCTGACCCACCCCCAAAAAGATATCCTGTTGACAGGGTTCAACTGCATTCTTCCTGAAATTTCAATGATGTACATGTCATTCTCAATCCCAACCAGAGTCGCCAAAGTGGCGGGGTTGAGCCCCGGGAGCGTGGGTAAATTTCAGGAGACTTCTCATGCTGTTCTCATCAGATAACGGTTTCCCTTTGACCAGAACAACCATAATTGCGGTCCCGGGATACTCCCCCTGTTATTTATGTTACCTTTCAGTGAAAGACCGGGAAAATTGAATAATCATGAGTATAATTTACTATAAGACCCGATACATGACAATTAAACTCACATGCAAACGTTGTAAAGGTACTGGCCTTGTTGCCAATGAACACTTTGAGATCTGTAAAGCGCTCAAATCAGATGCGGCCAGGCGTCATTTTCATGTTCATGCAAAGACCGAAATGCTGGAATCGGATGCAGACGAAGCACTAATTGCGGCGGAGTGTGGTGAAAGCCCTACTAACACATGTCCAAAGTGTAATGGTGAAGGGACCCTTGAATTCGATGAAGAGGGGTGGGAAATATCCGTTGTCCCCAGGGGAGATGATGATATGGAAGGGGATGGTTCGTAAAAAGGGAAGGGATGTAAATCGTTTCAACCAAACCTGATATATCCAGGAAACCAGCTTACCATTTTGGGTTTCACCAGTTTTTAAAGGAATTAGCGTTGTACTTCAACAAAGCGTGCCAGGAGCCTTTGGCTCATATATGAACGTGAAAAAGGTAGTATTTCAGATTGTTTTAACGGAATTTTTCATATCCACCAAAATTAATATCTGAAATTGTCATTTGCATGAATATAGGCTTACCCATTCATAATACAAATCTGCTCTGTGCAGATATTCCCTTATGGGGTGAGGCGCCCGGTTGCAGGAACAAACGTGAGTGCCATGTTCCGGGGAACAGGAATCAACCGGGTTTTACCAGGTGGTTCTCTTCCAGATCTCCTGCATAGTATACCATAACGGTGACTGCTTCTCCCTTTGAAAACCGCCTCATCCGGTCGTCATATACTTTCTGCACATGCCTGAGATGGTGCCTGGTAAAATATTCCTCCATAAACTCCAGGAACGCTATTTCATGGGTTAAAATAGCATTTTCGAACTCTTTTATATGGCGGGCAAGGCTGAGGCACTCCTCAATGGGAATGTCATGGTGGTAATCCCCGTGTTCATTGAGTCCTGACAGCTGTCTCCAGTCGATTTTCCCTTTTTCATCGGGCTCGCGGTGGAGCATGTACGGGTATATCCGGCAGATGGAGAACCGCTGGTCATAGATCCGGCACCGGCCTTTTTCCAGGAACCAGCAGGACCCCGTGGCATCACCCGTTGTACGCAATGCATAACCAGATACATAAAAAATCCCGTTCTGGTCGCAGAACTCAGGATAAGGGGCAGGTTCCAGTGCATCAGGATCGATTGTTTTAACCACCGTAACGTCGTGATCGAGTAAAAAAACGTGGCCGTTGAATTCGTGGGTGCAGCAACGTGCGCAATTGTTACACCGGAACCCGAGTTCTCTTATAATACCGGCAAGACGGTCCGGAGAGTACTCAAAGAGGCTGTTTCTTTCCTGCCTTAATGCAATTATCTGAAAAGGGATCGGGACAAGAGAAACGACGATCACCACGATACAGTTATGGTGAAGTATGTCGCTCTTCGTAATGTTATTTTTTTGGAATAGGGGCCCTGGTAGCTTGGAGTCGTGAAAAATTCCCTCTGTTGACCAGTCGACGGAGGTGAGTCCCAGAAGCACCAGGCTAATTGTTGGATATCTTTTCATCTGCATAATTATTTTTTGAGGATTTCAGCAAACGCCACCCAATTTTTTTCAGACTCATAACCAATTCAAAAAATGTAGTTAGAATTGGAACATAAGACGCTCTTGGGGGCATTGCCCCCGCGGCTACGGCAGCCCCCAATTGGGATAGTTCCTGGACTGTTGAAATGTACCAAAATTACAGGATTACCTAAACCGGATACAATTCTCTCCTGATTTAACGAATAAAAATGTATTGTGGTGGTTCCAATTGATGAATCACCTTATTTTTTTGAGGATTTCAGCTAAGTCCTGACACTACAAACGTTTTTCAATGGTTTGTTCCATCCGGCTCCGGAAGGTCTACTCTCTTCCCCCTATGAGCACCGCAATATATTCCCTCAAAGCCGGGTCCTCGTCTTCATTATTCACATGGTCCATCAGGCACTCGATTGCGCGGTGACTATGAATTACTGCCAGCGCCATCGCAGCTTTTTGACGTGCTTCAGGTAACTCATTTTCATTATCCAGGTGTTCAATGAGCGTTGGGACCGATCTTCCGCTTTTCAGCCTGGAAAGGGCTTCAATGGCATGAATCCTGATTTCCGGGTCCTGATCATCACAACAGTTTACAAGGGCTGATACAGCCCTCGGGTCTCCCCGTTCCCCCAGTGATTTCAAAGCCCTGATCCTCTCTTCCCTGTCTTTTCCACTCTGGACGTCTTCAATGATACGGTAGATAAGCGCTGATCCTGCGAACCGGCTGAACCATTCATTATTACCTTCATTTATTTTTGCAGACATGTTGTGTTCCTCGTAACCGGAAATGGATATGATGATAAATATTAACTGTAATGTTTGGATTTGTTGAGATTCTGGCCGTGTTGGGCGAGAATTCGGGTTGCTAATGAATCTTGTTAATGTACAGAAAACAGCAGCCGCTTACCAAGTCACTTCCCGTACCGGACGAGTGATAATTGACCTGGTAAGATGCAAATAGTACATCTGGTATTCAGTTGTTGGAGCAATTATAAATACTTAATTCCCGGGAAAACAGAAAAACCCCTATTTATTCAGAAAATAATTCTATTGCCTGGTGGAAATTGTATCCCGGAACCATAGGATCTCTATCCCCGTCGTTACGATCCGATAAAGTCCTCATGAAGGTGTGGTTTCCATTATACTCTCCGCCCCACACCTAATTAACCTCCGAACCAAAAAGGAAGAGAAATGAAATCGTTCCACATAGCAAATATCTTCCTGATCTGAAGATCTGCATCGGGGGAGTGAATGTCGTATCGACCTATTCATATCTATTGCACAAAGATCTGGAATACATACCCGTTCTGACTATCCATGGGTCAGATAAACCCATAACTCGTTACAGATGCGCGAAGTAATTCCATAACGGATACAGGATGCCTGATCCCTGTTGCACCCTGGTACCACCAAATTTTCATGTTACTGGCATCCCCTCCCGACCTAAGCAGATACACTGAAGAGATAACCCGCCTAATTGGTTATAGAGTGTAAATGGGGTTGGATCTCAGTACTTTTTTTACTGATGCGGGAATAGACGTTTTCACCGAGGTTAGCATTGCGAACCTCCCTGATGCCGACAGAAAATCCGTAGTGCAGATGTTGCCTTCAGCCCGATCTGTTATCGTGTTCGGAAAGGAGGTCCCCGTTCAGGCTTACCGGATGACACCACGAGAACAGACACGGGTAATGCTCCGGATAGCCGGGGACCTGGATAATTCTGCCAAACAGCTCGCCAGGTTATTGAATATGGATGATATTGCGGCCTTGCCCGTTCCGCTCTACCTCCCTGTCAGGATCCAGGATGGGCGGGTGCATGGAGTCATACGGTTGAAGAAGGTTGCAGAAGCCGGTGGGCTGGGATCGATAGGTAAAAGTTCCATACTTCTCTCTCCCCGGTATGGCCCACGATTGTTATTACTCGGTGTTGTTACAAACCGGCCTGTTTCTGAACCTGAACCTGGCGCTGAAACACCGGTCAGTACAGGTACTCCATGTTCAGGGCTCTGTACCGGGTGTCAACGTTGCGTTACCGTCTGCCCCGGGGGAGCGATTGGACCGGATGTTGTCGATGCATTCCGGTGCCGGACCGTTAGGGCATGGGTACCTCAGCCCCTCGTCCCCGTTGTAACATGGATGCTGGGACGGCAGATCTTACTTAAATGTGCAGCCCCATTTGCCCCGTGGATTGCCCGGATGGCATCGATCCGTTGCAGCCTCTGTGTGACGGAGTGCCCACTGTTTGAGGGAGCCGAAGGAACATGATTAAAAGCGCCGAGGGGGAGATTTGAACTCCCGAGGCGCAGGGCGCCAGTAGCTTTCGAGGCTACCGCCTTCCCGGACTAGACTACCTCGGCAAAAACGGATGTGGTATTTTTTACCGTATTTCGTATAAGGGTATCGGAATGTGAAGATTGCTGAAAGATAATTTCCCCAGAAATAAACCCGGGGTGCTGATAAATTATTAAAAGAGGGGTTTAACCTCTGATTATTCCGGACTAATGCATTCCGCCGCCGGGTGCCCGGTTCTGGGTAATCATCATGTCATCTACCCGTATGAGCATGATTGCAGACTCTGCCGAACTCTGAATTGACTGGCGCTTCGACCTGGAAGGTTCGATAACTCCTTCCTTTAACATGTCGATTATTTCGCCGTTATAAACATTGAGGCCTGCATTTTTCTGCCCCTTTGCATGGGCATTTTTCAGGTTGACAAGTTTGTCAATCATGTTATAGCCTGAGTTTTCTGCGAGGGTGAGTGGGATCACTTCAAAGGAAGTCTGCATATGCCTCAATTGCGAGTTGCACACGTCCCCCGACGGTTGATGCATAATCCCGGATCCTCAGGACGAGTTCTGTCTCCACAGCCCCTCCCCCTACGACGAAGCTCCCATCCTCCATGGTGTCCATTACAACGCGGGTACCATCAACTACAGCACGCTCGAGTTCATCGAGAAGGTAATCTGAGGTCCCCTGAGAAGAATGGTGGTTGTCTTCGGGTTCTTGCACCCTTCGATCCTGATGATATCGATATCGTCTGATTCTTCAACAAGTTCTGCAGAGCCGAGCACACCCGGGACAAGGTCTTCTGCCTTGTTGACGACCGAGGCACCAAGTGCCCTTGCTGCATTTTTCATGTCGTCTTCAGCTACATCTTCGACTGCGAGGATGCCTGCCTTTGCAAGGTAGAACTGGATCGGGTCTGCTATTCCTTTCTGGCACAGGAGGACGTTTGCCCCACTCGAGATAACCGCATCAGAAAGTTTCTTCAGTGTTTCGCGTTCCTGGAGACCGAATGCATCCATCTGCTCGCTGGAAGTGATCTTGATTTTTGCCTTGACCTGTGTCTTTTTGATCTCGAAAGGACTGGCGACAAGGGCAACCTTTGCCTTCTTGACCCGCTTTGGCATTGCCTCATTGACACGCTTTTTATCGATAACGATGCCCTTGATCAGCTCAGCATCGTCCATGGAGGCACCTTTCTGCTTCTTGATCATGACATTATCTTCATCGGCCAGTACTTTTCCTCCAGTTTTTTCTGCAATTGTCATGACTGCATCAACGACAATTCCGTCAAGTTTCCCCTTTACTGACTCAATTGATTTCCCTGTCATCGCAGTATCTGCGATCTTCAACAGGGTCTTCCGGTCAAAGGGGTCGACCTTGACTGAGAGGTCTTTTAAGATCTCAAGGGCCTTTTCCATCCCTAACCTGTACCCCTGGGCAATGACCGTCGGGTGGATTTTCTTGGCGAACATCTGCTCTGCCTGCTCCATAAGTGCACCGACAAGTACCACGGCGGTTGTCGTCCCGTCGCCTACCTCATCGTCCTGGGCCTTTGCTACCTCGATTACCATCTTGGCGCCGGGGTGCTGCACAGAGATCTCCTGCAGGATAGTGGCGCCATCGTTTGTGATCACCACATCGCCTGTTGAACTGACCAGCATTTTGTCCATTCCACGTGGGCCGAGAGTTGTCCTTACGGCGCCTGCAATGGCCTTTGCTGCAACGATATTGGAGCGCTGGGCCTCATGGCCACGGTTCCGCTCGACATCTTGTCTAAGAATTATAATCTGTTGTCCGGCTAGCATAGTGAATCCTTCAATGTGGTAAAAAGATGGAATTGAACTTCTATATAAGTGATTCTATATAGGAATTCGATATGTTCCACAGTCAGTCGATACGCGAGATTTTGAAGAGACTGTACACCGGGACTCCATCGACATCGCTGATACCGCGCTTGTCAAATATTACAAGGATTGCGGTCGGGGTTGCCCCATGTTTTCTTAAGTATTTTACCATCTCCCTCATAGTATTCCCTGACGTGATCACATCATCGACGATAATACATGATTCCCCTTTGACAGTGGCAAAATTCCCGCTGATTGACCCGACCGGTTTTTCGCTCGAGCTCTGTTTTACCGGGTGATAAATCGCAAGTTTTGCCTCCAGCGATGCGGCCATAAGTGTGGCCAGGGGAATTCCTGATAGTGCTATCCCCACGATTACTGCCGGCGGGTCCTCTGTTCCACATGAGCAGGTTGATGAAATGCCATTGGCGCACTGGAGCCTTGTAAGCATCATGCCGGCTATCGCGGTAAGGAGTGAAGCTTCCCTGCTGACACTGGTCCAGTCAATGTGCACATCTTTTGGTATGTCTGCACCTTTCGCCTGCGTGAGGAGCCAGGTCACGGTCTCCATTGAGAGTGAAAGTTCATCAGCTATCTGGCCCGGGCTATGGCCTTCAGAGAGGAGTTCTTTTGCCTTTCTGATCAGCTCTTCGAGGGATGACATGAACAGAGGTAACCAGCTATCTATTTAAGTTTTCTTTTGATGAGTGAGCCGCAGACAGGACATTCCCCGGTCTTTGGATAATAACGCCCGCATCCCGTGCAGCGGAACTTCCAAACCCTCGCTCGCGCAGACCGCTGGTGAATCGGCATGGTCGTAACCCCCAGTTTCCGCGCGACATTCTGTACCGCAAAATCGTCAGTGATGATCGTGCCATTTAGTTCGAGTGCAAGGGATATCAGGTCAAAATCAGTCGGTGAAAGGACTGATACATCACCTGTCCGGCCTGCGGCCTCTATTACACGCCCCAGGTATTCCGGGCCCGGTTGCCTCACAACCAGACCTGATGCGAGGAACACCTCGTAACGGCATTTTGAACGCAGGTCAATGAGCTCTGACACAACTGAATGAGTTGTGTATGCAGGCAGCTCAACGGGAAAATCAGAAAAAAACACCGAAGAGTCAAGAATTGGTATCATGTGAAGAAAACAGCCCCCTTGTGTCGTTCCACAGTTACCTGGTAACCGAACAGGGCAAGGACTGAGCACACGGAACGAGCGTGGCTGGAACATTCCGTGGCATTATAGGACCCCCCGTACTGGGCGAGATAGATGAGGAGCTGATCAGCAAGGTGCACATCGATGGCTCCAGGGCTTTTAAGTTCGTCCAGCAGTCGCCCGGCTGCAACCTCTCCGACTTTTTCTGCAGGCAACCCTCTCCGGCCTATTGCCGAGGAACCTTTCCAGCCGCGTATCACGGTGACCGAACTCCCTGTTCCAGGCCCTGGCCTTATATCGTAATGGACCTGAACGGCATCCCCGAGATCTCCAAGGTATCTGCTGGCGGACACTGCCTGCCTTTCTGCAACATCGGGTGGAAGGTGTGACGAACATGAGAAAACTCCGGGTCCTGGTAGTTCCGGCGTCGCCGGATTAAGAGGCTCAAGTTCTACCGGTCTTTGGACTTCCAACCTTACCTGCCCCCCTCCTTCCGGATAATAACCCCTGTTAATGATGGCCATGCTCAAATCAGCACCGTGTTGTTCGAGGAAATTTAACTGGAGGTGCTGCACATAGTCTATTGTCGGGCTGTTTTCAACCTCCGTCCCACCCGAAATAGTCACGCTTCCCCCTACCCGGAGTGCAACAGGCAGCCATGCCTGGATCACCAGAGGGATACTCCCTGCCGTACCGATGTCAATATGGATGTCCTCCCTGACGGGATCACGGGGTATGAATAGTACCCGGGTGCTCCCGGTACCAAGGCCCTCGCAGCGGGCATGACATACTTTTGCTACAGACTGTATAGCCGCAATATGCTGGGCTCTCAGGCCTGGTCTTTCCCTGCCAGCCCGTATCGTATGAATCGTGACAGGCGTCCCGGTGATTGCCGATAGTGCTACTGCAGTACGGACGATCTGACCTCCTCCTTCAAGGACTGACCCGTCAATGGTTAACATTCCGATAGTGCCTTCGAAATAATCCCTGCGGCTGATACCTCACTGCATGCTCTCTCGATCGTATCACTGCAGATTACCGATTTTATGCCCGATGCCGCCAGATGGGTATAAGCGCCACCGGTGAACACCCCGTGGACGCAGGCCGCATGCACACTTTTTGCCCCCTGTTCGTATAACATTCCTGCAGCGGCAGCAATAGTCCCGCCCGTGGAGATGATATCATCAACGATTACCACATCCCTTCCTTCAGTCCGGAGGTTCTTCGGGTCCATCCGTACCGCTTCTCCCGATATCCGGGTTTTCTCCAGATGGTCGAATTCCCAGTTCCCTGATTCTGCGATTTGTTCAGCGAAATAACGGGCCCCGTCATCGGGTGCGAGGATAATGGGATTTGAAAATTCTGACTTGAGGTATATACCGATATCGTTCCCCAGGGAGACATTGACGGTTGGGAGTCCGAAATGCCTGAGTACATCTTCATCATGGACATTCACCGTGTAGATACCACTGACACTAGTCAGCTACTGCCCTGGCTATTGCACGGGCACTTAATGGCTCCCCGGGGTGGAATTGTTTGTCCTGCCTTGCATATCCCATGTAAGGAATAACAAGCCGGTTTTCCGATTCGCTGCATGCATCAATGAGAAGCAGCAGCTGGACGAGTGCATCGCTCCCGGTTACCGAACCCACGATGACCAGTTCATCGTCGAGGGCTCCTGTTTTCAGATATAATTCTCCATCTGGAAATTTCGAGAACTTTACGTCTACAAGGCCCACACCAAGCCGTTGTGAGATTCTTGCACCAAGAATCTGCGAATACTCCGTACTGATAACCTTCATCCCATGCTACCTCATGCTGAAAGTACTTAAACTAGCATGAAATAATTATACCAGTACTTACGCGTGAGAAAGAGGTAAATCTGACGATGGAAACCACAAATATCGAGGCAGAGATGCAAGACAGCACCCCTGCCGGAGAGCAGAAGACAGAGTTATCCTCACAGGTGGAAGTGCCTGCCAAACTGATTGACCAGGTGATCGGTCAGGAACACGCGGTTGAGGTCATCAAAAAGGCTGCGATACAGAGGCGGCACGTGATGATGATCGGGAGCCCGGGGACCGGTAAGTCAATGCTTGCAAAGGCCATGGCTGAACTTCTCCCGAAGGAAGAACTCCAGGATATCCTCGTCTATCCTAATTCTGACGATAATAACAACCCTGTAATCAGGACCGTCCCGGCAAGCAGGGGCAAGCAGATTGTTACCGCCCACAAGGCCGAGGCACGCAAGAAGACCCAGTTCCGAAACACCCTGATGCTGCTCCTGATGATCGGGATAGTAGGCTATGCGTTTATTACCTTCCAGTGGCTGATGGGGATCATAGCAGCAGCGTTTGTATTTATGGCGCTCCGGTATGCAACGCCAAGAGAAGAGGCAATGGTGCCGAAACTCCTCGTTTCAAATGATGTGAATGCTGTTGCCCCTTTTGTTGATGCCACGGGTTCGCATGCAGGTGCGTTACTGGGAGATGTACGGCATGACCCGTTCCAGAGCGGTGGTCTTGAGACCCCCTCACATGACCGGGTTGAAGCTGGTGCTATTCACAGGGCCCATGAAGGCGTGCTTTTCATTGATGAGATCAATACGCTGGGTCCGCATTCACAGCAAAACCTGCTCACCGCACTGCAGGAAGGAGAATTCCCTATTACCGGGCAGAGTGAACGGTCAAGCGGGGCCATGGTCAGGACAGAACCGGTACCCTGCAAATTTGTCATGGTTGCGGCTGGTAACCTTGATGCGATACAGGGGATGCACCCGGCCCTGAGGTCAAGGATACGGGGGTACGGGTATGAAGTTTACATGAGCGAGAGCATGCCCGATACGCCGGAAAACCGGGAAAAATACATCAAGTTCATCGCCCAGGAGATCAAGAACGACGGGAAGATCCCGCATTTTGACCGGTCTGCCATCGATGAGATCATACGGGAGGCCAGAAGAAGATCGAGCCGGAAAGGCCACCTCACCCTGAAACTTCGTGACATGGGTGGGCTGATCCGTGTTGCGGGTGACCTTGCAAGGCAGGAGGGAGTGGAGATCACCACCGCTGAACATGTTATTGCAGGGAAATCTGTGGCCAGGTCGATTGAGGACCAGGTATCAGATGAATATATCAAGCGCAACCGGGAGTATGAACTCACCGTTATTGAAGGTACCCGGATCGGACGTGTCAACGGACTTGCGGTCATGGGCAGTGATTCAGGGTCTGTCCTTCCCATCATGGCAGAAGTCACCCCTGCCCAGGGGGCAAGCGGGACTGTCATTGCCACGGGGATGCTCAAGGAGATTGCACAGGAATCAATAAAGAACGTTAGCGCTGTCCTGAAGAAGTTTACAGGAAAGGATATCAAGAACATGGATGTCCATATCCAGTTTATCGGCACATATGGCGGCGTTGAAGGAGATTCTGCCTCAGTAAGCGTAGCAACTGCAGTAATTAGTGCCATTGAAGGGATTCCGGTACGCCAGGACATCGGGATGACGGGGTCCCTTTCTGTCCGGGGGGATGTGCTCCCGGTAGGCGGGGTAACCTTCAAGATTGAGGCTGCAGCCAAGGCGGGACTTAAGATGGTGCTGATCCCCCGGTCAAACGTGGACGATGTATTGATTGAAGAGCGGTTCAAATCAATAGTTGAAGTAATCGCAGTAGACCATATCGAGGACGTTTTAAAGTATGCCCTCGTCCCTGAGAACAATGAGGGGTTCCTTGCCAAGCTGAAGAAGATGGCAGCAGCCACCTCCAACAAGGTCCTTGAAACAACACCTGTTTCCCCGACACTGGTATGAATATGGGCGGGGACATCAGGTATTACGATGTCAGGCATGTGACAGGCCAGACAACCCATATTGATATCGACAACTCGGTTATAGAATCAGCCGGTACCTCTTTTTTCAGCACTGCGGTGGTCCGGGTGCTGGGCCCTTCAGGCTGGGGAATATTGACCATTGATAATTACACGTCCCCCGAAGGAAGGGAATTTGAGTTGCTCCTCTCGAATGCGGCATCACTTGCACATATCACAACCGAACCTGTTACCCTTGCGGATGCGCCCCACGGTGTCCTTGCTGTGCCCCCGATGAAAGAAGACCCGCGTGATGTGAGTCTCGAGGAAAAAACCGGGGTACTCGGGGAGATTGAATCATCAGCCCGGCTCCCTGGCATCGTTAATACACGTGCCACGTATATCGAACGTGCCGAGCAGGTCCACTTTATCGACAGCAGTGCGAATGAATATTCGTTCGGGATATGCCGGTCGGGATTCAACATCATGGCGGTGGCCTCCAGAGAAGGCAATATCCAGATGGGGTATGAGCGTCTGCATTCGATCCATGGACTGAATATCCGTCACCAGCAGGAAATGGGGAGGTTGGCAGGGGAACGGGCGCTTTCACTCATCGATGCGAAGGCAGCCACAGGTGGTACAATGGACGCGATTCTTGACCCCGAACTTGCGGGTGTTTTTGCCCACGAGGCAGTAGGGCATGCAAGCGAGGGCGACCTTGTCCACGAAGGGAATTCAGTCCTGTCCGGAAAGATTGGTGAACGGATCGGGAGCAGTCTCATCACAATTGTAGATGACCCGTCTCTCCATGAGTTCGGGTTTGACCCTGTTGATGCGGAGGGGGTCAGGGTAGGGAGGACAACAATTATTGACCGTGGGATTGTTGGGGCATACCTGCATAACAGGGAAACCCTTGCATCGGTCGGAAACGGG
Organism: uncultured Methanomicrobiales archaeon; assembly: GCA_963709545.1. GTDB lineage: Archaea > Halobacteriota > Methanomicrobia > Methanomicrobiales > Methanospirillaceae > CAIKOD01. Next base: position 143,381 of record CAVPWT010000009.1, on the reverse strand, counting down.
GTCGCCGGCCATGCAAGGGCAAGCCCTGGCGAGGCCCCCCTTGTGCGGATGTCCAACACATTCATCGAGGAAGGAGACGCGGGCCTTGATGAAATGCTTGAAGGGATCAAAACCGGTATAATCCTCTATGGTTCACGGGGCGGGCAGGTAGACCCGGGGAGAGGCGTATTCCAGTTTAACGCCGAATACGGGTATGTAATTGAGAAAGGGGAGAGAAAAGCGATGGTAAGGGATGTATCCCTTTCCGGGGAGATCCTCTCAACTCTCCATTCGATTGAAATGTGCGGGAAAGAGCGGAAAATGTCACAGGGATATTGTGGCAAAGGAGGTCAGAGTGTCCCTGTCAGTGACGGGGCGCCTTATATCATGCTCCGGAATGCGGTGGTGGGTGGCAGTGGCACAGAATGAGATCCTGCTACCAGGTGACATGGCCGGCCTGATCGACACAATTATCAGGAAAGGCGAGGCCCTGGTCGAAGAAGTCGAGGTCTATATAGCCGGGGGCGAGTCGGTATCTGCCGAATTATCGAAGACTAACATCGGAATTGCGACAGGCTCCAAGTCTCTGGGCCTTGGTATCCGTACGATTGACCATGGGCGGATCGGGTCATCAGGGACCAGCGATCCCGCGGCATGGAGAAAATGTCTTGATGCAGCAGTCTCCAGCGGGACCCTTGCCACCCCGCAGGAATGGGGGGGGCTCCCCATGCTATCTGTCCAGGAGCGGCCACTCCTGTCATTCGACCCGGAAGTGCGGGTCGAGGCCGGAATTGTCGAGAAGGCTATTTATAACATGCTGAAAGGTGCAGAGGAATTCCCGGTGAAGGTAACCTCAGGATCAGCAGATATTTCAACGGGATATCTGACGCTTGCAAATTCACACGGGGTACGGTATTCCACAAAAAAATCCATGGTCTCTGTCTCCCTCGAAGCAATCAGCGATAATTCGACAGGGTACGAGTTTGACCAGTCTGTGACGAGGTCGGTCGATCCGGAGAATGTCGGGAGGAAGGCAGCGTTTTTTGCACATCATGGCAGGTCTGGTGAGGGACTGCCGACCGGAGCCTATTCCCTGGTACTGTCACCCATGGCATTAGCCCAGTTGCTTGGAAACGTCTTTGTCCCGGCCGTGAACGGGCGGAGTGTCCATGCAGGCCGGTCTAAACTGGCCAAATCCATCGGTGAAGTAGTGACGGATCCCCGCATCTCGATGTATGATGACCCGTTTCGGAATTATGGGCCGGGTAGTACCTGGTGGGATGCGGAGGGTGTCCCGACACGGCGAATCGATATTGTCAGGGACGGGGTCCTTACAGAATTCCTGTATGACCTGAAGACCGGTTACCGGTATGGAAAGAATAGTACCGGAAGTGCATTACGCTCGGGATATGGGGGATTGCCAGGGATTGGCTACCATAACCTTGTATTTGACGGCCCACGCACCGACATCTGGGATGAACCTGCGATTTATGTACATGATGTTGTCGGGGCCCATACTGCCAATCCAATGAGCGGGGATTTTTCCGTTGAGATCTCCAATCCCTCGTGGATTAAAAACGGTGAGTTTGGAAACCCTGTACGAAAAGCCATGTATGCAGGAAATGTATTCGATCTGCTAAAGGAGATCGAGGGAATAGCCCATGGGGAACGGGTTATTGGTGCCATGGTCCTGCCTGAAATCCGGTTGTCAGGGCAGCGTATTATCGGAATGTAATCTTCTATGTATGGAAGAAATTTTCTGACGTGTGAACCTGCTTTACAGGAACTTACCTGATCGGGAAATTTTTTAAAAAAAATCGGGATTCATCTGGGTAATATCGTATGAAAAAGTACGGAAAAAAAATACGTTCCTAAATCTGGTAACTCTCCTGAAAAGCCAAAAATAATACGATAAACCGAAAATACTTTATGATATCCGGTTTTTTTAATTATTAATGACAGATGTGCCTCTTTCCAGCTACACATTTCTTATTACTATCCTCATTGTAGCGATCGTGGTAGGATTTTTTATCATTAAAAACCTCATGAAGCTGGTTATTAATTCGGTCCTTGGGCTGCTGTTGCTTTTTTTTGTGAATTACTTTCACGTGCTCGGGGCAGTCGGAAAACCTGACATTCCCATCACACCCCTGACATTTCTTATATGCCTTTTCGGGGGAATACCCGGTGCCCTTGTCCTTATCCTGCTGCAACTGGCGGGTTTCCCACTTTAATTCCAATTGACATGTACTTTTATATATGCTGATAGAAACAAGGTAAACTATCATTTTTAATAAACAGTACCTACTCTTTCGAGGATGATAAGTACCTGATATTTCGGCTTTGTTGAAATCTGTGGGTGTCATAAAAAATAAGAGGGAAATACGAAGACAGGAGGTGGTTTCACCCCCCCTGTCCCCCAATAAGATTTTCATTGGACACGGTTCAACTGCAGCATTCCAGAAAATTTCAAAGATTTGGAGATCATTCCTTATCCCAACCCGGGTCCCCAAAGCGGCAGGCCATGAGCCCCTGGAGCGTAACGAAATGTTGTAATTACCGATCTGCAAGATAGATTTGAGAGAGTGTCATATCAGCGGATATTTCTAATTTCCCTGCTTTATCGGAGCCTTAAAAAATTTTCAGAAAAAAATATCTAAAACTTGGATATTTCTGCATTTATGGTCACCAATTGTAAAAATACCAGGGATAAGGAATAAGAATAAATACTTCAGGTGATTAAGGACTGAACAGGTGATAGAGATATGTGCAGTGTCGGCGGCCCGGTGGATGTAGAGTTTACAGAACGTATCAAGGGAAAGGATTACCGTTGCAGGGATTGCGGCGAACGCTTCAAAGGAATTGGGAAAAAACCAATCTGTCCGTCATGCCAGTCAGACAATGTCGAAGAAGCATGACCTTGGAACAGGAAACGAGTACCTTCTCATCCAGGGCAACAATTCTTTTCTTCTTATAGGTAAAGCCGGAACAGAGCTTTGCATCTGTATCGAGACTGCTGATAGTGAATACTGCCAGGGGTTGTCACCAGATGATCTCATCGTCGTATCTGCTCCTGAAGGTGGAATGGTAGAGCCGGCCTTGATGCTCCTCGAGCTGGTAAGGACATACCGGTGCCCGCTATTGGTTTTACCAAAAGGGCATCCCGGGTCTAAGCGGCTCAGGTACATTATTTCTGCGGGTGATCGTATCAGGATCAGTTGTTCAATTGAGCGCGGTACGCATCCGGAGCAGGATGTTCTCTGCGCCAACGTGGAATTTATGGGATTGGTGCTTACGGCGGTGAATGGCGGGGTGGTCATGGAAGGTCCTGATGAGGACTATCCTGTTTCAATACTACGCTATTCTTTTCCTCCTTTCCCTTCCTATACATGAAAAAACCGGGTCCTGTTAGATCTGCGACTGCACCAGTGTCCGGAATCGTGAAAATGTGGTACTAAAAGAGGCAGATTTTTTTAATTACTCCGGTAAGTGGGGATTTTTACTCTGAACGCCTAATTATCCCTCCGTTTCTGATGAAATAAATAACAACACATTTAAGAGTGTTTTTCCTAAAATGTAGTAGTATCATGAGAGGAGGGTTGGATGAAGACTGAGGTCTTGAAAGACATCAAAGCTGCAGAAGAAGAGTATGGAACAACGATACGTAACGCAGAGGCGGACAGGAAAAAAAGTCTTGCCAATGCAGAGCTTGAAGCGGGTAACCTGATTATCAAGGCAAACAACACCGCGGAAGAGTACAGGAAGAAACGCTATGCAGATGCCAGGACACATGCCGCAGAAGCCCATGCCCGGATTATCAGGGAGGGTGAACAAGGTGCGGCTGCACTGCGGGACCAGGGCAAAAGAAACCTTGAACGGGCAGTAGGATTGCTGGTAACCCGGTTCAGGGAGCAGCTGCATGTTCAAGCCTAGGCAGATGAGCCGCCTGTTTATTGCGGCCTCCAAGGAGCAGATGGAGCCGGTTATACAGGAACTGTACCGCCACGGTGTGTTTCATATCGAAGAGTTCACAGACCAGGCTAAAACTGAATATGAAGGGTTTAAGATTGGAATGCCCCTTGCGGGTGCAAGTGAGGTATCCAGTGATCTCCTGATAATCCGGTCCCTCACCGCGGCGTACATGGTGAAACCAGACGAGGAGGATCCGAATACCCGGCAACGTACTTCAGAAATCAGGTCTCTGATTGAGCGGGACCTTCCTCTTATCGAGAAAGAAACCGAGGGTCTTACCACGATGCGTTCGAGGCTTGAGACTGAAGAGAAAGACCTCGAACAGAGGATCGCGTCCCTGGAACCTTTTACGAAAATACCGGTTGACCTTGACATGTTACGTGGTTATGAGTCCCTTGCCGTATTTGCCGGATCGGTTGCCCATGATGTAGCCCTTGAAATTCCGCATGAACGTTTCTATTCCCCTTCCAAAACAGGGAATTTTATTGTTGTTATCGCACCGGTTGAATGCCGCTCACAAGTGGAAAAAGCTCTCAATGATGCGATGTTCCAGCAGGTCCAGATACCTGAGGAAACGGGTCCTGCATCGGTTGCGATCAGTTCATACCAGGTGCAGATTATTTCAGTAACGGAACAGATTGCAGCAAATACTGCAAAATTGAGGGAAAACAGGAAAAAATATGCAGGGTTCCTGCTCGCCTGTGATGAACTCCTCACAACAGATGTTTCAAAAGCGGAGGCACCACTCCGGTTCGCGACAACCGCTCAGTCGTTCGTTGCGGAAGGATGGGTACCTGTTGACGAAGTTGCAGGCCTGACGGATGCAATTAACCAGGTAACCAAAGAAAAATGTTACATTACTGAAATCCCGGTTGACCTCGAGCACGATGCTGTCCCGGTGGAGTATGATAACCCCACGTTATCGCGCCCTACCCAGCTCGATTATGGATACCTATTCAAGACCAAGGTACACGGAGATCGATCCCACAATGATTATCTCCTTCGTGTTTCCGCTATTCTTCGGGTTAATTCTTGGAGATGTCGGATACGGATTGTTACTGTTAGTGTTAAGCCTGGTGTTGCGTCGTTACATCAAGAGTGGGGACGGTGCACAACTGGTGAATCTACTCACAATTTTTGCAATTTCAACGATTGCATTCGGAATTTTGTATTCAGAACTTCTCGGGTTCAAATTACCGTGGGAACCCCTGATGTTCTCGCGACACATGAATATCGGGACCTCACATGGTGAAGGGGCCGCAATACCTGAACTGATGGTCATGTCGATCTGGATTGGGATCCTGTACATCACAATGGGAAGATTACTGGGCATAATAAACCATGCCAGGATGGACCATGGTTCCCACCGGATGAAAGCCGTGCTTGCAAACGTCGGCTGGATTATCGTGATGTGGGGTCTCCTGTTGATGATCTGGTCGGCATTCCCCATTCCGTATATGCCGGACTTAACCATGATGCCTGCTATTATTGCAGGGCTTAACATTGCCGCACTGATCGGTGCCGTGATGCTTGTGTTTGGTATCGTATTCATTGCACGGGACAACCCGCATGAACTTGTCGAGATACCAACGATCATCAGTCATATCCTATCATTCGCCCGTCTTGTGGCAGTCGGTCTCTCTTCAGTCGCAATTGCGATGGTAGTCAACCTTATTGCCATCGGAATGATTATTGAACCACAGCTCAGGAACTTCACCCCGGTGAGTATTATCATTATCCTCGTTGGTGTGCTCGTCTTTATTGTCGGCCACCTTGGTAACGGAGTGCTTGGGCTTATCGGTGGAGGGCTTCAGTCCCTCAGGTTACAGTATGTCGAATTCTTCACCAAGTTCTACAAAGGTGGAGGCGTAAAATACAATCCATTTGGAATGATTAGAAGATTTACGGAGGATTAATTATGGCAGCAGAAGTTGTAGCAGCAGCAATTACAGATATTGAAGTTATGAAAGCATCGCAGATTGGAATGAAGGCAATCGCCGCAGCACTCGCAGTTGGTCTCACAGGTCTTGGCACAGGAGTTGCCGAGATGGCAATTGGTCCTGCAGCCGTTGGGGCCACAGCAGAAAACAAGGACATATTTGGTCTTGCCCTGCTGTTTACGGTCATCCCGGAAACAATTGTTATCTTCGGTCTCGTGGTCGCACTCCTGCTGTTATTCTAAAACGGGAGCAGATCATGGGACTGGAAGCAGTCGTCGGAGAGATCAGGGCTAAAGGGCAGAAAGAAGCGGCAGTAATCCGCGAGCAGACCCGGAAAGATGTAGAATACATCCTGTCCGGGAGCCAGGAAAAGGCATCGAAGATCAAGCTCGCTGCAGAAGAATCTATCGAAAAGCAGGTCAGGCATATCGAGAGCCAGGAAGTCTCTGCCGCAAACCTACTGGTGAAGAGGAATCTTCTTAATACCCAGAAGGCACTGCTCGACGAAACATACCAAAATGCCCTCGAATCCCTTAACAAGCTGCCTGATAGTTTCCACAGGGAAGCAATCAGGGCACTTCTTTCAGACGCAACACAACAGATCTCCAAAGGGGTTGTTCACTGCAATGCACGTGATATGCCGGCCCTTAAGGAGATAATTGCACAAAAGGGAGAATTTTTGGGGTACTCACCCGGAAATGTGAAGGATATCGAAGGGGGGGTCATTATCGAGAGTAACGACGGTACCCTGCAAATCGATATGAGTTACCGCACATTCCTGGATAATGTATGGGAAAAAGGGCTTAAGGATGCCTCGGATATCCTGTTCAGGTAAGGAGGTAGTAGCATGGCTGAAGTGAGAGCTGGACCAGCTCCTTATATTTATGTCTGTACAAGGATGCGGGTCAGGAAATCAAAACTCCTGCCGAAAGAAGAGTACCTCAGGATGCTGAATATGGGCCTTCCGGAGATCACCCGGTCGATAGAAGAACTTGAGTATAAGAGGGAAATTGACGAGTCTGAGTTCCTCGTTTCATGGCATTGACCTGCTCGAGATCGCCTTGTCATGGAACCTTGCCAAGGAATACCAGGCAATTATTGCTATAACCCCCGGCACACTCAAGGCATTTACGCAGGCCTACCTGAGGCGCTGGGATATCCAGAATGTCCTTACCATTCTCCGGGGTAAACGGCAGGGCCTGAAGGCGGGAAAAATCAAGGAGATCCTGATCCCGGCGGGTGAGCTTGACCGGGTGTTCCTTGACCGGCTGCTCCTTGAGGACTCACCTGAAAGAATTGTTGAAGCACTCAAGGGGAAGAAGCTGTACCCTGTAATTGTAAAGGAATTCCCAGGGGCAGTCCAGAGTAAATCGCTTTCCCACATGGAGAATGAGTTATACAAGGATTTTTACCAGAATCTCATCAGCGATGCAAACGCGATGAAGGGTGGAAAACTGTTCCTCAATTATATCAGTCTTGATATCGACATCACCAATATCAAGAACCTCTTCCGGCTCCGTGTTGACTCGATACCCGAGGACGCACGGGAGATGATGATCCCTGGTGGAACTTTTTCTGTGGAGGATCTGCACAGGTTAAGCAGCATCACTGACCAGAATGAGTTCATTGATGCCCTGATGGAGAAAGTCCGTGTAAAGGCCCTCCTCGCAGTCCTCGATAAATTGCGCGGGGACAAACCGATCCGGGAGATTGAGATTGACCTGATAAAAGTGCAGATCGAGCAGATGGAGAAAATGGCAAAATTAAACCCGGTTTCTATCCACCCGATCCTCGTGTACCTTGAGAAGAAAAAGTACGAAGTCTTCAACCTGCGTGCTATTGCCCGTGGCAAGGAGTCAAAACTCCCCACTGACCGGATAAAAGGGTACCTGGTGATGTAGATGGAGATTGCAGTCATTGGAAACAGTGAGTTCATCCTTGGCTTCCGGCTTGCCGGAATAAGGAAGACATATGCAGCAGAAAACGAAGCAAAGCTCACAGAATATATCAACGGGGTTCTTGGGGACAACGACGTCGGGATCCTTGTCCTGAACAACAGTGATATGAACCGGATACCGGTACGGCTCAGAACACAACTCGAAAATTCAGTAAAACCAACGGTAATCGCAATCGGCGGGGAAGAAGGCGGGTTGTCCATGAGAGAGAGAATCAAGAGATCAGTGGGTGTTGATCTGTGGAAGTGAATGAAAAAGATTCAAAAATCGACAAAAAGGGTATTCTTAAAAGGATTTCAGGGCCGGTTGTCACGGCAGTGAATTTCGATGCCCACATGTACGACGTAGTCAAAGTCGGGAACGAGGCATTGATGGGCGAAGTCATCAAGATCCAGGGTGAGGAAACCATCATCCAGGTCTACGAAGATACTTCAGGCATCAAACCCGGGGAACCTGTAGTGAATACAGGACTTTCCCTTGCGGTTGAACTGGGCCCCGGTCTCCTGACAAATATCTACGATGGCATTCAGCGTCCTTTAAGCGTCCTCGTCGATAAGATGGGAAATTTCATCGAGAGAGGTGTTTCTGCACCAGGGCTTCCCCATGACAGGAAGTGGGAATTTAAACCCCTGGTTAAAGAAGGTGACAAGGTCATCGGCGGGAGTATCATCGGTGAAGTGCAGGAAACGAATATTGTCCATAAAGTCATGGTCCCACCGAATCTCAAGGGTGGTGCTGTTAAAAGCATTAAATCCGGCTCTTTTACCGTCGATGATGTAGTGTGCGTTCTTGAGGACGGCACGGCACTCACCATGATGCAGCGCTGGCCTGTGCGGGTTCCAAGACCTGTCAAAGAAAAGCTGAACCCGGAGATCCCGTTGATTACCGGCCAGCGGATCCTTGACGGGCTCTTCCCGATTGCAAAAGGTGGTACAGCAGCAATCCCCGGCCCGTTCGGAAGCGGTAAAACCGTCACCCAGCAGCAGCTTGCAAAATGGAGTGACGCGGAAATTGTGGTCTACATCGGTTGCGGTGAACGCGGCAATGAAATGACAGAAGTGCTGACGGAATTCCCGGAACTCGAAGACCCTAAGACCGGCAAACCACTGATGGAGAGGACCGTTCTTATTGCAAACACGAGCAACATGCCGGTGGCGGCACGAGAAGCATCGGTGTACACCGGTATCACGATTGCGGAGTATTTCCGTGATATGGGATACGATGTCTCGCTGATGGCCGATTCCACCTCACGGTGGGCGGAAGCAATGCGTGAGATCTCATCACGTCTCGAAGAGATGCCTGGTGAGGAAGGGTATCCTGCATACCTTGCAGCCCGGCTCTCGGAATTCTACGAACGTGCAGGACTTGTGATTACCCTCGCTGGTGGCAATGGATCCGTATCAGTTATCGGTGCAGTTTCCCCACCCGGTGGAGATTTCTCCGAGCCCGTTACCCAGAATACACTCCGTATTGTCAAGGTGTTCTGGGCGCTCGATGCGAAACTTTCGCAGCGCCGTCATTTCCCGGCCATTAACTGGTTAAACTCCTATTCCCTGTATCTTGATACCCTCCACGACTGGTACGACCGCGAGGTCTCACCCGAGTGGAACACATTAAGGTCATGGGCAATGGAAGTCCTGCAGAAAGAGGCCGAACTCCAGGAGATCGTGCAGCTGGTAGGGTCAGACGCATTGCCTGAGACTGAACAGATCACGATCGAGGTTGCCCGCATGATACGTGAGATCTTCCTCCAGCAGAATGCGTACGATCCGGTTGACACGTTCTGTGACATGAAGAAGCAGTATGATATTATGAAGTCGATCAAGTTGTTCGCCGATCTTTCGGCGGCAGCACAGGCAGCCGGTGTGACTCCTTCACAGATTATTGCTTCCAAGGCGAAGAACGACCTGCCGCAGATCAAGTTCATCAAGGACTACCAACCTGAGCTCGAGAAGATTGCAAAAGAAATGGATGCGGAATTCACTACACTGAGGGCGGCAGCATGAAGGAATACAGGACGATTTCAAAAATTGCCGGTCCTCTCGTGTTTGTCGAGAAGACCGAACCTATCGGGTACGGTGAGCTGGTCAACATTGTGACCTCTGATGGTACCATTAAGCGTGGGCAGGTGCTCGACACCAGCGACAATCTCGTCGTCGTGCAGGTCTTTGAGACGACTGCCGGTATCGGAAGGGATAGTGGCGTCCGTTTCACCGGTGAAACCATCAAAATGCCTGTCGGAAAGGAGATGCTCGGACGTATCCTCTCTGGTGGCGGGAAACCGATTGATGGCGGCCCTGAAATAGTCCCGGAAAAACGCCTGGATATCACCGGTGCGGCAATCAATCCCTATGCGCGTGCATCACCGAATGAATTTATCCAGACCGGTATTTCAACCATTGACGGGACGAACACACTTGTCAGGGGACAGAAGCTCCCGATTTTCTCGGCAGCGGGTCTTCCCCACAATAATGTGGCCCTGCAGATCGCCCGGCAGTCAAAAGTGATCGGTTCCACGGAGCCTTTCGCCGTGGTTTTCGCTGCCATGGGTATCACGAAGGAAGAGGCAAACCACTTTATGAAGGACTTTGAGCGCACAGGGGCGCTCGAGCGTGCCGTGGTGTTCTTAAACCTCGCTGATGACCCGGCAGTCGAACGGATTATCACCCCGCGTCTTGCCCTTACAACGGCAGAGTACCTTGCATTCGAGCTTGGTATGCATGTGCTGGTTATCCTTACCGACATGACCAATTATTGTGAAGCACTCCGGCAGATTGGCGCAGCCCGTGAAGAAGTGCCAGGTCGTCGTGGTTACCCCGGTTACATGTACACCGACCTTGCCAGCATCTACGAACGTGCAGGGATTATCAAGGGCCTGAAAGGTTCTGTAACCCAGATCCCGATCCTTACGATGCCGGGTGACGATATCACGCACCCGATCCCTGACCTTACCGGGTACATTACCGAAGGACAGATCGTGGTCTCCCGTGAGTTACACCGGAAGGGTATCTACCCGCCAATCAACGTTTTGCCTTCATTGTCCCGTCTGATGAACCTTGGTATCGGAAAAGGTCATACAAGGGAAGACCACAAAAAGGTCTCCGATCAGATGTATGCCGGGTATGCGGAAGGAAACGACCTCCGGGGCCTGGTCGCGATCGTGGGGAAGGATGCTCTTTCAGAACGTGACCGGATGCTTCTTGAATTTGCAGACCTCTTCGAACAGCGGTTTGTAAAACAGGGATACGACGAGGATCGGACAATCGTGGACACGCTTGATCTCGGCTGGGACCTGCTCTCTACATTACCCGTGGAACAGCTGACCCGTATCGATCGGGACCTTATCAACCGGTACCATCCCAAATTTAAAGCCGGGGCAGCACAGGAGTAACGTCACATGGCGCTCAGAGATATTAAGCCAACACGTTCAGAACTGATCAACCTTAAAAGGAGGATTGCGCTCTCCGAGCGTGGCTATAAAATTCTCAAAATGAAGCGTGACGGACTGATCCTTGAATTTTTCAAGGTCCTTGCGGATGCCAAAGACAGCCGTGGAGAACTGCTGCAGAAATACCAGCGGGCAGTTGAAAGCATGGCGCTTGCGAACACGGTAGAAGGAGCAATCGGGGTAAAATCAGCCGCATTCTCCGTTAAGGAGGTCCCCCAGATCACCCTGACATCCAAAAATATCATGGGTGTTGTCGTGCCAAAAATCGAGTCTTCGAAGGTGAGAAAGAGCCTTGTTGACCGTGGGTACGGTGTCCTCGGCACCACCTCGATCATCGATGAGACTGCCACCTCCTTTGAGGAGCTCGTTGAAGCGATCATCGAGAGTGCTGAGATCGAGACCACGATGAAACGACTCCTTAGTGAGATCGAGTCAACAAAGCGCCGTGTTAATGCGTTAGAGTTTAAGGTGATTCCGGAACTATCTGAAGCACGGGACTTTATCAAGATGCGTCTCGATGAGATGGAACGGGAAGAACTTTTCCGCCTTAAGAAGATCAAAGCAAGAATGAAAGCATAATTGTAACCATGAGGTGCAGATGCCGATCGGCACACTGAATGAAACGGGAACTGATGGGAAAACGGTCCTGCTCAGGCTGGATCTCAATTCCCCCATCGATCCCACATCAAATCTTATTCTCGACGATAAACGGTTTCGCGAACATATACCTACGATACAGGCCCTGAAGGGAAGCAGGGTGGTGATCGTGACACACCAGAGTCGTCCTGGGAAAAAGGACTTCACGACACTTGAAGCACATGCAGAGAAGTTATCCCAGATGCTCGGGCGATCGGTTTTCTATATCGATGATATCTTCGGGAGCTCTGCCCGGGACGCTGTCCGTACTATGCGTTTGGGAGAAGTTGTAATGCTTGAGAATGTCAGGTTTAATGCTGAAGAAAACCTGACATTAAAGCCAGAAGAAGCAAAAAAGACCCATCTTGTGCGTAAACTTTCAGGTATGGGGGATATTTTTATTAACGATGCATTCGGGACGGCACACCGCTCGCAGCCTACGGTTGTCGGGCTCCCGCTGGCCATGAAATCGGCTGCCGGTCTCCTGATGGAGAAAGAGGTCTCAACATTGAGCAGGGTGTTCATCGGGGCGCCGAAACCTGTGTGCATGGTGCTTGGTGGAACCAAAGTTGATGATTCGATGGCGGTTGCCCGGCATGTCCTTGAACATGGGATTGCGGATGAAGTAATGGTAATTGGCGTAGTTGCGAATGTGTTTCTCCTTGCGCTTGGTTTTGATATTGGCTCACCTTCTACACAGTTGATCCACCAGCTGAAGTATGATAAGGAGATTGGCCATGCCCGGGACCTCCTTGACCGTTACCGGGATAGGATCATCGTTCCGGACTGGGTTGCGGTCCGGGAAGGGAACCGGCGTGTGGAATTTCCTGTCAGTGCGATACCAGGGGATGCTCCGGTCCTGGACCTTGGGATGGATGCTATCAGCACGCTTTCAAAACAATTAAAGGCCGCCGGAACTGTGGTATTCAATGGACCGGCCGGGGTGTTCGAGGAGCCTGATTTCGCGACGGGGACCTACGAACTCCTGAAAGCGGCATCGACCGTGGATTTCTCAGTAGTGGGTGGTGGGCATACCGCTGCGGTCATCGAAAAGCTCGGGCTTGGGAAGCACTTTACCCATATTTCAACAGGTGGCGGGGCCTGTATCGAGTTTCTGACCGGGAAAAAACTTCCGGCAGTCGAAGCGCTTGAGTCTTCAAAACAGATATTTGGTTAATCCGGGTCTGTTGATCCCCTGCGTTTTAGTAAAAAAAGGGAGTACACAGGCAGGAGATGGTTTCACTCCTTTCCTGTTCCGCCCCCGACAAGCTATCATTTGGGCAGGGTTCAACCGCAGGACTCCTGAAAATTTCAGAGATGTAAAAGGCCATTCACATTCCAACCGGAGTCGCCAAGGAGGTGGGCCATGAGCCCCGGGAGCGTGACTAAATTTTATACTACCCTGATTTAAAAGATAGATTAAGTGGGTTTTCCATGAAAACGGACATGATGCAAAAGGGCCACAACATACAGGATAAGAATTGAATATCCGGGGGATATTTCATTTTACATACATGAACGGACCTCAAAACATGGAGATTCTAAACGGGACATTTTCAATCGTCCGGGTGTGAACTTCCAGTTCATATGTGTTTCAACAAAGCGTGGTATGAGCATTTGGGCTCATAGATGATTATGAAAAAGTGTCTTTCAGATGTCTGAATGGAGTTTTTCATACCAGCCAAAAAAAATTATATTGGTGTCTGCCTGGTAATTCGATGAACCGGAATATTACGCGATAAGGTTCATCGCTGCCAATAGTTGACTGGTGGTCCCCATATTACTCTGGTAACCCACATTAGCCCGGTTATATGCATCATTTGCGTTATACCAGTTGCCTGCAAGCGCAAAGTCGGATGACTCTTTATATGTTACCGTATTTCTTTGAACGGCATTCAACGTTGAAATCAGGACCGAAAGTGTTTCCTGCTGTGATTGAGGGGCTGTTTTCAACGCATTGGTATAGTCTGCCTGCGCACTGATGAAGAGGTTTTCAGCCGAGATGAAATTTTGTTTGGCGCTAAAGACTACATTGGTCTCATTATTGAGGTTAGACCTGATGCTAAGCGGGAGAATCATTAAATTTTTTCCTTTTTCGACCTCTTTCTTTGCACTGTTCACTTTATCGGTACCGGACTGGATGTAATCCAGGTATGCATATGCTGAAGTGGGTAGCGGTGTGATTACGGTCGGTGCAACCGTTGGCTGAACTATTTCCGGGGTAGGTTCAGGAGTTGGCTGAGCTGTCGGCTGGGACAGCGGTAATGTACGTGAATAGACAGAGTATGCGAATACAAGTGCGACCATGCAGACAGCGATGACGATAACAATAGTTATTATCAAATTTGGTGATAATTTCATAATAAACAAATATTTATACAACCTCATTAACCTTTTGTAAAAATCTGATTCAGGAAAGATGAATTGCTCTCTATGTCCCCAAGTTATTGACTTTTAAATAGGTTCCATATTATTGATGCCTGTATCGTATGTGAGTGGATTTAGGTTTGGTGTTCTGGAGCCATTACATGCCGACCTGAATCCTGACAAAGGGATTTGGCTAATGGTAATAAAAAAACCCTCTGAATGCCGTGTTTTTAAATGGATCAACCAATTGTTTTTTTGTTGTCAGGCATCAGAATCAGACCGCCATAATTTTTAGCCCGGCTATCGTTATGGATAGTATGCGCACTCAGGTTCTTTTCCTGATTTTTGCTCTCCTTGTTCTTGCAGTACTGGGTAGCGGCTGCATGAACCTGGTACCCGGGGATGTAACATACAAATCAGGATCTATCACATTCACAATCAGGAGCGAAGAAGCCGTACCTGACGGGGTACTGGAAGTCGCGGTCTTCCGGTTACAGGACTTTAAACAGGTGGAACTCTCAAGGAATGCGGATAATTTCCCGCTTAAGGCAGGGGATAACGTTGTTACCATACCCCTTGCACCTGAAAAGGGAAATTACCGGTGTTTTATCTACGTAACTCAAAGACAACCCGCTATCCGGTGGTGATCAGGGATTTTGACATCTGACATTCAATCGTTAATCAGGGCCGCAAGAGGTCTAACCCCTGCGGATATTGTGATTCGGAATGCAGAACTCTATGACTCATTTACCTGTAGCTGGGACCTTGTTAATTTTGCCATAAAAGACGGGATAATACTTGGAACCGGAAATTATTCAGGTATTAGGGAGATAGACTGCAAAGGGGCGAGGGTTGTTCCGGGATTAATCGATTCCCATGTCCATATCGAGAGCTCCCTTCTTTGTCCGGCAGAATATGCACGCCTGGTTGCCCGTCATGGGACATCAACGGTTATCGCGGACCCCCACGAAATAGCGAACATTCTTGGAAAAGAAGGGATAGAATACATGCTCCTGGCGTCGCAAAACACCGGGATTGATTTTTTTTATATGGTACCGGCCTGTGTTCCGTCGACACCTGTTGATACCGGAGGTGCAACGCTGGAGGCATCGGACCTTGTAACGTTTGCAGGCAGGGACGGTGTACTGGGATTGGGTGAAATGATGAATATGCCTGGCGTCCTGTCCGGGGATGCGGGAATAATTAAAAAACTGGGAATTTTTCCTTTAATAGACGGACATGCACCAATGCTTACCGGCAATGACTTAAACGCCTACATCCTCGCAGGGCCCGGGAGTGATCATGAATGTACAGAGGCTGCGGAAGCCTGGGAAAAGCTATCGAAAGGAATGCATATTTTTCTCAGGGAGGGCTCAACCGAGAAGAATATCAGGCCCCTGCTTCCGGTTGTAACCCCTTATACTGTTTCACGGTGCTCTTTTTCCACCGATGACCGTCACGCGGACACGCTTATGAAACAGGGACATATCGACGGTGTAATACGAACGGCCGTATCAGAAGGGCTGGAACTCGAACTCGCTCTCCGGATGGCTACCCTGTCGGCAGCCGTGAGGTTCGGGTTACATGATCGTGGGGCAATATCCCCTGGCAGGATAGCTGACTTCTCTATCGTTGATACAAAAAAAGAATTTTATGTAAGAAGGACATTCAGACGCGGAAAAGAGATCCAGGATGTCTGCGTCCCTGCAACAGCACCGGCACCTCCAAACATAAAGGCAACTATACCCCGGCCCGCTGACTTTGCTCTAACCGGGAACGGGCTTGCAAGAGTAATTGGGATCGTTTCTGGACAGATAATTACCAAAGAACTGTATTTTGACATACAAAGTGCAGAATTACCCGACCTTGAGCGGGATATTATTAAAACAATTGTCTGCAGCCGCTATTGTCCCGGGCTGCATATGACGGGTCTCGTACATGGGTTTTCGTTTGATCATGGCGCCATAGCCGGCAGTGTATCGCATGATGCCCATAATATTATTGCTGCCGGAACAAGCGATGAAGAACTTCAAAAAGCCATATCTGCCGTGATCTGTAACAATGGTGGACTTGTGGCTGTGAATGGTTCAGATGTAACGGTGTTACCACTTGAAAATGCCGGGCTTATGTCCATAAGACCATATGAAGAGGTGGTTGAACAGCTGGATATGCTCCATTCAGCGACTCGTGAGATGGGTGGGATCGATGACCCTTTTATGTACCTCTCGTTCTTATGCCTGCCTGTAATTCCACAGATCCGGCTGACTGTCCATGGACTCTTTTCGGTTGAGAAATTTGAAACGGTCCCGGTATTTGTTGATTAGGCAGAAATTCGTTTTTTTTTTATCCTGTCGCTACTCTCCGGGTATAAAAAATGAAACAGGTGTCGCGGTCAGTCAGTGAATCAAGACGCTCCCCTCCTGAGTCCATTATGATATGTTTCCCGGATGGGTTCACGAAATTTTTAGGGGTTCCTGAGTAGGTAACTGATGAAAGAATACAACCTGACTGCAGCTGAGGTGACCTGGTTGGGGGAGAACCTTATCTGGTTCCTCGGGATGATTGAAACGATCTCCAGAAAACCTTTGCCCAAATAAATTTCGAATCGGGGGTGGGACCGTGAGGGTTTGAAACCCTCCTGTAGTAGCAGTTCTGGTAATTGTGGCAGGAAAAAACTCCCCGATTTTCATAAGCAAGGCCAATGACCGCAGGTCGCATAGCTGTTTTCTATTGTATAAAGGGTTTCCAGAGAACATATACCCATAAATCCGCAGGATAGATGTTGGAGGATGTCATACGAGTCCCCTTTTTTGTACTGCCCCGTGAACAAATGACGTCAGAATTAGATGTTGTACTCTGATTGTAACATCTGGCACAATCTCAAAACGACTGTCGGGAATTTCAACGATAGAGAATGAGCTGAACGATAAGATCCGGTTGTTGGTGATGCCGGGAGTATCAGCCGGTGATTCATATCTTAAGAGTATCAGCATTATGATATGATGATACCAGTCAACCGGACCCTATCAATTTCAGTACAGCTTTTGTCTCCTTCAGATAATATAACAGTTTCGCTTGCCACATTGCAGAATTCTGCCGGTAACATTGATTTGATCTCACAAAACGGTTATTCCGGGAGACTTCTATCTGAACTGTGGTTGAAACGATCTGATGAAATGAGTAATCGCGCCATCCCCCGAGCAAGGAATATGAATTAATATATAGGTACGGTAACAACTTACATCAGGAGGGGGATACCCCATGGGACAATCAGGGACGAGGATGCTACAGGGGGAAGAGTTATGATATCGGTCCTTTTCGTTGATGATGAACCGGCCCTGCTGGAGATCACACGGTTATATCTTGAGAAATCCGGATCAATCACCGTCGAAACCTGCAGGTCTGCGCTCGAAGCGTTGGGGGTATTGAAAAATCGGCAGTTCGATGTTATTGTGTCAGATTACGAGATGCCCCTGATGGATGGGATCATGTTCCTCAAGATCCTCAGGGCGGAAGGAAATGATACCCCGTTCCTGATATTTACCGGAAAAGGACGGGAACATGTTGTAATTGAGGCCCTCAATAACGGGGCTGATTATTACCTGCAGAAGGGTGGAGATCCAAAGGCGCAGTTCACCGAACTTACCCACATGATTGAACAGGCATTCCAGCGGCGTCATGTGGAACAGAACCTTCAGGCATCCGAGAAATTACTGGTTGAAATAATCAATTTCCTACCTGATGCAACATTTGCGATTGATACAGGCGGGGCTGTTATTTCATGGAACAAGGCCATGGAGGAGATGACCGGAGTAAAAGCAGAAGCGATCATGGGTAAGGGAAACCATGAGTATTCGCTTCCCTTTTATGGGACCCGGCGCCCAATCCTTATTGACCTGATCACAAAACCGGATGAAGATGTCAGGCGGAAATTTTACTCGATCATTAAACATGAGGGGGATATGCTGATTGCAGAAACCGAAAATGCAAGGCCCAGGGGAAAGCAATCGGTACTATGGGCAAAAGCAACACCCCTCTATAACCCCAAAGGGGAAATCATAGGAGCTATAGAATCGATCAGGGACATCACCGAATTCCGGAAGCCTGAGAAAGCAGCTCCTGATATGACCCCGGCGGGAGTTACTCATGAGATAGCTGGAGGCTCTTCGGAGGCCGCTTCTCCGGGTTTATTCGACCGCATGTTTGGGAAGACAGCGAATTCCTGGTACCATAAAGGTGTTGACCTTTATTATAAGCATGGAAAATACCAGGAAGCGCTCCAGGCGTTTGACCGGGTGCTTGAGATTGAACCTGACCATGCAGGTGCATGGAATGGCAGAGGTATCTGCCTCAAGGAACTGGGAAGATATGAAGAGGCAATACAGTGCTTCAACAGGGTTATTGCAATAAATCCTGCCGATGAGGAAGTCCATTATAACCGGGGGGAGGCGCTTGAAAAACTTGGCAAGAGTAATGGGAATTTAAAATTATTTGAAGAGGCGATAAAAAGTTTCGACGCAGTACTGAACCTTAATCCCTATCATGTCTATGCATGGAATTACCGCGGGGTCTGCCTCAAGGAACTGGGAAGGTATGAAGAAGCCAAGCGCTGTTTTGACCATGCACAACTCCTGATTCGCCGGGGCCAGAATAAATCCGGCAGAGTCTAGGAAAGTTGTTGGATTAAATGGGTTCTGTTCTTCAGATCCTTTTATTTTCTTTTTTTCTGGTGATTATATGGTTTTTCCTGTTGTTTAATCAGTCTCCCGGCGGATTTTGTTAAAAACAGATAATGTATATCTGGGTATTCATCATATGCTACTACCAAGAGGAGCGGTGTGACCCTTCTGGACATTGATCGGTTCAGGTGGCAGGGAAAGTTATATTGGAAGGGCAAAGAAGATCAACATGAACAGGGGGAGGTACGTTTACTCCCCCGGACAGCAGGGAAATATGCAGCATTCATTCCCGAAAATGTAAATATCTTAATTTGGGTGAAATATGAAGATAACCACTGACCTGGTGGAAAAAAATAGTATTAAAGTCCTTGTTATTGGTATAACAACTATTGGAGCAGTTGTATTCGATATTTCCGGCCAGGTAAACGGGGCTTCAATTTTTGCCCCGCTCCTTTTTTTCCTCCCCATTATCCTTGCCGCATACTGGTTTCCACAGAAGGGTGTATTATACGCCGTTGGTATCGGCATCCTGCAATTAATTCTTGTTTCACAGTTCACCTATCCTGACCTCGCCCCCTTGACCTATGCGACAGCTACAGCGAGTTTTTATGTCCTTGTAGCGGTTTCCGTTGTGGTATCGGCCCTTTCAGGGAACCTCCGGTTACAGGAAGCAAGTTACCAGGCAATTTTCAACGATTCACAGGCTGGTGTACTCCTGGTTTCAGACCGGGATAAAACGCTGGTGATCGAAGAAGTAAATAAAAGTGCGGGTTCAAGCCTTGGGTACCTCCCGAAAGACCTCGCCGGGGTCCATCTTATTTCAATCTGGGACAATTCTCCGGCTTTTCAGAAAATAATGGACCGGTTGGAAAATGAACATAGTATTCTGGATATTGAGTCTTCCTTTTTAACCCGCCAGGGGACCTCATTTCCCGTACTTGTTACTGCGGCACGACTGCCGGAACACCACGTAGTCTTTACCTTTATGGATATCACGTTAATCCGGGAAGCCGAAGAAAAAATCAAACGCCGGAATAATCAGCTCAGTATAGTAAACGAAGTAATCACGATCACATCCAACTCTGAGAGTGTGTATGATCTTCTGAACAAATCCTTTGGAAAAATTAAAAAACTTCTTCCCGTTACTTCAGGGGCAATCTACCTCCTGGACGAAGATCGGCATCTTCTGGAGGCCCATTACCATTCAGGGGAAGAAGGCGTTACTTCTTCATTACCATTGAAAATACCGTTAGTAACACCCCCGTTTAATGACGTTGTGCTTCAAGGAAGTGCGCTTTATACGATATACTCTTCAGATGGAAATGAATCCAATACGCAACAATTGAGTGCTGTCATTCCTGTCAGTTGTGAATCAAGAGTGATTGGATTGTTATGCCTGGTCAGTCCAAAAAATGAGCCATTTGCAGAGGATGACCGGGTTGTCCTTGAATCCATTGGTAAAGAGATCGGTTGTGCAGTCCAAAAACTCCGTCTTTCAGATGACCTGATCGAGGCGAACAGGAGGGCCAACCTGTACCTCGATATCCTGGTTCACGACATCAATAATGCAAACCTTGCTTCCCTCGGGTATGGGGAATTGCTCACAGAAATGCTATCAGGGAAAGAGAAAGATGTGGCAGGGAAATTGATTGAAGGAGTACTGAAGAGTCGTGAAGTAATAAGGAACCTGGATACTATCCGCCATATTCAGGAGCGCAAATTTGATTTCAAGGTAATAAATCTGGACACCATGATTAAGCAGGAAATCAGGCACTATCCCTCGGCATCGATTGACTATGGTGGGTGTAAAACCCTGGTCAAGGCGGACGACCTGCTTGCAGAAGTCCTGACGAACCTTATCGGGAATAGTGCAAAATTTGGAGGCCCGGGTGTACGTATCACTATTAATGTGCAGGACTGTTCTGATCACCTGGTAAAAATAACCATTGCTGATGAAGGGCCGGGTGTACCGGATGAATTAAAATCAGTAATATTTGTCCGGTTCCAGACAGGGGAGGAAAAAGGCAGCGGAAAAGGACTCGGGCTGTTTATAACAAAAACTCTTATTGAAAGGTATGGGGGTAAAATCTGGGTTGAGGACCGTATAAAGGGCGATTCCAGCAGTGGTGCGGCTTTCGTGTTTACACTTCCGACAGCTAATCCCGGGTTATAAGTCATATTGTACCAGGATGTACCGGTCTTTTCTCTATGCTTTATTCACAGTTACCTGTACTATGTATAAGAAAATCCGCAGACAAAAAGAGGTTTCACCTTACTGTCCCGCTTCTCATAAGATATTCTTTGGGCCATGGTCCAACAAAAGAACCCCTCAGAAATTCAAAGATATCAACCATCTCCTATTCCAACCGGACTCGTAAAAGTGGTGGAGCGGGGCCCGGAAACTGAATAAACGAATCTGCAAGATATATTTTTCAGCGTTTTATTAAAACCTTAAATCCCTTGGTCTCTCTCGTTCATCCCCACGGGGGGTGAATGAGGAGGATAATAACCGGCTGGTGCAGGATATAGATAGCGAGCGAGTGTCTGCCTAGGAAGGAGAGTGCTTTACCTGGAAATTCTGGCAGTTTTGAACAGGTAAAAAATTCCGGGAACGAGTGACTTCGTTTACCCCCCGGATAGAGCAGTTCCCCGAGATATATCCCAATGAGTACGAGACCAAACCAGGGGAATATGGGTGTATAATCCACGCTGTAAAATTGGGCCGGATGTATGCCCAGCGGGAGCAGGAAGAATGGTCCCCTGACTGCCTGCAGCAGGATTCCGCCAATGATAAACAGTATGCCGCCATACAACGCTATCAACGTACGGTGGAAAAAAAAGGGAGCGATAATAATGGAAAAACCAATGAGGTGAAGAATTCCAAAAATGATGTAGCCCTCTCCAAGATACCACCAGGTTACGATGGTTATCAGGGCCGCAATGAGCAGTATTGATAGTCCTCTCATCAGGTATTTCATAAAAAAATTCCGCCTGTTCAGTATAACTTCTGCTTTTGCAGCACTGATTGTAAATGAAATACCCACTAATAAAAGAAAAAGTGAAGCGGTGACCATGGCGAAGATTTTCCAGAACCCCGTTGTGACGTCTACCGGATAGATAGTAAAAAATGCAATATCAAAAAGAACATGGTAAAGGACCATCATGATGACCGCGAGGCCTCTCATGAGGTCTATTTCTACGAATCGTCCTCCTGAAATATTTTCTGGCATAATAACCTGGGAAATGGTTTTATTCAGCTGATATGAAAAACTCTGGCAAAACAATCTGAAATGCCATATTGTTCACACTCATCTATGAGCCAAAGGCTCATGGCACGCTTTGTTGAAATGCTCTCAAATCTATCGTATATATTGGGGCACTCCGAAATTTAATGACGCTCCCGGGGCTCCGCGCCAACTCTTTGGCGAACCCGGTTGGGATAGAGAATGCTCTCTCAATCAATGAAGTTTTCAGGGGCTCCAGCCGTTGAACCCTTCCCGAAAGTTTCTGTTACCGGGGGCGGTGCAGGATGATGGTAACATCTCCTCCAGTCCATATATTTTTCTCTTCCTTTTTTCTAAACATGCAGGGTTTCAACAAAGACTTTTATCCAGATGCATTTTTTGTTATGTTACCTTGAACCTGCTGATACGCTTCATCTCTTTTTTTACCTGCCAGATTGACTCTACATCTAATGCCAATTCATTTGCCAGACAAATCAAATACTATAAATAGGATTTTTTTAATAAAGAAATTAATTATTAAATTTAGGGGATTTGAATGACGATTGAAGACCTTTTATCCGGGAATGAGCAGTTTCGGAGTGTACAGTTTAAGAAAAATATCAGCGTGTACAATGAGCTGGCCAGAGGACAGAAACCCGAGGTACTCTGGATTGGGTGCTCGGATTCACGTCTCCAGACGGGGCATATCACGGATTCAATGCCTGGGACCCTGTTCATTCACAGGAATATCGGGAATATGGCTGCTCTCAATGACTGGAATCTTTCGACCGTGCTTGAATACGGGATCAAACATCTTAAAGTCAAACATATCGTCATCTGCGGGCATTCGGATTGCGGGGCAATCAAAGCCCTTGACAAGGACCTCGATGATGCATATATACCAAACTGGCTCAACAATGCAATGGACGCAAAAAAACGTGTTGATGCGAAGATCCCAAAGCCTGGCACACCTGCAGAACAAAAAGAACGTTCAACGATGATCGAGCAGGAGAATGTCAGGCTGCAAATCGAGCATTTAAAGACATATCCCCTTGTCAGGGATGCAATCCATTCGAAGAGTATTCAGGTCCATGGCCTTTATTATGATCTCGACACAGGGCTGCTCACAAAAATTGTATGATCAGGGGAGGCACTTTTCTATCTCTTTTTTTATTAAAGGCAATGAAACCCTTCCGATTGGTGTAATCTTCCCGTTCACGAGAATAATTGGGATCGGGGGGAAGTGTTCAGAAATAATTGCTTCGACATGAGGGGGGACTTCATCGTCAATAAGGGTCAGTTTCAATAACAGGGTGTCCCCGTATTCTTTCCGTAGTGTTGTTTCCAGTACTTCAAATGCCCTGAGCAGAGTCCCCATTGGGTAACAGTCTGAAAGCCCGCAACTTCTCTCGTCATCACATGCAAAAGGTGAGCAGTACGAGTCACGGAGTCCAATCACCTCGATGTTGATAGTATTTGCCATAATAAATCATTGAAGAGGGAGTATTTGATGGTTCATATATCCGCAAAGTATTGGAACATGGTCCAAATCGAGAGGGGATAACGCGCACAGAAAAAAATAGCAAAAAATACGAGTTAGTTAATTATTATTTCATGTATTCATTAATTTTATTCTATTATCACTCGTATTTCAATTATGTGATTAGGGAAATTATCAGATTAGGTGATTCTCATTGATCTTGTATGGAACAAAAAAATGGGCCTATATTTTTTAATCAATCTTCAAATGTTACTTCATTCTGGAAATAATCCTCGCAACCCTGCCAAAACTCGAAAATAGATGTATAAGATAAGTATATATTTTAGCAATTATAACAAATATATTCCGAAGTTGGCTATTCAGGTCAGGAGAAAAGCTCTACAGTTTTCTCTTGTCGGCGGCGGTATCATCTGATAATTATTGCACCAATTCGGGTACCGGGTAATCCACACAGAAGGAATCGATCTGATCCCTCATCCGTACCATCCAATTACACCCCTCATAAAACAAAAAACCCGGGGAAACCGGGTTCATCGTATGTTTTTTTAATCGCTGTTTGTAAGACCATTTTTCCCGTGCAAATCAGAGAAAATGAAGAAAAGATAGTCGGGGAATCATTTATTCCGGCAATGTGTTAATAATCCCCTGGAAAGGAGTCTCACATAAATCTCTCAAAACGGTCTTTTTTAGCCTTACAAACCGGGCAGACCAGGGGGGCTTCATCCCTTGCGCAGAGGTAGCCGCAAACCCTGCAGCGCCATACCGGGTACGACAGGGATCCTGTCTGGGTTGTATGAATAGTTTTCCTGCTGTTTCTTTCACATCTCGGGGGCCTTCGCTCAGGCACGCAGGGAAGGGACTGTTTATTCGACAGGATAGCATCAGAAACATACAAAGCGCAGTAACAGGCACCATACTGGTCAAGATCCGGGTCCCTGTAATCACATGGACATATGATATCGAGGTCTTCAGCTTTTATTCCCCTTGAGAAGCGGCAGGGACACGCAGGATATCCATACCGGTCTTCATTGATTAGCAATCCACGGACAAGTTTTTTTGTAAACTCTTTGTCCGGGCCAAGGTGGTAGCCGCCTTCTCTGGCCTCGCGTTCAAGTACCTGGTATTTTTTCTCCACATCATCCTGGCTGATATCCCCCGCGTTCATTTCCTGAATGCACCCCTGATCTCTTCTTCCCGGAATCCGATTACCGCTTTCCGATCATCAATGATGATCGTAGGAAAGGATCCGGCCGGGTTCCACTTCTCGATGAGTGCAATTGCATCGTCCATCTCTTCAGGTGGCAGGAGATCGACATAGACAAAATCAAAGGCAATTCCGAGTTCTTTTAATAATTCCTTGGTCTTACTACACCACCCACAGGTAGAAAGTGCAAACAGTACGACTTTCCCTTCATTTTTTCCATCTACATGTTCCATTTTCATTGTATCCTCCAGGGCATGAGGTTTTATTTGCCAATTAGCATTGAGAGGAGTAGTATATAAGGGTTCATTGAGTGAACGGTAGTACCGTTTTCCTAATCACAATGACACAATCACCTTTAAATGTCCAATTTATTCCCCGTTTATCCGGGGTGTTTCAGATCCCGGATCACCGTGCAATTTCGCAACGGTTATGGTCCGGGTACCTATTGATAACCTGGCTTACCCAGATCATAAACCCTCTGAAAGATTGGGATTATCCGAAATCATTTACCATATGGCGATGGAATACTTGTAACAGAGGTATCTGCCGATGACCGAGATTAAGACCGCACTAACGCTTGGGAATGCAAGCCTTAAGGAGAAAATGAACGCTATAAATGGGCCCATTGCGTATGAAGAGACTGCGTACCACCTGCCTGTTGCCTATGCACTCACCGGCCGCCCGGTACATACCGCACAGGAGGCAATCGAGGTATACAATCTCACCAGCGAAAACCCCTTTGTTGCATGTGAGTCTTTAATGGCCTTTTCTGAACAGGGTCCAGGTCATGAACCTGCCCCATATACCGGGTTTATCGGAGATGCAGTCCTCAGAAAACTCGGGTATTCCCTTGTTGACGGAAGTATCCTCGGACTCGCGCTTGTAATTGGTACCCCCGGGAACCCCGACACGGCCTCCCGGATTTGCCGGGAACTTCAGGAAAAATACATGCTTACCTTCCTTGCCGGGGACGTCATACCCTCTCTCTCATCAGCATCGGTTAAACTGGGACTTGAGTACCGGCTTATTCCTCTCGGTTCAACATCCATCCATGGTGTGCATTTTGTTGATATCATAACCCGTGTTGCCCTGATGTTCGGCGGGGTTGTCCCGGGTGACCCGGGCAGGCTGCTTGCCTATGCAAACCAGCGTGCAAAGGCGATTGCCATCGTATTTCCAGGTCTCGATAATGAAGGTATTGCCCTGGTTGACGCTCTGCGGCTCCTTGGTATCCCGATCCTATCTCTCGGTGGATACGAGGGTGGTGAGTGGATCACCACGGTCCCGCAGGACGCTGTAAGGGAAGGGATGGAGAGAAAGGGGATCAAGGTCACGGTCACGGCTATCCCGATCCCAATGTCCTGTTCCCCGGCATTTGAAGGCAAGAGTATAAGAAAGGAAGAGATGTACGTGGAATTCGGCGGGGGCCGTTCTCCTGCATTTGAACTGCTCCGGGTACAACCTGCATCGGAAGTAGTGGATGGCCTGATCCATGTTATAGGTCCTGAAATTGAGTCTGTTAAGGAGGGCTCAGCAGTCCCGCTTGGAATTATCGTTGATGTCGCAGGAAAATCGATGAAAAAAGACTTCGAGCCTGTGTTAGAGCGGAGGATCCATAATTTCGTCAATTATGGTGAAGGATCCTGGCATGTTGCACAACGTGACCTCATCTGGGTACGAATATCAAAAGAAGCAGTAAAAAACGGTATAAAAATCGAGCATATCGGCAAGCTTATTGCGACCAAGTTCAGGATTGATTTCCCTGACCTTCTGGACGCTGTCCAGGTAACAATGGTGACAGACCTCCAGGCGGTCCTGGCAGGAAAAAAGGACGCGGAGGCGATTTACGAGGAACGTGACAGGCGCATCCAGGGGATGAAAGATACCGATGTTGACCTGTTTTATTCCTGCACACTCTGCCAGACCTTTGCACCTAACCATGTCTGTATTATCACACCCGAAAGACCCGCCTTATGCGGCGCAATCTCCTGGCTGGACGGCAAAATCGCTTATGAAATATCTCCTTCAGGTGCAAACCAGCCTGTTGAGAAAGGGGTAGTGATTGACAGGAATAAGGGAGAATTCGATGGAGTTAACCGTTTTGTAAAGAAAGCCTCGCATGGAGAGGTTGAACGGTGTTCCCTTTACAGCATAATGGAATACCCGATGACATGTTGCGGGTGCTTTGAGTGCATAGCCCTGATGCTCCCTGAAGTGAACGGCATCATGGTCGTGAACCGTGAATACAAGGGGGACACACCCTCCGGCATGTCTTTTTCAACGCTTGCAGGGACTATCGGGGGTGGAGCCCAGACGCCGGGTTTCGCCGGGATCTCTAAAAATTATATCCTTTCTGATCGTTTTTTACAGGATGAAGGGGGAATTGAACGGCTTGTCTGGCTCCCATCCCTGGTAAAAGAGGAGCTGAAAGAACGGCTCGTAAAGAAACTGAATGAACTTGGTCACCCGGACCTGTTTGAAAAAATTGCCGACGAGACGAAGGCAACAACCTTAGAGGAACTGGTTGCATATCTCGACGAAGTACAGCACCCGGCACTCACCATGAAACCATTACTATGAGGTGATTTCTGATGCCAGAAAACAGTCCGGATTTGGATGGAAGAATTGGTTATGTTGCACTTGGGGCAACAAAGGCAGAAGGCGGCACGAGGTCTGTTTCATACCGCCTCGGTGGTGAATCAGATCTACCCTTCATCGGGATGAAAACCTCAGGAGGTTCGATCCCGCTTGTGGCGTTTGAAATCTGTGATGACCCCTCGTACTGGTCCCCGATAGTAACTTCCTATACCGGTGATCTCGTAACTGATACACCGGAATGGGCGACTGCAGCTGAAAAACAGTACGGGGCAGACCTCGTCCGGCTATTCCTGACCAGTACGAAACAACGTGGATTTGATGACTTCTCTTCAATTACAAAGGTAACAGATGAGGTACTGTCCGGCACGGGGCTCCCACTGGTCGTGGAAGGGAGTAATGAACCGGCAATTGACTCAGAGATATTCCAGCGGTGTGGTGAGGCAGGGCAGGGTGAACGCCTGCTCCTTGGTACTGCCGAGGCAGGGAGGTATCGCAGTGTTGCCGCTGCAGCGATGGCCTACAATCATTCCGTGGTTGCACAATCACCCATTGACATCAACCTCGCGAAACAGCTCAATATCCTTCTCCGTGAAATCGGCGTGAAGGCGGACCACATTATGATTGACCCGTATACGGGGTCACTTGGATACGGGTTTGAGTATTCCTACTCAGTAATGGAAAGGATACGCTATGCTGCGTTAAAAGGGGATACTGACCTTGCCATGCCGATGATCGCCTCTGCCACGGACTCCCTCAGCGTAAAAGAAGTCCGGGAGGCAGATGCCGCGATCAGGGACGATATTGCCGTTGCATGGGAATTTTATGCAGCACTCTCCTCGGCAGTTGCCGGGGCTTCCATTGTTTGTGTACGGCACCCAAAGACTGTTCCCCTGCTGAAACAGGCCTTCCTTGAATTATGGGCTGGAAAAAAGCCCGGGGAGGTCTGAAATCATGGCACTTAAAGCCCTTGATATTTACAAGCTACTTCCTAAAAAGAACTGCAAAGAGTGCGGGGACCCGACATGCCTGACCTTTGCAATGAAGCTCGCCAGCGGCAAGGGGGATATTGATAAATGCCCCTATCTTGACCTCAATGCGAAAAATATTCTTGGTGCGTCAACACGCCCTCCCATCCAGCTGGTGAAGATCGGGGTTGGAGAACGGAGGTTTGCAGTGGGAGAGGAATTCGTGGTCTTCCGCCATGAAAAAACGTTCTATCACCCGCCGGGCATCATGTTCCAGGTATCTGACCTCTGGCCTGCTGAAAAAATTGAATCTGTGACCAGGAGAGCAGGATCAGAACATTTTGTCAGGGTAGGGACCGATTTAACCTTCTCCGGAGTAGCAATAACGAATGAAAGCGGAGACCCTGATGTATTTGCGAAGGCGGTGGGCGTTGTTGAGGCAACAGGGACGCATATTCCCGAAGTATTAATGGCGTCTGACCCTTCGGTACAGGAAGAAGGCCTTAATAAATGCGGAAATTTCCGCCCTCTCATCTACTCAGCCACGAAAGACACGTACAAGCCAATGTGTGCCCTTGCAAAAAAATTCGGGTCCCCGCTTGTTGTAAGTGCAAAAGACCTTGAATCGCTGGGTGAGATGACAAAACTCTGCAATGGAGAAGGTATAACTGACCTGCTTCTTGACCTGTCGTTCCCTTCACTCCGGGACTATGTCCCTGCAGCAACCGAAATCCGGCAGAAATCGATCTCCCGGTCAGCACCAGAACTTGGTTATCCAATCTTCCTCGATACAACACGATACGGGATGCACGATACGGCGCTTGTCCTGGGAATCAACAAATATGCAGGAGTGATAGTGACCCCGGCACTTGGACCTGCGTCATCAGTAGCGGCACTTACCCTCCGCCAGAATATCTATACTGATCCCCAGAAACCGATACAGATGAACCCGGGTATATATCCGGTTGGTAACCCGGGAAAAGAGTCCCCTGTTCTGCTTACCGTAAACTTCTCGCTGACCTACTTCACCGTTCAGGGGTACCTCGAGTCAAGCCGGGTTCCCTGTTACATGTTCATCGTCGACACCGAGGGGTTGTCTGTACTTACTGCGGTTGCAGCGGGAAAGTTGAATGAGACGCTTGTCAGGGACTCCATTAAAAAATTTGACCTCGAAAATCTTGTTTCGCACCGCCGGCTGATTATCCCCGGCTATGCATCGCCGCTTTCCGGGAAGATCGAAGAGGAGACCGGATGGAAGGTCATGGTAGGGCCCCGTGATGCAGCAGAAATCGGCGATTACCTTATAAGGGAGTGGAAAATCTAGATGCCTTCCATCACATTCCTTCCCAGTTACCGGAAGATTACCGTTGACGCGGGGAGTACGATCCTTGATGCAATACAGCGTGCCCAAATCCAGATGAATGTTGTCTGCGGGGGGCAGGGTAAATGCGGGAAATGCATTGTCTACATAAAAAACGGTTCAGTGGAATTTGATCGTGAAAAATCCGGCAAATTTTTTACTGCCGATGAACTGGACCAGGGTGCATGTCTTGCCTGCCAGGCTGTTGTCAGGGATGACCTCCATGTTATGATCCCTGAAAGCTCACTTATCCAGCAGCAGAAAATCCTGATGGAATCGCTTGGGATCGAGACCGCCTTTCAGCCGTCTGTATGGAAATATTATGTCGAGCTCTCCCCGCCCACACTTGAAGACCCGTCCCCTGACCTTACAAGGCTCGTATGGGGGATCCAGAAACAGGGTGGACCCAAGGCAGAGAAAATGTATGCTCCCCTGGATGTCCTCCGGGGGATGCCCCGTGTCCTCCGTGACAGCGGGTGGAGGGTTACTGCAACCCTCGCACTTGTACCTGGCGGGTACCGGATTATTGATATTGAGAAAGGGGACACCAGAATGGAACTCTACGGGGTTGCCATTGATCTCGGCACTACCACAGTCGTAGCATATATTCGTAGTCTTGTTGATGGGCATGTTGTTGGTATTGCATCAAATTATAACCGCCAGATCAGCTGTGGTGAGGACATCCTTTCGAGGGTGAATTTCGCACGAAAGAACGGGCTCCCCAAGTTACAGGCGCTGGCTGCCGAAAGTATCAATCTTGCGATCACCACTGCCGCCAACGGGGCCGGGATAGACCGGGAGGATATCTATGAGGTTGTCGTGGCCGGGAACACAATCATGTCTCATATCCTGCTTGGTATTGACCCGGCATACATGATCGAGGAGCCTTATGTTCCGGTAGTGCGGCGCTACCTGACTACGGCAGCCCCGAGACTTGGGATTGAAGTCGCAAAAGATGCGTCGGTCTTTATATTCCCCGCTGTTTCCGATTTCATTGGGGGAGATATTATTGCTGATATCCTTGCGTCCGGTATGGGAGAACGGGATGAGATTTCACTTCTTGTGGATATCGGAACAAATTTTGAGGTTGTACTTGGGAACCGTGACTGGATGTTCTCGTGTGCCGGTGCTGCAGGGCCTGCCCTTGAAGGAGGGGAGGTCCTCTTCGGGATGAGAGCGAACCCGGGTGCAATTGAACGCATCACGATAGATCCGATAACACTGGAGCCCCAATATCAGACCATAAACAGCATAAAACCGATGGGGATTTGTGGTTCCGGTTTGATCGACCTTCTTGCCGACCTTCTCAGGGCCTGTGTGGTGGACCGGACAGGGCGGATCAATACCGGAATTATCCATCCCCGTATCAGGCAGGGTACCTATTGCCCTGAATATGTGATTGCATGGAAACAGGAAAGTGGAAAGAACAAGGATATTGTAATTACCGAGAATGATATCAAGAACCTGATTATGAGCAAGGCATCAGTTCTCGCTGCATGCATTACTCTTATGAAACAGGCAGGGATTACAAGACATGAGATATCTACTATTTATTTTTCAGGGGCATTTGGAAATTATATCCACAAGGAACATGCGATTATGATCGGGCTTATTCCTGAAGTGCCCGTAGAGCAGATTAAAAACATTGGGAACGGGGCCGTTGAGGGAGCAAACATGGCATTGATAAACCGGAAAAAGAGAAAAACGCTAGATGAAATTGCAAAGAACATCGCCTATATCGAGCTGAATGCCGAGTCGTCCTTCATGGATGATACACCGGCAGTTCGTTCCTTCCCCATACAGACCTCTCGTTATTCCCGGGGGTACAGAAAATGCTTGATGAGTGCCGGTTGAAAAAAATCTTTCCGGGTGTACCATAATGGCGGTTCACCTGGCATCGCCCGGCAGCCTGGCGACCGGCATAGGGAGTCTTCCGCATACCGACCCCGTACAAGCATGTGATGAGGTAATACGTATATTCCCGCAGCTGACCGTATGCCCCCTCCCTCCCGAACAGGGGACTTCTGGAAAATATTGTGTTCTGTGATTCAGAATGCCTCCCTGGCAGGGTAATCAGGGAGGAAAGACTGCTTGTTGACCGGAAAGCGGATCTTTCAGGTGTAATGGAACAGATCTATCTTGATTATATTGAAGGGAATTATTCCCCCTATGCAATTGCAACGGAATATGCCTCAGGCTTTCACGAATTCAAAAAAAGGAAATTTATTTCTCCGTTCGCTCTGAAATGCCAGGTCACCGGACCGGTAACGTTTGGCATGCAGGTTGTGGACGCAGAAAAAAGGCCGGTCTATTATGACAGCCAGTACGCCGACGTCCTCTCGAAGCTCGATCGCCCTCCGGGCCCGCTGGCTCGAACAGACACTAACCGGTGATACCGGGGTTACGAATACCATTGTAATGGTAAACGAACCATATCTCGCGGCCCTTGGGTCATCGGTCGTACCGATAGACATGGATACCGTCAGATCAGGCTGGCATGATATAGCAGATCTGCTCAAGGGGAGTATCGGCATCCATTGCTGCAGTAATACCGACTGGAGTTTTATATTCTCCCTTGACCCGGGTGTAGTATCATTTGATGCCTACGCGACGACGAAAGAATTTCTTCTGTACAGGGATGATCTTTTTACCTACCTTGAACGGGGCGGGGTTGTTGCATGGGGTGTTGTACCTGCCGACAACCGTGTTTTTTCCGGGGAAACCCCGGAATCACTGTATGAACGCTATATGAGTATCAGGAAAGATGTGACCTCGTATATCCCGGAAAAATTATTTGATGCCCAATCAATAATAACGCCCAGCTGTGGAATTCGATTCGCAACTGAAACAGAATCCTGTAACATTATGCAGACAGCCGCAATGATATCATCCCGTGTACGGGGGGCATACAATTAATGAACGCGGATAAGAGTATATTTTGTCAATACCGCCCGAAAAAGGTCAGGTGGTACAGATGATCGTCCCGTATACCATTGCCGTAGCAGGGAAAGGGGGTACAGGAAAGACGACAATTAGTTCCCTGCTTGTGCGGGCTCTTATCGGACTTGGAAAAGCACCGGTGCTTGCGGTGGATGCTGACCCGAATGCAAATTTTCATGAGGCACTTGGTGTTCTGGTCCGGGAAAACCTTGGAGGTATGCGTGAAGATGCATTCACGAAGAGTATTCCTGCCGGGATGACCCGCACCGAATATATTCGGTTCCGGTTTTACCAGGTCCTCGTTGAGGACGATGGGTTTGACCTGATAGCGATGGGCAGGCCTGAAGGGACCGGCTGTTATTGTTTTGCAAATGACCTCCTTAAAACCTGCATGCGTCTGCTTGAGCGTGATTACAAGTTTATTATAATAGATTCAGAGGCAGGTATGGAACATATCAGCAGGGGAACTATTGGCATACCTGATCTCCTCCTGATCGTGAGTGACCCGGGTGCACGGGGTCTCCGTACAGCCTCCCGGATAATCGATATTGCCCTGGACCTCGGTATCAGCCGTTCTGCCATGCACCTGGTTTTTAACCGGTATAAAAGTGGAGTAGCCCCGGCTGGGGCCTTCCAGGACCCCCCTATCGCAGTGGTTCCCTACGATCCTGCTGTGGAAGCTGCTGACCTAGAGGCATCACCGGTATCCCTGATCCCAGGGGGGAGTCCTGCCAGAGAAGCGGTGGAGGAATTGGCAATTAAACTGATCGGATTTGCAGATAAAAAGGATAAGGACAGGGCCGCATAACCTAACTCAGGATATTTTGAGAATGGCGGGGCCTCTGGCATACGGTTTCGTGCCGGACCTCTTGCAACTTCGGCCGGGAACTGTTGATACGCGCCTTATCGCTGGTGGCACAGGTTAGTGACCGTAGCAAATCCATAAAATAGAACGGAATCATACGATTGGTATGGAATCCTCTGATCGGGAAGATTATCTTGAAGCAGTACTGGTGAGGTATCTTGCAGCCCAGGCCACACCTTCTGTAAAAGATGTCGCGGAAGACCTGTCAATTGGGGAGGATACCGTATCAGCGGACTTAAAAAGTCTTGAACATCAGGGTGACCTTGTTTTCGACGAAAAAGGGGCTATCAACCTCACGGTCCAGGGACATACTACCGCAGAACGTGTACTGAAAAAACATCGTGTCCTGCAATGCTTTCTTGGCGAGATCCTTGGGATGGAAGAGCGTGCAGCCTCGGACGAGGCGTGTGTACTGGAGCATGCCATTTCCGATAGTGCCATCAACCGGATAGGCAACTACGTGAAGGAAGCCGGGTCCCGTAGGCGCCGGTATAGGGGAATTACCCCCATTTGCCGGCCAATGAATAATAATACCCCGGAACCCCCCGATCCAGGCTTGACGCCGGGAGAAAAAAAGGCCCCCCATGCGGGACCAACCACCAGCCCGACATTTCGTTCTCTCATCGATGCGACGGAGTCCATTCCCCTGACAGTCATGGGGATCACGGGCGGTGAGTATCTTCACAGGTTAATCGACCTCGGGGTAATCCCCGGGGAAGTGGTTATAGTAAAGAGAAGACTGCATAACAACGCAGTTGTCCTCCAGGTCAAGGAATGTGACATCGCGTTATCACCTGAGATCGCAGGGACTATTCTCGTGGAGAAACTGTAAATGAAGATCGGGCTTATTGGAAACCCCAATGTCGGGAAATCCCTGATCTTCAACCAGTTGACCGGGCTCGGTGTAGAGGTAAGTAATTACCCCGGTACAACGGTCGGACTTGAAAAGGGGCATGTCTGCTACCAGCGTGAAAAATTTGAAATTTGTGACCTCCCAGGCATTTATTCGCTTGACGGGGATTCAGATGAAGAGAAACTTGTCAATGGCATGCTGGAACGCCATGAACTTGACCTTGTCATAACGATACTGGATGCAGTTCACCTTGAAAGAAACCTGTACCTGTTTCTCCAGGTGGCGGAATATGGCCTGCCAATGCTTGTTGTCCTGAATATGGCGGACGAGGCGGAAAAATACGGAATATCTGTAGACTCATCAGAATTATCAACAATTCTTGGCTGCCCGGTCATTATGACCGCAGCAATCCATGGAAGGGGCACTGGCCAGATCCTCCCTGCTGCGCTCAGTTCTGCCTGTCCTGCGACCGTTATCGTTGCGTACGACCACCATATCGAGGCTGCTGTCAGAAGCATTATGGGCAACTTCCCGGTCTCAAGACCTGTTGCCATCCTGTCACTCGAAGGGATCGGGCCAGACAGGGAAATGCTTGATTCATCTGCGGCAATCGCAAACGAGATTGAAAACCGGCACAAGATGTCCCCGCGCCAGATCATTTCAGCAAACCGTCACCATTTTGCAGAACAGCTTGCAGACCGCGTGATTACTACCAGGCTGAAAAAACCAGCATTCGACCTGGACCGGCTTCTTACAAAGAGTATACCCGGCATCCCTATTATGGCGGCCATACTTATCGGGATCCTGGTCGTGGTATTCACCATAGGTTCATGGCTCGAAGGAATTATTGTTGCTTTCTTTACCACTTACCTGGTTGCACCCCTCCTTTCGCTCGGCCTGCCCCCCCTCCTTTTGCAGGTATCAATTTCTGTGCTACTTGGAATTCAGGCGGGGATTGGCATCGCATTGCCTTTCATTTTTACGTTCTATATCTTCATATCAATATTAGAGGACTCAGGCTACCTGACCCGGGCAGCCTTCCTGGCAGACCAGGCGATGCACAGGATTGGCATGCACGGCCAGGCAATTATTCCGCTTATACTTGGATTTGGCTGTACTGTGCCTGCGGTGATGAGCATCAGGCTTCTCGCATCGCGCCGTGAGCGCTTTATCGCATCATTTCTCGTGACCATGATCCCGTGCTCTGCCCGGACGGTGATTATCGCCGGCGTCGTTGCAACGTTTGTTGGCATCTGGTGGGCACTTTCAATTTACCTTATTGTGTTTATCCTCGTAGTGTTTACCGGGTTGTTTCTCTCCCGGATAACCCCGGGAGAACGATTCGGTATGATCATGGAGATGGCGCCGCTCCGGGCACCGCAGGCCGGTAACGTGGTGAAAAAATCATGGGGAAAAATTTCTGAATTCCTTATCATTGCGATGCCCCTGCTGATAATCAGCAGTGTAATACTCGGGTTGCTGCAGTATTATGGTGTAATAACCGCATTTACAAATTTTATCGAGCCATTTTCAACAATGGTGCTCGGGCTTCCTGCCTACGCAACAACAGCCCTAATGTTCGGGATCCTCCGGAAGGAGATGGCCCTCGGGGCATTGGTTGTCCTTGCCGGTACCCCTGCACTGGATACGGTAATGACCCATGTCCAGTTGTATACCTGGGCTATCATCAGTGTACTGTTTGTCCCGTGTATCTCCACGATTGCCGTGCTCTACCGGCAGATGGGGTTAAAGACGGTCGTCCTGGTGACGACGTACACGTTGATTCTCGGGCTGGCCATCGGGGCAGCTATCCACCTGGCTTTTCCCTGATCTCCAGGGACTTCCCTGATCTTTTTTAAAACCCTGCAAATTTAAAAAAACCGGTCCAAATGCAAAAATAAACCTCGAGTTATTCCCATTATGCTGATAGAAGGTCTTAAGATTCCTGTAACGGCAATAACGATTTCTGACAATGAATAATACCTGGAAAAAATGGCTCTATCAAAAACCTCTCAGATATTTCTTGTGTATTAAGGTATTTTCAAATTAACGCATGTTGCCAGTAATCCGCACCGCTGCTGAGGCGATCACGGCTGGGATAGGAAATGGCATTATTAATCCCTTAAATTTTCAGGAATTCTGCAATTAACCTGCCCAACGGATATCTTATTTGGGTGAAAGGGAGGGGATCACACCCCTCCTGCCTGTACCTGTTCTTTTTTTATTCAAAACAAGCAGAATTTCAATAAAGTTGGAAAATAACTTACATTTTGGTGACTTTATCCATTTTAAGCACTTTCTTTGCGACAATAAAGACGACCAGCGCGACAATGATGAAGTAAATCAGATCTGAAAGGAACGGGCCCCAGCCGATTACCATTGGTCCAATAATAACTGTTGCGGTTTTCCAGGCCCCTCCGGGAATTAGCACCGCAATAACAGGCATAACCAGGTTATCTACAAAAGACTTAACGAGGGCTGATGCAGCGACACCGATTATGAAGGCAATCGCGAGGCCGATGATCTTATATTCCTGGAGAAATTCCATAAACTCTGACATAAAACCCATGTTTTTTCACATCCTCTTCTAAAAATACGTATCTGTTTTTGTATAATAACAATTCGGTAGTTCTTACGAAAGGATCAGTGGTAAGCCTGTTCAGGAATAATCGACTGGAATAGGCGGAAAAATATGGCCCTGATAGGTGGTGGATGATTGGAAAACAGAACCGGAACCTGTCTTCCAGCACCTGAATTCTCTTCAAATAACAGGAATCGGAGTTCTATACGTCCGTTTCATGTCCTGGAGGAACGTGAAAAGAATGTATCCTGGCTCTGCTGAAGCAGAGATGAACGGTGAGTTTATGTGTGTTTCACCAAAGTTTTAATCGTTAGTTTTTTTCCTGATTTGTGTCGCCCCGTGTCTTCTTATCCCTAGAAAAAATCCGGGAAAATCTCCCTGTACTGTCAATAATCCATAGCCCGCTTTTTAATACTGCCACTTTTATACCAATGGTCCATCCTTCCATCGAAGTTGAAACTTCTTTCAGGTATGCCTGGATTGGCAGGTGCTGTGGGCAGATTTTTTCACATTTTCCGCAATTCCTGCAGAGTCCTGCATATGACCGGTCCCCAGTTATCCCTCCATGCCGGGTGAGATAATGAAAAGCGTATTCATGGCGGTTTCCAAACATTGACGCCCCGTTGTAGAGGGCAAAACATTCGGGTATATTGACACCTGCAGGGCACGGCATGCAATAACCGCAACCAGTGCATCCAACTTTCATCAGGCTGGTATACGTGTCCCGTACTCTTGCGATGAGGGCATGTTCTACAGGGGACAGAGAACCGGGTTCTGCCTCTCCTGCAATCTTCAGATTTTCCTCTATATGGGACTCGTGGTTCATTCCGGAAAGGACAACTGTCACTTCCGGGTGGTCCCAGACAAACCTGAGCCCCCATTCTGCCGGAGTCCGCCTGACAGGTGCTTCCTTCCAGATCTCGTCTACCTTGCCGGGAACCTGCCCTGCAAGGCTGCCGCCGCGGAGAGGTTCCATGACCATCACCGCAAGGCGTTTTGATGCTGCATAGTTCAACCCTTCGGCCCCGGCCTGGTTCAGTTCATCAAGGAAATTATACTGGACCTGGCAGAATTCCCAGTCATATGCATCGACAATTCCTCGGAAGGTAACAAGATCCCCATGAAAAGAAAATCCGGTATTGATAATGTTACCTGATGACTTTGCATCATCGAGGAATTCAAGGACTCCGAGGTGGAGCATGGTCTCCCAGCTCTCGCTGGCAAGGCTGTGAAGGAGGTAATAGTCAATATGAGCTGTTTTAAGTTTGACCAGCTGGCCATCAAGGATATGGTCCATATCGTTCCTTGTTTTTACCGACCATGGCGGTAACTTAGTTGCGATCCGGACTTTTTCCCGGTACCCGTCAGCAAGAGCACGACCAAGCAGGGGTTCACTCCGTCCCAGGTGATATGCAGGTGCCGTATCAAGGTAATTGACCCCCCTATCAATAGCATAACGTATCTGGTTTATTGCCCGCCTCTCGTCTATCGTATGAGTCCGGGTCAAAGGCAGGCGCATACAGCCAAAGCCAAGGATTGATAATCTATCGCCGGTTTTTGGGACAGTCCGGTACAGCATTGGTAATTCCTCAGATGTAAGTGATTCATCAATGATATCTCCCGTGGGATTATTAATTACAACCACCGGGCTGCCCTTTCCCGCTCTTAGGATGCTGCTGTTGAGGGAAAAAGGGCTCTGTAAAAATCCTACGTGTAATACAATAAATTAACAGAACTGCTCAGGCAGGAGGGGGTTTCACCCCTCTCTCGTCCCACACACGTTAAAATACTCGTGGGCAGGGTTCAATTGTGGCATTCAAAGAAAAATTTCAGATATTTGGAGATCATACCCTATCCCATCCGGGACGCCAAAGCGGCCGGGCAAAGCCCGGGGAGCGTGACAAAATTTTGGCATAACCTCAATGTACAAAATAGATTGAGAGGATCTCAACAAAGCCGGTAAAGTTAAAAAAAAAATTGATCCCGGGCAGGAGGCTTACGCGAACATTGCGCCGAACGTACTGATCATCCGCTGCCGGTCGAAGTCTGCCTCAACTTTTTCAATGGCAGCAATCAGGTCTTCATGGGTTACATGGTCATGCTCTTTCCGTATGGCAAACATCCCTGCCTCCATGACGATAGCCCTGAGGTCAGCCCCGTTTTTACCCTCGGTGAGTCTGGCGACTTCAGAAAGCCTCACCGATTCATCGAGATTCATGTCACGGACATGGACGTTCAGGATTGCGAGCCTACCGCATGCGTCCGGGAGTGGGATCTCGATGATACGATCGAAACGCCCGGGCCTGAGCAGTGCCCGGTCAAGGATATCGATCCTGTTCGTCGCCCCGATGATCTTCACATCACCCCGGCGTTCAAATCCGTCCATGCCTGCAAGGAGCCTGCATGAGTGTCCTCTGTACCTCACGGTCTCCTGATGTTGTGGCCTCTGTCCGGGACGCCCCGATTGCATCTATCTCATCAATAAAAATGATTGTCGGGGATTTTTGTTTCGCCAGTTCAAATAACTCCCTGACTAGCCGTGCCCCTTCACCAATATATTTCTGGACGAGTTCTGACCCGACAACCCGTAGGAAATGCGCATTTGTTTCATGGGCAACTGCACGTGCGAGCAGGGTTTTTCCTGTACCCGGTGGTCCGTGGAGAAGTACTCCTTTTGGCGGGTCTATCCCGATTTTCTCGAACAGGTCAGGTCGTTTAAGGGGGAGTTCAACTGCCTCTTTAATTTCAGTAATCTGTTGTTCAAGCCCTCCGATATCGCTGTAGCTTTCCATCGGGGTCTCCACGATCTCCATGCCATAGACCTGTGAATCAAAACTACTCGGCAGAATATCCACTACTGCAAGTGACTGCTGGTTTAAGGTACACCGTGAACCCGGTTTGAGTTTTTCCTGGTCGATGCAGAGCGAGCTCCTCACAAGAAAACGAGGGCCCGCACTGCTCCTCACGATAACCCGGTTGTTATCAATGATATCCGTAATTGTCCCGACGACCAGCGGAGGGCTCCGTAGCTGTTCAATCTCGCTCTTTAATTTCCTTACCTCCCGCTCGTAGCGGATTTTCTGGGTCTCAATATATCGTTTATCTGACTCAATCTGGCGCAGTTGCTCGC
Organism: uncultured Methanomicrobiales archaeon; assembly: GCA_963709545.1. Lineage (GTDB taxonomy): Archaea > Halobacteriota > Methanomicrobia > Methanomicrobiales > Methanospirillaceae > CAIKOD01. The sequence continues at coordinate 103,184 of CAVPWT010000009.1, read as the reverse complement.
GAACTCCAGGTTGCGTGATTCCATGCTTGTTACCCGTTCCAGCAGGTACCGGTATAATTCTTCCGGGTTTTGCGGCTCCGGTGGCTGGCGGGCAGTCTCTGCCATTTGTGTGCCTCAAATAGATATATAGGGAAAAATGACTATAAAGATGTTTGCGACTATGCAGTGCGAATTATGTGGCGCAAATGCGCGCGCTTTGAAAAATGTCAGGGTCGAGAGCGCGGAACTCCGGGTCTGTCCCCAGTGCGAACATTATGGTGTTGAAATCCAGCAGCCCCATAGGACTACCCCGAGACCTGGTACTGGTCGCCGGCCGGCAAATGCACCCCCGGTTCCCCATCCTGTTGCAAAAACCCGACGTGATATGTTTGACATGATAGAGGGGGAAATCGTCGATGACTACGGTGAAAGGATCAAGCATGCCCGTATGCAAAGGGGCTGGTCACAGAAAGACCTCGCGATGGAGTTGAAAGTAAGGGAACTATTAATTAAAAAGATTGAAAATGGCGACCTGATACCTGAAGATGACGTCCGCCGGATGCTTGAAAAAACCCTTGATATCCGCCTCCTTGACATTCCGGAAGATGAGAGTGGAAACAAAAAACCCGGCAACGTAGTACCCACGCTCGGGGACGTCATTTCTATTAAAAAAGTTAAAAAATAGGCCCCTTGAAAGGCTCCCAAATCTATCTTTGGGATTAGGGTATTCCCTGATTTACCCCGCCTCCCGGTGCTCAGTCCCACCGCTTTGGTGGCCCCGGTTGGGGAATGGAATGACCTTTACATCTCTGAATCTTTCAGGAATTCTGCAGTTGAACCCTTCCCAAAGGATGTCATAGCGGGTATGGGGCAGGGAGGGGGTGAAACTCGCTCCTGTCTTTCGTATTTTCCCTTCCTTTTTCTAACCCTAGGGTTGTAATAAAGTGACAAACAATAGTATGTTATTTTCTGGAACTTTATTAACCGTGTCAAAGCGGGCCGTTTTGACCCTTATATGCTCTGAATTACTAGAGGATTTTATATGAACGCAGAAAATAGGCCGCTCTATTTAAATACTGGCAATGCTCACCTATTTCATAATGTGTGGTGAATGTTTTTTTGCCCGGGAGTGTTTTTATCACGACCAGCAGAGCACATCCACGATGCATGAATTCCGGTAGTCCTGTGCAGGGACCCTGTTTTAGTCGAACTATTCAACCAGCATGTGCTGTAAAAATATTATCGGCAATTCCTGGTTATTATCGTTATTATTTTAGCTTTAGGTATCTCCCATACTGAACGGATCAATTTTCTGACCGTTTTGGCAGGGGAGGAGGATTACTATGAGAGGGAAAGATATTCGTCTTGAACGCATCATGAACCGCAATACAAGAAAGACCATCATTGTCCCGATGGACCACGGTGTCACGAACGGGCCGATAGATGGCCTGATCGATCTTGGTAACGCAGTTGACCAGGTGGCGGAAGGGGGGGCCAATGCTGTGCTGGGCCATATGGGCCTCGCACTATACGGCCACCGGAAAACAGGCCGTGACATCGGGCTCATCCTCCATCTCTCGGCAAGCACGTCGATCGGACCTGACCCTAATGAAAAAGTGCTGATCAACACAGTCCAGAACGCATTGAAAATGGGGGCCGATGCGGTATCGATGCATGTCAATATCGGGGCTGATTCTGAGGCGGTAATGCTTTCAGACCTGGGAAAAATTGCGGTTGACTGCATGGAATGGGGTATGCCGCTCCTTGCGATGATGTACCCGAGAGGCAGGAAGATCATCGACGAGCATGGTGTAGAGCAGGTCAAACTGGCTGCCCGTGTGGCTGCCGAACTCGGTGCAGACATCGTAAAAACCGTGTACACCGGAGACCCGGACAGTTTCCGTGAAGTGACCCGGGGTTGCCCGGTACCCGTGGTGGTAGCCGGCGGCCAGAAAACCGACGACCGCTCGACATTGGAATTAATTGAAGGAGCTATGGAAGGTGGTGCGGCCGGCCTCTCGATTGGAAGGAACGCGTTCCAGCACCGGACCCCGGCACGATTTGTACATGCTGCGGCAATGATCGTCCATGAGCGAAAAAGTGTTGATGAAGCACTTGGATCGCTGGTATAAGTCACCCGGAATGCCGGATGTAAAGGATTACAGAAAATGGGAAAGCCCAAAAAAAGTGGATTAAAAAGTAAAACAGGAAGTTAGGGAGAGGAATTACATTATGATTGGAAAGGACATCAGGATAGAAAGGATAATGGACCGGAATACGGGAAGGGCGGTCATTGTGCCGATGGACCATGGGTTTACCCTTGGGCAGATCGATGGTCTCCTGGATATGACTAAAATCATATCCGAGGTATCTGAAGGCGGGGCAAATGCCATCGTCTTGCACAAAGGACTTGTAAAACGTGGTCACCGGAAACGGGGTCGCGATATCGGGCTTATTGTCCACCTCTCGGCAAGCACCTCCTTAAACCCGGACCCGAATGACAAGGTCCTCGTCTGTACGGTTGAGGAGGCTGTTGCACTCGGGGCAGACGGGGTATCAATCCATATTAACCTTGGCGCACCGCAGGAATCGAGAATGATCGAGTCTGCCGGGAAGATCGTGAAAGACTGCAACCGCTGGGGTATGCCGCTGCTCGTTATGATTTACCCAAGAGGTAAGGGCATCGATCCCAATTCGCCGCAGGCTATCGGGCACTGTGTCAGGGTAGCCGAGGAGCTCGGTGCAGACCTGATCAAGACAAATTACCCCGGGGATCCGGTTTCTTTCAGAAAGATTACTGATGCCTGCTCAGTCCCGGTACTGGTTGCCGGTGGTGAGAAGATGGGGGACCTCGAGTCGCTCCGGATGATCCGTGAATCAGTCCATGCCGGGGGTGCCGGTGTTTGTGTCGGCCGTAATGCGTTCCAGAGGGTATCTCCCGGTGCATTTGTGAAGGCACTCGGGCGTGTGGTCCATGATGACCTGGAACCCGCCCTGGCATTGGAGCGGTCAGGATGAAGGAGTTCTGGGTGGACTGCAGGCCCTGGAACAAGGCTGTTGCGACATCAGCAATTGAAAGCGGAGCAGACACCCTGGTCCTTGAACAGGCCGAATCCGGACGTGAACTGGGAAGGATCCGCACCGTTGCACCTGACGGGGACCTTGTCCCGGACAATAATGTATTCACCTGCAGGATAAGGGATAAGGCAAGTGAAAACGAGGCCATTGCACTGTCAAGGAAGGGATACGTGATCGTTGAAACCGAAGACTGGAATGTAATCCCCCTTGAGAACCTTGTTTCGATGTCAGACAGAATCATTGCACTCGTGAAGGACCTTGAGTCAACAGAACTGGCCCTGCATGTTCTTGAAAAAGGAGTCTGTGGTATTCTTCTCTCAACAACGGACCCCGCACTTGTCAGGAAGGTTGCGTCACTTCTCAAGTCAGGGTCCCAACCGGCTGAAATCGTTCCCCTTACCATCACCAGGATAACCCCTGCCGGAATGGGTGACCGGGTCTGCGTGGATACCTGCTCAATATTGTCTGACAGCGAAGGGATGCTTATTGGCAATACTTCGGCCGGAGCATTCCTCGTCCACGCGGAAACGCTTGAAAACCCGTATGTTTCACCACGGCCATTCCGCGTGAATGCCGGGGCAGTTCATGCCTATGCTACAATGCCCGGAGGAAAAACTGCATACCTTTCAGATCTTAAGGCCGGTGACCGCGTACTGATTTCGGATTCCCAGGGGAGTACAAAAGAAGCAACAGTGGGGAGGGTAAAGATTGAACTACGTCCGCTCCTGCTTATTGAAGCTGAGTACCAGGGGAGAAAAGTGAGTGCCATTCTCCAGAATGCCGAGACTATACGTCTGGTCCGTAAAGATGGGAGTGCCTGTTCTGTAGCCTCCGTAAAAACCGGGGATATCGTGATGGGGACGGTAACAGAAAGTGGTCGCCATTTCGGGGTAGCCGTGAAAGAGCATATTATCGAAAAATGAAGATGGAATGTAACCATGGTAACGAATATGTGCCAGTACTGCTGTCCTGAAATAGTATCCCGGGGCTCACGACGATGAAGGTAGGTATCATAGGGGGTACTGGAAGGATGGGGCGCCTGTTTTCCGGGGTGTTTGAACGGGCTGGACACGAAGTGTCACGTTCCGGGAGGAATACCCGGGTTAATGCAATGGATATCGCATCAGAATCCGATCTCATCATCGTTTCAGTTCCAATCCATAGCACGGCAGAAGTGATCCGGACTATTGCCCCTTGCCTTACAGCATCGCAGGTTATTTGTGACCTGACCTCGCTCAAGGTATTCCCTGTCAGGGAGATGCTCTGTTCAAAGGCGGAAGTCATCGGGCTTCACCCGATGTTCGGCCCAACCGTCCGGACACTGAAACAACAAACGATAATTGTCACCCCGGGACGGTGCAGCAAGGAGAACCTTGGCAGGCTGACTGATATCTTTGAGATGGAGGGTGCAAGGATAACGATCACCACCCCTGAGGCGCATGACCGGATGATGGCAGTTGTCCAGGGGCTGACGCATTTCATCACGCTCAGTATGGCTGAGACCATGCGGAGTATTGGTATTACACCCGCTGATACTGAACCTTTTATGAGTCCTGTATACCAGATAGAGACCGGGCTGATGGGGCGGCTGCTTTCGCAGGACCCGGGCTTATACGCTGATATACTCAGGATGAACCCCTACGTGCCGGCTGTACTCGAAGCATGTGAGCATGCCGTCAGCGATGTGAAAAACACCGTATTATCCGGAGAAAGCAGTTCGTTTGAGCAGATCTTTACCCGTAATAGCGAACATTTCGGTGATTACTGCAATACTGCGTCATCCCTGACAGATTCCCTGATTGAAGCGATGGTGAAACGATGACCCTGTTCGCTCTTGGACCGGAAGGGACGTTCAGCCATGAACTTGCGTGCAAATTAGTCCCGCCCGGGGAGGTGCGGCTCCTTCCAGCCATAGGCACGGTCCTTTCAACCGTTGAGCAGGGCCTGGGTGACGGGGTGATACCTGTTGAGAATAGCGAAGCCGGCGGGGTGGGGCCTTCGCTTGACGGTCTTTTACGGTACAATGTTTTTGTAACGGCGGAAATGTATATCGAGATTCATCATTTTCTTGCATCATTCCTTCCTGTTGAAGAGGCTTCGGTGATCTATGCCCATCCACAGACCAGTGAGCAGTGCAGTGAATTCCTTGATAAACTGGGAATCGAGATAATCCCTACAAAAAGCAATGCGGCGAGTGCTATTGAACTGCTGGGTAACCGCAGGGGTGCGGCGGTAGTATCAAAGAAAATCTCAGAGGTCTACAACCTGCCGGTAATTATCTCCCATATTGAGAACAACCCCCATAACGTCACGAGATTTTTCCGGGTGTCAGACCACCCGTTGCTGGAATCAGGGCCGGAAAAATGTAGTATTGTTGTTGATCCGGCAACCGACCGCCCGGGTCTTCTTTATGAACTGCTCGCGGTGTTTGGAAGACGCGGGATTAACCTCTGCAGGATCGAGTCCAGGCCATCAAAAAGAGGTATGGGAAGTTACGTCTTTTTCATGGACATCACGACCTCAACGGGGTACGAGGAGTCGCTTGCTGAGTCTGAAGAGCTGACGGTTATCAGGCGGCTTGGTTGCTATAAACGTCTTGAGGTGGACCTGTGAATATTACCCTTCCAAAAATGAAGGAGTGCGAGTTCCGCGTTACCGCCCCGCCTTCAAAGAGTTATACCCACCGGGCACTCATTATTGCGTCAATGGCCGATGGCGTTTCCAGGATAAAAAATCCCCTCTATTCAGGAGATACGCTGGTGACCTGCCGTGCACTCAGGGCACTGGGTGCCGGCATAAGCGAAGAGCCTGGAATGCTTCGTATAAGGGGTTGTTCCGGGCACTTCTCTGGTGAGAAGATGATGACCCTTAATATGGAAAACTCGGGTACGAGTTCCGGCTCCTTACTGCAGTCTGCGTTGTTATGCCCGCAACCGGTGATTTTTACCGGGAGCCCCCGGATGCAGGAACGCCCTGTCGGGCATCTCGTGGAAGCGCTCAATTCAATTGGCGGCCGGATCAGGTATCTTTCAAATGCAGGGTATCCACCGGTCCTTGTTGAAGGTAGTATCCGGGGCGGGGTTGTTTCAATTCCAGGGACTATCAGCAGCCAGTTCATTTCTGCACTGATGATCCCGGCGCCATATGCCGAAACCGATGTTGAAGTCCTTGTTACCGGGGATATCGCATCACGTTCCTACCTTGATATTACGGCCGACTGCATGGCGACATTCGGGGTGAAACCAGTACGCGAGGGATACCACCGGTTCATGATCAGGTCCGGCACAGGGTACGAAAGCCGTAATTATTCCATCGAAGGTGATTACTCGTCAGCATCGTACTTTTTCGCAATTGCTGCAGTGTGCGGGGGTGCTGTGGAAGTGGCCGGGCTCAATCCCGGATCGGTGCAGGGAGACCGTATGTTTGTCGAAGCACTGGGCCGGATGGGGTGCAGTGTTACCTACAAGGCAGATAGTATCAGGGTTGAGAGGGCCGGAGACCTTACGGGAATCACGATGGATATGTCTTCATCTCCTGACACGGTACAGACACTTTGTATGGTTGCAGCCATGGCATCCACACCGTCCCACATCAGCGGGATCTCCCACCTGAAATACAAGGAGAGTGACCGGCTCAAAGCAACGGTTGACCTCCTGAACGGGCTCGGGGGTAGTGCGAACATGACCGGGGATGGGATCACTATCAGACCCGTTCCGCTTCATGGTGGCGAGGTCGACCCGGGAGATGACCACCGGACTGCGATGAGTGCTGCGGTACTGGCACTTACACGGGGGGATATCATTATCAGAAATGCAGAATGCGTTGACAAGTCGTTCCCACGTTTCTTTGAAATTATCAGGGGGATTGCACCGGAATGATGTGGTACAATACAGTGGAAATGGAGGATTAGTGTATGGTAAGAATAGTTCTCACCGGGTTTCGGGGGACAGGTAAGACAAGGGTCGGGGAACTCCTTGCACACATGCTCGGCGTGCCGTTTATTGATACTGATGCCCTGATCGAGAAACGTGCCGGAATGACAATATATGAAATGTTCCAGAAACACGGGGAGGAATATTTCCGGAAGAAGGAATGTGCAACAATCGCCTCCCTTGGTGTATCTGATTCCGTGGTCAGTACGGGAGGAGGGGCAATAATGGACCCGTCCAACGTGGCTGCAATCAGGCGCGGGATACCGTGTTCCTTCTCACTGCTGATGACCGGACCATTGAGCAGAGGATAGCACGCACAGAACGCCCTTCCCTTACGAGGCTTCCGCTCAGGGAGGAGATCCACGAGCTCCAGGCTATCAGGAGACCGTTTTACATTGCATCAGCAGATTTTTGCGTTAGTACGACGCGGAAAGACGCAAATGAGACGGCCATGGTCATACGGCATATTCTGGCAGGGGGGAATTCAACCAGTAAGGATGCAGCAGGTTTCCTGTCATTTGTGAGGAAAACTTCAATTGAACCGGAAGAGGCCGATGCACTTGAATCCGCTATTGCATCTCCCGGCCGGGATCCCCTTACCCGTATCTACGCCGTTGCAGGAAACCCGTGTACCCATAGTCTTTCTCCACTCCTCTTCAACCGCCTGTTCTCTGAATACCGCATGAACTGCCATTACACAAGGTTATGCTGGCCTGACTTCGGGGAAATTATCAGGGAGGCGAAAAAAATTGGCATCCGTGGGATTTCCGTCACTATCCCCTTTAAAACCGAGTCCCTGGCCTCTATCGATGAAGCTGATGACCATGTAACGGCAATCGGTGCGGCGAACACTCTCGTGATGTGTGAAGGCACTACCTTCGGGTTCAATACCGACTGGACCGGGATAAGGGACCCCCTGAATCACCTGAAAGGGTCACGGGCTGCTGTTATCGGGGCAGGGGGAGTGCGGACTGCAGCTGTATATGCATTACAGTCCCTGGACATGGACATCACGATCCTTACCAGGACACCGGCGAATGCAGAGGAACTTTCAGCAAGGTTCACGGTTCCGGTCAAACCCTTGTCCGGATTTTCAGAAGTCAACCCGGATGTTGTCATAAACGCAACCCCGGTTGGCATGGGGTCTGATATGCGGTCATTAGTTGATACATCACTGCTGAAACCTGGCATGACCATTTATGATCTGGTCTATACTCCTGCAGACACCCCGCTCATCATCGCGGCCCGGAAAGCAGGCTGTACAACGATCCCCGGGACTGAAATGTTTGTGCGCCAGGCCTGTGCCCAGTTCCGGTGTTTCACCGGTATTGAGGCGTCTCCGGCGATTGTACGGGGGTATGTTATATGAATGGAAGAACCTGTTCTTTTCCCTGTCCCGGACTGGCCATCCCTGGAAGTCGGTGGCCCAAATGAATACCTTTGGCAATAATTTCCGCTGTACCACGTTTGGAGAGAGCCACGGAAAAGCGCTTGGCGTAGTTATTGACGGATGCCCGGCTGGTATGCCGCTAACAGAATCAGATATCCAGCCACTCCTTGACAGGCGACGTCCCGGCCAGTCTGACCTGTCATCGCAGAGAAAGGAAGAAGACTGTGTGGAGATACTCTCCGGGATATTCGAGGGAACAACCACCGGCACACCGATCGCCCTGATCATCCGGAATAAGGATTCGAAAACCGAGGATTACGTTCCCCTTAAGGACATATTCAGGCCCGGGCATGCGGATTTTACCTACCTGGTAAAATATGGGATCCGGGATTTCAGGGGTGGGGGACGAAGTTCCGGGAGAGAGACGATCTCGCGCGTTGCGGCAGGTGCCGTCGCTATGAAGGTGCTTGGCTATGCAGGGGTATCACTATCAGGAACGGTTATTGAAGTCCATGGAAAAACTCTTGCTGCAGAAATGGAAGCAGAGATCCGGGCTGCAAGGGACACGGGAAATTCTGTAGGGGGGATTGTCGAGGTTATTGCGAAAGGCACACCCCCCGGTATCGGGGACCCGGTGTCCGGGAAACTTGATGCTGCAATCGCCCATGCCATGATGGGAATCGGATCAGTGAAAGGCGTGGAGATTGGAGAAGGGTTCCATGCAGTCTGCATTGCTCGGGAGTGAAAACAACGATGAAATGTCCCCTGAAGGATTTCTGACCAACCATGCAGGAGGTATTCTTGGGGGTATCAGCACGGGTGCAGATATTATCGTCCGTATCGCAGTAAAACCGACACCATCTATTTCAAGGAAACAACAGACGGTGAACGTTGCCGGCAAGCCTGTAACTATCTCTGTTCAAGGGAGGCACGATCCCTGCATAGCCCCACGGATTGTCCCGGTAGCAGAAGCGATGATCGCGCTGGTGTTGGTAGACGGGCTTCTAGAACAGACTGAAGTATTCAGGGTTTCAGGCCCTTCTGAAGAATATTCCCGCCTGATTCCCGCTCTTTTTTATGTAATTAAAAAATTAAACCCAAAAAAGTATTGGGGTCGGATGGGCGCCGTGTGCAGTTCCCGGCGTTTTGTTCTGCATATTATTGTTGGTTATTATCCGTCCTGTCTTCCTGCAGGAGCCGGGCATACATCTCCTGAAGGTCGCGGATATGGTACTGGCCCGCCGCAGTAGCGCAACCTGCATGCCCGAATATCCACTCTGAACCAAACAGGGGAAGAACCGGGCGCATATGCCGGAAATGTTCTCCCATAATACTCGTTATTACCGGTTTTTCTGCATGGAGAGTAAATGAAAGGAAGATGATCATGTCATGTTCATCTGATGGTGTGACGACAATTTTCGGAATATCTCCATATTGACGGAGAACGTCCTCGATTGCGGCCAGTTCCTCTATTGATGGCATCCGTTTCGTGTGATAGGAAGCGACGACACCGACTCCCAGTTCCCTGATGTACCGGGCATGGGAGGAAAACCGTTGTTCAATATCGACATAGGAGGCGTAGGGGAGAAGAGGCGTAATCTCATCAATCCAGTTGTCAGAATTGCCGGAAAATGACCCCCCTTCGTGCTCACTCCGGAGAGTCAGGATTAATGGAATTTCTGTCTTTGCATACCATTCCTGGACAATTACAGGCAATTCCCCCCTCAACAGGTCCAGACGGACTTCAATCAGGTCAGGATTATACTGGAGCAGGTCAGTCCCGCCTGGCCTCTCACCGGTTGATACGACAATCTTCATCTGCCGGGTACCTCCCGATAACATATTCCCCCGGGGTTCTTATATGTTAACAGCTAGCATGACCGGACAAGGACTCCCTGCAGGTGAGATTTTCAGGGATTGCGCCATCGCGGTTTTTATTGGAGGAATAGCACCGTTTATTGCCGGTTCTCTCTTCATGGTCCCACCGGGATCTGTCCTTGCCCTGATGTCAGCGACCATTGTACTTGAGTACGGAGCCGTTTTCATCGGTACTGCGCTTGACATGGATAATGCCATTACATTTATCATTGTTTCACTTGTAGCGACCGGAATTATATTCATCCAGTTATCGTTATTTGACCATTTCGGGAAAAGTTCACCACGGGTGGGCCTGTTTCTTGAGCGAACTCGGGGGACATACGGGTCATCAGCACTTGTTAAAAAATACGGGGTCTTTGCCCTTGTCCCCGGGATTCTGGTAGTTGGATTTTTTGTCTGCCCTGCAGTAGCATGGTTCATGGGATGGGAGCGAAAGATCGCATTCATAGTAATGATGGGGACATTCTGTGCTGCTTCAGCGTTCCTGTTGCCGGTAAGTGAAGGACTTATTTACTGGATATCCGGCCTTGCGGGTTGACATGGTGGTGAAAGATGGTGGCATGTACCTGAAAAAACAGCATTAAGAACACCTTTTACGTATTATTAGTTCAGGTACAGGATGAATACGGAGGCACGAATATATGGTAATGCATGACCCCCGTGATGCAGGAGGCCGCGGTTTCGGATGAAAGTCCCGGAACTCCTGGCGCCTGCCGGTTCAAAAGAATCGCTTGTAGCGGCAATCGATGCCGGAGCTGACGCTGTATATCTCGGCGGGAACCGTTTTAGTGCCAGGAATTTTGCGGAAAACTTTAATACGGCCTCAATCGGGAATGCCGTGCAGTATGCACATTTACGAGGTGTTAAGGTTTATGTCACGGTCAATACGCTTGTCCGTGACTCCGAACTTCCCGATACGGCTCAATTTATATTGTTTTTATACCAGGCGGGCATCGATGCCATCCTTGTCCAGGACACTGGTGTCGCTTCGTTAGCACGGGAGATAGCGCCCGGACTACCCCTGCATGCCTCAACGCAAATGACTATCCATAGCCGCGAGGGTGTGGCATGGGCACGGGAACTGGGATTTTCAAGGGTAGTACTTGCAAGAGAACTCTCCCTGGAAGAGATATCAGATATCGCGTCCGCCCCGGAGTGCCAGGGGATAGGGCTTGAAATTTTTGTCCATGGCGCACTGTGCTATTCATATTCAGGGCAGTGTCTCCTTTCATCAATGATTGGAGGGAGGAGTGGGAACCGGGGGATGTGTGCACAGCCCTGCCGGAAACCATATGTTTCTGTCAGCGGGTCGAAGGACCAGTACGGACGACCTGTGTCTCTCTCCAAAACCAGGTGGGACGAGGAGTATGTCATGTCAACAAAGGACCTCTGTAGTTACCGGGACCTTGAATCCATTGTCCATGCTCCCGTAGAGAGCTTAAAAATTGAGGGGCGGATGAGGTCACCCCGCTATGTCTCCACCGTGGTATCTGTTTACCGGAGGGCGATTGATGCAATTGCTTCGGGGAACTGGAGCCCCCGGGATGACGAAGAGGAGGAACTTGCACTGGCCTTCAACAGGGGTTTTACCCGTGGATACCTCAAAGGTGCGCGTCACGGTGAGATAATGAGCCGGGACCGCCCCGATCACCGGGGTATCCCGGTAGGGACCGTCATATCGTATCACCCCCGGGCGAATCAGGCACGGGTCAGGCTTTCAGGGGAAACATTACTTCATAAGGGGGATGGAGTAGTATTCCTGGATCCATGCACCGGTGATGAAAACGGGATGATCCTCTTCGGGATGCCTGTAAGAGATGCTGACGGACTGCAAGTCCCGGTTTCAAATGCAGTAAAACCGGGGGACCTCCTCTACCTTACCCGCCGGAAGGACCGTGGAACGGCTGGTAAATCGGGTAAACCCGGGGAGAAGGGAAAACAATTTCTGATTCCCATTGATCTTGTCATCACCTGGGATAATGAACGACGTCCCGTGGTAAACGGAACAATGCCCGGTAAAGATGGTATTCAGGTCAGGTACAGATATACTGGTCAGCCCATGCAGATTGCAGAAAAAATTCCTCTTAGCGCCGAGCAGATTGCCATCCAGGTCAGCAGGACCGGCGGTACCCCATTCGTTGTCCGCGACCTCGTTCTCCATTATCCGGGAGGTCTCTTCACACCTGTGTCCGTATTGAACCAGCTCAGAAGAGATTTCATCGCGGGTGCGGAACTGGCAATTGCCTCTTCATGGAGACCGGGGCAGGTTGAATTATCATCTGCTGAAAAAAAGGCCGGATTGTTTGTCACGTCTCTGTCAGCAACAACGACATCCAGACCATGCCTGTGTCATGGACCCATGAAAATCTCTGTTTATGCAAATTCGTCGGAAGTAGCTGTTGCGGCTCTGGAAGCGGGATGCGACCGTGTATATTTTGAACCAGAGGCCGGATCGAAAACCTGCCGGTGTCGCAAAACGGATGTCGTTCCAATGGAACCGGGGCCATTTCCGGAAATTTTAGTCCAGGTCAGGGATTTGCTGGTGCGTATGGCAGGGAGCAACCGGCAGATATTCTGGAAATGGCCGGCAATCCCGGAAAGGGAGTATATCGATATGTCACTGACAGTCCTTCCTGAATTGCTTAAAATGGGGATTGGCGGTATTATGGTTGATAGTGCCGGGCTTGCAGGAACGGTCCGTCGTTTATTTCCTGCTCTGAAGATATGCGGTGGGGCAGGCCTGAATATTTTCAACCATGTTGCAGCCTCTTCATCACATGGTTTTTTCAGCCTGACCCTGTCTCCCGAGTTATCCCACGGTGATATTTCAGCAATGGCTGCATGGGGTTACGCCGGTGAAACCCCTTTGTTTGAAGTAATTGCCCAGGGAAATCTTGAAGTCCTTAACAGCAGGGACTGCATTCCTGCAGGCATGCCCCATGGGTATGGCACCTGCGGCGTACTGAATGAACGTCTCTTCTCTGGCCTGCAGGATGCTACTGGCAGGATCTTTCCCTTCAATGTTGATTCCTGGTGTCACACTCACATCAGGAACTCAGATGAAATATGCCTGGTCGATAGTATCCCGGGACTTATTGCTTCAGGTGTATCATCGGTAGCCCTCGACGCCCGCCATAAGACCCCTGCCTATGCAAAGGAAATGGTATCGTTATACAGGGAAGCAATCATGCGTTCAGGTAAGCCCACCGGGCAGGAACAATTCACCGATCTCCTCGCTGCGGTGAAAAGGATCTCGCTCGGGGGCATCACCTCTGCAACCTTCCGGGGTAATCTTCTCTGACATTTCCGAAGCGTGCAGTTCTTTATCAAATGATGCATATATGGGGATGAAAGAACATGGCAGCCCCATTCATCCTGATTAATCTAAAGACATACCGTGAAAGTATCGGACAGCACGCGCACCGGATTGCGTCCATTGCACAGGCGGTCAGCGCTGACAGCGGTGTACTAATTGGTATTGCGCCCTCGTATCTCGATATACACCCGATATCACGGCATTATGAAATTCCTGTTTTTGCCCAGCACACTGACGGTCTGGAACCCGGGGCCCATACGGGAACCATCACAGCAGAAGCACTGAAACAGGCAGGTGCGAAAGGATCCCTGGTAAATCATTCAGAGCGGAGACTCACGCTCGCTGATATTGATGCAGCTGTTTCGGCCCTCCGTACAGCGCATATGGTATCTGTAGTGTGTACCAATAACGAAGCAGCTGAGCGCAGCCGCTGCAGCCCTTTCACCAGATTATGTAGCGGTTGAACCACCTGAATTAATCGGGAGTGGTGTATCGGTTGCAAAGGCAAACCCCGAAATAATAAAAAAGACTGTGGAAGCTGTCCGGTTGGTAAATCCAAAAGTCATGGTGTTAACCGGGGCAGGGATACAGACGGGGGAGTGCGTCAGGACTGCAATTGATCTTGGGACTGATGGAGTACTACTCGCCTCAGGCGTGGTCAAGGCAAAAGACCCCGAGGCAGTACTTCGTGATCTTGTCTCAAAAATATGAATGAATTACCGGTTGAAGGTGATTATCGGGAATTTTTCCGGGAATCCCCGGGATTCACCTATGGGCGGACTATCAGGGAGATCAGGTCATGTTTTGTTATCACCCCCTGAACACGCCCACCTTCAAGGACAAGCACTGCATGGTGGTGCTGAAGGATTGATACCACCGTTTCCACGTCGGTATCTGGAGGGACGGTAGGGAACCCGGACTCCATGAAGTCATTCGCCGAATATATGTGACTTTTATGGAGCCGCTGCTCTTCGATGGCATTTACAATAGCAGTCTCTGAAATACATCCGACGGGTACGCCGTTTTCTATCACCGGTAGCTGGGATATATTGTTCTTGTCCATTATTTCGACAGCCGTGGTGATGGGATCGGTTGGTTTTACCGCGAAAACAGGTGTATGCATCACATCTGATGCAGTAACCCTGTGCCTCACTGCACTGTTCAGCACGTTAAGTATCCGCGTTAAGGTACTGACACGGGGGTCGACACTCCCGGATTCGATACGGGCGATCATTGACTGGCTGACTCCCGCCCTCCGGGCAAGTTCAGCCTGCCTCATCTGGAGCACTTCCCTCCGTGACCTGATCTCTTCGGGAGTGGGGATATGCATAATTATTACTGATAGTGATATTTCCTTAAATTAACTTCTGATATCACGTTTAGAAGAAATGAGTGGGAGGAGTAAGCCCCCTTCTGTTCATTGCGGCATTCAGCTACGCGCCTACCTGGGCAGGTACCTGAGCTACCCATCTGCCCTGTTCCGGCTTGCACCCGCAGGGATTCACCGTTTCATCGTATCCTGTCCCTACGCTCTGCGAGTTATCTCGTGCGTGACGCACTTCTCGCACGGGGGGGTTGAACCCTCTTGCTCGGTCGCATCATTGCTAATGACAGGCCGTGCCGTTTCTGTGCCATTGCCGTGACTCTCGCCACCCATACTTGCATATGGCTGCGTGCTCAGTAGGTGGGGGGACTTTCCTCAGCAGCATAAAGCCACCGTCAGCCGCACTCTCCCTCTCATATTATTATGGGGAGAGCGCATTATTTACTCTTAATGGATATGCTAACTGCTGACGAAGGCACGATGGCTGTTAAAATGGCCCGGAATACAATAGAGGCCGTCGTTCACGGCAGACCAGTCCCTTCAACCAGCCTACCGCCGGTATTTTCTGAAAAACGAGGAATATTTGTGACAATTACCCGTTCTGGTGAATTAAGGGGGTGTATCGGGTATCCCTATCCGGTACCTCCCGCTCAAAGAGGCGATACCATCCGCTGCAACGGGTGCGGCGCTCGAAGACCCCCGGTTCCCCCCGGTACCCCTCTCCGAACTAGACATGATCAGGGTTGAAGTGACGGTACTCACGCCACCCGAACCACTCGGTGTGACACCAGAGATGCGGCCTCATGCCGTGACAATCGGAAAACACGGGTTAATTGCGCGCAGTGGAGGAAGAAGCGGGCTCCTGCTGCCACAGGTGGCAACCGAATATTCATGGAATTGTGAAGAATTCCTGTCCCATACCTGCATGAAAGCCGGACTCCCTGCGAATTGCTGGAAACGATCCGAAACCGAAATCCTCACGTTTGAAGGGCAGATTTTTCACGAGCAGGTCTCTTAATGGCAATATCATTCGAAATTCTTGAGGAGGACATTTTTGGCCGTACAGGGCGGTTGAAAGTCGGGGAAAAAGTGACTGAAAACTCCTGCACTTCTTCCTGTCGTAAACCCTCACCTGCCGCTCATTACCCCCGCCGAGATGAAATCGCTTGGTGCGGGGGCCCTGATCACCAATGCGTACATCTTCTACCGGAGCAGGGAGTTCCGCGAGCCTGCCCTTGCAAGGGGGCTCCATGATCTCCTTGGTTTTGACGGGATAATAATGACCGATTCGGGGTCTTTCCAGCTCTCAGTATACGGGGACGTCGAGGTATCCAATTCCGACACGCTCCTGTTCCAGCGGTCCATTGGGAGCGATATAATCGTCCCGCTGGATATCCCCACACACCCTGATACCGCCCGGGAACAGACTGAAAAAGAACTTGGTATCACCATGGAAAGACTCCGGGAAGCCGGACAAATCCTCGGCCCTGGTGCCCCGCTGGCGGCCCCCATCCAGGGGGGATCATTCCCTGACCTTCGCGAACAGGCAGGACGGATGGCAGGGGAGATGGGATTTACCTTCACACCTATTGGAGCGGTAGTCCCGTTGATGGAATCGTACCGTTACGAAGACCTCGTCCGGGTTGTTATGGCTGCAAAAAAGGGTATCCCCTCCTCCGCATGCGTACACCTGTTTGGTGCAGGACACCCGGTGATGTTTGCACTGGCAGTGGCAATGGGGTGTGACCTTTTTGACTCGAGCTGCCTACGCGTTGTACGCGAAAGAGGGGCGTTACCTCACGACGCACGGGAGTAAAAAACTGTCGGAATTGTCGGAATTACCCTGCAGTTGTGAAGTGTGCAGGGGCCATTCTGCCGACGAAATGCGTCAGTCCCCGGAAAAAATCAGGCTCCTTGCGCGACATAACCTGATTGTGACGCTCACGGAGATCTCCCGGATCCGCCAGGCCATTTCAGACGGTGTCCTCTGGGAACTCGTGGACGAACGATGCCGGAGTCACCCCCGGCTCCTTCGTGGGTACCGGACATTGCTTTCTCATACTGAAGAACTTGCTACGCGGGACCGGATTTCAAAACGCCGCTTTTTCTACCGGGGTGACGAAAGCTGCCGGAGGACAGAGGTACTACGGTACCAGATGATGATACCAAGGTTTTCTGTCGGCCCCCGCGTGCTTGTTGCTTTTGACCGGCCCCCTTCGGATGGTGTAGCGGGATACGATACGGTACTCCTCTTCAGGCCACCGTTTGGTCCTTACCCTGTTGAATTAAAGGAAACTTTTCCAATAGGGCAGTGCGAGACCCCTGAATGGGATGAGCAGATGGTAGTTACCGGGTGCGGTGGGATAAGGGCATTAATCGATGCGAACCCCGGTATCTCCGTCAGCGTCCGCTGTGGTCCGGAATGGGGAGTCATCGTCGGCAGGGAATTGCCGGAGGTGTTAATTGAGCAGCGTTGAGGTAAAACGGCGGGACGGGCTGGCCAGGTCCGGCACGTACCGTATCGAAGGAACCAGTATCGCATTCCCTGCAGCTGTTGATACCCTGACACTGTTCCCTGACCTCAAGCAGGCGGCATTATCAAATATCCCCCTTTCTGCAGGGCCTGAGTTTACAGGAAAATACTGGCCTGGCGAACCGGTTATTCCGGTAATGATACACCCTCATCATACATCGGGGCCAAATTCAGGTGATTGTGTGATGGTGCCCGGATGGCATACCGTCCTTAACAATCCGAGGAATTATGTTACCTGGCTTACCGCGATGAAAGCTGCGGTACCTCCTGATACGCTCTGGTATGCTCCAGGTGCTGCAGGACCTTCGAATGCCCATATCCTCTGTTATTCCGGGTTTGACCTGTTTGATTTTATTGCCTGTGATCTCGCGGCAGCGCAGGGTGTCTTCCTCCTTCCGGAAGGGGAGTTTGACCGTACATGGATGCATGCAGGGGTATGTAATTGTGAAGGCTGCAGATCTGCCGACCTGAAATTACATAACCGCACGGCATTGACAAAAGAACTCGCCCTGGTCTCCCGGTTTATCGCTGCATCCCGCATCAGGGAATTTGTTGAGTCCAGGTGCAGGTTGCATTCAGCGCATGTTGCTATTATGCGGCACCTCGATTCGATGTATGATGTGATGGAACAGGTTGTACCGGTTGCAAGAGAGGCCGCGTTCGGTGCGACAACCAGTGAGACGCTAAACCGCATCGAGATCCGTCGCTTCGCACGGCGTGTTGTGGACCGTTACATACCCCCCCAGGCAGACACGGCGGTAATGCTGCCCTGTTCTGCAAGGAAACCCTATTCCCTTTCCCAGAGTCATAACAAATTTACACGCTCGATACAGGGGAGGGCCCATGAATTAATCGTGACCTCCCCGGTGGGACTCGTCCCAAGGGAACTTGAACTGGTGTACCCTGCTGCCCACTACGACGTCCCGGTGACAGGGTACTGGGACCGGGAAGAGAAGGCCTTCATATCAGGAGTCATCGGGGAATACCTCCGGAAAAATCGTTACCGGCGCGTAATTGCCCACCTGGACGGAGGTGCTCTTGAAGTGGCAAAGACCGGTGCAGAAATTGCAGGGATTGACCTTGAATACACATGCTCCGGGCGGAGACCTACCGAAGGGGGCTCCCTCGCGGCCCTTGATGCTACACTGGAAGGGTGCCGCAGGGTGAAGCAGGATCTCATAAGGGGAATTTGTTCCTGGCAGTTCGGTTCTGTCCCTGATACCACAGGGTTGGTATCAAGGGGGCGGTACCCGGCGCTAAAGTATTCGCGGAACCGTGTCCAGATGTTCTCGCTTGACACCGGAACCGGGCTGATGAGACCTACATTTGAAGGCTGGAAGCTGCTTGGGGAATGTTACAGGGTCCAAATATCTGATTTTGTCCCACAGGGGGATATCCTCGCGCCGGGTATCGTGAGTGCCGACCCCTGCATTCGGGAAGGGGATGAGGTGCTTGTTGTCGGTCCCAGGGTTTCAGGTACAGGCAGGGCTGCAATGGGAGCCCGCGAGATGACACGTTCGAAACGTGGTGTGGCGGTACGGGTGCGTAAAATAAAGATGTGTACCGACCAATAAGTACGATACGCCAGACCGGGAAGGTTGTTCCGGCAGTACCAGAAGGTGTAATATCGTTGTACAGGGTTTTAAAGGCGACAAAACTTGCTGAACGGGTCTTTCAGATGTGGGTATTTGCACCGCACGTGGCCCACCACGCAGAAGCCGGACAGTTTTTAATTGTCAGGGTACATGAGTCCGGGGAACGGATCCCCCTGACCATATCTGCCGTAGACGGTGATGCGGTAAGGATTATTTTTATGACCGTTGGTAAGACTACAGAACTCCTTGCGTCACTCCGCAAGGGTGACATGATCCGGGATATTGCCGGCCCACTCGGCCGTCCGAGTGAGATATCTAAGTATGGTACCTGTGCGGTCATCGGGGGGGGTGTTGGTATCGCGAGTGCCCCGATTATTGCCAGGGCCGCTAAATCGGCTGGAAACCACGTCATAGGGATCATTGGCGCGAGGAATGAAGGGCTCCTTATCCTTGAGGACGAGATGAGGGCGTGTTGTGATGAACTGTTCATTACAACCGATGATGGCAGTAAAGGGATACACGGGTTTGCAGCAGATGTCCTGAAGGCGGAGTTGAAAAACGTACTATCGATTGTGTATGGATCATCGGTCCGGCAATAATGATGAAGGTAACATCAGGGATTACCAAACCCTACAACGTGAAAACGTTCGTATCATTGAACCCGATCATGGTGGACGGGACGGGTATGTGCGGATCATGCCGGGTGCAGGTGGGGGGAACGACCCTGTTTGCCTGCGTGGACGGGCCTGAATTCGATGCCCATCTTGTTGATTTTGATCTCCTGATGCAACGGCAGCGGACATACCAGTCTGAAGAGCGCGAGGCTCTTGAACAGTACCATGAGCACTCATGCAATTGTAAAGGGGGTGACTAGTCATGGAAGACCGCCCTGCAGAGCAGAGAGTACACGATTTCTTTGAGGTATCCCCCGGGCTCTCCCCGGATGAGGCCATGCTTGAGGCAGAGAGGTGCCTGCAATGCAAGAAGCCGAAGTGCGTGAGCGGGTGCCCGGTCTGTATTGACATTCCTTCGTTTATTGCCGAGATAGCGCTGGGAAATTTCCGGAATGCAGCAGTGATCATCAAGGCTGAGAATATGCTCCCTGCCGTATGCGGCCGTGTCTGCCCCCAGGAGACACAATGCGAAGGGGAATGTATCCTGTCAGGCAAGGAAAGGCCAATCTTAATCGGTTCACTTGAACGGTTTATTGCGGACTGGGAGCGGGCGCATGGTACGAGCGTTCCTGAGAAACAGGCTCCTACCGGGCACCATGTGGCTGTAGTCGGATCGGGTCCGGCCGGCCTGACCGCGGCAGCAGAACTGTCTAGGCTCGGGCACAAGGTCACCCTGTTCGAGTCCCTGCATGAAGCCGGGGGCGTGCTGATGTACGGGATCCCTGAATTCCGGTTACCGAAGGAGATAGTCAGGGCAGAAGTGGAACAGGTGCTTGCAATGGGTGTTGAAATCAGGCTCAACCATCTTGCAGGACGGAGTATTACGGTCCAGGAACTGCAAAAGTTCGATGCGGTGTTTCTTGCTACCGGTGCAGGACTCCCCACCTTTATGGGTATACCCGGGGAGCAACTGAACGGGGTCTATTCAGCAAATGAATTTCTGACACGGGTGAATTTTATGCATGCTGACCAGTTCCCGGTTTTTGATACCCCGGTTAAAAAGGGCAGTCATGTCGTTGTGGCAGGTGGTGGGAACGTGGCAATGGACGCAGCACGGGTGGCAAGACGCCTCGGTGCCAAGGTAACGCTTGTCTACCGCCGCCGCGAGGAGGACCTTCCGGCAAGAATCGAAGAAGTAATCCATGCAAAAGAAGAAGGTGTTGAGATCCTTGCCTGTGCCAATCCAATCAGTGTTATCGGGGAATCGTGTGTAACCGGGGTTGAATGCATACAGATGGAGATGTGCATGCCGGATGAAACGGGGAGGCCAGCTGCCCGCCCGGTAGAGGGGTCGTCCTTTATTATCGATGCAGACATGTTTATTGAGGCAATCGGCCAGGGTCCAAACCCACTTTTAATATCAGAAATTAAGGGGCTGGCACGGGAGAAGAAGGGGAACGTCAGTGTGGACGGAGATGGAAAGACCTCTGTCCAGCGTATTTTCGCAGCAGGTGATGTGGCAACAGGTGCAGCAACCGTAATATGGGCAATGGGGTCTGCAAAAACAGCTGCCAGGGCAATAGACCGGATGTTACGCGAAGATTAAAATAAATATAAAAGTCCTGCCTTTTTTTGCTCTCTTGATATCCCTTATCGTGTCAAAAAAACCGGAAATACTTAGGCCGGAGGGTTTTCCCCCCCTCTGCCTTTATCAGGCAAAAGATATTCCATAGGCAGGGTTCACCCGAACGGGTTGGATACCTGACGAAAATATTCTGATAATCTGATTGCCATTAAAAATGGAATTTAGTCCCCGCCGGCTTCGAAACCCCTGATAATCCCTTCAAAGACCGAAGTAACGTTCTCGAGTGATTCGATGGAAACCCTTTCGTTTACCGCATGGAGTGAAGTAATTTCCCCGGGTCCGTACTCGACTACCCGGAACCCCTCTGTCCTAAGGTACCTCGCATCGCTTGCAGCCCACTGGACAATTGGCTGGGCAGGTAATCCATAAACGCGTGAAATTTCTTCGCAGGTGATTTCAACAAGCCTGCAATCCGGGGAAGTCATCGACGGATCACTGATGCTCACCTCTTCGACGGTTGCACTTGGTGAATGCCTGGCAATAGCTGCGATGAGGTCCGGGATAGAACATCCCCACGGGACCCGGATATCGAGCTGAAGGTCGCAATGCTGGGCGACAATGTTGGCTTTCTCCCCCCCCTCAATCCTTCCGGGGTTGAACATGACACGCCGCAGAACGTGTTTTGCCTCATCAATGGCGAGGATATCCCGGAGCACTGCAGAAGACTGCTCGATAATTGCGTCAACCTCCCCTTCCACATGGTACTCTTGCCGGTGTACTGTGCGTAAATAATCGAGGGTTTTATAAGCTTCCATTACGGCACTGACACCGCGGGTAGGGTATAATGAACCATGGCCCGGCTCTCCCTGGAAATGCAAATTAATCCTGCAGAGACCTTTTTCACCGATATTCGGGTTCAGTTCCGGGCATGGTTCTGCGATAAGGACATCGCACGGACGGAGGAGATCCTTGGAAAGGACGCACCTGATACCATAGGTACCGCTCGTCTCTTCATCGCATACGAAGAGAAAGTCCGCATCAGGTTCCACTCCCGCATCAAGGAGCCGCTTGTATGATGACAGGAGTGCAGCACACCCTCCCTTCATATCGGTAGAACCCCTCCCGTAAAGGTGCCCCTCCTCGATCACCCCGGAGAATGGCGGATACCGCCAGCCATCTGCCATTGCCGGCACTACATCGACATGGCCGCAGAGCAGCAGGTGATGGTTCAGGTGTGCACTGATAAGGTTGTCCCGCCCTCCCCGGTTCCTGATCACCTCGGTCCGGACACCGAGACTGTCCAGAAATCCCTTGATATAATGGATGATTTCCTCGGTATTTCCGGGTGGGTTTTCACTTTTAATCTTTACGAGTTCCCTGGTGAGGTGCACAACGTCCATATCATTTCCCGGTGGTGGTTACTTCCCGTTTAAATTCTTCAAAGAGCATGCTGAGGGATGCATCGCTGTACAGGCTCTTTAAAAAATCATTATTAAAAAATTCATCGACAGCCTTTGCAAAGAAAGCAGCAGGCAGAGGACTGGTCTGGTCTGGGTCAATCACGATACGAAAACTCCTGTAATCCGCCCTGGTATCCCTGTCGTAGATAACCTGCCAGAGAAAGGGGAGTTGTTCAAATTTTTCCGGGCGGGTCTCTTTCAACCAGTTGATGAACCTCCTGAAATGAGCCCGGTCTCCTTTTTTCTCCTCGTCTATCCTCCACCTGAGATATTCCCCTGACATGACATTCCTGGGTGATGTGTAGGTATAGGTCAGGAGGCCGAGTGTGTAGTCTATATGGGCCAGGGCATCAATAAAATAAAATCTCAGGACCGGGTGGAACATCGTGGTATCATGAAGGACCAGGTTCTTAGTATAAAGGTATTCCATGATGTTTGCATATTCTTTTACATCACTCATGCGCTTGCTATTAGCCCCTGAAATTGTATAAAAATTCCGGATTTTTCCCGGGTAAACAGGGTAAACAACAGGCCCCTGCGAACGAGGATATCTGTGTCAGGGATCTACGTTACTGGTAAAAGGGAGCCCGTCGTTTAACCGCTTCAATAAAGGCATTTTCAAGATCGATCCCTGTTTTACCCCTGATATTGACATGGTTATCTGCTCTCAGAAGGCATGGCTTAAGGTTCCCGTCCGAGGTGACACGTAACCTGTTGCAGAATGCGCAGAATTCAGTATTATGGAGTGGCCTGACAACTTCAACTTCGGCCCCGTCCAGGCAGTATTTTTTCCGGTGATGCATCCGTCGTGTAAGGATAACTTTTGATCTGCCTGCAAGGTCCTCTTCAAGGGCTAACAGATCAGAATGACATTCACACCCCCCGAGGCTCATCAGCTCTATTACCTGGAGGATAAGATTACGGTTGTTCCGGATATAAGCGTAAAAATCCTCAAGCTCGTGATCATTGATGCCCCGGAGCATTACCATATTCAGTTTTATAGGGGTGAGACCTGCCTCGAGGGCGGCCTCAATACCTGAAATTACATCAGATAAGCGGTCACTACCGGTGATTTTTTTATAGGTGTCCGGGTTGAGACTGTCAAGTGAAATATTTACACGTGACATGCCTGCCTGTTTTAATTCAGCGGCATAATCTGCAAGGAGAATACCGTTGGTGGTAATAGAACTCTCCATTGAACCCGGGACCAGTCTGACAATATCGGTGAGGTCTTCCCGTAATAATGGCTCACCCCCCGTGAATTTTACACTCCTGATGTCAAATTTTGCAGCGGTTGAAAGGACATTGCCAATCTCCCTGGAACTGAGCGGATCCGTTGGTGCCCTCTCTCCCTCACGGTGGCAATAGATGCAGGAAAGGTTACATTCCGGGGTCACACTCACGCGAAGGTTGCTTACCGGCCTGTTATACGGGTCCTTTAGTCTCATTGGTGCAGTATTTCAGGGTTTCGTTGTTCCATTCGCGTCCTATAAAGTTTTTTGCAACAATATAGATCTCGGTACTTCCCTTTCGTGTTGAATGAGGACGGAACGTCCTGGCGGAAAGGAAATGCTCCCTTACCAGTCTAATAAGGGTATTAAAGTCCTGTCCCTGGAATGACTTGACAACAAAGTTACCGCCAGGCTTTAAGATTTTTTGAGCGAATAACAGGGCATTCTCTCCGAGTTCTATTGCCCGTGCCTGGTCGTACGTTCTTCTGACCTGATAACTTTGGTGAAGCGTCCGATAATACAACGCTGGTAAATGGCATGAGTGGCCGGACTGCTTCAAGAGTATGGGTGTGCGTAAAATCCCCGGTAATAGTGATGACATTTTCTATCGGTGGGATATACGAGAGATCAATGCCCACAACAATTCCTGTCGTGAGTTCCCGTTCTACCTGGAGCCAGCTTCCCGGTGATGCCCCAAGGTCTACGATGTTGTCTGTATCGCGGATAATGTGGTACCGCTCCTGTATCTCGCGTAACTTGTATGCTGCACGCGAACGGTAACCCTCCTTCACTGCCCGCACATATACCTTGTCCCTGCTCCATTGTGAACCCATAGTGTCCGTCCATGTCTGCCCTCTTTAAGGGCTTAAAACTAAATCAGATATTATTAAAAATATGAGCGATAGTTTATATTAGAGATATTCGGGGTGCGTGATGTTAAAAGCAACGATTGATGCAGATATCCTTAAAGAATCTATAGATGCCATCTCGGCACTGGTTACCGAGTGCAGGCTCCATACTGACGAGAATGGGATCAGCACACGCGCGGTTGATACAGCAAACGTCGCAATGATCTCCCTGCTTCTGAAAAAGGAGGCATTTTCATCTTTTGCAGCGACGAGGAGTGAGCTTGGGATAGATATTGCAAAGATGAAAAATATTTTCGGGATGATGGCGAAGAACGATCTGATTACCCTTGAGCTTACCGATGATATCCATAAGCTTCAGGTCAGTTTCCAGGGGTACAAATATTCAATTACCCTTCTTGATGAGAATACGATACGGAAGGACCCGAACCCTCCTACGATAGAACTACCCGGAAAAGTGGCAATACCCGGGTCAGAACTTAATTCCGCAATTAAAGCGGCAGCGGTTGTATCTGATAAGATCGCGCTTGGCATAGATGCCGCAAAGCAGATTTTCTTTATGGCTGCCGAGGGCGATACCGATCATATAAGGCGTGAATTCGGGAAGGATGAAGTCAGCTTTATCAATGGTGTTGATGCCAAGTCTCTCTTTTCCCTGGATTATTTGAAGGATATGGGTAAAGTGATGAGCCGCACGGATGAAGTGGAAATCCACATCGGGGTCGATCACCCCGTCAAGTTTTCTTTCAACATCGCCGGTGGTAACGGCCATGTCGAGTACCTCCTCGCCCCGCGGATTGAGGCCGACTAAATGCGGGTCAGAATAGATGAAAAAGATTTTATTAACTATCCATTTTTAAAAGAGTCCCAAAATTTTGTGAGTGGTTACGCGGGTTCTCCCGAACGCTTCCTTTGTACATCAACGGGTAAAGCAGCCCTTGCCCAGGCAAAAGACAGAATTTTATCTGCGATTGCCGGAAAGTCCGGTCCGAAGACGGATGCCCGCCCGGAACTTCCGACTGACAGTGATGGTGTCAAAGTGATGGTCTCCGGGTATGCCCTCGCCCGGGTTATTATCTCCTGTATGAAAGACCGGATGATTATTGACCGCTTCACCCGTAGCGAGGCGCAAAAAGCCTACGAGTGCCTTATAGACGAGGAGCCCGGCAAAAAGATTTTCATTGCGACCAGTCTTGGAATTGACATAGGCGCTGACGAGGTGCCTCTTGTTCCCTATGTTGAACTATCTGCAGGGATGCGGGAAGAACGATGGAGACTGGTGAACCGTGATATTGAACACGGGATGGTGAAGGTGAAAAAAAATGAGACTGATGAGATACTGCGTGAGTGTATCAGGGTCGCCATCAGCCGGAACCTCCCACTTCCTGTCCCTGCGGGAATTTGCGAGGTACTTGCACCTGTCGTGAAGGAAATCAGCGCGGCAGAGCAGCAGCATCTGCTGGAGCAGTTTGGATCTGTTGAGGAACCCTGTTTTCCCCCGTGCATGCAGGCATTGATTCTTGCCCTTTCCGCGGGAACAAATATCTCGCATCCAGGGCGTTTCGCACTTACTGCGTTTCTTCACAATATCGGCATGAACTCTTCTGATATCATAGGTCTCTATTGCCGGGCCCCTGACTTCGACCTCAGCCGAACGATGTACCAGGTTGAGCATATTTCCGGGCGGGGTGGCACAGAATATACTGCGCCATCATGCGCGGCTATGAGGACAACAGGGGTCTGTGTGAAAAAAGACCTGCTTTGTGAACGCGTAAGTCATCCGTTGAATTACTACAAGCAAAAGAAGAGAAAAGATAAAAAGAATGCCCCGGCACCATCAGGTAATATGCTTGTTGATCGTAACGCCGGCGGCGCTCATTGCGAGAAGGAAGCAGGCAATGGCGAAAATATACGCGATGCCTGCGGGCATCATCAGGGGGAGCATGATCAGGAGGACAATAAAAAAAATCAGGCCTGATAAGCCCACAAGTATATCGAGAAGTCTTGGATCCATATATGATATTCATCCGGGCGTCCTATATCTTTAACCATGGACAATCATGATATGAACCGGATATCGTGGTATCCTGCATGGTGTTCTGTGTGCCGGGGTTCTGATTATGATAAACGATGAAAAGGCTGACATTCTCCAGAAATTATCCCATGCTGCCTCTCTTCTTGCCGGTACCATCCGCCAGGATCTCATCCCCACTGGCGGTGTGCAGCTGGCATATGCGCGGAAAGGAGCAAGGGATGATACCGATATTGCCTGCGTGCGTGGAGGTCTGTACCTTCAAAGCGTCGGTATCGATACACCTGAAGTAGGATTTGGCGGTGGAGGAATGGTTGGAACCGTCCTTCTTACTGCCATGAAATTTGACCCGCGTATCAGGAGCGCAGCGATTATTGCCTGCACGCCTGCAGCGGTTAAAACGATGGACGGGAGATCTTTTGAGATTTGTTCATTTGATCCACGCAAGGAACCCCAGGGAATAAGGACAATGGACTGGGGTGTTGCCCAGTGCTGCCGTGATGGTGTACCGGATGCGGTTTACAGCCGGCGCACCGGTGATACCGGGGCAATTATAAGGCTTTTTGGAGAAGACCCTCAGGGAATTGCAAATAATATTCTTATGCTATCAGTGTGAATAATATTAGCACAAACCTGAGGTATGTCAACATGGGAATCAAGCCTTCATATATCAAATCAACCGGAGCCGAGCTTATTACGAGATTCGGCGACAAAATGTCCAATAATTTTGATGAGAACAAGCAGGTCGTCACCGATATGACTTCAATATCCAGCAAACGTGTAAGAAACCGGGTGGCCGGGTACATTACACGGAAAATAAATACGGGAAGACACTCATAACCCCTATTATGTTTGAGGGAGTTCTTCCTGCAATTATAACCCCTTTTAAAAGAAATTCTACGTTGGATCTTGACCTTGAGGGTCTGAGATCAAACATTGCATTTCTCCTGGAGCAGGGTGTACACGGTATCGTGCCTTGTGGTTCGACAGGCGAATCAGCCACGCTCAGCTTTGAAGAGCATGAGCAGGTAATCGAGGTCACGATAGATGAAGTTGATGGCAGGGTTCCGGTCCTTGCAGGCACCGGGTCAAATAACACTGCTGAAGCGATCAGGTTCACCGAAGCTGCGAAGGACCTCGGGGCTGATGGGGCGCTCGTTATAAGCCCGTATTATAATAAACCGAACCGATCAGGGCTGGTCAAGCATTACACAAGGATCGCCGATATCGGTATTCCCATTGTAATGTACAATGTTCCCGGACGGACAGGGCAGAACCTCCTGCCTGATCTTGTGATTGAACTTGCACGTCATCCGAATATCGTTGCGATCAAGGAGGCGAGCGGGGATATCGGTCAGGTATCACGCATTATCGAAGGTACTCTTGATGAGGACTTCATGGTGATATCCGGTGATGATGGTCTCACCCTGCCAATCCTGTGCCTGGGTGGGAGTGGTGTAATATCGGTCGCAGCTAATGTTGAGCCTGCCCTGATGGTTAAAATGTTCGACCATTTCTGTGAAGGGGAGTCGAAGAGGCGCTGGACCTCCATTATGCATTATCACCTCTCTTCCGTGGTCTGTTTATTGATACCAACCCGATACCCGTCAAAAAGGCCGTCGCACTGTGTGGTATGGCGGGGGGCCCGGTACGGCCGCCACTTGATGACCTGGATGCTGAAAAGACGAAAAAACTCCAGGAGGTCCTCGATATCTATGCCTAGCGTCGTTGTGTGCGGGGCACTCGGGCGAATGGGCATGACTATCGGGAAAATGGTGAATGAATCGGCAGACCTTGACCTTGTCGGGGGGATTGATCTCAAACCCGGATCATTTTTTGGGGCCGATGTTGTCGAATCATCGGAGTTGGCAAAGACTGCTTGAAGAGAAGCGTCCTGATATACTGATAGATTTTACCGTAGCAGATGCGGCCGTCCAGAATGTGAAGACAGGAGCGAAAGCCGGCACTGCCCTTGTTATCGGTACCACCGGTTTCACTCCCGCCCAGCGGACTGAAATGGCCGCTGCGATAAATGGGAATGTAGCAGCGGTTATCTCAAGTAACTACAGTATCGGGGTGAACATATTCTGGCAACTCATCCGTGATGCGGCGCCGTTACTCGCTGATTATGATATAGAGGTTACTGAAGCGCACCACCGGTATAAAAAAGGACTCCCCGAGTGGTACTGCCCGGACAATCCTGCAGATCCTTGATGAGGAACTAGGGGAACGAAGGAAACAGTACGGCCGTGAAGGAATGAAGGAGAGGGAAAAATCCGAGATAGGCGTACATGTTATCAGGGGCGGGGATATTGTTGGAGACCATTCGGTGATGTTTTCCGGTAATTTTGAAACGATCACGCTCTCACATCGCGCATATGACCGATCGGTATTTGCACAGGGAGCTTTGAAGGCGGCACGCTGGGTCGTTTCACAGAAACCGGGTATCTATGGGATGAACGAAGTCCTGGAGTCTGCAGGAACGAAATCTCATTAATCGTATTTTTTTTTGTAGTATCGATCCTTTATTTATATTTTTAAGATGCATATTAAAGGAAAAAGTGATTCAATTTATGACTGCAATTGTTGACGAAGGAAAATGCACCGCCTGTGAGACATGTGTCGATGAGTGCCCGGCCCAGGCAATTTTAATGAATAATGAAAAGGCAAAGGTTGACAAGGAACTGTGTGTTGATTGTGGTTCCTGTGTTGATGTATGTCCATCCGAGGCAATCCACCTCGAATAAAAATCAAACGATTTAATTACTCCAATGATATAGCTATTTTCTATCTATGATCAATGTTGGAGTATTAGGCGCGACGGGCGCTGTAGGTCAGCGATTTGTACAACTTCTCGCTGACCATCCCTGGTTCCACCTCAAGACTCTCACTGCATCAGACAGGAGTGCAGGAAAGTTATACCGGGACGTTGTAAACTGGCGGCTGGATGTGCCATTTCCGGAAAAATTCGGCGATATCCGCATAAGCCCGACTACCACCGAGAGCCTGAAAGGTGTTGACCTGGTATTCTCCGCATTACCGGCAGAGATCGCAGGTAATGTAGAGACGATGTGCGCTGATGCGGGTATCGGAGTCTGCAGCAATGCAAGCTCACACCGTATGGAGAAGGATATCCCGCTTGTCGTTCCCGAGGTAAACCCTGATCACCTGGGACTTATTGATGTCCAGCGGGACAATGGAAGGGACGGGTTCATCGTCACCAATCCAAACTGTTCAACAATTGTGCTTGTCATGTCTCTCGCACCAATCAGGTCCTTTGCATTCTCAGATGTAAGGGTGGCAACCATGCAGGCGATATCCGGTGCTGGTTTCCAGGGTGTTGCTGCCATGGCGATCTACGACAACATAATTCCTTACATCGGCGGGGAAGAACAGAAAATGGAAACTGAGTCCTTAAAGATAATGGGGACTCTTGAAGGCTCCGAAGTGAAGAATGCACGGTTCAACGTGAGTGCAAGCTGTCACCGGGTACCGGTAATCGATGGCCATACCATGGCGGTTTGGATCGATATTAAGGAGAAGGTAGAGAAAGTCCTCGAATCATATAAACTCTATAAGCCACCTATCAGCGGTCTTCCTACCCAGCCATTACAATCAGTCCACCTGTTTGACGAACCCGACAGGCCCCAGCCAAGGCTCGACCGGCTTCGTGGGGATGGGATGACGGTATCCGTAGGAAGAGTCCGTGAAGGACTGCGGTATGTAACGATGGGGCATAATACCGTGCGGGGGGCTGCCGGGGCATCCGTCCTTAATGCTGAATTAATTTATACAAAAAAATACCTCTGACAGGGGACCACTTACATGATCAAAGACAATACAGTTTTCGTGGGAAACAAACCAGTCATGAACTACGTTCTGGCAGTCGTCACACAGTTCAACAACGGAGCAGAGGAAGTTGCAATAAAGGCCAGGGGTAAGGCAATATCACGGGCGGTGGACACAGTCTGAGATTTCATTGAACCGGTTCCTGGAAGGGGTCAGCAAAAAAGAGATCATCACGTGTACAGAGGTGATTGATACCGATAGTGGAAAGACCAATGTCTCCAGTATCGAGATCATCCTTATTTCACAGGGTGGGGAATTAAAAAAACAATAACTAAATTTATCCTGATGTGACATTTTTTTTTAATTTTAAACGCTGTTTTACTATTATTATAGCAATTGGCAGGCAATTTTAGGTTCTCGAATTCCTCATTACCAGAAAGGATATAAGATGTGCGCCGAAATATAGTAATGATGAGAGTAAGAGTCATCGCCGTTCTTTGTTTAATTATCATGAGTATGGCGATGCCGGTCCTGGCAGCGAATGATGAGCGTTACAGTTACATCAAGATTAATGATATGACAATCAATCTCGAGAAGGACCAGGCGAATATCAAGGTGAATTATACTATTGACCCCGGTACCGAGCTTATCGTGTACCTTCTTGGCAAACAGGACCTGAAAAATAAGTTATTAAAAGTTTTAAATTATGAAGATGCCACGGTAAAAAATGTGGAGATGAATAGTGCAGAGATCCTGATTAATGATATTTCATATGATTATGGCAAGGGGATCTACTGGTTCCCTGAACATGAATTCAATGTTGTAATCCCAAATCTCCGGGTTGTTTCGCCACAGGTCACCCGGGAATACCGGAATACTAAAAAGTTCTCTGATGGTATGGGCTTTTTCGACCGATAATAACCTCTGAATTCCATTCAAATCCTGGCTTGAAGAGGCGTTTTTCATCTATCCCTCTCACGGAATTCCGGCCGGGGTCAATGAAATCTCAAGAATGCCTGTTGTTATTCGAAAAACGATGTAATCCCATGCCAGGGATTTCCGGAACCTAGATCACTTCGATGAATTCTTCCTCTGGTTGCTGGTGAATGATCCAGCGGTTAATGTAACGCTGAATGCCAACTCCTGCAAATATACAGGCAAATCCTCCGATTATGCCGTAGAATATATACTGGAGTGCTGTTTCGGACGTATAGGGGAACTCCGCTACTGCAGATACCGACATGACATAGATACTGGCACCATAGGCGATCAAGCCGATTGCACTGATAAAGAAAGGAAATACAATGACCTTTGCTAGTCCTTCCCGTTCGTAAAAGAAATTATCGATGATAATCCCTATTGATGCAACGACACCCCCAAGGGTGATCCAGAGTACCGAGCCATAGATAAAGGTCACAAGGTACAGGAGTATTCCAAATGATCCGTCCGATGAATAATGTTCGAGAATACTCATCAGCCCCAGTACAAGTCCAACAATGAGGAGCAGAATACCTACAATATACGTTACAAATGAAAATCTGGCACGTTTTAATGAGGTTTTGAGGGCAATTATAAATCCACTGAATGAATCATCAATACCAAACCCGCGATACAGGAGATATACACCAATAACCCCGACCACGATGATTGTTGCGATCTGCGGATACCCGAGAAGGTTTGCACCGGCATACAGGAGCATGGCAAGCCCCAGGGGAACCAGGAAAATCCTTGCAATTTTCGGGTCGTTTAACAGTTTTTTAATAATATAATAGGTGCCTTCAAGGTTCGGGATCTGGGATACCACGACACGGCGGATACTCGCTACCTGCAGTTTTGACTGGATAATCGGGATAACAAATTCATCCTCTGCACCATCGGCAATCATGATGCAGCTGGTCACTCCGGTCTGCTGAACTACCATACCAAGGTGCTCTGCGATACGGCGATCACCTTCAATCATATTCATATGGTTACCGGAAATGAGTGCCACCTCGACGTCCTCACCCGCCGTTTTAAGTTCGTCGTAGGTCTTAACAGCCTGGAAGATCGCATTTACATCTGAATCTTCAGGATCGGCGAGGCCAAGGGTCACTGCAGCATTGAGGCACTCTTCACGACCGATTACGGGGCTAACTATACCTGCCTTGTAGCCGATATCATCGTCCCGGTCCACCGAGAGGACCAGTGTTCGCCCCTGTGCCATTTCAGTATAGAAATAGACTACGAATCTATTAAATAATTGCCCGTGCGTTGAAAAAAAGAGGAGATATTTTAAAATTATAGCATTTTTGAACGCTGAAGGAGCAGGAGATCATCAGTTGTGAGTTTCTCACCTGAACGGAACATCTTGAAGATATGCTCTGCCTCTTTCCTGACAGACTTTCTGCTCTTTGGTAACCTTGACTTTCTTTGTCTTCTTGCGGAGCCCGGAAATAACCTTGTCGTAGTCACGAAGTTCCTTCTGGCATGCAATGAAGAATTTATGTTCCGCATCGGCGGCTTCCTGCGCCTCAACAAAAAGCCTGTGTTGTGCATCAGCTTCTTCACGCGACTTGTCTGCTTTCCGGTAGAATTCAACCATCAGGTCGTGGTGTTTCTGGGCAAGCTCCGCCATCTCGGTGACTTTTGCGTGAATGTCGGATGCCTCTTTCCGATATTCCCGTGCAGAGGTGATCTTGGTCTTGATCTCCTTATTCTGCTCTAATTCAGCCTCCTGCTCCCTGACGGAGGATTTCATCTGCTTTATCTTGTCGATAAGCTCGCGTTCTTTATCGGTGCTTATGACCTCTGTCTGCTGGCGGAATTCCAGGTGTTCAATCTGTTTCTGGATCTCCTTGATACCCCGGTTTTTTACACCGCCGTGCTCCTTTTTGAAGGACTCGATCTCGTCAAAAAATTCGTTGGCCTTCTCATTCAGGTCATTCCGGAGGTCCTTAAATGACTGAACCTCGTTGTTGGATTTATCCCGGAGGTCTTTGTTGGTCTGCGCCTCTTCCACATACTCCCGTGTCTTGTTGTTTAAGGCGTTCCGCTCTTTTGCATACTTGCTTGCAGCTGCGTTCAGCTCATTTCTTCTGTTTTTATGCTGTTCAGACTCGGCGAGAATCTTCTTTCTCTTCTCAATTAATTCGTTCAACATGCAATACTCATCCTCGATAATCGATTCCGGTAATACCCTCGGACAGGAAAGATAGGTTTTTGAAATAACGGTGTGGCAGGATGAGGGAGGAAAGGACAATCACAGTTTACTATCACGTTGTTTCCCGGCAGAAAAGTAACAGGCATTACCCTTGGAACAATCCGGAGAAACGGTAATTCTCGAGCGCAACCTGCGTTGCCCTTGTTCATCTGTCTGTTCATGATGTTCAACTCCCGATACCAATCTGCCATTTGAGCAACCGTGGCGGTTAACTCCAGACAGAGACCAGTGTTCCAGATGAGGGATTATCTGAAAGACTTTCTAGTATTTAGAAGACATCTGAATTATTAAGGGTTTCGCTGATACCCGGCTCTCTCTCTACGGTACCAGGTAGCCGGGGTGTTTTCCCCCCTGATAACCTAGCGGGACTGAGAGGGAACGATGAGGGTGTCAAGGATAAATCCTTGAAGTATGCTATTGTTCTGTTTATCAAGGCGCTCAATTTCGAATAATGGAAACCCAGGTCCTGTTGAAGAACCCGGTGAAAATTACATCTATGGTGCCTGAAAGAGACTTACAATAACAAATTTCACAAAAGTGGAAGAGTGAGGTTTAACTGTTTTTTAGTTACCCGACCCATTCCAGAAGACTTCCACCGCTTGTCATATCGCGGGATTTCCTGTTCTTTGGCAGTTCTACCATCTTTGGATTTGCTTTTTTCTGGTCCATATCCGCGATCATAGACTTGTAGGTCTGCCGGTTTCCGAGGAGTGCTCCTTTTTCGACACCGGTCATGATTGCGAGAACCCGTACCTTGCCTTCCATATCGTTCCGTACACGGGCGCCCCAGATAACATCTGCATGGGGATCGAGTTCGTACGTGAGTGAAGTGGCAATCTCCTCCGCATCCTGAAGTGTAAGGTCACTTCCTCCTGTTATGTGGATCAGGCTCCCTGTGGCGCCTCGGTAATCAATATCCAGCATCGGGTTCGAGAGACATTCCCTTACAACACTCTCCGATTTGTTCTGCTGTTTGCTTTCACCTACCAGCATCACGGCCACTCCTCCCTTGCTCATAATCGCGCGCACATCTGCGTAATCGATATTAATCAAGGATGGTTCCGTGATCGTTTCGCTGATACCCTTTACTGTTTCTCCGATTAGCTGGTCCATTACGGAGAAAGCCTGTCCTAGGGGCAAGTTTGGTACGAAGTTCTTCAGTCTGTTGTTGTCAAGGACAATTACAGAGTCTGATGCTGCTGACAGAGCCTCAAGTCCTTCCTCAGCCCTTATCAGGCGCGCCTTTTCCACCTGGAACGGGTAACTTACCATTGCAACAACGATAGCACCCTGTTCTTTTGCGATCTCGACTACAACCGGTGCTGAACCGGTTCCTGTACCGCCACCCATACCGGCTGTAATAAAACAGAGGTCTGCGGATTCGAGGAGTGCTTCGAGAGTAGGCCTTGCCATTTCTGCCGCTCTTTTCCCTACATCAGGATAGCCGCCTGCACCAAGACCTCTGGTGAGTGATTTGCCAATCAGGACCCTTTTATCTGCCTGGACCATGTCAAGATGCTGTTTATCGGTATTGATCGCGATAGTTTCAGCACCGTTAACTCCCATGTGGTGCAACCGGTTGACGGTGTTGTTTCCTGCGCCACCGCATCCAATGATAACGATACGCGGCTGCCCGACAAAATCATCGTCAATTGCACCCCCGTTTTTCATCTCCTTTTCAATCTCTGAATTTTTCAATGCCTCGTTGATAATAGTCTGCATTTCTTCTTACCCTCCTAAACCTTGAATGAAACCTGGTCACTGTCTCTGATTATACGGCCTGCTCGCCGTTCGATGAGTTGACGAACCGCATCCCGCACCGCTTCTGATACGGTCGGGAATTCTCCGGCATCTACCAACTGCTCTAGCAATTCGATTTGTTGTTCGGGTAACCGGAGTGTGATTCGTTTCATCATAACTATCACCTAGTTCTGACAATTGACAGACAATTGTCTGACAATTGGCAGACGGATAGATCCTATCTGTCTGACCAACCAGATAAACCAGAATATTACGTTTATCTATATAAATCTTTTTAGATCTGCCAGGGCCTGTATTACGAAGACCGACTAGCAACGAATTTAAGCCCCGATATTCAACATAAACCCATAAAGAGGACGAAATTGTGGGATCAGGACTTCCGGTAAAAGCAAAGCATGGGGGATTGATAAAAAAACACCTGGAAATGACAGGGCAGAACGCTATTGATTTCAGCGCGAGCCTGAATCCATTCCCACCTGAAATGGAATGGGATTTCCCTCCCTCCCTCCTGGATCATTACCCGGATGATGATTATATTCAGACTGAAGGAAGTAATTGGCCGCCTGTTCAACCGGGATGTTGAAGAAATTGCAGTAGGAAACGGGTCAATAGAATTAATCCGTTCATTTTGCCAGGCTATGTTCCGAAACAAAGGTGCCGCAAAAATCGACACCCCTACCTTTGGGGAATATCTCCTGTCCGTCCAGACTGGCTGGCGGACACCAGATGAAAGATGGCGAAATCCCATCTGCTGCTTTCCTTTGCAACCCTAACAATCCTACCGGGCAGATCACGAGAAAAAATGATATTTCCCACCTCCTGAAGTTATATGCGGACCAGGGGACAGTCCTGTTACTTGACGAAGCATTTATTGAACTGTCTGACCCCCGGGAGAGTCTCGTCGGGAGAAAGGACCCCCACATGTGTATCCTTCGTTCGCTGACCAAGTGTTTTTCGGTCCCCGGTCTCCGGTTTGGTTATGCATTTGCCGATCCCGACCTTGTTTGCGCCCTGGAGGTGTTGCGTTCTCCATGGAGCGTAAATGCGTTTGCTGAACATTTTGCTATCGAGGCCTTTAAAAAATATCATGAACTTGAGGAATCACGAAGAAAAATCACGGCTGAACGTAATTACCTAGTAACTTCTCTTTTTGACCTGGGATTCACCGTAACACCTTCTTCTGCCAACTTTATCCTTGTTGATACCGGAATGGACGCCGTGGCTCTTTGTAATTCCCTTACCACTCATGGAATACTTGTCCGCGACTGCACATCGTTTGGGCTCCCCCGTTCAATCAGGATTTCTGTCAGGACCCGTCCCGAGAATACATCTCTCATCGAGGCATTACGCGCATGCGTGTAATGATTATGGCTGGCGGAGCCGGTACCCGCCTTGCGCTTGGTGAAAAACCTCTGGTGACAATAAACGGGAGACCCATGATCTCTTTTGTCCTGTCCGCCTTCGAAAAGACTGGTTATGACATTGTAATCGTTTCATCTTCCCGGACCCCGTTCACCATGAACTGGGCGAGGGCCCACGGGTTTGAATGTATCCGTGCATCAGGCCATGGATATCTCCGGGACCTCCTGGAGGCTGTTAAGACCATCGAAGAAACCGGCCCTTTTTTCACCTGTGTATCAGACCTCCCCTGTCTTTCTGGGGAGCATATCACGCAAATCCGTGCTGCGTACGAAGGCTCGGGAAAGGAGGCCCTTTCGACATGGGTGCCTGTCGCATACGGGAGAGAAGGGGTTGCCAAACCTTATGCTGAGTGTATTTGCGGGGTTGAAGCGTGCCCTGCGGGAATTAATATCCTCAGGGGTGACCTCATTGACCGCCCCCAGGAAGAAGAACAATTTCTCATAATGGACAGGCATCTGGCACATAATATCAATGATAGGGCTGATCTGGAAAAAATACGCCGGTTCCTCTCGCTTTCGCAACCGGGGTAGGGAGATGCCACTGGAATAATGTCAGGGTATTCCGCTAATTCTTAACATTTTTTAACAACAAGGCATTGTAGTTCTTCATATCCAAATATCATGACAAAATAACAGATTCAGCAGTGAGCGTCAGATGAGCTGTCCTGGTCTTAAGAATTCTATAATTACCATGGTACCAGGCTCCTGCCAGGTCCCGTTGCACGTTAAATTCTATTGCTCACAAAAAATTACCGCCGGAATTAAAGCAAAAATAAGATAAAATAGCAGCAGAGCCCATATTCTACTATGGAAGCCTCGCGGGAGATCGAGCTTGAAGGCCATATTATCGACTCGGGCATCATGACTCAGATCTTTGATAAGATCATGGATATGGGTGGCAATTTTGAGATCCTCATATTCGATGTAGGAAAACAGAAGACTGACCCAAGTTATGCGCGCCTGAAAGTTAATGCCGCGAGTGATGAAAGAGTCGATGCCATCATTTCCGAACTCCACCGCTATGGGGCCCGCCTTCTTGCAATCGCGGATGTCAGAATAATACCGGCAGAGGCTGACCGTGTTGTTCCAAAAGGATTCTATTCTACGACCAACTACCCGACATCGATTAAGTTCCTTGAGTCTTGGATCCCGGTCCAGGCGATAGAGATGGACTGCCTCATTGTGATTGATACAGAGAGGCTTATAGCAAGGAATACCCCCTGTCTAAGCTGAAGAAAGGTGACATGGTAGTGGTCGGTGAGCAGGGTGTACGGATCGTACCCCCCGAACGACCTAGGGAAAAGACCAACTTTGAATTCATGCATGGGACGGTATCTTCAGAACGTCCCAGTGAAACGATAATCGCGAGGGTTGCGAAAGAGATCCTCGAGGTGCACAGGAAGGGAGGAAAGATTGCCCTCGTGGGCGGGCCTGCAATCATACACACCGGTGCTGACAGGGCACTTGCAGAAATTATCAGGAAAGGTTACATTAATGTCCTTTTTGCAGGGAATGCGCTTGCCACCCATGATATCGAGTTCAACCTGTTCGGGACCTCGTTAGGGATGGACCTTTCAACTGGTAAACCTGTAACTGGCGGGCATAAAAACCACCTGTATGCGATCAGCGAGGTCATGAGGGCCGGGTCAATTAAAAAGGCGGTTGAACAGGGTATCATCACGGGTGGCGTTATGTACGAGTGTGTTAAAAACGATGTACCGTTCGTCCTGGCTGGTTCCATCAGGGATGACGGCCCCCTCCCCGATGTTATTACCGATATCCTTGTTGCACAGGACCGGATGCGTGATTATACCCAGTCATGCAGTATGGTCCTGATGGTGGCAACCCTGCTCCATTCAATCGCGGTGGGTAACTGCCTGCCCTCCTATGTCAAGACAATATGTGTTGATATCAATCCTTCATCGGTGACAAAATTGATGGACCGTGGGACCATGCAGGCAATCGGGGTAGTCAGTGACGCCGGCACATTCCTGCCACTCCTGGCAAAACAACTTGATATCCAGAGTGGATGTAATCAAATCTAAAAAACCCTCATGAAGCCAGATGGCTCCGCACCAAAGCGATGAAAATTTGAAAGGCCAACTTTTCACACCCGTAGCGTTGTTTGATTTAAAATTCCAATGAAAATATCACCGGCATTTTCGTTCTGTATGCCTGGGTCACAGATGTGAATCATGTCTTTTATCATATCAAAAAAAATATCCGGTGTACCTTTTTTTTAACCGGGTCAGAACTCTCTCTTTTCCAGGTATCAGAACAGGGTACCCTTGGATGGTCGGTACAATATCCTTACCGCGCAAGCGGCATGCACCAGGGCATTTCCTGCGCAAGAACAGACTCCCACTCATCCCTGCAGGGGCACTCCTGACTGGAAACTGCCTTTATTACAGAACGATCGCCAGACAGGGAGTAAAATTTTATAGCATCAATAATATCCCTGTCACATTCACCACAGTTATGTGCCCCTCGTGATTGTCCACCCCCGAGAGGATCACAGAGTACTTCCATTGGTGCGGTTGCAAGTACATCAGCTACGCTCCATAGGTACGGTGGGCGATAGGCCCCCTGTTTCCAATAACGTTCCATATCAGTTCCCCTCTGGACTGAGCAGGTGTTCATCGAGACAATATCCGCAACACCTGACAGGTCGGTCAATGACTGCTTCATATCTGAAACCGCCTCTTTTTCAGTCAGGAAAAGGGGTTTCATCAGGAGATACGCTTTTATTCCGACGCCGGCGGTTCTTGCGGCCCTGACTGCCTGGTTAAAATCTTCAGACGAAAAACCCTTGTCTATGGACTTTTCCCGGATCCGGTCATTCGTTGTTTCAAGGCCTATGGCAACATACAACGGTTTTGCATTCGTCCCATCATCGATACGCGCTTTGAAATCTTCGAGGATATCTTCATTTACGTATTCAGGCCTTGTTTCTGCAATGATTATTTTACCCCTGAATAAGGTCCCTGCTTCTTCAAGCACGGCATACGGGACTTCGTCGGGATCAAAGAAGTTACCGGAAGTATACAGTTTTACGATTTCAACGTCCTTTATCTGAATAGTAGTTGCAACAAACCGGAGTTGCCGGATGAGGCGGGCCGCCAGTTCATCTTTTGATAGTCCTACATACCGTTCATGGCGGTAACTGCACATCAGGCAACGGTTCCAGGAACACCCCCCCGACTTTAAAATTATGGTGAGTGTTTTTTGTTCCTGTCTTTCATGTCGATCAGTCCCCTGCCAGAAGGCAAGTGGCTTTTCCTCCTCATTAGCAAGCATTAACAGCTTACTAGTTGAACGTTATATGATGAAAAAGATCCTCATCTTCGCACTATTCTGCCTTCTCCTTACCGGGGTTGCATCCGCATATGAAATACGGATTGATGCGCCCCAGACCCTCAGATTAGGCGAGATTATTGTGGTGAACGGGACGACGAACCTTCCAGCCGGGATTACATTTGATATTATGCTCACTCGTTCAGAATATACGAGTGAGACAAAAGCAACAAAACACGTGACGGTCCAGGGGGACAAAAATTTCACCGTAGAATTTCCCACCGCCGGCTATACTCGGGGCACCTATAAAGTCGAGATATTACCTGCGGGGGAGTTCCGGTACCTGGGAAATTCTATCACGATGCGGGTTGTGACACTTGTCGACCGGTCCGACGAGGTCAAGATAACCTCATCGCCAAGACAATACCTGAACGGTATGCTTCGTCTGACCGGTACTGCAAATAGTGTCAGGAACGATGCTATCGAGGTACAGGTTGATAATCCGGACGGGAGCCTGCTCTTCGGCCCGTCCTTCGTCCCTACCAATCTTGACGGGCAGTTCTCTAAAGATTTCATTATAGAAAAAACCGGCATCTACCAGATCAAAATCAGCGACCGGAAAGGGTATATCGGCACCTACAATATCAGCGTCCTTGACCAGGACATCAATATTGTTCCGGTAGTCACATCCTCTCCTGTTAGCCAGACTCCCGATACCACGTTCCCCACCCAGTCTGCATCGATGTTTTCGACCCGTGATCAACCTGCGTATTTTTCGGTTGTAACTAAACAGGGTCCCACCAAAGTCTATACTTCTACAGGTACTGACTGGGTTATCGAGTACACGGACCAATCAGGTCAGCGGGTCAAAACAAATACCAAAGGGCCCGGGTTCGCTGAGGATGTCACAGTCCCGGGTAACGGGGAGACACAATATTTCATGGTATACCCGAATAAATATTCAGACCAGGCAAATGTCACCCTGTTTGCAGAGAATGTAAACAGTATCTATGGAAGCCATGTCCCACCCCCTGGTTTTGTTGCTGCCACCACAGTGCCGGCGGCCTCCACAACAAAAGCAGCATTTCCGGTTGTAATTGTTATCATTTCCATCGTACTGGTCGCTCTCCTATGGCAGAGAAGATAATTTTTTTCACCAGCATGACAGAATCAGCAGTTGTTGTTGAGCTGGCAGGCATGAAACCAATGGTCTATTGATCTCTTCCCGGTCCCCGTCATTTGGATACCTTTTTTACACCGAATCCCCAATAGTATTGAGCGGGCCGAGGTAGTCTAGTCCGGAAAGGCGGTGGCCTTGAAAGCCACTGGTGCCTGGCACCTCAAGAGTTCAAATCTCTTCCTCGGCGTTCTTATAAAAACTTGGTAGTTTTTCTCGATTTTCGTCTCTGTTGAAACATACATGAACTGGACGTTCCCAGCATGAGTATGAAAATGCCTCGTTCAAAATCTCCTTATATTGGGTCCGTTCAGGCATTATATATGAAAATCCCCTCTGGTATTTTCATCCTGTACACTAGTGGCCTTCCGGGCATCATGTCCGTTTTCATAGAAAATCCTGTGCGTTTAGAAAAAGGAAGGGAATACATATGGACAGGAGGGGATTTCACCCCCTCCCTGTGCCACCCCAAACAAGATATCCTTTGACCAGCTTCTCCAGGGATCATACATTTTCCGAGTATGGGGTGCAGTCTCTATCCCAACAGGGGTCGCCACAGCGGCGGGAGGGTTGGAAAATCTGGGAATCCCCAATCCCCAAATAAGATTTGAGAGTATATTAACAAATGCCGATTTTCATAAATAACTGAAGTGAATTTCCAACAGATATGAATTGGCTGGCTATTCAGCAACAGATTCCCACTTTGCCACTCCTTTCTGTTCAAGGGTGACACTCGTAAAATATGGCGGATATCTGATAATCCCTTCCCAACGTGCCGGGTCCATGATAACAATATCCCTGTTATCCATACGACAGGCAATCGTGAAGAGCGAGTGGTACCTTACCCTCCTGACTGCATTGATATCAGAAATCAGGTCAATATCCTCCTGAGTTACACCACTGAGTGCCGGCCAGGCCCTGTTACCTGACTCATGTCCGTTCAGGAGGTTCACAAATTTCAGAGACCATAAATTTTGGGATTTTTCAATTGCCATCCAGATGAGTGGACTGATTGTTGGAAATGTCATCCCGTTAATCCTCCTCGCGGCTGCAATCCGGATAGTTATACTGATGGCGAGATAGACCAGGAACAGGACCCCATAGACTATCAGTCCTTGAATCGGAATGATCCCAGCAATAAAAAGGATCAAAAAGGCAAGGCTGATAACAATCATGACAGCGCTTGGTCCTGCAAAGACCCCGCACGTATACTTGGTCTCTTTCCATGGCCAGAACAGGGGGATTCCCGGGCTGGCGAGAACGTCAAGGGCAATATGCAGAAGGGCCCCTGCAATCACTACGGGGACTCCTGATAGAGTAACGGTGAAAGGGAGTGTGACATCCAAAAAATGGGTTCCGGCAAGGATGAGTAAGTTCACTGTTCCATAGGCCATTACTGCCATCCCGGCTGCCCCGGCAATACTGTGTGCCGCGCCCCCGTGTGTGAATATATACAATGAAGGCCGTTTTGAAGAGACCAGGTGGAAGACCAGATCGGCATCAGGTATAACAGCACCGAGGATTCCAAAAGGAATCAGTTCGGGTGCCCCAATTGCGGTGAGCAGGGAGGCAACCAGCAGTGCATGCGTGATACTGTCCACGGATCATAGGTTATACCCTTATATATTAATCATAGACTGGTAAACCCGGGATTGATTTATAAAAACTCAATGAATATTGCGTATTAAAGGTACAGCCTCCCGAAATAGCCAGCCGCTTTTAAATTGTATTGTGTCACCTGGCCATCTGACTCTGTTCACATAAGGAAATTTTTATTTCTGGCAGATCACCTGTGATTCATAGCCGGATACTATTTGAAACGGAGTAGAGCGTTCGGTAATTTTTTTGGTATACAATCCCAATTTTTTTATTTCCTGAATGCTGAATAGTACCTAGATAAACGGAGTCCTATCGTGTGTATTGCAATTCCCGCTGAAGTAATTGAAATAAAGGAAGGAAATATTGGTGTCGTTGATTTTGGTGACTTACAACAGGAGATACGTATTGACCTGGTCGATGTTGAGGTCGGGGAATTTGTACTGGTCCACGTAGGCTTCGCAATACAAAAAATGTCACGGGAAGAAGGACTCGAGACACGTAACCTGTTCCGCGAAGTGTACTCAGCCATGGAGCAGAAACCCCCGGTAACCCTGTAATATCGTATTTTTCTCCATTGTATCGTGCATTGCTATTTTTATAGTTCTTCCTGTCAGTATCCTGGTACAGAAGGGTAGGAAAAGGTACCGCTACTCAGTTTCAGGGATCAACTGAAAGATATCTGATGAATAATTGCCAGTACCGGTCGAACGCTAAAATAATATAGAGGTGGGAAAATAAGGAAGACAGATAGTGTCTTCCCATTAATACTGAATCCCGGGAATTCCCATGGTGTAAAAAATGGCAGGGAAATCAGGAATAATTTTTGAACTAGGCGAGAGCGGTCTTCTTTTACCTGAGATGGTTAATGCCGGGCTGACCGCGAACGACCAGGTAAAATATTATTTCACCCTTCTCCAGAC
Source organism: uncultured Methanomicrobiales archaeon (assembly GCA_963709545.1). Classification (GTDB taxonomy): domain Archaea; phylum Halobacteriota; class Methanomicrobia; order Methanomicrobiales; family Methanospirillaceae; genus CAIKOD01. The sequence continues at coordinate 59,210 of CAVPWT010000009.1, read as the reverse complement.
GGCGCAGGTACATTCTGATCATCCGGAGCTTGAATGTACAAACCTTTCGAGGGAGCGTGAAGCTGCCGGTATAGAGTCTGACCTCTTCGACCATGTTGTTTCAGGGGCAAAAAAGACCGGGCCCCTGTTGTATGAGGTACCTGAACTCGTTCCTATTCTTGCCGGGATTAGACGTTGTTTCCATGTGATGCAGCTCCCGGTTGCTAAGAACGGCCTCCCTGAAGCGGAAGACTTCGATAAGAGGATGAAAAGCTCCTGAATGAATTGCCAGACTCTCCTGATGATGCTATAAGTGGCAGGATGATCGAGGATATTACCCGGGGTGACCCGGGTGGACCGGACAGTCTGCATCTCCTCCTGATGGACATGCATAAATCGTTAAACAATCTCCAGAAACTGATATCCACTGAAAATATCGCCGGTGCGATGACCTATAACCTCCGGGAGCAGGATAAAAGCCTTATCCTGGCATTTATGTCGGGAGTCAACAGAACAGCACCGCTGAAATTCGATCACCCCGGCCTTGGCACAACGGCTACGAGGACAAATGGAAGGCTGGTCCTCCAGAATGACATCGGGTTGACTGATGCTCACGTCCTTGTCGTCCATGTTGAACTAACGCAGATCACTATCACGTATACCGATATCCATATGCCACGCCTGCAGTTTTTCCAGGGGCTTTTTGATTCCTGGAATATGACCTGGGAAGACACACGCTCGAGAAAAGGCGATGCAACCTTCGAAAAAAGACTTTTTCACCTTTCGATGGGATGTTACCATACCAGGGATGAAGAAGAACAGAGGAGATTTTTGGAATTTCTTGGATCGAGAATAGTTTTCCTGATCGACTGGAACCGGGCGAGAAAGCGGTTACGGAGTTTCCTGCCAAATAAAGACTGTGTCACCGTTCTCCGATGGTCAGCTGAACATGAAGTCGGGCATGTCGGTTTTCTCCAGCTTGGTGGAGAGAAGCTGATCTATGACGGGCTTGAAATGGCAGCAAGGATCCCGTTGCGATATGGCGAGCCCCTGTACCAGATACTCGGGAGGGAAAAGACCATCGAGTATTTCCAGTGGGTTTTTAATGCAGCAGCGAAAGGACTTCTCGCAAATCACTCAAGGTTACTTATCCAGGACGAAATTAAAGCTGAATTACTCAGGTACTTCCATTCTGCGCATGAGAACCTCATGGAAATCTGCGAACAACACGCCACCCTCACGGTTGAAGTCGCCATGGTTGTCAGGGACGCACTGCTTCATATACAGAGAAAGGAAAACAGCCAGTTTATCGAGAGGACGGCACGGCGTGCAAAAATCTGGGAGAGCGAGGCGGACAACCTCGTCTCAAAAGTCCGGTCGCTTTCGCTCCGTTTCGAAGCTGCACGGGAGTATACCGAGCTGATAAACGTAGCAGATGACGCACTCGATTTTCTTGAGGAGGCAAGTTTTTTTACGACTCTTGTCCCAAGGAGCACCCATTCTGAAAAGATGTTACGGGAACTCGTAATGTTAGGGGAAATTGCGGTAAAAGGAAGCCAGGGATACTTGAGAGCGGTGATTGCATCCCAGTACGTGCATAAAGGATACAGCCGGGAGGAGATGCAGGACTTCATCCGGGCAATCGATAGTGTGATCAGCATGGAACGGGAAGCAGACGAGGTATCAGAACTACCGAGAGGGTGATCCTTGCAGAAACAACTGATTACAAAGAATTATTGGTATTCTTTGAAATCGCACGAATTATTGAGGATTCAACGAATTCCCTGATGAAAGCCGCCTTCGTATTAAGGAACAATATCCTAGAGAGTCTGAACTGGTAATTATGACAAATGACTTATCTCCGCATATTGTCTTTTTCGGGCCCGGGGTGCGGGCAGATATACCTCCTGAGGACTTTGGTAATAAGGCCGCAGGCCTTGGGACGATGTCCTCGCTTGGTATACCCATACCCCCTGGTTTTGCATTAAATGTTTCAATATGTGAAGACTATTATAAAGACGGGATGGAAGTCCCGTCTTTTCTCCCGGAACTCCTCCAGGAAGGGATCTGTTACCTTGAGCACGCTACCGGTCTCCAGTATGGCAGCGGACGGAAACCTCTCCTTGTCTCCGTCCGTTCGGGGGCCCCGGTATCGATGCCTGGTATTATGGACACCATTCTTAATGTCGGGCTGAACCATGAAACGCTTCGTGGCCTGATCTTTTTGACCGGGAATCCAAGATTTGCCTGGGACTCCTACCGCCGCCTCTTCGAGAACATGGCCGAGATCGTTTTCCGCCAGAACCCACACGAGTACCGTGCACTTTTGTCTGAAATAATGAAGGAGGAAGGAATAACTGACGTGGTTGAAATGGATTCAGCCACCCTTAAGAAACTGGCTTTTCAATACCAGCGATTGTTTTTTTCTTCTGAAAACTCTGATTTTCCGGAAGATGTGAAAACACAACTACTGATTTCGTCGATTGCCGTCCTCCGCTCATGGACAAATCCCAGGGCCAATTCATTCCGACAGATGCACCCGGTAGACAACCTTCGTGGTACCGCTATTACCATACAGGCAATGGTATTTGGAAATATGGGGTTGAATTCAGGTGCCGGAGTTATGTTTTCCCGGAATCCCTGGAGTGGAGAGAATGAACCGGTAATTGATTTTAAGTTCGGTGCACAGGGGGAGGATGTTGTATCCGGGAACCAGTCCGCCACCACACAGGGCGATTTAAAGAAATCAATGCCTTCTGTTTACGAGGACATCAGGCAGATAGGGAGAACGATCGAATCGCATTTTCATGATATGCAGGACATGGAGTTTACGGTACAGGAAGGAAAACTCTACATCCTGCAGACTCGAAACGGGAAACGTTCCCCCCTGTCTGCAATCAGGATCGCTGTTGATTTGTGGCGCGAAGGGATAATTACTCCAGAATTCGCATTATCACAGTTAGAGGGCCTCGATCTTGAATCGATTAAAGTCCGTTTCGTTTCCACCATGGACTACCCGATTGCGACCGGAACATCAGCATCCGGAGGCGTAGCGAGTGGAATCATGGTATTTACACCTGAACGGGCCTTGCAGGAATCCATGTCAGGACCTGTGATCCTTGTCAGGGAGACCGCATCACCTGATGATATCGAGGGAATTCGGGTTGCGTCGGGGTTGCTGACAGCGAAGGGAGCACGAACGTCGCATGCGGCAGTAGTTGCCCGGCACATGGGGAAGGTCTGCATCGTGAATTGTACCGGCCTGGAGATTGACCCCTCATCCAACAAATGTCACTTGGGTGGTCAGATACTCAGGGAAGGGGATACCATTTCACTGGATGGGAATTCCGGGTCAGTATACACCGGTGTTGTCGGTACCACCTACGAGAAACCAAGGGAGTTGCTGGATATCGTGTATGCATGGAAAAAATCCCTTTTGGATAAGGATACGCCGGGTCACAATTAACTGTGAAAACGGGGATATTCTTCCCCTGTTTGAACCGATGTTACATCTGTAATTATCTGATTCCGGTTCAATGCGATGTGGAAAACCCCGCAGATGAAGGTGCCCGGTTATTTCTATTGCAATAAGGTAACCCCGGGGGTCTGAACGGTCCGGAAAACTGTTTTAGATGGTATGTACCTGGAGAAATCCTGACTTATTTTTTAAAAAAAAATACCATAGTATATTTAATCTAACAAAAGAATGGGTTTCTACAGGTGATTCTTACGAAACTATCATATCTTGTAATTTTTACCCTTATCATCGGAATGATGACACTCGGTTTTGTATCTGCTGAAGTCCTGCCGGTTGAAAATATTGGAGGAGGAAAGGGATATTATGATATTTCGTCTAATCCGGAAGGCGGGACGGTTATCTTTGATGGAAGTAACAAGGGGACCACTCCCGTAACCGTCGAGGTGAGTACCCTCAGGGACACCCGGGCACACGATCAGCATCTCCAAGGCCGGGTACAGGACGTACACTGATTATCTGACTGGTAACCCTGGCGAGGGACAAACAATCAGTATAAATGCCGATCTTCAGTTTATTCCCGTTACTGAACCGATCACCCTGCCCCCGACTACGATAATTGGCGGAGGAAAGGGGTATTATGATATTTCGTCCAATCCGGAAGGCGGGACGGTCATCTTTGACGGGAAAAACAAGGGGATTACGCCCGTTACCGTTGAAGTGAGCAGTTCCGGGACTCCCGGTCATACCATCAGCATTTCAAAAGAAGGGTACCGGACATGGAGCGCGAATGAGCCCGGTAACCCATTCGAGGGAGAAACAGTCCATGTTGATGCAGACCTCGTGTTTATACCGATAACTCTTCCCCCGACACCAATAGGCGGCGATAAGGGGTATTATTATGTTATATCCAGCCCCAGTGGTGCCGCTGTTACCCTTGACGGGACGAACCAGGGAACAACCCCTATAAATCTTGAGGTAAGTTCCACCGGCACGCCTGGCCATACCATCGGTGTCGCGATGGCCGGGTACCAGTCCTGGAGCCAGTATTACCCTGGGAACCCTCCGGCAGGATCGACGGTAACGGTTAATGCGGTCCTATCACCCCTTTACCAGAATGGCAATATTCAGGTGATGTCCTCGCCGTCGGGTGCATATGCGGTACTCGACAACGGTCAGAACTCGATGGTCACTCCCGGGACATTCTCTTCGGTTTCCGCCGGGTGGCATAACGTAAGGGTAACAAAATCAGGGTATTACTCCTATTCAAAAGATGTCCAGGTAAATGCGGGAGGCACCAGCTCTGTGTCAGCCAACCTTGTCCAGATCTCACAACAGGGGAGTATTTCAATCAGCTCAACCCCGAACGGGGCCGGAATCTACATCGACACAATTTATCAGGGAGAAACGAACCAGGTTGTTGGCAATCTTGCAACCGGTCCCCATACCGTAACCCTTAAAAAAGCAGGGTACCAGACCTGGTCTACGCTGTATACCGTATATTCCGGCCAGACCACGTACGTAACCGCCCAGCTCATACCGGTCTCGAACCCGACCACCGGGGACCTCCTGGTTCTTTCGTCCCCTTCGGGTGCGGCGGTATATGTTGATACTGATTACCAGGGTTCCACGTCACCGGGAAGCCCCCTGGACGTTGTGTCACTTTCACAAGGGACGCACACCATTGTATTGAAAAAATCCGGGTACCAGGATTATACGACCACTGCGAATATTCGTGCAGGACAAACGGCACAGGTATCGGCAACACTTGTACCATCGGGGCAACCCGCCACCACGGCGAGTGTTCAGATTACCTCAGACCCAAGCGGGGCAGATGTACTCATCAATAATGGCTACGTGGGCATTACGCCATTAACCGCCCAGAACGTGCAAACCGGCTCTTCCACCGTCACAATTTCGCTGGCCGGATATAATCCGTATACGAGCACGCTGCAGATTAACGCAGGTCAGGCCCTGCAGATAAATGCGGCACTATCCCCCGTTGCAACACCCACGACGAAAGCCCCGGCAAGTCCATTCGGGGCGATCCTGGCAGTGGCAATTATTGGTGCAATTGCGATGGTAAGTTTCAGACGAACAATGTGATAAAACCGGTTAAAAAAGCAATTGACTTTATTGAAACCTTTGTATATTTAAAAAAATGAGGAATACGTTACCTGGAGGTTTTTTTTACTCCTCCCTGTCCCTGATACGATATTTTTGTGTAGGGTTCAATTGGTGCATTCCGGGAGATCCTCTCCATTACGGGCATTACGATTAAGGAAAACGGTGGTCCCGGGAAAGGGGCACGGTTCGAAATCCTTATCCCCTGGGGTACATTCAGGTCTGGCAGTGATACATTTCCACATGGTTAAACATATGAGATCAATAAACAACATCATGTAGTTATCATCCGGTGATATGATGGTTGAAAAATCGATACTTCTTGTTGAAGATGATGATATTATCGCCCGGGTTGCCGACTGGCGGTTGAAAAACCTTGGATATTCTGTATGCGGGCGTGCAACGACGGGTGCCGAGGCGATGGAACTGGTGGGGAAGCATAAACCCGACATAGTCCTGATGGACATCAACCTTAAAGGTGACATCGATGGGATTGAGACTGCAGAGATGATCAAACGGGGTTTTAATATCCCTGTTATATACGTGACTTCACATTCGGATGGTATCACGCTTGAAAGGGCGAAAGCAACGAATCCTGACGGATTTATTGTTAAACCTTTCGATGATACCGACCTTCGCGTGGCAATTGAACTTGCGCTGAAAAAATAATGGATCGGAAACCCGGTCTTGGCAAGATAAACCAATTGATTCCAGATAAGCGCTATTGGAAAAAAGGAGAGCGAACCGATCTGGAATTAATCTGATTAACCGATTTTCATGGTTCGGGTAAGAAATCCCCGCTTTTATGTGTGTTTCAACAAAGCGCGCTATGAGCCTTTGGCTCATAGATGAGTATGAAAAACGGGTGTATAGGATCCTTCATTAATAAGTTTCAGTTATATTTGATCAGTAGGCAGATAAGACCAATTTCGGCTTAGGTCTTGAACCTGTAACAAAGCTTGGTCATGGTTCACGAATAGATGAGTGTGCTTCGAGCACGAATATCAGACTGTAATTATTTTGAACCACACTGCCTGTTACTACAAAAATCTCAATAGAATCAGGAAGTCTCTGTTAAGACGTGGATATGAGTTATTCCTAGCGTAGGCTGTTTATAATCGTTGGATGTTTTTCATATCAGCCGTTATTTTAATTAGTTTTTCTCAACATCTCCAGAATTACAAATACCAGAAGGATAGCTGAAACCCCGAGCACCGTAAGGGTGATAGATAAACTGATCCATGACATAATTCCCTGCTGATAAATAAATGCCGACCAGAGAAACGCTACAAGTGATATCAGGGAGTAAAAAATCAACCCTCTATTGTCAATTACGGCCATAGATGATCGTTGTATCAACCAGGGTTATTATATGTTTCCTCCCAAAAAACCGGGACTCCATTGATAATAATGTGCATAAAGAAGATCAAATAGTACGGTGGCAAATCATATTGTCCCGACCAGGATTGGCAGAAACTGAAGACATCAATTTTCAAAAAAAAATCCAACCTTGTGTCATGGATGCTGCTATGGGGATTCGAACCCCAGTCGCGAGCGTGAGAGGCTCGCATGATTGGCCGGACTACACTATAGCAGCAAGGTATGAATAACTGCCCAGATACATGGGTAGTGTTGTTACTTAAATATGTCTGTTATTCGTCGTTTCTCGCTGACCTGGCCATTTTTACTGGCGAAATTTTCCTAAATGTCACAAGTCCTCCTGCAATTCCTATACCCACAACTATATGTGAATGATCCGGCCAATGATAGAAAGAATGAGTGGCCTCGAAGATCAAATCAAGGAACTGGAGGATGAGCTCCAGAAGACACCTTATAACAAGGCCACTTCCAAGCATATCGGCCGGATAAAGGCCAAGATAGCAAGATTACGGGACGACGCCGTCAACCGGGCGATGAAGTCAGGGGGCGGCGGTGAAGGGTACTCGGTTAAAAAATCCGGGGATGCAACTGTTGTCCTTGTCGGATTCCCTTCAACCGGTAAGAGTACCCTGCTTAACCAGCTTACCGGTGCGGAGAGCGCAGTCGCTGCCTATGAGTTTACCACGCTTACGGTCGTTCCGGGTGCGATGGAATACAAAGGGGCAAAAATCCAGATCCTTGATATACCGGGCCTTATTGCCGGTGCTGCGATGGGAAAAGGCCGTGGCAAGGAAGTAATCGGCGTCGTGCGAAGCGCAGATATGATAGTGGTCCTTGTTGATGTCTTTAACCAGGGCCATGTCGACGTACTGATGAAGGAGTTGTACGATGCCGGTATCCGGATAAATAAGCCGAGACCCGATATCACAATCAAGAAGACCTCACACGGGGGTGTCCGTGTCCACAAGGTCGGGACACTTGAACTTAATATAGAAGAAATCCGGGCTATCCTGAGCGAGAGTAAAATCATGAACGCGGATATTCTCATCAGGGGAGGGGCCACGCAGGAAGACCTGATTGATGAAGTAATGGGTAGCCGCGTATATGTTCCCGCATTTATTGCCGTTAATAAAATTGACCTTATCGATAACGAACAGGCAGGAGAGATAGCAGGTACTCTTAAGGAACGTTTCTCGATGCCACCGGTCATGATCTCTGCACACACCGGTTACCACATGGAAGAATTGAAAGAGGAGATCTACCAGAAACTCGGGTTTATGAGGCTGTACCTCCGTCCCCAGGGAGAAGAGGCTGATCTCGAGGAACCCCTGATCATCCGGTCAGGCAGCACTGTTGAAGCTGTATGCAGGAAACTGCACCGGGACTTTGTTGACCGTTTCAGGTATGCCCGCGTCTGGGGTGATCACGTAAAGCACCCAGGACAACGGATTGGGCTTCCCTATAAACTCCATGACGGGGATATCCTCTCGATAATCATCGAGCATTAATTATAAACAATGCCCCCTACAACAATACCCGGTTCCTGGTCTCTTTTCTGAATGGACGCGGCCGGAAACTAATCCGGGCTGGGAACTCTTTTCAGCAGTCCCCTTTTACTGCTTCAAGAAGCCTTCGCAAGGGTGCGGTTGTTTTTACACCGGTACCAAGATAATGGCACCTGGTGGCGGGAAATCCCATATCATGTATTCTTTCGAGAAGTTCATCCATAGGGGGTGGTGAGCGGCGCTCTTGTTTCGCAAGCTGGTGGTAGTCGTAAAATCCTGCGGTTGGCAGTTCATTCCGGCAGATTGTCAGGAGCGTTGCCAGTTCCCGTGAAGTGCCCAGTTTAAGAAGTGGAAGCTTTTCAATCATTGCATCGAGGTGCGTTTCTGACTGGATCCCCCCAGCCATAACGGACCGACCGGGATGAGGCGGGCACCGCAATATTCGCACACCGCATTCTGTGGCAGCATTCCATGTTGTTCAGAGCGGGACGGGCATAGTGGGCACTGAAGGATGTACCCGATCGATGAAAGGGTCCGTTCAGCCGCGGGCGGACCTCTCCTGACCTGCAGGTGCAGCCTGACAAAATGCGCATGGGCAAAGCAGAACTGCGGGAGAATTCCCATATCATATTTCAATGCCTCACGAACAACGAATCCAAGGAGTATGCGAAGGCCGGTCTCGCCATGGTACTCGTTGTTCAATGGTTGTGCAAAATATCGCCGCATACCCGCTTTTTTATGGGCACCACAGAGTGGGGCAGTATCAGTCGCCGTGACCATGAGGAAACGGCGTGCACTCCTGATCGCAGAATCAATAAATGGTGCCGGAGTCCCAAATGGGTCAAGGTCGACGGCATCGAACCTCTGACCTGACAGGAGGACATTCACATCGCTTTTTGTTACGGTGACATGTTCAAGGCCTGAATAAACAACATTTGTCCGGATCAAGTCAACGGCACGTGTGTCACGGTCATTAATAGTGACGGGAATTCCGCATTCCTGCGCAACCCGGAGGCCCCTTATACCGGTTGCACCCATGGTATCAATATAATCCTCAGGGTGTACTACCTTCAGCAGGAGTACAGGTGGCATCGCGGTTGAGCTCCATGCGCCGGTTATAAAAAACAGGTGCAGTGCCGGGAGGGAATGCGGAATCTTCGTCCTGCCCGGGGATAAAAAATCGTGTACTCCCCTCTACGGCCTCTATTAATTCCATAATCCCTAATATCATGAGTTTCGTTAACCTTATACCTATCCCTTGTCAATTCATATAGGCGAGGGCGTGTGGCTTAGCCCGGACATAGCGTCAGCCTCCTAAGCTGAATGCCGGGGGTTCAAATCCCCCCACGCCCGTTTTTCATGAAAAATTACTTCACCAGCTTAATACGGCAGTCCGGAGAAGATCTTCATTATGACAATTATGGGTTACTGGCGAATTATCAGGCCGGTAAATTCTATTGTCGCAGGTCTTGCCGCAGTGCTTGCCTACCTGATTGCAACCGGGACCATCGTCCCGTCAGTAATCTTCCTGATGGTCATTGTAATCCTGATCACAGGAGCCGGAAACACGATTAATGATTATTTTGACCTTCCTATTGACATGGTCAACCGCCCTGACAGGCCTCTCCCCTCAGGGACAGTTACCACTTCCGGGGCCCTTATTTTTGCCGGTATCCTGTTCACCGGGGGGATTTTTATCAGCCTTTTCACGAATCCCTACTGTGCTTTTTTTGCAGTCATTAATTCACTCCTGCTTATCGGATATGCGAAAACGCTAAAAAGTACACCGCTTATAGGCAACCTATCAGTTGCATATCTCGCCGGGAGTATTTTTCTCTTTGGTGGTGCTTTCGCGGGTATATCAGGTCTTATAAACAATATGGTTATCGCCTTCATCACGATTTTTGCAATGTTTGCCAGGGAGCTCCTGAAGGATGCTGAAGATGTGCCGGGAGATATCGCAGCGGGAGCAAAAACATTTCCTGTCCTGTATGGTGTACGCCTTACTGCCTGCATCTCCATTATTTTTACGATTATTGCGGTAGCAGTAAGTTTTTATCCCTATTCCAGGTGGGGTGCCTGGTACCTGGCTGGTATCATTCCTGTGGATATCATCATCCTTTATAGTGCATGGCGGGCATCAGGATGCAGGAATCCTGAATGCGTTAAAGAAAGCCGTGCAACGATTTACCTGAAATATGGTATGTTTGCCTCGCTGATCGTGTTTACCCTGGCTGCCCTGTTGCTCCAGTGATAATACAACAGAATCCGGCCTTGGAATGTTTTTAAAACGTTCCAGGTTATCTCAAGGTCGCAATAGTTAGGTACGCCGCAGGGGGAAAATGGCAGTTCAGGTCATGGTAGCGGGATTCATGTGAATTTCCCACTCCCTGGTATTTCCAGCAAGAAATGATGATTATTCATGATTAAATGGGTACGATACCTGGTATGCCGGAAAAACCTGGCAATTAAGACCTGAATTTCAGTGATTAACAACCGTCTCTATCCAGACCAGGACCGCCAAATCGTCAGGGTGGTGACCGGGGAGCGTAAGTACATATCAGGCCGGCTAAAAAACCTGAACCGTGGAGTATAGGGACATCAACAAAGCGTGTTATAAGCATTTGGTTCATAAATGAGCAGAAAAAGGTAACCTTTCAGAGTGTTTTGGCGGAGTTTTTCATACCCGCCAAAAAATCAGAAATGATCGAGTGTATGGTACCAGGGGGATGCCTTCACCTCATCAGGTACTAACGCAGGGTCGATACCAATGAGTGCCACCCCAAAGACATCATCCCAGTTTACCGAAGTCTCGACACATCCTTCCCGCTCTGTCACTACACCGAGGGCCACCAGGCCGAGCTTATCTGACATATCAAGGCCTTCCTTTACTTCAGAGAGACATCCGACACCGATTATCGCCCTCGGGCGGTACCTTCTTCACCATGCGCTTGATAAATGAGGACCCCGGGACAATAAAGAGCCTGTAACCGAGCAATTCAAGCATCCGGATCGCATTGGTAACTGTACATTGCCCGCAGTTGATGCATTTCAGACCCTCTGGTGTGAGATTTGCAGGGCATTTTGCAGACCTAAGGCATTGTGGAAAAAATATTGCCCTTTCACCGACTGGAATTGCCTCAAAAGATTTCCTGTTCATCGTGTTATGGACCCGGATAAAAAATGTCATCATTTCCCTGTCTTCGAGACCAAAAAGGCTGAACAGAGCCTTTGAGAATCCTTCTACCAGTACCATTCCTGCCTTTAAAAAACCCGGGAAAATTACTTTGCCTTTCCTGATGGAATAAAATGTAAGGCCAACTAGAAATAGCGCGAGACAAACCAGCCCGATGAGGACAATAACAGTGATCTCTCCAATGATGAATATCACACTTGAAAGGAGTGTATAGTCAATTGTTTGGGGGTAAAATGCTTGAAATCTGATCACCTTGTCGATGTGTTTTCTGCTGGTTCCATGACCTGCCGGATGTCATATGGTGCGGAAAGGATACCATTTTCAGTGATGATGGCGCTTACCAGTGCCAGTGGTGTCGCGTCAAATCCCGGGTTTTTCACCGGTACTCCATCCGGGATTGTTTTCCGGCCATAAAAGGATGCCACTTCATCCCGTCCACGTTCCTCGACAAGAATATCCTGTTCCACCCCGTTTAAGTCAAACGTGGAAACCGGTGCCGCGACATAAAAGGGAATGGCATGGTATTTTGCACATACTGCGTGCATATAGGTCCCGATTTTATTGAATACCACATCCCGCGTAATCCGGTCAGCACCGACAATTACACTCCCGATTTCACCTTTCCGCATTAGCTGGGCTGCCATGGAGTCGGTAATCACGGTTACATCGATACCGTCGCGGTCCAGTTCCCATGCAGTGAGGCGTGCACCCTGAAGGAGGGGCCTGGTCTCGCAGGCGATCACCCTGATATCTTTACCTGCCTCAACCGCTGAGCGGATAACCCCAAGGGCAGTCCCCCACTCGCTGCATGCAAGGGCACCTGCATTGCAATGCGTGAGGACGGTACAGCGGTCAGGTAACAATGCCGAACCCAGTTTTCCTATCCTGCGGCAGATTATAGCATCTTCACGGGCAACAGCGAGTGCCTCGGAGAGTGCTGCATCCTTCGCTTCATGTACTGATCCGGTAATCCTTATACGGATGAGTACCCGCTGTATCCCCCAGGAGAGGTTCACCGCTGTCGGTCGCGTGGATGCGAGCTGGATGGCGTCTGCATGCACCCGGCTGAAAAACTGCTCGAATCCGGTCTCTCCTGACCTCCGTGCGGCCATGGCGACTCCCAAAGCACCCGCTACACCCAACGCCGGTGCTCCGCGTATTGCAAGGGTTTTTATCGCAATCCCAAGTTCTGTAATGGTCGTGCATCTGGCGATCTTAAACGATACCGGGAGCAGTGTCTCATCAATATAGGCAATGCAATCAGTATCCGCTTCATACCACAGGGTTTTTAATTGTTCCATAGTCTGTTAGTCCCGGATTGATCCGATAAAGGAACGCATTGCCGCTGCACCTGCGACCGCTACACAGTCCGGGATATCCTTCGGGGCCACCGCAGTCCCTGCGATATAGATGCCCGGCCTGTTGGTCTCGACGATCCCTGTTTTCTCATCAAGAGACTTGAAGAAACCCGATGTATCACGGGATATACCCAACTTTTCCGCGATTTCACCAGCTTGTAATGATGGACTGATACCCACGGCGAGGACAACCAGTTCCGGCTTTAAGTCTTTCAATTCCCCTGTCTCACTGTCCTCAATGATAAGTGACATGTCTCCTTTATCGCCGCCGACCTCGCCCGGAATGCCGCGAAGGAACTGTATTCCTGCTGCCTCTGCCCTTTCACGAAATTCCTCGTAACCTTTGCCGTACGCCCTGATATCCATGTAACAGATTGTCACATCGGTATCCGGGGATTTCTCTTTTATAAGGATTGCATTCTTGATTGATGCCATGCAACAGACACATGAACACCATGGTCTGTTAATTGACATATCGCGTGATCCGACACACTGGATGAACACCACACGTTTTGGTTTTTTTCCATCAGAGAAGCGCCTGATCTGACCTCCGGTCGGTCCGCTTGCATTCATCATCCGCTCGAGCTCCAGGGTTGTAATAACGTCCGGAAATTCCAGGTAACGTAGTTGTTTCTTTACGCCGGGATCAAAGACAGAATACCCTGTGGCAACAATAATGCTACCTGCATTGATTTCTATAAACACGGGGTCATCTTCTTTCTTCACGGCATCAAGCAGGCAGGCGTCATAACAGAGCCCGCATTCCACACAGTGAACCGGGTCTTTTACGACGAGGTCAGGGACTGACTGCGGATTTGGTTTATAGATTGCCCTCCTTGTCCCTACCCCTGCATCAAATTCATTGTACACTTCCACAGGGCAGACCTGGATGCAGTCCCCGCAACCATTGCAGAGGTCTTCGTGGATATAACGGGGGTTTTTCCTGATTATTACCCTGAAATTCCCTTCTGCTCCTTCAACGCGTTCAACTTCTGAAAGGGTATAGACCCTGATATTCGGGTGCCTGATTACGTCCACCATTTTTGGGGAGAGGATACACATCGAGCAGTCGTTCGTAGGAAATGTTTTATCTAACTGGGACATGTGGCCGCCGATTGATGGCTGACATTCTACGAGATGAACGATAATACCATGATTGGCAAGGTCGAGGGAAGCCTGGATCCCTGTCACCCCGCCCCCGATAACAACCACTTCATGCATTCCTGTACCTCTTTGCAGACTCCACGTAACTTTCCGCATTGTGAACAATACTCTTTTTTTGTTCGGGGGTCGTCGGCCTGATTATTTTTCCTGGAACCCCGAGCACGAGAGAACCGGGAGGGATATCCGCTCCTTCCGTTACTACCGTACCTGCACCAAGAATAGAGTCTTCACCAACAACAGCTCCGTTCAGGACTATGGCCCCCATACCGACAAGTACGCGGTCCCGGATCCGGCAACCGTGGAGTATCGCACCATGACCGATCGAGACCTGGTTACCGATATGGACCGGAAACCCCTTACTTGTATGAATAACTGCATTATCCTGGACATTGGAAGATTCCCCAATGAAAATATCATCTTTGTCTGCCCTCACGACGGCTCCGAACCAGATACTGGCGTTTTCTTTGAGAGTTACAGAACCGAGGACTGTGGCATTTGGCGCAGTAAAACCAGAAGGACCGGTGCATTTATCCATACTCATAATACTATAGCAGTTTAACGATTCAAGCGAATGAAGGTTATGGTAGGGGGCACATTTGATCCGCTGCATGATGGGCATAAACGACTCCTTGCCCGTTCATTTGACCTTGCAACTTCAGATGGTACCGTCATACTCGGCCTGACAACGGATGAATTCGCAAGCGCAAAAAACCATCCAGTGCGCCCTTATAACGATAGGGAAAAAAATGTATCATTATTCATTGAAAACCAGGGATATACAACAAAATGGCAGATCGAACCCTTATCAGACCGCTATGGTTCAGCGCTGGATGCTGATTTTGATGCGATCGTCGTCTCGGAGGAGACGCTTCCTGCAGCAACTGAGATTAACCGTCTCCGCCATGCAGCTGGACTGCATAAGGTCGATATTCACCAGATTACCTGCGTACTCGCTGAAGACCGGCGCTGGATTTCCAGTACACGGATATATCGAGGTGAAATTGACGAGCATGGACATCTGACCGGCACAAATTCCGACAGGACACGTGGATGATCATGAGGGGAAAGGCCGTGAAACCCAGGAATGAGGTATTAATAGTGGGGAATGATGGAAAAACAGGGATACTTGCCAATCGCGATAGTAATCCCTGCAAAGGAACCTTCCTGACTTTTTAGCATCTGTTTTTAATGTGAAACGATTGTTTATCCGGTTATATCATGTGGCCCGTGATGTCGTTGGTGATCAGCCAGTCACAGTACATGCAATGGAGCCCATTTGGAAGGACTTCAAACCTGCTGCTGACCGGTTCATGCGCGTTTGTTATGCATCCCGGGTTTGGGCACCTGACTACACCAAGGAGAAATTTAGGGCGCTCTACCCCGCCTTTGGCATACACTTTGTAATCACGGATGATGTTTATTGATACGCGGGGTGCAATAAGTGCGATACGGTCCATCTCCTCTTTACGGAGTTCCCTGTTCTCAATTTTTACAATGTCTTTCCGTCCGATTTTCCCGCTTGAAACGTTTGTGGCAACACTTACCGATTCTGTTGTAGTCCCGGTAATCCCGATTATTTTCAATACGTTCAGGGCCTCGCCTGATGTAATATGGTCGATAACCGTACCATTTTTGATCGGGTTAATGAGGAGACCTTCAACCGGGGGTACAAGGACGGTCATTTTAATACCTCCTGGAGCATCGCCATTCTTACCGGGACACCGTTTCTTGACTGTTCAAAATACCGGGCATAGGGGAGGGCATCTACCTCAGGTTCGATTTCATCCACGCGTGGGAGCGGGTGCAATACAATAAGGTGACTCCTCACACCATCGAGTAGTTCGGTTGTTATCTTGTAACTGGAAGAGACATCGAAATATGATGCAGAATCAGGGAACCGTTCCCTCTGAATACGGGTAACATAGAGGACATCCAGTTCTTTAATGATGTCCTCAACATGCTCATGCTCGATCACTTCGGTACCACGGTCACGGAGCTCCCCGATAAGCCCGGAAGGGAGTTCCAGTCCTTTCGGTGATATCACATGGATCCGGCTGCGGTACAGGGAGAGGGCATACGCCAGTGAATGTGCTGTGCGTCCGTACCTGAGATCGCCAATCATTCCCACATCGATCCCGTCGAGTGGCAGGGACTGTTGTATTGTATAGAGGTCTAGAAGGGTCTGTGACGGGTGCTGTCCTGCCCCATCCCCGGCATTAATGACCGGGACAGAGGCAAATTCACTTGCAAGTCTGGCCGCTCCTTCTTTTGGGTGCCTAAGGACAATCGCATCGGCGTACCCGCTTACCACCCGTATGGTATCGGCTAGGGTCTCTCCTTTTGCCATCGAACTCGCCTCGATACTTCCTACTGAAATTGAAGTCCCCCCGAGACGGGCCATTGCTGCCTCAAATGACATACGGGTCCTGGTACTTGGTTCAAAGAATAGAAGTGCAAGGATTTTATCGCTTAATGAATTCGCATTAAAATGCTGTGACGCAATATGATTGGCGTGGTTTATTAGTTCGTCGATAAATTGCCGATCAAGGTCACGTATCGAAATAATATGCTTCATTTACAATCCCCATTCTCGTAATGGTCCACGCAATATCGCACTCCTTCTCGCTATATGGCAGAAAATCCCGGGATAAAACCCTGCAGGGGTGAATCCTGCTGTGTAGCATAACTATCATGATGCTATTATCCCGCCGTGATTATCAAGATATGGAATCATGCCACGGACGAGTCCCTGGAGTCCCCGGGTTGTACCTGACCCTGACCAGGTGATAATACTATTAATTCGAAAATCAGGCATGTGGGTATCAGATGAGCGGATTCAGATAAACAGACCGTGTAAAACTCTCCACCTGCGAGGCCATTTCGTCAAGTTCGCGTTTATCATAAGCAACCTGGTCACGGTACATACTCGGGTATTGTGAAATCTCCTTCTCGTTGATAATATCGAGCGCATCCATTATCTGGAATTTGGCCTTCCTGAGTTCTGATTTCATTTTCACCGGGTCCCCGATGGTTACATACTGCGTGGCATGCCACATGGTGGATAATCCCTCATATTTCAGGATGGTGTAATTCGTGATTCCGATGAGTGCTTTTTTATCATTTTTTTCAGCCTCACTAACCGGGTTTATCATGTAGAGGTCAGACCTTACTGATTCAATTCTCTGGACCGCTCCAGGGATCAGCAGGTATCGGAGGTGATTGACATCATCACTCTTGGAAAAATCCAGTTTCAGGAACTGCTCGTTAGTGTCAGTGTTAATGACCCTGAGTGTTTTCCATGCCTTTTCAAGTCTGTCTTTGTTAGTCTTTTCAATATTCCCATTGTATTGCTCTTCCATGCCCTGGTTTGCAGCCGATGTGGTATTCGGGAGAGCTGTAACCGGACCCGGGCTGATGACTGCGGTGTTGTTTGAATTGTAACCATGAAGTGACAGCTCGGTACCCGTGCATCCACAGAGAAGGGTAAAAACAAGAAGAATCAGAGTGATGCTACTCATATAGAAGAATTTTCTATGTCTCTGGAATGACATGCTGACTAATTTTCTTCTTGTTTGCCAATAAACATTCTGGCTTGACAATTACCTGTTACAAACAATCATTTTTTTAATAGTACGCAGAATAACAGGATTATTAAAAAAATAATCTATATCTGGGTTTCATAGTACCTTTTAATGGTGATAGAAATTCTTTTAACGATTGATGTAGGTAACTATTCGAATATCCGGCCGGGTTTTAAAAGCCGGATATCCTGAATGCGCCTGCTGCTATACCACTAAATGATACTATGGCACTGCGATCCAATTCAGGGTTACGCTTCCCTGTTATCGCCTCGAAGGTCTGTTTCCGGCGGGCACGATCCGTGTTGCCCTTGTTATAAGGAGATTATATGAGTCGTGTTGTGGGTTGTATCTGACCAGTACACCGGAAATATCGACCTGTTCCGCGTAGCCGGCTTTCATGATGTATTCATTTTCAGATGAAAGATGGTATGCCGGCATCACGGCGTACACAGGTTTTTGTGGCGTCCCGTCGCATAGTTTCCAGAGGTGCGTCTTGCTGTTGCCAAGGTCTCCGGACATAACCGCTGCACCAGTATTGATCCTCCTGTCCACATGGCGTGAAAGGGTCGATAATGCCGACGTCTTTTTACGGGCCACGGTTGTATAATCCGATGTCTTCTGGGACGGACTTTTTTTCAGGACAGCATAGGAATACTTAATATCCGTATTAAGGAAGCGGTATGACTCCTTGCACGAGGCAACCAGTTCCATCAGACGGGAAGGTCGTAGTGGTGGCTTTTTTATGAAACTCCAACAATGCTGTGAATTACAGGTCTTTGTCCACCCTGGAGGACAGGGTGCAATGACGACGAGTCCGGACAGAGCAAGTTCCTGGACCGTTTGTCTCATGATTGTTGAATTAACCATATCTGCGGGTTCGGTAATCACCAGTACCCCGTCCTGTGACAACACTTCTGAGAGGACCTTTACCCGGGCTGCCCTTTGCCTGACCGTCAGGCCTGTAAGTTCATTCAGGACATTCTGGAACACGAGCAGGTCAACGTCACGTGGAAGGGCCCCGGCAGGGACCGTGGTGAGATCTTCAGGTAGTGGATCTTTTATGGTGATTCCCGCGACACCGTCTGAAAATTTTCTGGTAAGGAAAGTGAATGCCTCGCGCTGCTCCCCTGATAGTTCAACGGCATGGAGTGTGGCGTTACCATGACCGGAGCGGGAGAGGAAATCTATCGTCGCTAACGCTGCCACACCCGGGCCGCTTCCAATGTCAAGAATTGTCATGTCCTCTTTGAGGAGTCCGGAAGATGCAAGCATTCCGAGGATATGCTCAAACTGGATAAAATATACCGGAAACTGGTAGGCAAGGTATGCAAAAATACGATATCCCTGTTCATACAGGACCTTTTTTTTAATCCTTCACGCCAGTAATCTCCTTTCTGCGCGATGACTGCCTGGCGTATTCTTTCAAGAATGACTGGGTCATCCCATTGTTTCCCTGTCTTTTTTGTGATATATTCCCTGATCAGTTCATCAAGTGGCCTTGGGATTTTTGGGTCCTCAAAAAATCTCCAGTGTCGCTTCTTATCCTCCGGTGTAAGAATAAGTTTTTCTTTTACCAGCACCTTTGAACAGGTGGATATTTCATAATCAGTCCCTGTGTTTTTCATTGAAAGGCCAAGGTCTGGAAGTTGCCGTTGAATTTTTTCAATAAGGTCCACCATATGACTGTCTTTTTTTGCACCCTTTGCCTCCGGAATAATTTCGGAAAGCATGAAAGTCGTTCTCTCTTTTTGATAACCGGCTAATTTTTGAGAAAACGTCCTGGTCAGACATCAGCAGTACATGCACAAGCTAAGTGGATAAGCATAATGGTTACTGGTGCAGGTTGCCGGGAAACGGACAATAGTCTGACGTTCCCTGTCAACCGGATGACGCTATCGTGGTGTAATAAAATGGGGACAATTATAATGTTCCAGTATCGTATTCCCGTGTCAGGGTATCATTATGGTTACCCGCCTGTCCCAGATTGTTAAGTCAATTACTCCAAAAATCAGTGGGTCAGTGAATACGAAAGAATTATCCGGCAGGGTACAAAAAATATTCTAGATGACACTTATTTTTATTATCGAAGATAATGAAAATATCGCTGATAGCCTGGCCTATTTTATCAAGTACCTTGCTCATTATGACACCCTCATTGCTAACTCGGCAGAGGTAGCGTATGATACACTTATGAAGGGGATAAATCCTGATCTTATTCTTCTCGATGTAAAACTTCCCGGAATGGATGGAATTGATTTTCTTTTCAGGATCCACAGGGATGCCAAACTGAGGGATGCCAAGGTAATAATTTATACTGGTATGCCGGAGAACAAAGTCCGTGAAGAGCTTGAAGGGAGAAATATTTTTGTTCACCATATTATCCAGAAACCGGCAAGTCCATCGGGCCTGATTGCTACTATTGACGCAGAGCTGAAAGGAAAATAATAACAGACCTTATTTTTATGCAACGGGGTATCTGTCACCTGCAGAATTGATTTTTTACTGTGGCTGGAGGTAAAATTAGCTAAGTGACTGATCCCGGCAAGCAGATTATTTGTCTAGTTCATGAAAGTGATAACTCCGATGTAACGAGGGGTCCATTGGATATCAGGATTGCGAATTGGAGAAATATTCAGAAGTGTAATCTTCAGAAATATCCATTCTGTCAGAAATTAACTGCAAGACACCGGTGATACTAATTTCAAATGGCATCTTTTTAAAACACTGACCAGGAGAGTTGTTCGCACTTCTGGCTTTGTGATAAGGCGGGCGCCCTACAATTGCAAGAAGCGTTCTAGATGATAAAAGAGTCTGTTACCGATTTGAACCCTGTATGATAGAGCCGCCAGAGGGATTTGAACCCTCGACCTGCTGATTACGAATCAGCCGCTATACCCCTAAGCCACGGCGGCAAAAATATCCCATATCTATAGTGGTTCAGCATTTATTAACATTTAGAGTTGTATGCCGGGATCAGCCCGGAAAAAACGTATCAGGAGTAACCCCTGATCGTCGTCACGTTATCAACAGACGGACGCTCTCCTTTGGGCTCTATTTTCCCGAATTTTGATTCAAAATCTGCCATTGTTTTCTCAAGGACCGCAAGGAGGTTCTTTGCATGGGTTGGGGTAATACTCACTATAGCCTTGGCCCTTGCCTGGTTAACACCGGGTAACTGGTGAAGGAAGACAAAGGTGAATTCATCCTCCTTGTATGCTATCTGGATCATGTTACTATAGACCGGGTCGAGTGTCTGTGGAATATTTACGGATATTTCCTGATTCGTCATATACAAATACTATGTTCTGAATTCATAAAAACGGTACTAAAATTTTGCAGGGGTTTGGGGGTGTTCCTCTTCGGGAAGGGATTTAATGTAACATACCCCTCTCATCTTTCACCATTGTTATTCATACCAGGTTAATGGGATAACCTGCACCAAGTAACATTTAAACGTATCAAGTAGCTTTTTTCAGGGTCGAAATAATTCATTTTTTTATTGAGTGAAGATAATGGTATACATTATCATGCATCACTGTAAAAGGTTAATACTGTTAAGAGGGATGTATTCATCATGGCTCAGGATAGTGGTAACATGAAACGAAAAGAGATAAGGATACAAATTCCTATTTTTTTCAAACTCATGATCAGCATGCTGTTTGTGGCGACAATCCCGATATTTCTTTTGGGAATCGTTTCAATGGGAGGTACTGCAAGTATAACAGCAAGTTTAGGGCTCCAGACGACAATTATTCTGCTGACTGTAATTACCCTCGCCATGGTACTTATGTGGAGTTTTTTCCTCGCAAGCAGTATTACGAGCCCTATTGTCAAACTATCAAACATCGCGCAACATATGAGCCAGGGGGAGATTAAAACCGCAGAAATTGATGTAATGTCAAATGACGAAATAGGTGAGCTGGTCACTTCGTTTAACAAGCTTATTAACACCTACCGCATTCTCGATACACTCGCCAAGGATGATACCGGTAATAAAGAGGTCTGAATAAACGAGATGAAAAATTTTTCCGCGTATTTTATGAGTCTCCCGGGTTGCTGGTTTCATTAACCGAAGTTTAAGGGATACGAGTGATACAGCCCTCCCAGGGTTTCAGGTGTCAACCAGTCCGGGGTTCAGACCAGTTTTTATACCGTTGCTCTGCATGGCCTTCGCAGGCTGTGATATGTATAAAAAGAAGAGACCACAATTATTGAAAAGCGGTTATGTTCGAAGATATCCTTAGTAAATTCTTAATAATTGATGGCGTTTCATCTGTTACAATTATCCGGGATAACGGTGAGGTTGTGGAAAGCCAGAAAACCGGAGATTTCGATGATGGCCAGCTTGCGGCAGTGATCTCGTTTGTCCTTGAAGAGTCAAAATCAATGGCTTCAAAACTTGGAAAAGAACCGCTTTCGATGGTATTTATTGAGTTCCGCGATCATATCCTCCTGTCCGCACCGTTAAAAGAACACACATTCATCGTATTAATAGCAAAACCAAGTGCGAATATCGCCCAGATTAACCTGGAACTGAAAAAGAACAGGGATAAATTATCCATGATAGTATGATCAAAAATCTGCCGGAAGGAACCTCTATCGGAGAGATGCGAGCCTCACTGCAGTGGATACTCTCGCATACTGCGCGGTTTGCCGGTCTTGTTCTCGTGACAATCCAGGGAAGCCGTGGGTTTATCCTGATTAATATGGGTAAACCACTGGCATATTATTTCAGGCACGGTCAAAATGTCCTGAATGGCCATGCGGCATACGAGTATTTCCAGAGCCAGCCATTTATCCAGTTTGAACTGAGGAAATATACACCTTTGGAAATGACCCTTGCACTTGGTCTTGCCTCTGCAACCGAAGTGCCTGCAGTTCAGACAATATCTGGAAAACAAACAAAAGGAATAGTAAAGGGGCTTTCTGGTCCTTCCGCCGAACCTTCACCAGGTGAAACAACTTCTGATAACAGCGCTCCAGAGGTCCCCCGTTCAGCAGGGGAGGATTCTCTATCCTCGTATGAAACGGCGCCAACTGAAAATTCGACATCTGCTAACGATACTATTCCATATATCGGGGTACCCCAGAACTTCACGTTATCAGGGGATGACGAAAATGACCTCTCCCTTTTCCCGCATGTACCCCTCAGGACAATAGGAAAATTGCTGGACTCTAAGAAGACTGATGTAGGGGATCTAATCCTTGGGCAGATAATAAACCTTCCCGGCGTGCTGGCTGTCACCATATTCGGGCGGGGAATAAATGTCCTTTCAATCGGGGAGATCAATCCTGAAAACCTTGTTGACGTAGCAGAGGACCTGATAAACAGCTCAAAAGGACTATCATCCGTCATGCGAACAGGGCCGTTTATCCAGGTGACACTCCAGATCCCCGCTGGTAATATTATCATCGCTCCCTACTACGATGAATATGTCTGTATCCTTACCAGCCCGGGTATTAATCTTGGACAGATAAGGAAAATTATCCGGGAACTTCCCGGAATTGAAACCCCTGGGGAAACAGGAGAGGTATTCTGATGTATACAGTCCTTATTGTCGATGATAACCCTTCGATTGTAGACATTTTTGTTAATATGCTTGAACAGGGGGGATATCGTGTCCTTTCAGCCAAAAGTGGCGAAGGAGCGCTTGAAATCCTGAAAACGTCCAGACCTGATGTGATCCTCCTTGACATCATGATGGAACCCATGGACGGGTGGCAGACATTGGAACAAATAAAAGCGGGCCCTCTGTCTATATCGTCTATTCCAGTTATGATGCTGACTGCAAAACCCCTGAGTCCTGACGAAGCTAAAAAATTCGGGCTTTCTATCGAGGACTACATAAATAAACCTATCACCCGCCGGGCCCTGTATGGTGCAATAGAACGCTTTTTCCAGCGTCGCGACCGCATGGAGACCCATATGCAGATTGCGGGAGAAAGTGGTGCCACACCTGAAACCCTGAAGGAATATAGGATGTTGTGTAGGGCTACCGATGTACAAATGCGGCTTCTTCGTATTCTTGAACATCTTGCAATAAACGAAAACCTTGAACCGGGAAAATACGAAGAGATAACCTCTGCAGTCAGGGATATGAAAGAGAGCCTGACCGATAAAAACGAGCGGCTTGAGGAGATAAGGCGCCAGTTCTCTAATCTCGGGATAACACCTGATGAGGTCCAGCAGTGATACCGTCTGTTCAGGCCCCAGGGTCCGAATTCTATAACCTGTTCAAACTGATTTCCCTAAATAAAACCCTGGAAGCTATAATGAGGGTAATCTACCTCCGGTTTTCACTTGTATCACCCTGTATGGATAAAGGATTGAATCGTACCATCCCGTTCTTCTTCTACCCTGGGACCCGGTTCTGATGAATAGTCAGCTCATACCGGTATCAGAGCTCTCGTCAGCTGCAGGATGTCCGGTCAGGGTATTTTTTAACCGGTCAAACCCATGGGTAGAACCTTCAGAGTACACCATATGTAAGCAGATTTCCTACCACCTTGGTGGCTGCATTGAAAGAGATGAGATATGGCAGGAGATCTGCAGGGTGACACCGGGAATTGATCCCTCATACAAGTCATATTATGATACCTGTGTCGATCACTGTTGTACTAAGGAATGGAGGGTTGCATCAGAATATGATCTTTTTGTAGCGTCCGATCGTTTCGGGATCTGCGGGACAATTGACAGGATTTATACTGAATCTCCCTACTTTTCAGTAACCCGGTCTGTGAAACCACCGGCCCGGGGTATTTATCCTGGTGACCGGATGCGGGTGCTGGGTTATGCCCTCTGCCTGTCGGAACTATTGGGGATGGAGATGCGTGGAGCTTCAATAGACTATATTCCTGGAGGAATAAGCCGCTATTATGAGATCCAACCCCGTGACATGAGGAGGTTTTACTCAATAAGGAAGCTCCTGGTGAATATGAATGCAGGGAGCGTCCCGAAAAAACCGCTCCATGCCCCATGTGGGACCTGCTATTATAAGGGGCGATGTGACCCCGGGCCTACCCGGCTTTTAGACCTTTTCTGACTCAATATACCACTAAAAATCTATTGCTTTTTATGGGAAACCCCTGAACGGAAGTGCACTCCCTCCAGTGAATGTTTCTCTTACTGCTCTAACAGGGTAATGGACTTGATATATTCTCCCCTTGCTTCCCGGGTAGTACCGACTATCAACCAGAACTCGTCCCCATGGCGTTCGCATATTCCCTGAGCTTTGATCCTCTCACCGCGGACTGCCTGTCCGCTATAGGTATGGGTAAACGAGAGTACCCTGGAAATTTTTTCATGCGAGACAGAATATACTGCAGGATTATCGTAGGCATATGAGGCATCGGTCACAACAGACTTCGATAGTTATTGGTCCAAGGATCTCTCCTTTTATGGAAACAGCACTGCCAATCTCCTCATATCCCCGGGAATAAAGCAGATCAAAATACGTCCCTTCAATCTGTCCACGGTTCCATTTTCGTTTTTCGTGAATGATAAAATCATCAAAGGAAATCTCCGGCCTGCGTTTTCGGTATACTGTTTCCCAGAGTTCTTCACTCATCGGTTCAAGAAGTCCTTTATCTATGGCCGAGATTAACTGTCTGCGGGCTGCAAACCAGTCCCTGCCATATACAATAAAATCAATATCCGAAGATTCTATCTCCAGCCCACAGAGGAGTGAGCCTGTACACCCCATTGATGAAATGGGGACATTGAATAATTTCATCAGTTTTCTTACACGGGGGTCTCTGGATACAATCGCAGGGAATCTCAATTTCCGGTTTGTAAATCCGTTTTACATCGGCTAGAGGGACCCGGTGGATAATGTCCAGATAGTGTGGCTTTCTCTCTTCGATTAATTTAAACGCAGGTTCAAAATCAAGTTTCCGATAACGTGTCCCCGTCCTGTTAATCCTGTCTCCGTGAGGATCTGGTATATAACGTAAAATGCAACCGACACGTTCGGTATTGTCATAGGTCGAAACGGCATACAGCCACCCGTCATGGTCTTCGATAAAGTCGCGGAGCCTGAGTGGCAGCATCCTGACTCACTCCATTAGTGAAAGGTAATTCCTTACCTCTCCAATAAGTGCACCTTCCCGGATGATGCACCGGTTCACTAGATCGACCACCGTGCTCGGTATTCCAGGAAGAATTCCCCCGTCAATAAGAATATCATACGGGACATGGCATTCACCCGGGGTTATGGGGTCCTTTGCCCCGGACTGGTTTGCACTGGTCGCGGTGACGGGCGAATCGAAACGGGAAATCAGGTCGATCGCAACAGGGTGTGCCGGATACCGTACACCGATCATCCCTGTCCCCACTGTCAGCATGGCAGGGAGATACGAGCGTGCTTTAACAACAACGGTGATGGGTCCGGGTAAAAATGTATTGATAAACTCCTCTTCCCGCGGGCCGATTTGAGTGACCGCGGCCATCATATCCAAATCAGAAACGGCTATTGATAGTGGCATTGAAAGGGGCCGGTTTTTTGCCTCATAGACCTTGAGGATCGCGTCTTCGGAAAAAGCGTCACCACCCAGACCATAAATGGTCTCAGTTGGATAGACGACCAATCCATCTGTCATCAGGGTTTTTACGGCTTTATCTAGTATATCCATCTAGAACTCCCTGCCGCGGACCCTGTTGATATCGAATACCGCCTTACTGCTGACGTGCATGACTGCAAAAACTCCTGCCTGAATCGGGTCAGTAACCACGAGGTCTGCATGTTCAGGTACACTCCCTGCCATCTTCAGAGCGATAACCGGTATCCCTGCTTCACGGACGCGGTCGACTGCGATTGAAATCTCACCACCCATTAATGATCCTGCGAGTACCAGGATACACTGCCCTTGGAAGCCTTGCTACCGCGTCGACTGCCTGTGCCACAGTTCGTTCCCCTACGAGCGGTATGGTATCGACAGAGATCCGTTCACCCCTTATATTATGCCGGTCAGCTTCATTAACAGCGCCAAGTGCGACCTGCGCTACCTGGGCTCCACCCCCTATGATTATGACCCTGGTCCCGAAAATGTTGGAAAATGGTTTATAGGGCTTTACACCCTTCACCGATGGAATCCCCTCCAGTTCACCGATCAGTTCTTCAAAATCGGATCCGCCTTCGTACTCGACATATATCTCTGCGAGGCGGTCCATCGGCCCCGATTCAAATACCTCCTGGTGTATCATCATGATATTTGCATCATGACAGGCGACAACGGTGGTAATATCACGAAGTACACCTTTGGTATTCTCTGCAATAATCCTGATAGCAAAAAGTTCGTGTTCAGGCATAAACAGATGCGATAACCGGGGATCGAACCCGGGTTAGAAGCTGGGAAGCTCCTGTCCTACCGCTAGACTATTATCGCGAAGATTTCACTACGATATTGTTCTTTTGGACTGATAAAGGTTATTTTATCGGGTTAGAAGGTATCGGGTATTAATGAATGAATTAAAAAGGGAAAGAAAAAAAATTACCGGGCTGATTTGTTGAGCAGATACATTTGCATGTTCCCCGTTTTACGGGCGTTTTGGTGAATGTATCTTCTGTAATTCATACATAACCTCGCGATGATACCCAAGCAGCATATCGCTGATTACCCCGAACATGAAAACCTGGAATCCCACGACAACCAACAAAACGGTAAGAACGGTGAGCGGCAGGTGATCAATTCCACGGAACCACTCGAAAAGAACATAAGTTCCGGTAATAAATCCGGCGATCATGATTATTACCCCGATTAAACCAAAATAAAACATCGGGTTGTTACTTTTTGCAAGTTTGTATATGGTCGTCGTAATTTTCAGACCGTCATGGAACGGGTTTAATTTTGTATTGGTCCCGGGTCTTTTAAAATACCGGATTGGTACAATTTTAATGTTCTGGTCATTTGGTACAGCCTCCGCTGATATCTCGGTCTCAATCTCAAAACCCGTCTCTTTCAGGTGTAGCTGTTTAATTGACTGAATCGTGAAGGCCCGGTATCCTGAAAGGATATCGAATAAAAACTTTCCCTGTGCAAGTTTGAAAAGCCGGTTGATAAGCTGGTTGCCAAATAAATTGAGCCTTGAAAATGCGGGTTGGTTATCCGGGATCAGCCTGTTCCCAATCACCTGGTCATACCCTTCTAACAGGGGTGCCAGCATGTTTTCTGCGTCCTGGGGAGAGTATGTCCCATCGCCATCCAGCATCAGGATATAGGGAGAATCGATAGTATGGAAGGCTTCTATCAGGGCATTACCTTTACCCCTTGCAGACTGCACCATCACCCGGGCGCCGGACTCCGTGGCGATCTCCCGTGTTGCATCACGGCTGTTACCATCCATGACTACGATAGTGGGATAACCCAGCTCTTTGAACTCATTAATAAGGCCCCTTATCGTCGGGGCCTCATTTAATGTCGGGATAAGGATGCAGACCTTATCTTTTTCAATATTCATTCAATTACTATATTAGATTCATCGACATAAGTGCTTTCATGCATATCTCCAAAAAAGGAATCCGGGCACTGGGTATTGCCGAGAGTTATTCCGGGAGAGAGCAGTCGGTTATCTGCGGTGTCGCAATGAGAAAAGACCTCCGGATTGATGGTATCGGGTTTGGGACTGTCACCGTCGGAGGTACAGACGCAACAGATTCTATACTATCATTGGTAAAAAAACTCGCGAGAAGCGATATCAACGTCCTTCTTCTTGGTGGATGCCTTATATCATGGTATAATATTATTGACCCCCTGCGATTGTATAAAGAACTGAATTTACCCGTTATTTGCGTCACCTACGAGGCATCAGAAGGTCTTATGGAGGATATTGAAAAATATTTTCCAGGCGATTCAGACCGCATTTCAATGTATATACATCTTGGTGAACGATTTCCTGTGCAGCTAAAAACCGGGAGGACGATTTATCTCCGCTCGTGGGGGATAACTGAAACGGATGCTGCAAAGATCTGCGATGATTTCACACTGGATGGCAAAATCCCGGAGCCTGTAAGGGTGGCAAGACTAAGTGCCAGGGCATTTATGCGATATGGGTATAACTTGAAATAAGAGCGCCTGAAGGCTTTTGATAGACTTCAAACCTGATGGTGTCTCCCGGGTGAAATGTACCGTCGGTGAAGTCTATCATGATTTGTTCACCAGGTTCCCACCATGTCCCTGTACACCCGGAGCCCCCCATTGTCTGAATTCCGATGTGGACTGTAGGAATGAAATTATGGCCGTTCATAGTACCTGATACGGCAATCCAGTTTCTGGTTATTTCTAAAAAATGAAGCCTTAAGACTGTCATTCTCCAGTTGCTCTGTACCATGATGATAGAGGATACCCGGCTGTCGTAGTTCATTGTGCCTGCTTCATTTGTGCTGTAAACTTTTTTTATTTCCAGGAATGAGGGTGGTTTGTATATTTCCATATGGGGTATCTGAAACATCAGGTAAGCCAGCAAGGCGAGCAGAATCGTAATTGTAACCATTAATATTACAGCAATTGAGTGAGAAGATCCTTCTTCCGTGTTCATTCGCCGGTGCATATGCAAAGTAACAGATGTTGCCGGGTATTTGGAGATTAATGTATTGAAGTTATCCTGAAAATGCAAACCGGGCTGAAAATGGAATCTAAAGCTTACATTGGACGATAAATACTACGAAATGAACAGGTAACACTTATTTTTAAAAGCCCCTGTAAGTGGGAAATACTATAAATATCATTCTTAAACCTTTAAAAAAAGTGAAAATGGTTATTATTCTTCAATTTCCCCTGTCCTCACGCGGATTGATTTCGTGACAGGGGATACAAATATTCTCCCGTCACCGATTTTTCCTGTCCGCGCAGCACTTATGATGAGATCCAGGATCATCTGGAGGTCTTTGTCTTTTACTACGACTTCCACCTTACATTTTGGGATGAGATCGACAGTAATCTCTCCACCGCGGTACTGGAGCACGATCCCTTTCTGGTCTCCGCGACCTTCCACTTCTGAAACGGTCAGCCCGTATATTTTATTCTCCTCAAGAGACTCTTTTCACGAATTCAAACCGTTCTGGTTTTATTATTGCTTCGATTTTTTGCATCTAATTCACCTCATGCATTGATCCGTTCACCATGCTGGGATATATCCAGTCCCACATATTCTTCATCTTCAGATACACGGAGTCCCATGAATTTGTTAACCACCCATGCAAGGATATATGTGACTCCAAATGCATATATTAGTGCGACAAAGGCAGCAATTGCATTTACCACAAACTGGTTGACGTTTCCTTCCAGGAGACCGGAATACCCGTTTACCGCGGCTGCTGCAAAGATACCTGTTGCGAGAGCACCCCATAGGCCGCCCATACCATGGATTGCCCATGCATCACAGCTTTCATCAAGACCTTTCCTCATCCGGAAGAGCATCGCACCATAACATATGAGACCTGCAATGGCACCGATAACAATTGACGCCATCGGGGTCACATAACCGGACGCAGGAGTAATTGCTACAAGACCGGCGATTGCGCCTGATATCACCCCAAGAGAACTTGGTTTTCCATGGTACCAACTTGCAAACATCCAGGCCAGTGCACCTGCAGCGGCTGCCGTGTTCGTTACAACAAATGCATTCGCAGCCAGACCATTGGCCGCAATTGCACTGCCGGCATTGAACCCGAACCAGCCGAACCAGAGTAACGCAGCCCCGAGCAGGGTCATCGGTATGTTATGCGGCTCCATCATGTACTTGCCGTAACCTGAACGTGCACCGATTACAAGGGCAACTGCCAGCGCTCCGAAGCCGGAACTGATATGCACCACAGTACCTCCGGCGAAATCAAGTGCACCCATCTGTTGTGCCCATCCGCCCCCCCATACCCAGTGTGCGAGAGGATCATACACGAGCGTGGTCCAAAGGAGCGCGAATACTATGAATGACGAGAGTTTTACCCGTTCAGCAAGTCCTGATGTTAAGATTGCCATCGTAACTGTTGCGAAGGTAAGCTGGAAGATCATGTAGAGTAATCCAGGAATTGCTGGACTATATGGTCCGGCCTCCATCCCAACTCCTTCGAGACCAAGATTTGAAAGATTGCCAATGAAACCGCCCGTGTCCCCGCCGAAAACCAGCGTATATCCAATCAGTACCCACTGGATACTGACGAGTGCAAACGCGATGAATGCGAGGGCTATCATCGAGATAAAATTTTTCTTACTGTACCAGCCCACCGTAGAAGAACCCTACACCGGGTGTCATGAGCATTACCAGTGCCGTGGCTGCAAGGAGCCAGGCCGTTGTTCCCGTATCGATTGCCATGTAATTTTCACCATCCTGTTGAACGAAATGTAGCGTCCATAATTTAATTTTACTTTTCTGTCAGGAGTTAAACTGATCTTCTTCAAATTCTTGAATGAGGGTGTATCAGAGGAGGGACCGGAGAGGTGAATGTCCTGATACCTACCCTTGTCCGGGGTATCGGGGTTTGAGTGGTACCTCCTATGATAGAAGGAAGTTAGTTTCTATATTTTATAATGTTTTCTATTATTCTGAAATTTAAACACGATAAATGAGAAATTTTTGCTTGTGTTATAAGAAAATCGCGCGGATAGATGTCCTTATAGTAATTATATTATGTGGTATTTTCCGATATTTTTTCAACAAAAAAAAGAAATTTTTCTTTGATTTAAATATCAAGGATGGTGCGTAATTTTTTTTCGATATGAATACTGATCGGGTAATGACCAGGAATTTCGGTTTCTTCATCCCGGTAGAGAACGGCCTGATCAATATCTTCATCGGTGATGCCATATTGGCTGTGGTCAATCTCCTCCATCGCATAAAGGCTGCCTCCCGAAATGGTTAACCGGCAGATCGTCGGGTTATCCCCGCCTGTCCGGATATAATAATATGATGACCCGATATAACTCTCCCGGCGGTCCGAAAGCCACTCGAGGACTTCTGAATAACGCATCGGGTCCTGAGGCCCCGACCATTCCCTGTCATATGCCATATTTCCAATTGATTTAAATACTTCGACCATTTTTATTACCTCCTTCTGACTCTTTGGTCCCGCTGCTGTACCGCACCAAAAAGACCCGCTATCACCTGATGTTATCGTACGGATCGCGGGTAGTGGTCTATGGGGTGGACCGGAAAAAAATGTCCCGCCCTTATTGATTTTACGTATGGGTACCTCCCCGTCTTAACCGATCCGTTGATTTCCAGGTTACAAGAATCCGCTTGTAGAACCGGGAATGTTTTCTGCCTGGGGTGCCGGTCGGTTGATAAGTAAAACCGACAGGGAAGATAGAAAGAAGAGTACTTCTTATAGTATTATATTATTATCTATTTTTTGTACTACCAGAAGTAAAAAAACTATCTATATGTTTGAGACTCGCTGAAATTTATTTTTAGTATTTCACCACATATTTAAACGACAAAAGCAAAACAGAAATAATCCGGGGGTAGTTGGAGTCTAATCCCCGGATCAATATGTGTAGAGAGCACTACACGAGAGAGTTTGGGAGGATGATATGGGTTTACATATCAAACCTCCACTTCATCTGTCCGGACGCGGACCATTTTTTCCACTGGTATCTGGAATATTTTTCCATCTCCCATTTTTCCTGTTTTTGCTGCCTGTTGGATCAGGCTGATAACTGTCTCTGCATGTTCATCTCTGATAACCACTTCAACTGATGTCTTTGGGAGGAGATCGATGGCCATTGTACCGCCCCTGAACTGCAGTGTGATCCCTTTCTGGTCTCCACGTCCCATTACTTCGGTAACCGTCATACCGTAAAACCCGTGCTCTTCGAGGGCTTTTTTAACGAAATCAATGCGTTCAGGGCGAATAATTGCTTTTATCATCTTCATCTGATCACCTCTTTTTATACATTATGCACGTTCCCCGTGCTGGGATAGATCAAGTCCTACATACTCTTCTTCCTCAGTCACCCGCAAGCCCAGGTACTTGTCTATAACCTTTGCCAGAACCCAGGTCAGGCCAAACGAGTAGACCATGATAAACAAGGCCCCGCCCACCTGGATAAGGAACTGGTAGACATTTCCATAGATCAGGCCCGTATAACTGTTGATCGCAGCGGAGGCAAAAATACCAACTGCAATTGTCCCCCAGAGTCCTCCTATCCCATGGACTGACCAGGCATCAAGGCTTTCATCCATACCCTTGTTGATACGCCAGAGCATCGTCCGGTAACAGAGAATTCCTGCTACTGCTCCAATCAGGATTGAGACTAGAGGCCCTACATATCCTGCACAGGGTGTAATTGCACCGAGGCCTGCAATAGCCCCGCTTACCATTCCAAGAGAACTGGGATGACCTCCAATCCATGAAGCAAAAAGCCATGCAAGTGCTCCGGCCGCGGCTGAAGTATTGGTGACCACCAGTGCATTAACGGCCAGTCCGTTTGCTGCCAGTGTACCTCCGCCGTTGAAACCGAACCAGCCGAACCATAACAGTCCGGCACCAAGGAGGGTCATAGGAATATTATGGGCTTCCATCGCGTAGGTCCCGAAACCCGCTCGTTTGCCGATTACTATTGCAATAGCAGAGAGCCTGAAAACCCTGCAGTAATATGGACCACAGAACCGCCGGCGAAATCAAGGAATCCAAGTGAGCTCAGCCATCCCCCTCCCCAGACCCAGTGTGCGACCGGGTCATATACAAGCGTGGTCCAGAGGAGTGCAAACAGGATGAATGAGCTCAATTTGACCCTTTCTGCCATACCTGATGTCACGATTGCCATCGTGACGGCAGCGAACATCAGCTGGTATGCCATGAAAAGGAGCCCGGGAATTGCAACGCTATAGGGGCCTGGGTCCATCCCAACACCTTCAAGTCCTACCAGGGTAAGATTTCCCATGGCCCCTGATACATCTCCACCAAATGCTATTGAATACCCAATTATAATCCACTGGATACTTACCAGGGCAAACGCCACGAAAGACATCGCGACCATGGAGATGAAATTCTTCTTACGAACAAGACCCCCATAAAAAAGCCCGACACCAGGAGTCATCAACATCACTAAGGCGGTTGATGCGAGCAGCCAGGCGGTATCTCCACTGTCAATTGCCATGTATATCATCACCTGATCTTTCTGCGAAATTACTCTGCCCGGAAACTTCTTCCAGTCCTATCTTCCGGTCCCGGTCCCTTATGCATTGGTCAGGATGATTTTTGCAATACCAGGAGAGGTCGCATCCATGTTCAAAATCCTCCACGGTAACATGTAGTGAAATAAGGCTCCTTTTACATGGTTCCGGGGGTATTATATGGGCACCTGTAGCATGTTCCATTTCAAGCCAGCTTCCCTTATCAATCGATAATTGATCACGTAAAGGTACAATGAACCCACCTGTTTCGGGCAGGAGTTCTTCGGTATCATTGCCATGTTGTTTCATGGGACGTTCCGGTTATGGTCTGACTAAATCCCTTCATATGGAAGGATCCTGTTTACCTATATATTATATAATTTTCTATTATGATATAATAAAAAAAATTAATAATTAGCCAGGTAGCGCTCGAGTTCCCATGGGTGGACCGCGAGACGGAAGGCATCAGACTCCATCTGTGCGGTGCAGGTCAGACTGTCCATAATATGACCGCCAAGAGTTTTTGTGAGAACTTTATCTTTCATCAGGTGCTCGTGTGACTCCGTAAGACTTCCAGGGAGCATTTCTATGCCCATTTTATCCCGTTCCGCTGCAGAGAGGTGGTAAATGTTTTTATCTGTGGCTTCAGGTGGCATGGTCTTGTTCCTGACGCCATCAAGACCCGAAGCCAGCATGCAGGCAAACATGAGGTAAGGGTTGCACATCGGGTCGGGGCTCCTGAATTCGGCACGTGTACCATTCCCACGGGCGGCAGGGACTCTCACGAGTGCCGACCGGTTCGCATCGCT
Organism: uncultured Methanomicrobiales archaeon; assembly: GCA_963709545.1. Classification (GTDB taxonomy): domain Archaea; phylum Halobacteriota; class Methanomicrobia; order Methanomicrobiales; family Methanospirillaceae; genus CAIKOD01. The sequence goes on along the minus strand of CAVPWT010000009.1, from coordinate 24,531 downwards.
CCAGGTAATATAACATGGTGCTTCATATCCGGGAACGAGTCGTTTATACGAATTAATCGTCGGGTTTGCAACCCTGGTAATGGCCTTCGCATGTTTCAGAAGTCCCCCTATATAGTAGAGAGCGATATCACTCAGTTGTTTCGGGGCTTTTGGATCGAAGAATGAATTCTTCCCGTCTTTTGAAAGCGATCCGTGAGTATGCATACCGCTGCCATTGATCCCACCGATTGGCTTTGCCATAAAAGATGCATGGAGGCCATGCTTCAGCGCAATTGCCTTTGTTGCAAATTTCTGGGTCATGATCTGATCGGCGGTGGTTATCGCGTCCCGGTACTTGAAATTGATCTCGTGCTGGCTTGCTGCTACTTCGTGATGGGACATCTCGATCTCGAATCCCATCTCGGTGAGTGCCATTACGATTTCCCGGCGAACATTCTCCCCCTTGTCATTCGGGGCAAGATCGAAATAACAGCCCTGATCAGAGAACTGTGTTGAGGGTTTTCCATCCACCATGTTGAACAGGAAAAATTCAAGTTCAGGACCTGTGTTAAAGGAGAAACCCATCTTTGCTGCTTCATCCATCGTCTTTTTCAGTATATACCGGGGGTCCCCTTCGAAGGGCTTGTTCCCATACGTATATACATCGCAGACGAACCGTGCAACACGGGTATCATTAGATCTCCAGGGCAGAACAGTGTAAGACGCCGTATCAGGTTTTAAAAGCATATCGGATTCTTCAATCCGGGTAAAGCCCTCGATGGAAGAACCGTCAAACCAGATCCCCTGAGTGAGCTTTCTCTACCTGCTCAACAGGTATTGCGGCATTCTTTGGTTGCCCCTGCACATCGGTAAACTGGAGGCGTACAAACTTTACAAGGTCTGCATCGATACGCTCGAGCATCTGGTCAACATCTTTCTTGCTTGTCATTATGAATAACTAAACCCTGACATTATTTATATTTACTTACCTTGCACTTCAACCATTAACAAATAATATTGACTATTTTTAGGAACAGGCTATAATTCAATCGTATTTTTTTAAATTAGCAGATTTTTAAGGTGGAAGGATATTTCCATCATATGCTATTATAATATATTAAGCCTGAAAATGCTAAAATTCAATCCTTGCGCCTAAAAAACCGATATCTATCAGTAGTAATTCGATGGAAGTTAGCTGTACCCTATCTGTGAGATTTATCAACGAGCAAATCAAATTATAATGAACCCTATAATAATCAGCCATCAGGGCATACGTGGTAACAATGTGTGGCATAATTGGTGTTATTGACAGGAAACGCGAGTTGATGGATGGCTCCTCAATAAAGCAGGCCCTATCCAGAATGGATGAACGGGGCAGCGGAGAGGGGGCCGGCTATGTTGCTTACGGTGTGTTCCCCGAGTTCAAGAATTACTATGCGATTCATGTCTTTTTTGATAATATTCATGAATCCAAAGGTTATGTTGACAGTTTACTTTCCGAATGGGGGACCGTTGTCCATGATGAGGAAATTCCAACCAGTGACCACGCAAAGATCAGGAAAGTCCACACGCCCTGGAGATATTTCTTCAAACCCGATGCGACACTAATGCCCCGCAGTACCGCACCTGAAGAGGATATCGTGACACATATTGTCATGAAAGTGAATACAACAATGCCTGGGATCCTGGTTTTCTCTTCCGGTAAAAATATCGGTGTATTCAAGGCTTCCGGGTGGCCGGAGGATGTAGCCGATTTCTACAAAATTCACGAATATAAAGGATACATCTGGCTTGGCCACAACCGGTACCCTACGAATACACCCGGATGGTGGGGTGGCGCTCACCCGTTCAACCTCCTGAACTGGAGTGTCGTACATAATGGTGAAATTACTTCGTACGGAACGAACCGGCGTTATATTGAGAGCTATGGGTACCAGTGCACGATGTTTACCGATACCGAAGTTGTCGCATACCTGGTTGACCTGCTTGTGCGCAGGCATGGTTTATCTGCCGAAATGGCGGTAAAGGCTCTGGCGCCCCCGTTTTGGGATGAAATTGACCGGATGCCTGAAAAGGAGCGCCTGCTCAATACCGCGATACGACTGACCTATGGTCCGGCGCTCATGAACGGACCATTTGCAATTGTTGTGGCAAATGAAAATTCAATTGTCGGGTTCACGGACAGAATAAAACTACGCCCGCTTGTATCCGGGGAATACGGGAACCGTCTCTACATATCGAGCGAGGAAGCTGCTATCAGGACAATGGAACCTGATGTTGAACGTATTATGATGCCAAGGGCCGGATCGCCCGTAATCGGGAGGCTGATTGCATGAGTATCGGCACCATACCGATGAAATTCCGGGTGAGCATTGACCAGGAGCAATGCATGGCATGTGGGCGGTGTGTTGAAAACTGTTCCTACGGGGTATTCCGGATGGAGAACGGCGTTGTCCGGGTAAGTCCCAGGCATTGTGTCGCCTGTCACCGGTGTCTTGCGATGTGCCCGCGGGACGCTATATCTATCGAAGAGCGGCCTGTTGACTACAGGAGCCACCCGCTCTGGACGACTGAGGTGAAGGAAGCGATATTCAACCAGGCGCGGACAGGCAAAATTATTGTCGCCGGAATGGGGAATGCCCTCCCGTACCCGGTCATCTTCGATCGGCTGGTAATGGATGCCTGCCAGGTGACGAATCCGAGCATCGACCCTCTCCGTGAACCGATGGAGCTGCGCACATACTTAGGGAAAAAACCCTCACACCTCAATCTTCTCACAAAGGAAAACGGGGATATCGAGTTAATGTCCACCCTTGTCCCGAATCTCATGTTAGAAACCCCGATTATGATTGGTCACATGAGTTATGGTGCAATCAGCCTCAATGCCCAGACAAGCCTTGCAAAAGCAGTGAGTGAAATCGGGACCTTCATGGGGACCGGAGAAGGAGGGCTGCATGAGAGCCTCTACCCGTACCAGGGTAACATGATTGTGCAGGTGGCTTCAGGCCGCTTTGGCGTGGATATCAATTACCTTGAGCGTGGCGCCGCAATTGAAATTAAAATCGGGCAGGGTGCAAAACCAGGAATAGGCGGGCACCTGCCAGGGGAAAAAGTCAATAAGGAGGTCTCTGTTACCCGGATGATCCCGGAAGGAAGCGACGCAATCAGTCCGGCACCGCATCATGATATTTACAGTATCGAAGACCTCAAGCAACTTGTCCGGGGCTTAAAGGAAGCAACCGAGTGGAAGAAACCGGTCTTCGTGAAGATTGCCGCAGTACATAATTCAGCAGCGATTGCAGCTGGCATCGCCCGGTCTTCCGCGGATGCAATTGTTATAGACGGTTTCCGCGGGGGGACCGGTGCAGCACCCCGTGTGTTCCGGGACCATGTGGGTATACCTGTGGAGGCGGCTATAGCGAGTGTCGATGCAAAGCTCCGCCAGCAGGGTATCCGGAATGAGGTATCAATTATCGCGAGTGGCGGGATCCGCGAAAGTGCCGATGTCGCAAAAATCATTGCACTCGGGGCTGATGCAGTATATATCGGTACAGCCGCGTTAATTGCCCTCGGGTGCCGGGTATGCGGGACCTGCAACCGCGGTGTCTGTGCATGGGGGATTGCGACACAGCGGGCCGATCTCGTGAGCCGGCTGGACCCTGAGATTGGATCAACACAGGTTGCCAACCTTATCCACGGCTGGACCGATGAACTTGCTGAGCTGATGGGTGCGGCAGGAATCAACAGTATCGAGAGTCTCCGGGGTAACCGGGACCGTTTAAGAAGTTACATGCTCGATGAAGCGCTTATGACTGTGCTTGATGTGAAATCAGTGGGAGCGTGAGTCGAATGAAAACTGTCGAGATCGATGCGAAAAATCTCCATTATACCCCGCTAAACCAGCAGATCCGGAAAGCCGTTAGTGAAGGGGCAGGGGAGATAACCATCAGAAATATCATGGGGCAACGGTTTATCGCGGATGGGTTAAAAGGCCAGGTATCGCTTCTCCTTCACGGGGTGGCCGGTGGGGACCTCGGGATGTTCATGAGCGGGCCGGATGTTACGTTATATGGCAATGCCGACCACGCACCCGGTAATACGATGGATGCCGGCTCTATCGTCATCCATGGGAGTGCAGGTGATGCAGTTTCCCATAGCATGCGGGGTGGAAAAGTGTTTGTCCGCGATAGTATCGGTTACCGGGGGGGCATCCATATGAAACAATATCTGGATAAGTGCCCGGTCCTCGTCCTCGGTGGTTCGGCACGTTCATTCCTTGGTGAATATATGGCCGGAGGCCTTATCCTGGTTCTCCGGCAGCTCCCTGATTCCATGAACGAAGAACGCGGTATCGGGAGTGGAATTCATGGGGGAGAGATATTTATAAGGGGTAAGATTGGCGATGACTGTCTCGGGGTTGGAACAAAGAAAGATACCTGCAGCAGTGGGGAAATCAACCGGATAACCCCTCTGATCCACGAGTTTGCAGAAAAATTCGGCATTGATCCTGCTCCATTTCTGAAATCGGAATACACCCGGATATCTCCGGCAAGTGCACGGCCTTTTGCGAATAAATATACATGGGAGTAGTGGTCTTAATGGAACAGAAAACGTACCAGGACTTAAAAAAAGAAGTTTGGGAAACCGGAAATTGTTCGGGATGCGGGGGCTGTGTTGCAGTATGTCCGGCAGATGCAATTACCTTTCGTGAAAGTGGTGATACATCAGCCCCGGTGCAGTCCGGATATTGTAAGCAGGTAACAGACGGTGTGGCATGTGGTGCGTGTTATGCAGTATGTCCGAGAACAGTTCCCCCTGCTACAGCAACCCTTGGGAATTATATTGACCTCCTCGCAGCAAAATCAACCCGCGATATTCCCAGAAGACAAAGCGGTGGAGCAGTGACGGGAATTCTCGCGCATGCACTTGATACCGGGATGATCGATGCGGTTGTCACCATCGGGGAGGACCGGTTTACCATGAGACCTGTATCAGTCGTCATCACATCCAGTGAGCAATTACTACACGAGGCCGGTAGCCGGTACAGCTGGTGGGTGCCGTTTCTCGCTGCGCTTAAAACTGCAGTTGTAAACCGCAAATACAATAAGATTGCAATTGTCGGTGTACCGTGTACCGTGCAGGCTGTCTCAAGGATAAGGGCCTCTGATAATGACCTTTTAAAACCTTATGCCCGTTCTATCCGCTTCGTTATCGGGTTATTCTGTACTGAAAGTTTCGACTACGAGTCACTTGTCGGTAAGAAACTCAAATCCGAGCATAACATAGCCACCTGGGAGATAAAAAAACTCGATGTCCGTGGAAAACTCGAAGTGACCATGAAAGACGGGAGCACGTTTTCATTCCCTATGAAAGAACTTGATGAAGCAGTACGCACAGGTTGCCATCATTGTACTGATACCACCGCGCTCTTCTCTGATATTTCCGCCGGGTCTGTCGGGAGTCCCGAAGGATATACCACCCTGATTGTAAGAAACCTTATAGGAAAATCGTTCCTTGAAAGTGCTGTACAGGCCGGTGATCTGGATATATCTGTGGATGTCGATCCGGGTGCAATCGAAAAGCTGGCATCCGCAAAGATCCGGAAAAATTCTATCAACTAATTTTTTTTACAGTAAGAACGCTTTCGATTTTATGACCCTGTTTAATATTGGTACCAAATGCATAGATGATAGAACTTACAGGTTCTGTTAATTCCTTCAGATATTATATCATTACTGCATCAATAGTAATCATAAACAGGAAAATTTCTGGTTACCGGATATCACCATTAATAAAAATAAGCGCACTATAAAAAAGTGGTACAACTATGAAAATCCGTCCAATACTTACAATATTTCTAACCCTCATCATCCTTGCGGGATTTTCTTGTGCAGTTACAGCCAGTGCTTCAGCGGCACTTCCTGTAATGGTAAAGGCTGATAGCACCTGTATTGCTCCTTTTAGTTCAGCATATAGTAACTGGCTCAATACAAGGTCTGCCGTTCCATGCGAAGTGCAGGAAGAACACGGTCTAGGTTTGATTCCTTCACCTGTTGACCTGTTTGGAGCAACGGATTCAGGAACCTGGGCCAATAATGCAAATACACCTTCAGTTGTCGGTTATGCTCTGCAGAGGGGTGTGGGGGGTGTGCAACCCACTAGCACAACCGTTTCTGCAACTGCAACTGCGGGCTCTGATCGTTATGATCTCCGTACGCTTGGAAGACTATCCCCGATCAAAAACCAGGGTCAGGACGGGAATTGCTGGGCTTTTGCATCCACTGCATCGCTGGAATCATCACTATTACCTGGGGAACGGTATGATTTTTCTGAGAATAACGAAAAGAACCTTCACGGCTTCGATGTGCCTATAAACCTGGGGGGTAATGATTTTATGGCGACGGCATACCTGGCCCGGTGGTCAGGTCCGGTATCAGAAGCTGCGGACCCGTATTCTTACGGGACAACGGTCTCTGCATCAGGGTTTCCTGCTGAGAAACATGTCCAGGAAGTTTTTTTTATTCCTACCCGGAGGGAACCTCTTGACAACGACCTGATTAAATCCGCAGTCAGGCAATATGGTGCAGTATACTCAACATTACGGTATGAGTCGAATTACTTCACACCACGTTCCGCAGCGTATTACTACCCCGGCTCTGGCGGATTTAATCATGCCGTTGATATCGTCGGATGGGATGACGGTTATTCATCCGGGAATTTCGATAACCCTCCCCCCGGGAACGGCGCATTCATAGCCAGGAACAGCTGGGGTACGACATGGGGTGATGCAGGATATTTCTATATCTCGTATTATGATACCCGCATAGGAAGGGATAATGCGATGTTTACTGCCGAGTCACCAAATAATTATTCACGGGTATACCAGTATGATCCACTGGGCTGGGTCGCAAATTTCGGTTTCGGCAGTGATACAGCATATTATGCAAATATTTTTACCTCTGCCGGAAATGAACAGACTGAAGGCAGTCGGGTTCTATACATCGGCAACCAATACGGAATATGAGGTAAAGGTGTTTATGAATCCGGATAACGGACCGATCAGTTCCGGGGGTTATGTTACAGAACAGAATGGGACGATCAGTCTTCCCGGGTATCATACCATCCGTCTTGATAACCCGGTGAGCCTTAAAAAGGGTGACCGTTTCTCAGTTGCAGTTAAGGTGGTATCAGCTGGATGGACTACACCAGTGGCGATAGAATTACCAATAAACGGGTATTCTGCTGGAGCAACAGCATCGCCCGGCCAGAGTTACATTAGCAGCAATGGGGCAGGGTGGACTGATCTTACGCTGTCCCAGCCGAACACGAATGTTTGTTTAAAAGCATTCACCAGTTCGGGTTCAACTCCTGTCGCTGTAACAAAGCCCTCTTCTACAGGATGGCAAACGTTAAAAAATCTTACCAGGCCTTCGACCACGGTAAAAAGCAACGTTGCGCGGGTTTATCTGAATACAGGATTTGTTAACCAGTCAAATCCGGTCAACCGGGCTTTTACCGGGCACGCATCTACCCCGAACACTCTCCAATCATTTGTACCGGCACCAGAATCTTACATTTCCAGGTACAGGATGAGTGCCGGAAATGTATCCTCATCTGGCAGTTCCCCTGAGTATCTTCTCGCGAAATACCAGGATTCTGATTGAAAAACCGGAAAATTCCCTTCAGGGACCACGACCTGTCAGCACTATGGTCCCCCATAAAAACCCTGAAAATCCCCGATTTTTTGGTAGTTGGCGAACGATTATCATCCTGTTTTCATAATAGTGTAAGTGTATCAACCGTTGCGTTAACACCCCTGCAACTCAAATACGTGAAAGCTATTAAACTAAGGTCCAATTAACAAAGTGTTTCTCCATGTGTATACAGGTCTCCGGAAGATTACTTTGTTCAGGCAGGTGAACCAGATTCAATCAAGGCGGGAAAAGGCGAACAATAATATCAGCAGAGGTTGCCGTCTTTGTCAAAAAGGAGCGAAAATGGTCCTTTTTGTCACCGGGGTATGTAACCGTACCTGCTGGTATTGCCCGCTATCGGGTGAGCGAAAAGGAAAAGATCTAACATATGCCAATGAAAGGATGATTGAAAGCCCGGAAGAAGCGATTGATGTGGCACATCGCATGAGTGCCCTTGGCACAGGAGTAACCGGAGGAGAACCGCTCGCACGTCCCGGGCGGGTAATCACCTATTGTTCACGATTAAAGGAAGAATTCGGGCCCGAACACCAGATACACCTCTATACCGGAATCGCACCCGACCTTAAAATGCTTAACAGCCTGGCAGGTATTGTCGATGAAATCCGGTTTCATCCACCAGAGGAGGTTTGGGATACAATCCTGACAAGTGATTATGTGGTATCTGCCGTGAACGCAAAAAAGATGGGATTTGATGTCGGGTTTGAAGTCCCGGCCCTTCCCGAAGTCGGTGTTCTCGGTCAGGCACTTCCTGTACTTGACTTTCTTAATATTAATGAGTTGGAATGGGGAGGTAACAATGCTGACGGAATGCGTGAACGTAACTATTCGCTCGAGGACGGGCTTCATAACGCAATAGAAGGAGCAAGAGAATGGGCCTCACTTATCAGTAAGGAGGAAAAGGTCCATTTTTGTTCCTCATCCTTCAAGGACTCAGTTCAGCTCAGAAAGCGGTTAATTCGTATAGCCAGGAATACCGCCCGATCTTTTGATCATGTGACCCGGGACGGGACTATTATTTACGGTAATCTGGTACCAGATGAAAAAGATCGGGAATGGCTTAAAAGACTGAAAACGGGATCGTATGAAGACCATGGTGACCATGTTGAACTTTCATGGAGGGTACTGCGTTCCAATGCAGAAACGCTTTCAGGTGAAAGCTGCATTATTGAAAGGTATCCGGACCGGGGCATTATCGTCGAGGTGACACCCGTTTGAGCCTGAGATCTGCGTTAGAACCGTTGTATGAGGCACAGCTCATACGCCAGTGCGTATACAGGCCGCGTCATATTGCTATCATACAGGATGGAAACCGGCGGTATGCCAGGAATACAGGTATTGATACATCTGATGGTCACCGGGCCGGTGCAGATGTAACAGAAAAAGTCCTCGACTGGGTGCATGAACTGGGGATCACCCATATCACCCTCTATTCCTTCTCCACAGAAAATTTCAACCGGGACCCAGGTGAAATAGAATCCCTCTTTACCCTTTTCAAAGAAAAATTTGTCAGTGTCCTGACTGATGAAAGGGTGTCAAAATACCGGATACGGGTCAGGATGGTCGGGGACAGGACACTCCTGCCTGATGATTTAAAAACGGTGGTTGAGATTGCGGAAGAGCTACAAAAGAGAATAATGATTTTTTCCTTACTATTGCCCTGGCATACGGAGGTCGGAATGAGATCCTTCATGCGGCACGGCGGATCCTTGTAAAAGTCTGTGAAGGCACATGTTACTCCCGAAGAGATTACCCGTTCAATGGTGGAATCACACCTTCATGAGGGGAGTGATTTACCCCCTGTAGATCTCATTATCCGTACTGGAAATGAATGCAGGACTTCTAATTTCCTCCCGTGGCTCGCGAACGGGCATGAAAGTGCCGTCTATTTTTCAGCTCCTTACTGGCCGATGTTCCGGAAAATTGACCTGCTTCGTGCGATAAGGGTATATTCACAACGGAAAGAAGCCGGAATTACTGCCCAAAACGTCTGACCCTGGACTGGTAATCACGGAGAGCCCGGAGAACGTCCACTTTCCGGATATATTTCCAGTTGGTATCAGAGAAAAAAAGTTCAGAATACACCGACTGCCATATCAGGAAATCAGTCAGGTGGTCGTCTCCGGTTTTTATCACAAAATCAGGGGTATATTTGAATGTCAGGAATGATTCGAGCAGCTTTTCGTTGACCTGCTCAGGCCGGACATGACGGTATGCCATTGATTTGATACATTCCGTGATCTCTTCTCTCCCGCTCTTTCCGATAGCCACGGTAACGGAAAGTCCGGACCCACGTTCTTCAGTCTGTTCCTTGTAATGGATGACCAGGTGAGCAATATCTCCGATTTTTCTGATTACCGGCAGGTAGTTTTCAAGAGAGGAATTTTCTTTTGTACTGATATGAAATGTGAGGCCCTTTATGGTATTCCCATTCCTGGCAGATTTTTCAGTTCCCTGCCTTCTCTCAATGATTGCGGGGTCAGCTGTTCTGGCTGCAACCCCTTTGGAAATATCAATACACCACCTTGTACATGCAAGGATCTTATCAGGGGCGTCCTGCATGTCCTGTTCGGTGATCATTACGCAGATATGTGCCGGGAGGAGCGAGAGCTGACGTTCCAGACGTCGTTCATATATCCAGTAAATCAAAACCCAGACCTCCGGTTGTACAGAATTTTCTCATGCATCCGGCAGGGCAAGTAATGCAGTTCATACGAGTGATCCAAGGACAATATCCATTATTCTCACAGTCATTAATTGATTGTTATTATTAGTCAGGTTTCAACCTGACTTTTTAAGAAGCCCAGTCCAGGACTCCTTCATTGTAAGGGTGTTTACAATGTCCCCGGCACTGCACCATCCTCGTTGTGCGATGGTTATACCATAACGCATATGTGAAAATTCATTATCACGATGCGTATCAGTACCGATTGAAATACGAACCCCCTGTTCTTTCGAATGCCTGATATAGGTGTCATCAAGGTCGAGCCTCCAGGGAGATGCATTACATTCGAGAGAAGTCCCGGTATCCCGGGCACGATCAATTACCCGGGACATATCTATTTCGAATGCATGCCTCTTACCCAGGAGCCTGCCAGTGGGATGGCCGATAATGTCAACGTTTTCATTTTCTAACGCCATTATTACGCGGCGTGTCATTGTGTCACGGTCCTCTTTAAGACCGGAATGAACCGAGGCAATAACGAGGTCAAGGTCTGAAAGTGCAGGGTTCGGGAGTCCAAGTGAGCCATTCGAGAGGATATCAACTTCAATGCCATGCAGGAGTGTGCAGGTCCCTGCCTTTCTGTTGATACGTTCAATTTCATGGGCTTGTTGTAGTAGTGTTTCTTCATCAAGGCCATGGGTGATACCGAGGGTTGCAGAGTGATCAGAACAGAGGATATAGTCATATCCGAGCTCTTCCCCTTTGGTCGCCAGATCTTCCAGGGAAAGAGCCCCGTCACTCCAGTCAGAATGGACATGGAGATCCCCCCTGATGTCGCTTGGTCCGACCAGGTGGGGCAACCGGTAATCTCTTGCAAGTTCGATCTCTCCAAGGTTTTCCCGTAGTTCAGGGATTATAAATTGGAGTCCCAGGAATGCAAACATATCTTGTTCAGAAGAGAATTCATGAAGTTTACCATCTGCCCGGTCTTCTATACCGTATTCGTTTACCTTCCGGCCTTTTTCAATGGCTATTTCCCGGAGACGGATATTGAATTCTTTAGAACCTGTAAGGTACATAAGCATGGAACCAGAGCTGTTGTTGATGGGTAAACCTGATATCAACCCGTTGCCCGAGTATACGCACGGAAGTCTTTCGTTCACCTTCATCGATAACCTCTTCGGCATTATTTTTAAGTTTTGGATTGATAACGGAGGGGGATTCTGTTGTAACAATATCGATATCACCTATCGTGCTCCTGCCCCGGCGATAACTTCCGGCAACAACCCATGTTCCTGGTGTGAGGGATCCGGCAATCCTGGTAACAACTGCTTCTGCCTCTACCCTGTTCATCCGCCCGCCGGCTGCACGATACAAAGCAATAGACTTAAGGAATCCCTCTTCTTTTTTCTCACCAAATCCCTTCAGAGACCGTATACGCCGGCCACTGGCGGCCTTCTCAAGGTCCCCTATACTCTGGATATTCATCTTTTTCCAGAGGACTGCAATGGTTTTTGGACCAACACCTTCCAGATTAAGGAGTTCTACCAGTGATGGTGGTACCCTTGCCCGGAGTTCTTCGAGTTCTTTGCAGGTACCGGTCTCAACGATCTCCCGGACATTCTTCGCAATCGCCTGCCCTATCCCAGGGGCCATTTTTAGGTCTTCTTCACTCATTATTGATACAGGTTTGTTAACACGTTCAATCACGCCTGCAGCCCTATAGAATGCACGGATTTTATAGACATTGTCTCCGGTAATTTCCAGAAGTTGGCCGATCAATAATAATTTTGATGCTATCTCCCTGTTTGAGACATCCATAACCGTGTCCACGCTCCTTGATAGTTCCCTAATGGTACATACTGCAATGATGAACAGGTAAATTAGTTTCTTTTTATCAATCAGGAATTGCGATCCCCTAAAATAATTCCATGTATCAGGGACTATGGGGGAAAACCTGAAGACAGAGCGCCGCAATAGCTGCGAACTCCTTTACCCCGCTATACTTTTTCACCAATGTTACTGTTTAGGGGCTCTTTTCTCCAGTATCTTAACCGGTGTTGGCATAATGCCAGGTCTGGTATCGGTCATCCAGGAAGTGTACGAGAGTACGTGGACATGGTATTCAAGATACCCACGGATGAAGTCAGAGAGCCCTTCACTGCGACGGCCGAGAATGAGGATCACAAACCACTGGATAATCATTATTATCCCGGCAATGAACCCATATACCATCAGGACGATTGCTATTGCAATACTGTAAAATATACGGACGAGGAGTCCCACCTTCTGGCTTTATGCTCATAGGTAAAGAGCTGGAACATGTTTTCTTCTGAATCAGACATATAAATTCACCTTAATTAACAGGACCGGATGGATGCTCTGCTTCTGCCGGTCTTGCTTAAATGTCAACCGTTCACCTCAATAATGTTAGTTACCTGAACTGTTCCCGTGCAAAAATTATCTGATTTCCTTTTGAGGCACATGTTTTTAAACCATTAAAACGAAGATATAAAGTCAGATCCTTGTCTGATAACGCTAGTGTCCCGGTAGGGTAGTGGATATCCTAGAAGCCTGCGGAGCTTTTGACCCGGGTTCAAATCCCGGCCGGGGCGTTCCTATTTACGGTTAAAATCCCTTCTGCATCCCCCGTTCCGCGATGGGATCTTTTCAATGTAAGCTTTAAGGATAGGCTCCATTATCAAGATAACGTGCCCGACATTGAACCTCCCCGGAGAGCTCCCCGGCGGGAAGACAAGCCCTTTTACAAGGACAAACCCGAGTATGCCGATCATACCCCCAATCGCGCTCTTGAAGAGGGGCAAATATTAAGCGATCTTGGTCGTAAGAGTACGGACCGACCGCTTGACATTTGCCTTCTGTACGAAATCAGACATTTCTTTTCTCTCCTGCCCCTTTTGGGACGTAAAGAGGGTAAGAAGGGGAATAGGAAAAGAGGGGAGGCAAACGTCGCCTGATTACCTGAATAGTTCATTCGGCACGACTATCTCGAGCCGTGCTCCCTCGCCAGGCTCACCTGTCTCCGTGATCGTAATGCCGGTAATATCTGGAATTTCCCGGGAAACGGCTAAACCAAGCCTGGCATTCTTCCCAAATCCCCATTCGAAGATCTTATCCCACTCGTCCCGTAGGCCGCCAGTTGGTTCATTTCCGGTACTGTAACACGTATCTCTTTTCCTTTTCAATCTGCGTTTTCTTCTGGTCATAGACCTGCTGGAACGTATGTTTGCCTGATAATTCCTTTAAGAAAATTTCATAAAGTTCCGATGACGTTTTTTCCGCCTTTTCGATATACCGGACAATCTGCTCGGACACCCAGTCTTTTTCAACAGTCGGGTCCTCCAATAATGATAATGACCGGATTTCGATCAGGCAGCCGAGGATATCTGAGAAGTGCCCGACCACGTTCTCGATGAGCCGCTTGTTTTCGGTAACCGGTACATATCCCGGCATTTTTTAACCGCTGTTCCGCTGTGTTATCGCGGATGGTGATAAGGATATGCCTGGTTTTTCCTTTCTCTCCAAGGGGTACAAACCTGATCTCAAACATGAGCGTTTGTTTCCCCATTTCAATCATCTCTTCATAGATAGCCGGCCGGTTGGTTTCCAGCACCTGGTTGAGCTGTGCAGGCCGGAGGGTCTTTAGCAGTCTCGAAATAATTTTAATGCTATTATTTCGGAGATCTGTTGTTATCCCTATCTCCCTGCACCAGTCTGCGAATGCAAGGTTGTATTCCTCAACCTGGAGGTCCGGATCAATAATTACAACCGGGAGCATGATGGCGTCAAGCATGATCCGGGTATTGGTTTCCAGGTCTGCAGACTTGTGGCGGGTCTCTATGATCGGCCGGCAGTCACGGAAGATTACCAGACCGGTGAGCAGCAGTATGATGAACAGCCACGGGATCATGATGGATCAGCTCCGGGACGAGGCAGACCATAATAGAACAGGATAATGCACAAACAGGCATTCCGGGGAAAATATGAACACACAGTCCGTCCCCTTTGCACCGTTTTCTGTAGATTCCTGTGCGACCTGCACATATCTGATGAAACGTACTCAGTGGTATATATATGGAGGGGGTAATCTTCACGTGATGGAGATGTTTCCAGGCCTTGAGACTGGTTGTCCTTAAGAGGTCTTCAGAATAGCCAAATCTCCCTGGTATATGCCAACCCCTCTCTTTTCCGCCCTTTCCTCCTAACCTATACCACGATCTGATAACACCATAATCCCCTATAGCCCGGATAATCCACCTGGCTAGTGCCCTCATTCGTTTAAATCGCCCGGATTAGCCTTCCTTACCCTTCGGTACCTAACCCTGCTATTTACAGCGATTTTATCCCGGTTCCGCGAATAATAGCCCCTCCTTTGTTGCTTATCCCGATCCGGGATCCAGTAAACGCCATCCGTTTCTTACTTCGGCAACCCCGGACAGGTTAAAAGCGCCAATTTAATGGCATTTTTTGGGGATACCCTGGCAACGATCATTGTTCCTGATCCCACCTGGGCGAAGCCTTCGCTCCGACCACCCTCCAGCCTTGGAGGTGATTCATCGTCACCGGTGCCGGCTATCTGCTGCAATTCATGCTGGTGACATTTTCATATTAACCGCCGATGACTTCCAAGCGGTCGGGCATAAAGAATGAAAATAAATTGCAGCCATGCAACGATTTCAGGGGCTGCAGATACCCACTGGTATGTATTTTCATTGGAAATTCCTTCTGTTTCCCATAAGTAAGAATAGTGAACGTAATTCTGACAGGTGTTTTTTAAAATTACTTCACCAATTCCATTAAAAATCCAGAATTATTATCCGTCTTCTGGCTCAAAACCTCGCGTAAACCCACGTTTATAATCATCTTCGTGGTTCGGTAACCAGGCAGCAGCCTTCAGGTAACCCCTGTCTTCTGCCATTTTTATGATTTTCTGGAAATCCAGCGTGTAATGTACTTCCCTGTTAAGGGGAACGAGCTCATCATAGACCTTCCTTGGAACCTTGACCTTCTCAATCATAGCTAATTCAGCTATTTGACCATAATAGTTTAAGATCTTATGGTTTCGTTGAAAGGAAATCTCCTTAAAATACAATTAAACTGCAGTTCTGATACAGAACCACATAGACTTTTAGCTGTTCATGGGGAAACCTATAAGTAACTCTCTGGTTGATACATCAATCACCAATGGTCGTGATGGACAGCAGAGGGTGGATATTCTATTCCCTTATATCATTTGTAGCCCTGCTCTGGGCGGGATTTATATACCAGCAGGGTATTATGCTTTGGGTCAGTTTTTTTATCACCCTGACAGTGCTCGGTGTTTCTGCAATCCTTCTCGTATTTCTAATCATGCAAACCCGGGAAAAATCTACCGATGTTTCATAGGTCTTTCCTGGTAAGGACCGTATGGATCTCATACTGCCAATCCTGGCCGTCCCACCGTACGGAATTTCCAGAAAGAATTGAGATTGAATTGTAATTTAATGCGACCTTACTAAATTTCCTCATTCCTGTAACGGTAAAAGAGAAGAGTATTTATGTTCCATAGTGGAGTAAAATAATCTTATGAGGGTAAGATCAGGGGAAGTATTCTACATGGCTATCCTGATGATCATTCTCTTATTTGGAATGTTTGTCCTCGTTGCTCTTGCGATGATGATTTCGGCTGATCAGAGTATGATCGCTGAACGCAAAGGAGCTATTTTCCAGTTGGTTGACCAGCTCACACAGGCCCTGCAACCTCTGATAGTAGCTCTTGCCCAGATGACAGGGTTCTTTATTGATCAGTTCTGGCAACTCGTCCCCAGTTAGCCATCGTTACAGGTATCGCAAAATTTCAGTGGGGTACCCGATCAGAGTTGCATATCTGCTGATCCTGTTGTGAGAAGATGAAACGGTGATACTGACCTGATTATTACGTATTCAGCGTATTGAACGGTATATTCCGTAACTGCAATGTCCGGGGAATAGAATGTTGTTTTTTTGTGTTGAATAATTAACGGTACGAGCCGGTTGCATACACGTTACCTCATCATTGCTGTTTTAGCCCGATGTCCCGGGGATTAAATGAAGGGTAGTGTAAAAAAAGGCCATCATCGCATGCTTAGAATCAAACCAATACTATTACCTGGTTTGTTTGTGGTGCCTGATAAGTGATTTGAATTCCTGTGTAGCGTTAGCAATTTCATCAGAACGTATGATAGCCGAAATCAGGGCAACGCCGTCAGCCCCAGATAGTAGTACTTCCCTGATATTTTCTTTCTGAATGCCCCCTATGCCTATTACCGGGATTGAAATACTTTGCTTGATTGTGGTAATGAGGGTGGTCCCATGTCCCGGGCCGGCATCGGGCTTTGTACCGGTCCCAAACACAGGGCTGACTGCTACATACGCAGCCCCGCCTTCTTCAGCATTAACAGCCTCCGCAACTGACCCAACTGATATACCGATTATAAAATCATCAGGAGCCAATTGTCTTGCCACATGTAATGGCAGGTCATCCTGCCCCAGGTGCACTCCGTCTGCACCGGATGCAATGGCAATATCTATCCGGTCATTTACGATGAATAAGGTGCCAGAAGAGCGGGAAATCTCCGCAATTTCGCAAGCTGTAATGAATAGCCCGAGTCCCGTCATATCCTTATCGCGGAGCTGGATAACATCTGCACCTCCGGATATGGCTTCTTGGGCAATATGCTGATGAGTCAGCCCTTTTCGGAGTTTTTCATCAGTAATCACATACAGGTCGTATGGCATCTTCAGAGCTTCCTGATTTTTGCATCGCGTGCGAGTTCCGCAGGGGTTAGTAATGATAGGTGATCGAATAACGCAGTTTTAAAAGATCCCGGGCCGGAAGGATTGGCTGCCGCCCTTTCACCTGCAATTCCGAATGCCGCAAGTGATGCTGCGGATGCCTCTGCCATGTCCCGTTGAACTGCTGCGAATGAAGCGATAATGGAAGTTGCCATGCAACCGGTTCCTGATATTCTGCCCATCATGGGATGCCCGTTCTCAACTGCAATAACCCGGTTGCCGTTACTCACGATGTCAGTGGTACCACTTATTACGATGGTAATCCCTGTTTCAAGTGCAAAATCGCGTGCAATACCGCGGAGGTCTCCTTTCACGTCCCCGGAATCAACGCCCCTTACCTGTGCATCAGCACCAGCAAGCATGCCAATCTCTCCAGCATTCCCTTTGATAACCGATATCTGTAATTCTGCAATAAGGCATGACATGAAATCTGTCCTGTAACGGGTTGCCCCGGTACCGACAGGGTCGACAACTATTGGAATGCCAAGGTCATTTGCTGCACGACCTGCAAGGAGCATCGATTTCCCCTGGTAAGAATCAAGGGTCCCGATATTCAGCACAAGGGCACCTGCATGGCTTACCATCTCTTCGACTTCCTCCCATGCATGAGACATAACCGGGGACGCACCAATACAGAGGGTAATGTTCGCACAGTCATTTACGGTTACATAATTCGTAATGTGATGAATCAGGGGCTTATTCTGCCGTATTGATTCGAGCATCGCTGAACACTTCTTGGGACTCACGAGTCATCTCCGGAATTACTGCTATATGTCTCTGTCAGTTATTCCTTATTCCGGGGTACTATTGAAGGTTCTGAATTATTCCGCTAAAAACACAAAAAACATCAGTATGCTGCTATGGGGATTCGAACCCCAGTCGTCGGCGTGAAAGGCCGACATGATTGGCCGGACTACACTATAGCAGCGCTTTTACAATAAGTTGCTTTAACTAGTTTCTATTACACGTAAAAATAGGTTGTGGAACGGGTAGGGGATGAGGGAGAAAATCTGATAAATAATCAGTAGATTGGTGTCCCTTCAGTTTCTGTTATCCTCTTGAACGCGGCCATAAATTGCCTTGTCACAGGCCCTGGCTTCCCAGTCCCTATGCTCCTGCCGTCGATTATTGTAATAGGTGCGACCTCGGCAGCTGTACCGGTAACAAACACTTCATCTGCGGTATAGAGATCGAAATATCCCATATTTTGTTCTTTCACGGTTATCCCCATGGATTGTGCAATCTCAAGGACCACGTCACGGGTAATACCCCGGAGGTTGTTGAGGGTAGGCGGGGTGATAATAACCCCGTTTTTCACTGCAAAGATATTATCCCCTGACCCTTCGGAAAGGTAGCCATTGGTATCAAAAATGATCGCCTCGTCTCCCCCCTTATAGTTTGCCTCAATTTTTGCGAGGATATTATTCAGGTAATTAAGACTCTTCACATTTGGCGGGAGCGCAGCTGCAGCATTTCTCCGGACAGAAACGGACACCCCGACAAGGCCTTTTTCATAGAGATCGCCATACATAGCCCCCCATTCTATGGCGATACAGATAACGGTTGCTTTTGCGCATTTACGCGGGTCAAGACCGAGATCGCCCACACCCCTGGTGACAATCGGACGTATATATCCATTTTTCAGGTTATTTTTCTTTAACGTCTCGATGATAACCTTTGCCATCTCTTCCCTTGATATCGGGACGGCAAGATCGATTGTCTTTGCCGAATCAAAAAGCCGGTCAACATGCTCCATGAGCCGGAATACTCTTCCGTTGTATGCACGGATCCCTTCAAAAGCCCCGTCCCCGTACAGGAGCCCGTGGTCAAATACAGATATCTTTGCCTGTTCCCGCGGCAAAAACTGGCCATCGATATAGATCAGCATATCTTAAGATTGTACATTCCCTAGTATTTTTTACCTCTCAATTGATGTGCAAAAATATGATTGTATTAACCCCGGTAGGGGGAGAATTTGTGAATTATGATAGCTAATAAAATATTGCAGGAAATACGATGTTCAGGCAATTTTGATTTGTATCACGTCCGGTTCCGGCATCTTCCAACGAAATGCCTGAACATTGCGATACCCGGTACCGGGTGCAGGTGTGTGTAACTACCCAGGGTCTGTCCTGTCACAGCACCATCATACATTCCGTTAATCCCGGTCCCACGGGTGAGCCTGTATGCGTAATCGGTTTCAGGTGCAAGGCATACATCGGAGTAATGAAACTCATGGCCTTTAAAACTCCCAGCCCCAAGCGGGCAGCCTGACCGGCTATTCCCCTCAACATCAGCTGACTACACGACGCGCGGGCATCCGCGTTTCACCAGTAAAAACGCCTGCCATTTCATATACCCGCTCTTGTGAATGGCCCTGCCATCCTTCCATCAGGCGAATCCGTTCGGTCAGGTACATCAGCCCGCCGCACTCCGCGTAAATCGGCACGCCATTCCCCGATTGTTCACGTATCGCCTCCCGCATCCGGGTGTTTGATTCAAGAGCGGGGAGAAATAGTTCGGGGTAGCCCCCTCCGATTATATAGCCCTCTGCATCGGGTAGACGGTCCCTGACGGGGCTGAATGGTATCACATCGGCCCCGAGTGCCGGCAGGACATCAAACAGGTCAGAATAATAAAAATTGAATGCTTCATCACGGGCAACAGCGATCCTGGTATCTGTTTCATGTTCTTTTGGAAAGAGTGGCACCCCTTTCGGTACATCCGGGATATCAGACTGCAATGCTGGTGAGCGCATCAAGTGATACATGCTCTCCAATCAGGCCTGTTATCCTGTCTATCCTCTTTTCAAATTCACTGCTGCCCTCTCGTTCTATGAAGGGCACAAGGCCGAGGTGCCGCATGGTGAGTTCCATCTCTTCCATGCGTGGAATTGCACCAATAACCGGGACATTGCAATAATGCTCAATTGCAGATGTAGCCTTATCCGAATGCTTTGCACCCATGACATTATTGAGAATCACTCCCTTAATCTGGATACCCGGCGAAAATGCCTGGAAACCCTTAACAACGGCTGCAGCGCTCCTGGTAATGCTCCGGGCACTGATTACGAGCACAACAGGCAGGTCAAGTGCACGTGCGATCGCTTCAGTACTTCCAACATCGGTAAGTGCTTCAGCGCCTTCGAACAAGCCCCGCACGCCTTCCACCAGGGCAAAATCAGCATCCTGGCAGCCATGAGTGAATACCTGTGATACTTCTGAAGGGGACATGACAAAACTGTCAAGGTTCCGGCATGGCCGTCCTGTGACGCCCGTGAGATACGATGGATCGATGTAGTCCATCCCTGCCTTGAAGGTCTGCACCCTCATCCTGCGGGAAAGAAGCGATGAAAGTGCGAGCGAAATACTCGTCTTTCCACATCCCGACCTGTCCCCGGATATAAGGACTGCTTTCATGCGAGGCTCCGGAGGACGGCCCCGAACTCGCTTTCAACCACGTGCCGCACCCCGAGTGTTTTCGGATGAAGATCAATTTCAACAACGACAAACTGGTGGCCGATCTCTTTCAAGGGTGCGACCTGTCGTGGGCCGTTTGTAATAGAATAACAGCAGATACCATCTGTATACTCAGGTGGAATTGCATGGGGAACACCTGCAAGAAGTGCGAAGTCCGGGTCAATCTCCCTGATCCTTTCCCCCAGTGCCTTCCCGTTTGCACCATATTCATCGAGTGCCCCGATAGTTTCCAGGGGGACTGATGCATCAGAAAATGCTTTCCTGATTATTCCTGCATCACGCCGTACCTTGGGAAGTCCGCGTTCTTCGAGGTTGGCGATATATCTGATATCCGCATCAGGACAGACCTCGTGGAGGGCTATCGGTTCATCGGCGAACATGTAGGCGGTCTCTTTTTTTGCATTCATCACTGCCACGCCCCGTTCACCTTTTTTAATACGCCCAAGGAGATCGACGGCAACTTTGTGTTTCAGGTCTCCGCGTGATGGCTCGATATATGACTGGCTTGCGGCTCCCCTGAGGCGTTCTACCTCGTTGGCCTTCGCAAGAACGTATTTCTGTCGGTCCAGTTCTTCTCTACTGATCCAGCCTTCCTCTGCCGCAGGGACAAGTGTTGCAATCACCCCGTCAATATTTTCCGGGTACCCTGCATGGATGTCCACGACAATTGTCGGGGTTGTGATACCCGAGTCATCTACCGCGGACAGAAGGTCTTCTCCAATAATCATTGATACACAGGTCCCGATTACTGCCATTTTTCCAGGAGAAAATTCCCGTTCTGCATACTGCAGCGCGGTGACCAGCGGATCATGTCCCCCAAATATAAATTCATTATCCGCAAGGGAGGTGGTCAGCACCCGTAACCCGTCCTCCTCGAGGAGACGGGCGTGCTTGAAGGAACAACCCGAAGGGCCATGCAGGATGGCGACATCCACTTCAAGGTCCCTTGCAGTATAGAGTGCGGCAACAATTGAACTCGGCCTTGGCTGCATGTATTTCATCCGGTTATCTCCATGATTTAACTGCAAGTACCACGCACGCCTCTTCCGGAGTTGCGAGAGCATCGGATTTCCCTTCGCTGAAGCTGGCTGTGTAGGTAATTTTGTTTGCTCCCAGATATTTGGTTAGAGAAGATGCCATATACTCATTCCTGTACTGTTTTCCCACAACAATAACCCGGTACGGCATGATCGTTTCTATGGTGCGGACAATCTCCCCGGGTTGGAAACTTTCACATACTGCGTGGGCCTCCTGACCGATGACCAGTACCAGGTTATCTTCACCTGATATCGATCGTGCATAACGGGCGGCATCTACTGTCGTATCCCTTGTTGTCCCACTGTTTGCGTTGTCAATAACATAATGGCCATGTTCTGTTGTAACCGCCATTCTACCTGGCAATGCAGCAAAATTCCGGAGTGAGGCGGGATCGAAACCAAGCGTGCAGCCTGCAGCAGCAGCAATCATCATCGGTGTTTTGTAACCGGCAAGTTCGAGGAGCGAGTTTTCAAACGATCCATTAACACCGTTATAATTATAATCACACCGGTTCCCGGTTATCCGGACTACCCCCTCCGCATGAACTGTATCTGCACGTGATGAATAAACACCCGGGGCAACAAGAAGCCGCCGTGCATTTGCTGAAGAATCCATTTTGATGGTAAGTGCAGATTTCTTCCCGGCGGCACACCGGTAATCAAGGTCTGAAGTAATTATTGCAAGGTCCCCGGCACCGGTAACTCCCAGCGACTCTTCCGCAACAAGCCAGCCCCCCCGCTTTCTTGCGGTATTAACCACGGAAATCAGCGAGGCTGGTGTTATACTGCGCCTGAAAAGTTTTTCCTGTTCCGGGTAACAAAATGTCCCTCCCGAAGTATGGAGGATACCGCATCCAGGCAATATATGGGCTATTGCATGGGAGGTTGTTGTTTTTCCCTGAACCCCTGTCACCTCAATCATGAGTGATGGTAACTCGTCTCCAAGAATCCATTTTACTGCTTCATGATGAGTGATCCGGGGGGTGTTCCGGAATTGTTGAAGAATTGGATGATCGGGGTTGAGATGCACGGGGACTATTATCCTGTCGTAGGAATCCCTTGCAAGGGTTGGACTATCCCCTGCAGTCACCACCCGGTAGACATCTACCATGTCCACGTTATGCCCTGCGGTTATCAGGGCATTACCTATTTCTTTACCACCATGGATGGTATCGAGGACAAGCAGGTCCATTTTTTATTCAGATCAGAGCTAATGCGTTTTTGGCATTTTTAGCCATCAGGTCCGCAAGGAGTGGGTCTGATCCAATAGGATCAGCATATACGAGTGGAATTTCCCTGCCATTCATTGCGAACGTCCCTTTATATGCCCCTTCCGGGAGGCCGATTAACCCTGGAATATCTTTCAGGATATGCACACCTTTGGCAAGGAAGAGTGGGACAACGACAAGTGCATCAATATTTTCCTTTTTGAACTCATTGAGGCTCTCTTCGATGCTTGGAGAGTTCATATTCATAAAGGCGCATTTCACGATGTACTCGGGGTGCCTTTCCTGGACTATTTTACCTGTTGATTCAACAAGATCCTGATTGTAGGGGAGTTTGCTTCCATGTCCTACGAGTAACATTCCCTTCCTTTCCATATAGTAAATAATGGTGTGGCGAATCTTAAAATTGTTACCAAATTTTCCTTAATTCCAATAGTAGCTACAATAATCCCATTTGTTGCAAATTTACGAAAATATTCCAATCGTCACACGACAAAAATACTGTGTTGCTAAGGGGATGACTTCATAACCGGCAACCAAACCGTTAAAACATGAGGGGGTGTTCATGGATGGAGCCCTGATTATTTGGTCCTCACCAGTGATACGGTGAAAAAAAGCTGGTCAACGTTTTTTAGTCCCAGATATAGAGCAAAATTTAAAATTACCCCTTATTTTCGCTATTATTTATTTTTTAAACGCTATAATTTTATTCTTTGTGAAACAACTCCGACTAGTTCACGCCAAAAGTAATTTTGCCTGTGACTTTCAATTTATATGAATCCATGATGGAGCACTTTGAGAGGTTCGGACTTCTGATAAATAACCAGGTGGTGCGGACCCCTGTCGCTATCGCTTCTATGGCAGGATATGTCGATGCGGAGTATGTGCGGGCCCGTGAGAAGCACATTGGTCTGGCATTTATCGGAGGGTACTCCATTGATGAACCTGCAATGAGGGCAAGTGTACTGATGGCTTCGGATGGGAGGGAGGAATTTATTCGCGAGGACATGATTTCCGAACTGCGCAGCCAGGTCTCCCGCATGGCCGGAAGTGATGTCTGTACTTGGGATCAACATGAGGGGCTGCTCTCCCGCGTCATTTGCCACGGTAGCTGAAGAGCTTGGTGATGGTGTGGTCTATGAAATAGATGCCCACTGCCGCCAATTACCTATGGTAGAGGCCGGGTCCGGGGAATATTACCTTAAAAACCCTTCAAAGCTTACCGATATAGTTAAAACTCTTAAAAAGTCCGGTGTAACTGTTTCTGTCAAAATCAGGGCAGGCGTGGCCAATGATGACCGCGCATTGGCGAAGGCCCTGTGGAAAGCCGGGGCTGACATTCTCCATGTTGACCTGATGGATTTGGGGCATATTAAACTTAAGCAAATCCGGAATAGCTGCCCTGTCCTTTTAATTGCAAATAACTCGCTGAATACATTTGACCGTGTGAAGGACATGTTTGCTCATGGTGCAGACCTGGTCTCGCTGGCAAGAAAATCAGACGAGCGGACATTATCCGGGCTCGATGCCGCTATTACAAGGAATACTGATGAGCAGGGGTGGTACAATGCGCCAAAACGCTCTGCCGTGGCGGGGATT
>CAVPWT010000008.1:0-359737 GCA_963709545.1 uncultured Methanomicrobiales archaeon | reverse complement strand
TTACCATTATCATCCCGGTGCCTGCCGGCAACCGCATGATAACGGTAACATTCCGTGACGTTTCTGACCGCATACGTGCGGAAAAATCGCTAAATGCAGCAGTCCTGATGCTTAACCGGTTCAATAGTATCACCCTGTCATGGCATTATGAACCAGTTGACGATTCTCCTTGGCTACCTTGAGCTTTCGCACGATATGTTACGGATGACATTAAGAGTTCATTGCAAGGGAAGAAGGCGCGGCCGAGACGATCCGCCGGCAGGTCGGATTCACCAAGGACTACCAGATGTCGGCGTCAACATGCCGGTGTGGGTTGACCTGCCGGTGGTGATCAGGGAGACTGCGTCAATCATTGACCACCCGGGGATGAAGGTGGACGTCGGGATAAACCCGGGGCTCAGGGTCTTCGCAGACCCTTTGATCAGGAAAATTATTTCGAATGTTATTGAAAATACTGTCCTCCACGGGAAGACGGCCAACACAATCACGATTACTGCTTCAGAACAACCCGGCGGACTTGTTATCGCCTTTTGTGACAATGGTGCAGGTGTGCCTGCGGAGGCAAGGAGCGGATCTTCACCCGCGGTTTTGGCAGTAAACGAGGCTATGGACTGTACCTCGAGAGAAATTCTTGCCCTGACCGGGATGGCAATTGCCAGAGACCGGCGAACCAGGGAAGGGAGCAAGGTTTGAGATTACGGTACCGAAAGGCGGGTACAGGGTAGGGTAAGGGGGAGAAGTGGGACATTGGTATTTTTAATAGTAACTTGTGCGTCAATGTTATGGGCCCCTTGTTTAGAGACTGTCCGGATGATTAATTGCTCCTTTAACCCATTTCTTAATGATGACTTTATAAGCATGAATACATTGATATCACAGTATTTCATATGAATACAATGTAATCAATTATGGCAACCAGTATCACCGTACGCGTACCGGATAATTTAGTAGATCAGCTTGATGAACTGGCAGTTTCCCTTGAACGTTCAAGGGCATATCTTGTCAAAAAGGCGATGGAGATGTATCTCTCTGAATATGCAGATTATCTCATTGCCCTTGAACGTCTGCGGGACAAGGATGATGACATAATTTCCTCGCAGGAGATGAAAAACCTCCTTGGTATTTCGGATTGATTATAAGCGTTCTGTCATCAATGACCTGAAGAAGATTGACAGACCGGTTGCAGAAAGGATAATCCATGAGATAGAGTCCGGACTTGCAAAAAATCCGGAAATTGGTGAAGCACTGACCGGTCAATTCAAGGGATTGTATAAATATCGTGTCGGGAACTGGAGAGTAATCTATTCAATCCTTTCTGATAGTGTTCTCATTCTCCGGATCAGGCATCGGAGTGTTGTTTACCAATAGCATTCTCTTTCCATCATAACGGGATGGAACGATTAATGAAAGAATACCTTTTGAAAGGAACTCGGAATGATTGCCGCGGATTGCCTCTCACCTGACTGACTTTAGCCCAGTTAATTAAAAAAAATATGATAGTCGGCATGGTTCCTAACATGCCTGATCCCCAACTCGGATCCCCCGGACTTAATTTCTTTCTAGACATGATCAAGTTCTTTTTGTTTTTCCTTGGATAGAATTCGAATCAACAGCTGGGGCATGGATAAGGTCCGGGATTATCTCCGGAAATTATCCATAGTAACCGGATAGTCCGCTTTCAGAATTTAGTGAACAAACCGACTCATACAACTCAACGCAAAAATCGATAACGTTCGTGGAAATGAAATCCTATCCAAGGAAAAACAAAAAGAACTTGATCATGTCTAGAAAGAAATTAAGTCCGGGGAACATCGAGTTGGGGATCAGGCATGTTAGGAATGCATCCCGACTATCAGATTTTTTTAATTAACTGACTGTAGAGTCAGTGCATGAGATGCACCCGGCTTCTCCGGGCGATCATCCCGCGTTTTTTTTAAAAAGGTATTCTTCATTTATCGTTACATCCCGTTATGATGGAATAAAGTATTCTATTGGTACACGACACTCCGGTGACCAATTCGAAGAATGAGAACACTATCTGAAAGGATTGAATATAGTACTCTCCAGTTACCAACCCGGTATTTATAGAGTCCCTTGAATTGACCGGTCAGAGCTTCACCAATTTCCGGATTTTTTGCTAGTTCGGACTCGATCTCCCTGATTATCCTTTCTGCGACCGATCTGTCAATTTTCTTTAGGTCATTGAAGACAGAGCGCTTATACTCAATCCGAAATATCAAGGAGTTTTTTCATCTCCTGTGAAGAGATTATGTCATCATCCTTATCCCGCAGACGTTCGAGAGCAATGAGATAATCTGCGTATTCTGAAAGATATAGCTCCATCGCCTTTTTTACAAGATATGCTCGTGAACGTTCAAGTGAAACTGCCAACTCATCAAGCTGATCTACTAAATTATCCGGTACGCGAACGGTGATACTGGTTGCCATAATTGATTACATTGTATTCATATGAAATTCTATGATTTCAATGTATTCATGGTTATAACATCATCATTAAGAAATGGGTTAAAGGAGCAATTGATATCATTCGGACAGTCTCTAAACAAGGGTCCATAACATTGACGCACGAGTTACTATTAAAAATACCAATGTCCCACTTCTCCCTCTTACCCAACCCGGTACCCGCCCTTCGGCACCGTAATCTCAAACCTTGCCCCT
Organism: uncultured Methanomicrobiales archaeon; assembly: GCA_963709545.1. GTDB lineage: Archaea > Halobacteriota > Methanomicrobia > Methanomicrobiales > Methanospirillaceae > CAIKOD01. The sequence goes on along the minus strand of CAVPWT010000008.1, from coordinate 357,058 downwards.
TTCCCCGCTTCGCCGGTCTCTGCAATAGTCATCCCGGTCAGGGCAAGAATTTCTCTCGCAAGGTACAGTCCATACCCTCGTTTACTGCCAAAACCGCGGGTGAAGATCCGCTCCTTGTCCTCCGCAGGCACACCTGCACCATTGTCACAAAAGGCGATAACAAGTCCGCCAGGTTGTTCTGAAGCAGTAATCGTGATTGTGTTGGCCGTCTTCCCGTGGAGGACAGTATTTTCAATAACATTCGAAATAATTTTCCTGATCAAAGGGTCTGCGAAGACCCTGAGCCCCGGGTTTATCCCGACGTCCACCTTCATCCCCGGGTGGTCAATGATCGACGCAGTCTCCCTGATCACCACCGGCAGGTCAACCCACACCGGCATGTTGACGCCGACATCCTGGTAGTCCTTGGTGAATCCGACCTGCCGGCGGATCGTCTCGGCCGCACCTTCTTCCCTTGCAATGAACTCTTTCAACGTGTCATCCGTAACCATATCATGCGAAAGCTCAAGGTAGCCAAGGAGGATCGTCAACTGGTTCATAATGTCATGACGGGTGATACTATTGAACCGGTTAAGCATCAGGACTGCTGCATTTAGCGATTTTTCCGCACGTATGCGGTCAGAAACGTCACGGAATGTTACCATTACCGTTCCGGGATTGCCGGGACTCCCGGGACAGGGAAAGAGACCAATTCACCTGCAGAAACGGATCCATCCTTCTTTTGTATACTGAATTCGCGGACCTCCGCCATCCGGGAAGACATTGGCCAGGCCGAAGTATTCCCGGAACCTGTTGTGATCGGTCGCAGACAGGATATGAGTAATATTCTTACCTAAAAGTTCCTCTGCAGCCTGATAACCGGTAATTTCAAGCGCCTTCCGGTTTATGAGGATAATAACCCCTGTAGTATCTACGATGACCATTGCATCCGGGCCCTGCTCAAAAACGGCCCGGTATATATGACTAGGATCTGGTTGCATCACGTCCCCCTTCCACTTGATTCCCTGACTCTGCCACTGCTACAACAAATATCCTCAGGATGGATATAAATCATGCAGCCGATCATTTCATGGTCTGCCATATCCGGGATTTACCATATGGCACCCGCTTTTCGTCCTGTAGGATGTGCCAATAGCATGCCCGACAAACTCTTTTGCTGCAGCACATGCAAAAGGAACATCATTGCCCAGGGCGAGATGTGCGGTAATCGCTGCTGAAAGGCAGCAACCGGTACCATGTGCATCAAATGGCCGGCGTTCCCCGGAGAAGAGCCATTCATGCCCATGGCCTATCAGCAGGTCCGGAACAACACCGCCAGCTTTCGGGAGATGTCCCCCTTTCACCAGCACAAAAGCCGCACCATTTTCAAGAATACACCGGCCGGCAGCACGCATATCGTCAACCGTTGTAATCGGCCCGTGCCCTGAAAGCACTTCTGCCTCGGGGAGGTTTGGTGTAACCAGCCTCGCCATTGGAACGAGGTGTTCTATCAGTCCATTCAATGCCTCCGGCTCCATCAGGGACCGTCCACCTGATGCGACCATCACCGGGTCCACGACGAGGGGTATACCCTTCGGGACACCGCATACCACGGCATCGACCGCCCCGCAGTCGGGCAGCATCCCGGTCTTAAACGCCCTGATATCAAAATCTTCAAGCAATGTTGCGAGTTGTAACCGTATGACATCCCCGGGTACATTCCAGGTCCCCATGACATTTTTTGCATTCTGGGAGGTCACAGCAGTGATTACGGACAGTCCCCACACCCCCAGTGCACTGAATGTCCTGATATCAGACTGGATACCAGCCCCGCCTGAAGGGTCAGACCCGGCAATCGTGCAGGCACATGGTACCGCTGGTATCTCCATGGCGAGAATTGAGAGGCCTGTGACCATGAACCTTTTGATTATATCCCGGATCAGGGAAGATCATTGCAGGATCATCAGCCTGCATGCATTCAGCTGGACCATTCGTCAGGGATCAGATCAGAGGGATTTTTGGTTCGGGACCGGGTAATCGTTGCGAGGGATGCGCTCCCGGGGACAGGCCGTTCAACCTCCTGGTCATCTCATCAGCATGATGCCGGCATGACACACAGTTCATCGTCCGGTTGCAGGTATTTACGGCGATTTTAACCATTCCTGCTGAAATGATGGCCACTTCGTATAGGTTTAAGTATGCCGGGATCCAATAGAAAAAGCAACAGCGAGGCATCCAAATGCCTCCCGACTTTTGGAACTGAACCACCATGACTTCACGTATGCTCGCTCCTCACACAACATGCCCGGGATGCCAGGAGGAAGTATTCCTCGATGAGCTGGTCAGGGGCCGGTGCCCACTTTGCGGGTGTACACTTGAGGACTTCGTGGACCAGTCCGGGGATATGGACGAGATAGTAGAACGGAGCGATTTCTCATGGCTGGTCTTCAACTACTTTATCTTCAAGAAGTTCGATGAACTGGGTGCAAACCCGCTGCAGGTAATGCAACTGATTGCCGGGCTTGACGAATGCTGCTTAAACCCGGGCCCTGGTGAGTTCCCGAGGACGAAATTTGAATTCGACCTACCGATGAAACTGGCTGACAAGGTTAAGCCTAAGACGTGTTCACGGTGCGGAAGGGTCTTCTTCCGCGGGGGGAGTAAAGTCCTCTCCGGTGACCTTACCAGCCCGGAATTTGAGATCAGATATCTCTGTTCCCGGGAATTGTAAACGGATTTTCATCTTTTTTTGCCTCTTTTTGGCAACAGAAGCACCCGGATTAATGGTAATCAGAAAATTTATGTACCAGTCAACCCCTGCGGACATTTCTGATCGCCTGAAAATAATCGTGAAACCCGGAAACGATAGTGCAGGTCGATTTTATATAAGATTTTTCAAACCGATTTAGTGGTATTCAGATTTTACTAACGCTCCCGGGTCTCATGGCCCGCCGCTGTGGCGCCCCCGTTGGGATAGGCTATCCCCAATACTCTGAAATTAATGAGCCTTCGCCGAAACCCTGCCCGAAGAATATCCTAATGGGGGTGGGACTGGGAGGGGGTGAAACCCCCTCCTGTCTTCGTATTTTCCCTCTTATTTTTTATGACACCGAAGGTTTCAACAGAGCCCGTTATTTATTGAAAGTTATTGTAACCGCTAAAAATGACCAATAAAATGAATTCACTGAAGATTATTGGATTATACTGATCATCAATTCCAAAAAAAAGGATTTTCGCAAAAAAAATTAATACGCCCGGCCAAGGAGTGTGGTTGTACCCGGCTTCCCGCAGATAATGCAGTCCCCTTTTGTTTCATTCAGGTAAGGGGACCGTGCCTTCGGTACCGAGTACACTTGCCCCGAGACGTTCCTCCATTGCATCAGCGCACCCGCGTTCCCCGCACCAGTTGACGACCGCTACTCCCAGTGCAAGGGCGTTTACCGCCTCTTCGACCGACACCGCAATGACAAGGCGCGATCGCATCTGGGATTCTGCACACTCGCGGAGCCGTTCGTGAACCCCTGCAAGTACACTGTTGACCCCGTTCACAAGGTCACTGACCTGGATTGTTGACCGTTCCCCTGTCCTTGTTACCACGGTCACCTGGCCGGCATCGATGTCTCTCGGCCCCACTTCAAGCCTCACGGGGACACCCCGCATCTCCCAGTAGTAATACTTGGCTCCTGGCCGCAGGTCACGGCTATCGGTTTTAACACGGAACCCTGCAGATTTCAGGGTGGATTCCACAGATAACGCAGCCGCTGCCACGTCATCTTTCCGTTTTCCGATAGTGATCGGGACAATGACAATCTGCACCGGGGCCATGCCGGGCGGGAGCACGAGTCCCTTGTCATCACCGTGGAGGCTGATCAGGGCGGCAATCGACCGTTCAGAAATCCCGTAACAGGTCTGGTATGCATGACGCTGCACCCCTTCCGGGTCCTCAAACGTAATCGAGAACGTCTGTGAGAAATGGTCCCCCAGGTGGTGCACGGTCCCGATCTGGAGCGTCTTGCCATCGGGCATAATCGTGTCCACCGCCATCGTATAGTCAGCACCCGGGAACTTGTCCCATTCGGGCCGCTTTGAGACAACGACCGGGATACAGAGTTTTGCATAGAATTCCTGGTAGAGAGCAAGGGCCTTTTCGACCTGGACCTCAGCCTGTTCCCAGGTGGCGTGGACCGTGTGGGCCTCCTTAAAAGAGGTAATCTCCCGGAGCCTGATAAGCGGGCGGGTATGCTTCGTCTCGTACCGGAAGGTGTTCACAACCTGGTACAGCAGGATCGGCAGGTCAGCATGAGATCGGACCCATAGGGCATACATGGGGTATATGGCAGTTTCACTGGTGGGGCGGAGCGCAAGTGGTACATCAAGCAGGTCTTTTCCCCCGTGCGTTACCCAGTACACCTCGTCCTCGAACCCCTTGATGTGCTCTGCCTCCTTCATGAACTCCTGTTCCGGGATCAGGAGTGGGAACAGGGTTTCCTGGTGTTCCCGGTCCATCAGACTCGCGGAGCCAGGCATACACATGTTTCCTGATCGCAAACCCGTGGGGGTACCAGACATACAGCCCCTTGACCGGGTAGCGGACGTCCATGATCTCCGACTGCCACAGGAGATCATTGTACCATGCAGAAAAGTCAGTTTTGGGCGGTAATGCGCCGCGTTCTTCTTCCATATCCCACTCCTTACGTCACCAGACGTATGATTTCAGGCGTAATAAATGCCTCGACAAACGCCGCGAGGAGGACAAGGGGGATGACGTACAGTACAAATTTCAGGCCGTGGTGCGCAGCCTCAGCCGCCGCATCACCGGTCCCGCTCCATTCATCGTAGAGCGATTTCGCAAGGAGGAACCCAAGTGCTCCTGACAGGATAAACGATGGGATCTCAAAAATGCCATGCGGTAGGATAGCAGCAAAAACAAACACCATGCCCTTTTCTTCCCGCACCAGTTCCATGATCGAGCCGATAATCAGGCCATTTGTTGAGAGGATAAAGAGGGAGACCACCCCGAAGGTTGCACCACCGAGAAAGAGCAGGAGGCATGCCAGGAGGTTGTTGACGAACAATTTCACAAAAAGGAGGGGCGCAGGATCACCCAGAATTCCCCCGACTACCGCGTCCTTGAACAGCGACAGGAAGTTTTGCCCGATTGACGGGTCCCTCAGCGTTACAATTACACCCATCGTCAGCGAAACTGCAAAGATGACCAGGGTAAGCAGGAGTCCCTGGCTGAGTTTCCATTCAGACATAGAACATCATCCGGACCATATCCCTGATCCCCGGGGCGAGCCCGACCACGATCATGGCGAGGACAATAAGGTGCCAGAGGTCGGTGCTCCCCTCGTGGCGGTACCGCTCGAGGATCCAGATCCCGGGGATAATTACCACGAGTTTGAGGGGGAACATCACAAAAGCAGTACCCGTCCACTCTATCAGGCTTGACCCCACGACATGTTGTTCGATGTAGGCCAGGGGGTGGAGGTCAATGCCAAAACTGGTGGCACTCGCGTCAAGGAGCTGCCCGAAAATGAGCACCTTGTAGAGAGGGTCAGAAACATATTCCCACCTGAAAAGATATCGCAACGCGCCATATACGAGCAGGCTTGTAATGGCTGCAAGCGTGAGGATGATGACGGCAACCTCCGGGTGGATCACCCCGCGGGAGAGCCCGAACGCAACAAGGATCGAAAATGCCAGCACCGCTGCAACTGCACCAGTCCCGGCGTACCAGGGGATATAATCCTTAATGACACCCTTTCGTGCGAGTGTCGTGGTAATGATGAGCACCCCCGCGGTAACAAAGAAGATAACAAAAAATATGAGCGGCGTCGTAAGGAAAAACTGCCAGTCTGAATTGATCAGGTGTGCGTCCTGCACGACCCGGATAACCCCGCCAAACACCACGTAGGGAAGTGTAGCAAGGATGAACCGTCCGTCCACGGGGACTTTTGCGTACCGCAGCCACTGATATACCGCATACACCCCGATGATGAGAAATATTGCATAGGTCAGGGTTTCAACCGGGTTATAGGGCTGATCAAACCTGACCGGATCGATGTAGTATTTGTAGATGAATTCCCTAATCATTTCTGATAAGAATGAGCGCCGGAAGTATAAAAGTCACTCAAAAATAAAATGTTCGGGAAATCCAAGTGGATGCAGCTGCCAAGGGACGTGGTAATCGGGCATGACGTACTCCTTCAGCTGCCAGATGTCTGTAAAGACCTCCGGATAGGTCATTCTGTCCTCATCGTTTCCGGCGGCCATACCCACGATATTGCAGGAGAACGGGTCAGAGCTCTCCTGAATGAGGATTATGAGACTGCCACTTTTACCGCTGAAACAATCAGCCCCGACGTGATCAGGCTCGCGGAAATTGCTGCAAAGGATGCAGATTTTCTCATCGGGGTAGGTGGTGGCCGGGTCATCGATACGGCAAAGATCACCGCCTATAACCTTGACCGCCAGTTTATCAGCATCCCTACCGCGGCCTCCCATGACGGAATCGCATCAGCACGGGCCAGTGTACCAACCGCAGAGGGGAGCGGGTCCCTTGAGGCGCAGCCACCGATTGCGATTGTCGCTGATACCGGGATTATTGCAGCGGCACCACACCGCCTGCTTGCGGCCGGGTGTGCCGATATTATCTCAAATTACACCGCGATCCTTGACTGGGAACTCGCCCACCGGTTGCGGGGTGAACCGGTATCGGAGTATGCAGTCGCCTTGTCGAAAATGACCGCAGAACTGCTGATGAAAAATGCCCATGTCTTAAAACCCCATAACGAGGAGACTGCGTGGTTTGTAACAAGGGCACTCGTTTCTTCCGGTGTCGCAATGAGCATTGCCGGGTCATCGAGACCTGCCAGCGGGAGTGAGCATAAGTTCGGCCACGCCCTTGAACGCCTAGCACCCGGTAAAGCACTCCACGGAGAGGCATGCGGTATCGGGACGATCATTGCAATGTACCTGCATGGCGGAGACTGGAAAATCATCAGGGAAGCACTACGAAGCGTTGGTGCCCCGGTCACACCTGCTGAACTTGGTATTGAGGACTCGGTCGCGGTGGCCGCGCTCCTGATGGCAAAGACTATCCGCCCGGAACGCTTCACCATACTTGATATGGGGCTCACAGAGGAATCTGCATGGGAACTCGTAAGAATGCTCTACAGGGATTGAAAGGGGCGGCTGAGGCAAAGCCGAAGGTCACCCTGATCGGGACCGGGCTTGCAAAACCAGGGCTCGAATTTGTCTATGAAGGATCGCTTGATGAATGCAAACCCTGCACACTGAAAAAGGCCTGCAATAACTTAAAAGAAGGCAAACGGTACCGGATTGTCAATGTGCGGCCTACAAAGCACGAGTGCCTGATCCACAGGAGCGGAGCCTTTGCCGTCGAAGTGGTGGAGTCCCCGATTGCTGCCCTTTTGAACGCAGAAATGGTGATAAAAAACAGCAGGATCAACTACGAATACACCTGCAACAAGGAAGACTGTAAAAGCTACGACCTGTGCCACCCCGACGGGATCGTCGAGGGGGAAAAATATGTCATCGTGGAAGTGATTGGCAATGCCCCCGACACCTGTGAGAAAGGGCGGACACTCAAGCTCGTTAACCTGATGTCACCCTGAATAGTTCTATTTTTTATGCCCGGTTTTATTGAAACCCTGCATGGTTAAAAAAAGAAGAGGAGACAGGTAGGCAGCAGGGGTTTCACCCTCTCCCGAACCACCCCCACGAACGATATTCTGTGGGGAGGGTCAAGAGGAGAATTCCTGGAGGTGTCAGGGGTATAGAGGCCATTCCCTGTCCCACACCGGGGTAACCAAAGCAGCAGGGCAGGGCCCCGGGAGGATGGGTAACTATTGGAATACCCGAATAAACAGATAGATTTGAGTGGATGTCAACAAAGCCCGTAATCGGATGGATTTTTCCACATCTGGCCCTTATCGATAGGATATTATCCTGTTTCCAGTTGTTGTGATACCATCCAGAGCCTCGCCCCGAGTGATGTGATCTTCCCGAAGTCCTGGAGGTTCACGAGCCACCGGCCGGGGATGTCCCCCACACCAGACCAGGCTCCGGCAAGGGCTCCGGCAACTGCACCAATCGTATCAGTATCGCCCCCGAGACTGATTGCCCGGACAATCGTCTCTTCAAATGACCGGCTGTCCATGAAGACCGTGAGCGCTGCATGCGTAGCAAGGAGCGCATCAAGACCGGGTTCCGGATCGGAACCGTGGTACGCCCCGAGAACCCTGATGACTTCGTCGTCGTTGCAGCGGTGAAGGGCACGGGAGAAGGCCCCGGTGCGCGAAAAACCGCGGCACATATCAGATATCATCTGGTTCACCCATGCCGAACACTCGGCTGCCGTCCTGTCGTGGTGGGTCAGTTGCGAGCATCTGATGCTCACCTCGCGCAGGGAAGGTCCGGAGAAAAAAATCCCTAACGGCGCACCCCTCATTACACTCCCGTTACTACGACTGCCCCCCATTTGTAAATGGGCGATCCCTGCCGCACGGTCAGGAGGAACACCCGACTGCACCAGGTCAAATACCGCACGCGAAGTAGGGCCGTAAAATTCAGGAAAACGCATATATCCTTCAATGAGGCGCTGCATGAGGTCATACTGGCAGAAGTCCCTGCAGTGGATGAGTGATTCTGCGACTGCTATCGCCTGGAGCGTGTCATCGGTATAACAGCCGGCATTTCGCATACGTGGCCCGTCACCGTGCATTTCAGTCACAGGTCTCAGGGGTGGCGGGAACCCCTCAAAGGGCGCACCCATTGCATCCCCAATTGCGAGTCCCGTAAGGGCTCCCACCGCGCTCACACCACCCGATATAAAGGTCACCAATAAGATATATCTGCTCCCGGAAATAGTAAATTTTGAGGAAAGGTGATAGTGTGCAAAAGGAAGAATTGCTGCATTTACACATGCTGATGGTGCATATTAAAAAATACTACGAGAACATCACCAATGATGAAATTCCAACAGGGCGCTATAGTGCGCTCGAAATCTCTCCTGTCCACATCCACAAAAACAAGAAGTGTCACAAGGATGCGATCCTCGCCCTCGGGGATGAGATCGTTACCCATGTGAAACTCCGGCAGCCCATGATGGTGGACTATACCTCGGACACTGCGCAGGGCAAGATCGCGGTTGAACATTAATCCCGAGATGGACGAACTTTTTATCTGCAGGGAAATAATTTCCCTCTTCTTCTCCCGTGATGACCTGGATATCAGCCAGTCACGGATCGAGGTCTGCAGGAAATATAAACTCAGGACAGTCCCGAAAAATTCTCTCCTGCTTTCGTATGCGCTTCCGGAGGAACGCGAGACACTCCGCCTGGTACTCCAGGTAAAACCGACACGGACACTTTCAGGTGTTGCACCGGTCGCTGTCATGACCTCCCCTGCCCCCTGCCCGCATGGAAAATGCCTCCCCTGCCCGGGGGGTCCCGACCACCCGTTCCAGTCACCCCAGAGTTATACGGGTGAGGAGCCTGCAGCTATACGTGGCAGGGAACACCAGTATGACCCGTATCAACAGGTAACAGCCCGGCTTTCACAGTTTGAGGCCCTTGGTCACCACGTTGGCAAGGCAGAACTGATCGTGATGGGGGGGACCATAACGGCGCGCCCGAAGGAATACCAGGAGTGGTTTGTCACCAGGTGCATCCAGGCAATGAATGACTATGACACCCCGGAACAATCCAACCCCGTACTACCCCCAAACGGAGAACCGGGTGAGGTGCAAGTGGAAGTCAACCGGGATCCCGTGTTTCTTGCCAACGAACACGCCCGGGTGCGGTGTGTAGCCATCACGTTTGAGACCCGCCCTGACTGGTGCAGGAAAGAGCACATTGAGTCGATGCTCGACCTTGGCGTGACAAAAGTGGAAATCGGTGTCCAGCATGTCGACGACGGGATCCTTGCCGTCAACCGCCGGGGTTGCACAGTAGACGATACCGCAGAGGCTAACCAGCTCCTCCGGGATGCCGGCCTCAAGGTAGGGTTCCATATCATGCCAAATCTCCCGGGGAGCAGTATTGAAAAGGACCGGGAACTGTTCAGGACGTTATTCGATGACCCACGCTTCAGGCCGGATTTCCTGAAAATCTATCCTACGCTTGTCACACCGGGATCAGAGATCGAAGCACTCTGGAAAGAAGGCAGGTATTCACCCTACAGCGAGGAAGAGCTTATCGACCTCATCGCCTATGGAAAATCGCTCCTTCCGGTCTATGTCCGTCTGCAGCGGATCCAGCGTGATATCCCTGCCAAACTGATCGTCGCAGGATCAAAGCACAGTAATTTCCGGCAGCTGGCGTCTGACAGGCTCATCGCCAATGGCGGACAGTGCCGTTGTATCCGTTGCCGTGAGATCGGGAGGCATCCTTCCGGGAAGATACCGGAGCTCTTCACCGATACCTACGAGTGCGCCGGGGGCATTGAACACTTTATCTCGTCGGTTGCCGGGGACTCGCTTGTCGGTTTTGCGCGCCTCCGGCTCCCTGGCACAATGTTCAGGAAAGAGCTGGAGGGAAGTGCACTGCTCCGTGAGCTCCACGTATACGGGAGCATCGTACCAATAGGCCATGATCCCTCGGGTGGGGAGCAGCAGCACCGCAGTACCGGGTCTTCCCTGCTTTCTGCTGCAGAAGATCTCGCACGCGGGCAGGGGTTCCGGAGGATCTCGATCATGAGCGGGATCGGGGTCAGGCCGTATTACCGGAACCATGGTTATGAACGGGCAGGCCCATATATGCAGAAGGAACTCTGATGAAATCAGCCACTCTCGAATTTTTGAGGCAGCGGTTCTCTGACTATTACCGGAAGGAGACGATTATCCCGCCCTCGTCCCTTTCCCAGCGGGAATGGGGGTTCGTTATGTTTGATGCTTCAGGAGAAACACGGATGCGGCGCCACATCGCTTTCGGGAGCACCCAGGAGATCGGGGAGTATGTACGGTCGATCACCCCTGCGCACATCTATTATTCGAGCGCCTATTACGAGACTCCCGGCGCACCAACAATGGACACAAAGCACTGGGCAGGTGCTGACCTGATCTTTGACCTTGATGCTGACCACATTATCCGGGGGGCCTATGACGTGATGCTCACCCGCGTTCGGGAGGAGACCATAAAACTGCTCGCGATGCTGACCGATGAGCTTGGTTTTTCTGAGAAACTGATCGAGGTGGTCTTTTCGGGTGGCAGGGGGTACCACATTCACGTAAAAGACCTTGCAGTCCGGGGATGGGGGAGTGCGGAACGTCGCGAACTGATCGACTATGTCTGCGGGATTGGGATTGAACCCGGGCATATCCTCGCAGTCCGTTCACCTTCACCCCGCGGATGGCGTCGTCGTTATATAGCTGCGATGTCCGAGTATCTTTCATGGTTACAGGGCCTGCCCGTGGAGGAGGCAATGGCTGAACTCGAACGGCTGGAAGGAGTGGGGGAGGCATCAGCGGAGCGGTTCCTTGCAGCAGCCCCGGATATGCTCCGGAAGATCCATGAGGGCATCCCGGTCAACCAGAATGACCGTGTTATCTGGCCGGTCATCCGGGCCCTGACCTCGGCACCGGATGGTGCATTTGCCACCCGCCTGAAACAGAAGGCGGCGCTTGCGGACGAACCCGTGACAACCGATGTGAAACGCCTGATACGACTGCCAACCTCGCTCCACGGGGGAAGCGGGTTTCGGGTGACACCACTTTCACCCGGTGAGCTCGCGGATTTCGATCCCCTTGTCGACGCGGTCGTCTTTGGTACGAAGGGCATCATGGTTGACTGCGCGGTAAAGAGTTCAATGAAACTTCTCGGGAACAGCTACGCGCTTGAAAAGTCGACCGTTACCGTGCCGGAGGCCCTTGCGGTGTTCCTCTGCTGCCGCGGGCTGGCAGAGATATCAGGGGGTGGATAAACCATGCACCTCGAGGAACTACGGGCAATTCTCCTTTCGGAGCGCGAGACCGGCAGGCTGACGAGTATCCCGTCAGATATTTTTGAGACGACAAAAAAGGAACTGGAGGAACTCACTTCTGATGTGCATGCAAACGAGGACCCGTTCAGCGATCGCACCCGTGTCCTGATTGAACGGGCGTCAAGTATACGCGAGACACTCCAGGACCTCTTCAGGATCAGGGCAGAGAAGATACTCGCCCTCTCGTCAGGCCATATTGAGGGTCACCCGCTTGAAAAAGACGAAGTAAAGAAGATGCTCCCTGCGGAACGCGAGATGTTTGATGCCGTTACCGGGGCGATCGCTAAAAATCGCGAGATTTGTATTATTACCCGGCACGACCGCACACCCGTTGCCTCAGGTGAGGACAAATTCCCCATTACCGGCGATGAAACTACCGGTGAGACGATCCCCGGGACAGGAGAGACACCCCTGCCTGGCCAGGGTTATATCCTCGCCCGGGTCCTGGACAATATGGAGCCATTTATGGGCGTAGATGGGAGAATTTATCACCTTATGAAAGAAGATATAGTGACACTTCCCCGGAGGAATGCGGAAGTTCTGAACGAACGCAACATAGTGTTAAATATCACTCCGGGAAAATAATACTGGTATTTGTTACTATTTCCATAGGTGTAAATCTCATGAAAATGCCCGCCAAATTTAAGACCTACTGCCCATTCTGCAGGAATCATCAGGAGCACGAGGTCGAGAAAGTAAAGAAGAGCAAGACGACCGGGCTCCACTGGATCGACCGGCAGAAGGCACGAAGAGGCCATGTCGGGAATATGGGGAAATTCTCGAAAGTACCCGGTGGGGACAAGCCGACCAAGAAGATCAATGTCCGTTACCGGTGCAAGACCTGCGGGAAAGCACATCTCCGCCCGGGATACAGAATTGCGAAATTTGAACTGACGGAGTGAGATACGATATGGTACGCCAGCACAGGGATAACAGGAGTGTTTTTATCAAGGTCAAGTGCCCGGACTGCGAAAATGAGCAGCTGGTCTTTGACAAGGCATCCACGAAAGTGGATTGTGTAGTATGCGGAAAAGTGCTCGCCGAGCCAACTGGTGGCAAGGCAGGCATCCAGGTTGAAAAACTTGCAGTCTACAAGTGAGTACGGCGTATGAAAGGTGAAGAATGGCCGGAGGAAGGGGATCTCGTCGTCTGCACAGTCCAGCATGTGAAGGACTTTGTTGCGTTCGTTTCACTCGATGAGTATAACGGGCGGGAAGGTCTGATCCCCATCTCCGAGATCGCGACGGGATGGATCAAGTATATCAGGGACCATATCAGGGAAGGCCAGAAGGTGGTCTGCAAGGTCCTCAATGTTGACACGTCACGAGGCCATATCGACCTTTCATTAAAGGATGTCAATGAGCACCAGCGCCGGGAAACGATCCGTGAGTGGAAGAACGAGTCGAAAGCCGGCAAGTGGATCAGTTTCGCTGCGGAAGCTTCAGGCGGATCTGCAGAGGCGATTGAAACCGCATTATACAAAAAATACGGGGACCTGTATACTGCATTTGAAGATATCGTCATGAACGGGGCAGACGTCGTCAGGGAACTCGGGCTCCCGGAGGCGTCTGTCGATGCCCTGGTTGCTGTTGCCAAAGAGAACGTCAGGATCCCGAAAGTCACGGTGGCCGGGAATATCATCCTTACCTCCCCAAAGCCGGACGGCGTAAACATTATCCGCCGGGCCCTCCGCAGTGCTGAACCAAAGATCCAGGATGTGGAGATCGAACTCACCTATATCGGTGCCCCTGCCTACCGGATCAAGGTCACCGCCCCGGATTACAAGACCGCTGAGAAAGCAATCGAACGGGCCGCAAGCGCAGCGATTGGCGTTGTGGAACGGGCAGGCGGCGAAGGAAAGTTCGTTAAAAAGCCGAAGTCCGGTAAAAGTTCATGAGTGGGCATATCAGGCGTTGCACCAGGGACAGGACCTATACTCTTACCATGCAGTGTCCGGTCTGCGGTGACGCCACGAGGACTGCACACCCGCCACGTTTTTCACCAGAAGACAGGTTCGGGGAGTACCCGGAGACGGGTAAAAGAATGGAAGATATAACAGTCCGTTTTCTTGATGATTTTTCGGAGGACGAGGTGGAGTCCCCCATCCTTATCGAAGGGCTGCCAGGGATTGGGCATGTCGGAAAACTGGTGGCCGAGCATATGATTCATGAGCTTGGCGCGAGAAAAATTGCCCAGATCCATTCGATCTATTTCCCTCCCCAGGTGATTATCGAGGAGGACAGTGTAATCCGTCTCGCAAATAACGAGATTTTTTTCTATAAAGATGATAGTCACCAGGTCCTCTTCCTTGTAGGTGATTTTCAGAGCACCTCAAACGAAGGGCATTACCTTCTCGCTGATAAGTATCTCAAAATTGCAGAAGAATTAGGGGTCAGGCGGATCTATACCCTCGGCGGTTTCGGTGTCGGCCGCCTTGTGGAAGAACCGCGGGTGATTGGTTCAGTTAACCGGATTGAGTTAAAGGAAGAAGCGGCAGCGGCAGGGGCAACCTTTGACAATGGTGAACCGGTGGGCGGCATCATCGGGGCAGCAGGACTCCTCCCCGGGCTTAGTGCGTACCGTAACATCGAGGGGATATGCCTGATGGGGGAGACGTCGGGTTACCTCGTGGACCCTAAAAGCGCTACCAGCCTGTTAAAAGTCCTTTCATCCCTTATAGGTATCGGGATCGATTCAACGACACTCGTGGAGCGGGGCGTCGAGATGGAACGGATGGTCCAGAAACTTATCGAGGGCGAACAGGCAGTACACGACGAAGAACTACGGTACATTGGTTAAAGAACCCGGCCCGGGTATGGGATCTTTTCCAGAGACCAAAAAAATTGCAATTCGTCGGGATCCACCAGACCTTATAAAAAAAGGGATACTGTTTTATGCGCTTATCCTTCCTGCGAGTTGTCCCTGCGGGTCGTAGAGTGAGGCTGTATCTCCCTGTGGGTTCCAGAAATCAACGCCGTAGGGATAATACAGCTCGCTGCTCGTGACCATACCATCCGTTCCAAAATAGACGCTCAGGGTTGAATACGGGTTCAGCACGTAGGTGAAGGTTGATCCGCCACCCAGGGGGAAGTCGATAAAAGTCAGGGCATTTCCCCGGCTATTCGTAATCTTCCACCCGGTCATGACCACCGGTGTCGTACCCGTATTTGTGATCTTCACGTACTTGCCCTGCAGGTTCAGTTCTGTTACTGATACCCCTGCTTTCTGGCCTGGTGCCTCGTTTCCTGGTGTTGGTACCTGGGTGGGGAATGCTGTTGTAGGCAGGTAATAGGGGGTCGGCGGTACGGTTATTGGTTTATTGTCGGTGAAAACCGATGTGGGTGCCTCCGTGGGGAATGTTGTCGGGGGCAGGTAATAGGGAGTCGCCGGCCTGGTGATCGGCTTGTGATAGATGACCGGGTCAGCATATGTCGGTACCGGTTGTATCGCCGGGGTGGGTGTTTCTGTAACCGTTGGGGTAACCGGCATATATCCATTGGTAGTATAGCTCTTAAAAAGCCTGATCCGGTCTGCCGGGCTGAGCGTCGAAGGATAGGTAGCGGCAGCAGCCTGCTTTCCAGTCATCTTCCCCCATGCGATGGCCTGTTCAGGTGAAGCAGGCGTGAACCACGCTGTATCCTCTGATGGTTGATACGAGGGTACAGGAAGGGGGAGTGTTCCGGTGTTGTCTGCCGGCGTGGTCCACGCATGTTGCGCTGTCGTCTTAAACCATGCCATAACATCATCGAGGGGAGCGGGTGTGAACCAGGAAGTGTCCTCGCTCGCACTTGCCGGCAGGACTAACAATCCAAAAAGGAGGAGGATTCCAACTATCAATCCAATACGGGCCCTTGTACTTATTTTCATGGTAAAACCTCTGGTTATTCTGGGAAAGGCAGGATTATTGGCATTCCTGACCGATAGTACCGTTTCTGTACACCGTACTACTAAAAACCTCTTAATATGCCAGTAATTTCTTAAAAGATATCTGAAATGGTGATAAAAGGTTAATATAAATACAAGGTGAAAAAATGAGCCATTGTGTGAACAACGCTAGCTGTTCCTGACAACCCCGATCGATAGTATGAGTTGTTATGTCATGGCAGGTTCCTATCCTGTACCATGCAGGTAAACGCAGACCTCCATATCCATTCCCGTTTTTCGATGGCCACCTCCAAAAGGATGGTCCCGGGTACCATCATCGATGCCTGCGTGACGAAAGGGATAACGGTCCTTGGCAGCGGCGATGCACTCCATCCGGAATGGCAGCTTCTCTGGGCAGATTACCTGGATAACAATGCGGGGATCCTGATCGTCCCTACGGCAGAGGTCGAGGACCAGGACAGGATACACCACCTCATAATTATGCAGGATTTTGAGGGGTTTTCTGAACTTCGTTCGATGCTCATCCCATTCAGCAGAGATATCCTTACAGGGGGAAGGCCGCATGTACGGCTCCCGGGGAGCAGGATTGCCGGGATGGTCCATCAGCTCGGCGGCATTATCGGCCCCGCCCATGCGTTCACACCCTGGACCTCCCTTTTTTCATATTATGACCAGGTAGAGGAATGTTATGGCCGGGAGAGGGTGGACTTTCTTGAACTGGGCCTGTCAGCCGACAATTCCTATGGGGCGGCAATCCCCGACCTTTACAAGGTACCTTTTTATCACAAATTCCGATGCCCACAGCCCGGACCCTGCAAAATGCGGGCGGGAGTATACAAGGTTGTCCTTAAAGCGGGGAACCGTTGAGGGTGTGCTCTCGGCAGTAAAGTCCGGACATATTGAGATGAATATAGGATTGTTCCCTGAAGAAGGGAAATACAACCGCACCGCCTGCACACGGTGCTACAAGCAGTACACCCTTGTACAGGCCGAAGGATTCCGGTGGCGGTGCCCGTTAGACCATGGGTTGATCAAGAAAGGGGTCCGTGACAGGGCAGTGGAACTCTCCAGCGGAACACCGGTGAAACGTCCACCGTATCTCCACGTGATACCCCTTGGAGAAATTATCCAAAAAACACAGAAAACCTCGTCAACCACTACAAAAAGATGCATCCGGATTTATCAACGGCTCATTGCCGCTTTTGGGAACGAAATTGCAATCCTGACCACAACACCGGTATCCGAGATCAGCGACGTTGACAAAGGAACAGCGGATGCAATTGATGCATTCCGGAATAACCGGATTTCACTCCAGCCTGGCGGAGGCGGGCGTTTCGGGACATTTACCATCCGTGATCCCGGGGCATACTGAATGAATCCATAACCTTTCTTCACGACTTCCTCTGATTCCCCCCGGGGTTCCCAGGGTTGCCCCCACCTAGAGTAACTATTATTGGAGTTGCAGGACAATCTGATCAGGATGTTGAAGGTTCACCGGGATATCTGTGGCTACTGTGGATGCTGCGTATCGGTCTGTAAAGAGGGGGCGCTCGAACTGATCGATGCGTACCTGGAAGTGGGACCGGGTTGCACGGACTGCGGTGTCTGTGCGAAGGCATGTCCGGTCGGGGCGCTGGAGGTCGAACGCGAATGAGGAAGCATTACGACCTCCTCATGATAGGAGGAGGGCCGGCCGGAGCAATTGCCGCGAGGACTGCAGCAAAGGCAGGACTTTCTGCCTGTATTGTTGAGAAGCGGCCTGCAATTGGTGCCCCGGTCAGGTGTGCGGAGGGTATCGGAATGGAGAGCCTCGCAGAGTTTGTTGAACCCGACCCCTGTTTCATCTCTGCCGAGATGCAGCGTGCCTCACTGGTTGCTCCCGACGGCACCACCATGATGCTCGACTCGCAGAGTGCGGGAGGAAAAGTAGGGTATGTACTCGACCGGAAAGTCTTTGACCGTGAACTGGTCTGGCAGGCCGCCGAAGCAGGTGCGGACGTGGCTGTCAAGACACGGGCAAGTGCCCCGATCATAAGGGACGGAAAGGTCTGCGGGGCAACGCTGGAGTTCTGCGGGACAAAGACAGATGTAAGGGCTGATGTCGTCGTCGCGGCTGATGGTGTCGAATCGAAATTCTCAAAATGGTGCGGTATAGACACGACCGTGCCACTCCGGGAGATCATGTCTTCGGCGCAATATATCGTGACTGATATCGATATCGACCCACACTGCACCGTATTCTGCCTCGGGAACGAGGTGGCCCCCCAGGGATATCTCTGGGTATTCCCGAAAGGCGACCGCACGGCAAATGTCGGTATCGGGATCAGCGGGTTAAAAAGCGGTACTGGTCACCGGGCCAAGGACTATCTCGACAAGTACATGGCCTCAAAGTTCCCCAATGGAAAGACCATCGAATGGATCGTCGGGGGAGTGTCGGTCTGCAGGCCGCTTGCCTGTACCGTTGGAGACGGACTCATTATCGCGGGTGACGCGGCCAGGGTTGTAGACCCGCTGACGGGAGGTGGCATCTACAATGCAATGTACACGGGCGACCTTGCAGCAACGGTCGCAATTGACGCGATCGAGAAGGGAGATACCGGCAAAAACGCGCTCATGCCCTATGATACGCAGTGGCGGGAATCAAAGATGGGGAAGACCATCGAGAGGAACTACCATATCAAGGAATACATGATCAACCTCACGGACGCAAAACTGAACGCGATCATCCAGACAGCCACTTCTATCAACTTAAAAGAGTTCTCCACGCTCCAGCTGGTAAAAGAGCTGATCAAGAGGGACCCAAAACTCATATTCGAGCTGGCGATCTTAAAAGACCTGATAAAATAATGTTTCCCAATTGTTTTTCCGGGTCATATCCCTGATACAAGATCCCCCCTATTAAATCCTGTTTTAGAGAGATTAGGAGGCCCATCGACGCTGCTCTTACCGGCCGGCATTCCTTTCAGTGACTGTCTTTCTCTCCCTTCCACCGAAACCACCTAAAATAAATAACATCATACTAGTAATCATGGATTTGATGAAGAAATGGGGCATTATACTTAAGGCACTGGCTATCGTCCTTGTTCTCCTCGGGGTGAGGACAGTGATCAGTATACTCGGGTATGATACGGTACCGATTACCCCGATTGTCGGTGCTTTTATCACGGGTGCGATATTCACCATTGCGGTAATTTTCACCGGTACATTCACCGATTTCAAAGAGAGCGAGAAAATTGCGGGTGATATGGCTTCAGCACTGAAGGCGCTTTATAATGATTCGATAGTCGTCCCCCTCGAGGACCAGATGCCACTGGTAACGATGAGGAGTCATATCCGGGCACTCCTGAACACCATTAATGCGTCTTTCATGGAAAACAACTTCGACCCACGCGCAATCAACCACGCAATGGACATTGTAACCGATGATATACGGGTACTTGGGAAAATGAATGTGGCACCCCCGACCCTTGCAAAAATGAGATTCGAGACTGGGTGCACTCGATAAGCTGGTCAACCGTGTCGATGTTATTACCAGGACAGATTTTATCCCGGCAGCATACGCAATAGCCGAGATCGCGACTGCTGCAGTAATCCTGGTAATGCTCTTTATTAAGAATGAACCCTACCTTGAGGGTTCGGTAATTTTCGTGTTTCTCAGCCTGATGTTGATTGCGCTCGTCTTCCTGATCAAAGACATGGACAACCCCTTCGAATTTCACCAGGGTACCAGTGCTGATGTGGATATTGACACGCTTCTCAACCTTGGAACCTACTTCGAAGAAAGAGAAGCGAAACTGGGGAAGAATTAATAATACTCCTTTTTCCAGCCATGTTGAAACATACATGAACGGGAGTTCACACCCGGACGGTTGAAAATGCCCCGTTTAATATCTCCATGTTTTGGGATCCGTTCAGGCATTTTCATGGGAAACCCTTCGGTGTCATAAAACATTAGAGGGAAAACGAAGACAGGAGGGGGTTTCGCCCCCTCCCGGCCCCACCCCCGAAAGATATCCTTTGTTTGGCAGGGTTCTACCGCAGAATTCCCCAACATTCCAGGGATTTAAAGGTCATGGTCTATCAGAACCCGGGTCGCAAAAGTGGCCGGGTGGAGCCCCGGGATCACGATTACAGTTTGAAATACCCTGATCGCCAGGATAGAGTCTGAGCATGTGAGCAGAGCCCTTTCTTCGCTTTTTCAGATCAGGGCGGTAACTACCTCCGGTATAACAACCCGGATCAATTATGGGGGATCCATTGTTTTTGATACGGTGAATGCTCCCGTTTTCTAAAGAGATTCGGCATCCGTACGATGAATCTGGACATGTGGCCATTCATCCAGCCGGTGAGTGCGGCGTACCTAAAAATAGAAGGTCCAATCATTACTGCATATGCAAGGATACCTGGCACTCCTCTGTTTGCTGATGGCTGCTGCAGTTCTCTTCAGCGGATGTGGGATGCTCATAAAAGACCCGGAAATTGAGGTTAAAAATGTTGCACTGGAATCTGCCGACCTTTCCAGTGTAAACCTTCTGGTAACGCTGAGTATTAATAATCCTAACCCGTTGGGTATTAACCTAAAATCACTAGTTTTTGACGTATATTACCTGAAGGGGAATGAATGGACCTTCATTTCACATGGTGAAAAAGGGAGTTTCAGTATTAAACCAGGGATGAATGAAGTGACGGTCCCGGTGAGTATAAAAACGTCTGCAATTCCGGGTGCCGTTGTTGGTGCACTTGCCCGGGGAGAGATCACCCTTACAATTACCGGTACGGCATCACCGGATTTATTCGGTATTTCCCCGCAGATCCCATTCTCAACCGTCACCACGGTCCCGTTGAAACTCTGAGGACAAAACAGTGACCTGGCGGTCTCGGGAGACTTTCCATTTTTTTCAAAGACAGAACCGGACGTAATTATTCCATTGAACTGGCCACAATTAACGACCTCTTAAAAGCAGGTCTACCCGGATTACTACCCTGTTTCCTGATGACCTGGTATCAGGGAGATTTTCCTGTACATCCCCCTGCCATTGTGCGGAGCAGTACGTCAGGTATGTTCAGCAGGTTAATATTCGATCTTGCGAAATAAGTACCAATGACATCGCACCATTCACCAAAGAAATCAGAAAATACATCACACCTTGAAGAAAAACATGCAAAAGCGGATGAGGTCACCCCTTCGGGGATAAGCTCCGGTAACCAGTCAAAAATTGCAGTGGTCATCCTAATCATAATGGTCATTACCACAGGAATGATTTTCTTCGGACTTATCTGAAAGTGTCGACCAGTTCATTTTTTTTACTCTCGTTCATCAGGACCGACTGATGAACGGGTAGTGGGATTCATCCCATTATTCAAATATCATGCTCCCGGTACTGACTGGTACGTATGTTCTGCGGTGTTGACGAGGCAGGTAAAGGAGCCGTGCTCGGACCGATGGTGATAGCAGCCGTGGGCTGCGACAAAGAGGACCTGCTCCCTGGCATCGGCATCAAGGACTCGAAGCAGTTATCTCCCGAGAAACGGGACAGTCTTTACAAAGAGATCACGGGTACCTGTTCCACCGCATTGCGGGTAGTGAGCGCAGGGGAGATCGATAAAGCCAGGGAATCTATGACCCTTAATGTGCTGCTCGCCCGCCTGCATGCATCCGTGATTACTGACCTCTCCCCCACCCTCGCTTATGTCGATGCGTGTGACGTCATTGCAGAGCGGCATGGACATATGGTATCGAATTTCCTGGGTTGTGAATGCCGTGTTGTTGCCGAACACCATGCCGACGAGACATTCCCCATCGTTTCAGCCGCAAGCATCGTAGCAAAAGTTGTACGCGACAGGGAAATTAAAGCACTTGCCGTAACTCACGGGGACATAGGAAGTGGTTACCCTTCTGACCAGCGGACTGTCGATTTCCTTTCAGCCGCGATTCAACATTCCGGAAAGCCACCCGTGTTTGCCAGGGCCAGCTGGAAAACAGTAGAGAAGATGATCTCAGAGCGGTATCAGGCAAGTATTCTGGATTTCCCGTGATTATTCTGGGTAAAAATCCCTGATTGGCAGGTTTCCACATCATTATGTAGCTCGCCATTCCATATGTATAGAATGAACTGGTTACTGATCCTCATTTTGGTAATCGCCATCTATGCAGCCGTAGCTCTTGTTATCTATACGAAAAGGTTATTCCCGGACCATATTACTTTTTACGGCCCGATAATGGCTATAAAGAGCAATAAAACTGCATTTTTTGATTGGTTCACCCGTGTCAGCCCGATTTTACGTATCTATGGATCAATCGGCGTTATTATCGTGGTCCTGGTATCAGTCCTTATTACATTCCTGCTCCTTTTCGCCCTGCAATACACCCTTGTACTCCAGCCTGAACCAACCGGTATCTACAAGCCCCAGAATATCCTGCTGCTGCCAGGGATCAATGAATATGTTCCCTCGACTTTTGCCGTCTGGTTTGCATTCGTCCTGACAATTGCAGTCCATGAATTCGGGCACGGTATCCTCTGCCGTGTTGAAAATATCAGGGTAAGGGGTATCGGAGCCCTTATCGCAGTCATACCGATCGGCTTTTTTGTAGAACCTGATGAGGAAGAACTCGAAAAGGCCAAAGGGATGCCGAAGATGAGGATGTTCGGTGCAGGCATCATGAACAACCTTGTCGTCGGTGCGATCTGTTTCATCCTCCTGATTGTTGTAATGGGGGCAGCAGTACCTACGAATGCACCGGTGGTTCACGGGGTCTACCAGAACTATTCGGCATTTAATGCGGGAATACCTCAGGACTCCCTGATCATGGCGGTCAACGGTGTCCCGGTAGCAACGCGTGAGGAGGTAAGTGCGATCCTCAACACCAGTCGCCCCGGTGATAGTACGGTCCTGCAGGTCCAGAAAGACCAGATTATCAAAGATTACACGCTTAATCTGACCGCCTGGCCGGCAGAATTCGGGACACACCCCTCAGGGTTCATGGGGGTTTTCTATTATGACGGGGCACAGGTGATTGACACTGTCAGGAACATGTTCTCCCCGATCGGATTCCTCCGTCTCATCAGCGTGCCGTTTGACATGTCGGCAGGAGGCCAGTACCTGAGGGTACTTGCCTTTGAAACACCTGATACCGGGTATTATACCGTCCCATATCCTGGAATTTTCTGGGGTACTGTGCACCTGCTCTTCTGGTGCGGGTGGATTAATATCAATGTGGGGATTTTCAACGCAATCCCTATGGTGCCGCTGGATGGCGGGTACATCTTAAAGGAAGGTGTCGAGAGGTTGTTTAACGGAAGAAAGATTGAGAAGTATGCACCCTTTGTGGCCACCTCCATCAGTACCTTAATGCTGGTAATCCTCGTATCAATAGTGGCACTCCCTTACCTCCTTCATATTTGACGGGTTGACAGAATGGCTCTTAGGTGAGAAAGCCATTCCGGTCGCTCATTAGCATGATCGTCATCCCATCCCTGATAGCCGGAAGATTTGCACCCAGCAGTGATGCCAGGGATGACCCCCTCAATGCGATGACTTAGCGATTGACTGGCTGATTTTTCGGGGGTATGTCCCGGCCCGTAAAAAAACTTATTTACAGAGTTTCGCGACGAGGGAACCTTTTGGTACACCTATATCGTCTGCAATGGGTTCGCATTTGACAGACAGGAGATAGGCAACAGGGGGAAGGTCCTTTTCGAGTGACAGTGACTCGTAATTTGCCATTCCCTTTGATATGATAAGTGTGCACCGCCTGATGGCCTCCGTCAGGGCTGGCGGGCAGAGGTCAAGCCGCACCCCCAGCTCAGTCCCGCACCCGGTGGTTGTAAGGGTGGCTGAAACATCTCTGAGGCCGAATTGTTCAGCTTCTTTCATGGTTGCATCGTTTAAGATCGGAGCGTCCCTGACCACGATGGTAATTTCCGCCCCGTTCGCATGGAGATATTCCAATAGCAGGCGATCAAAAACGATTTCCCCACAATTATCTGTAAAATAGACCACCCGCTTTGTCAGCGGCAGGATCAGGTCCGTATCATCGATAGTCAGGCCTTTTGAAAACATGGTAGTAAAAAATTCATCGAAATTTTCTGTTACCTGGTGGGTCTTTACACCATAATCGTACGTATTACCGATAATGCTTGCCAGGACAAGGTCGTGGAAACTTATGAGTGACGGGCGGACACGTTTGCAGACTGCCAATGCTTCGATATTACTTTGTTCCTTCAATTCCTTAAAAGGGTCCGGGTTATCAAGCATCCCATAGGCATGCCGGTGTATCGCGCTCGCAATCTGCGGGTGGCTCACGGGATCATAACGGATCTTTGACAGGAGATCTGCACACGAGCACACAGTTTCATCAGTAAGGGCCGGTCCTGCGGCCGAGAGCTACATTCAAGGGCCACCCTTGAGAGAAGACAATCAACACACCGGTCGTCAAGTTTCATGCATAACAATCCTGTAATGTTTCAGAAAATAAGTAAAATGAGGCCACTGCGATTTGAACGCAGGTCAGAAGACCCCCAGTCTCCTAGGATGCCAGGCTACCCTATGGCCCCGCACTCATATCCATTCGTCAATATCCCATATCTACCTTATTGTCCCTGTGAAGAGTCCTTATCGCCTGTTTCAGGCGGAGACTCACATTGTTGCTGCTGTCCTCTCATGATCACAACAATCATTCGTTGATTTTTTCAACGGTTACGCGCACCCGGTCCCCGGCCCTGAGGTTGTGCCCTTTCAGCACGTCAATATTGAACCAGAGACAGGCGGGGTCGGTTGATGTGGCGTCCTGGGACATCAGGCAGTCTTTACATTCATTGATATCCGCAATGAACTCAATTGTTGATTCCAGTTCTGCAACCTTAGTCATAACCTAGAAAAATAGTATATAATGATTTATTAGTATGCCGACCTTGGCTTAACCATCCAGGTCGTGCTGTTCGAATAACTCCAGCGAATGATTGATAACTCCTGGCAGATCTCTGACAGAATTGCCATATTAGTGCCGACCTCCTTTGAAGAGAGGCCGAGCTCTTTTGCAATATATTTTGACTTAAAGTAGTGCTTGCCTTTGGTGACACCCGAGTTCAGGCATGCAATAATCCGCGCCTGGGACTCGTTGTATTTATCGGCGATTCGTCTTGTTGAAGACATTAATCTCTCACCTCCAGAGATATTGAGCTATAACTTCCTCTCGTATATATAAATAACTATTTTTCTTCCCATAATTTTGAGTCTTTTATGAACAGCAGTTCGACAAAGGACGAATTTTTCAGGCTTTTATACCGGTAACCAGGGTGCCGGGGGGCAAGAATTACCAGTATTAAACCGTTACGCCTCCATACAGGAGGACCGGGATGAGGCAGGTAGGGAGGGAAACCCCCATCCTGCCTATGGCATTCTGCCTGATTGTTTATTAATGCCGGATGTCGACAATACGGAAAACGGGCTTTGTTGAAACCTTTCGGTGATATAAAAAATAAGAATGAAAATACGAAGACGGGAGGGGGTTTCACCCCTCCCTGCACCACCCCATTAAGATATTCTTCGGGCAGGGTTTCGGCAAAGGCTCATTAAATTCAGAGTATTGGAAATAGTCTCTATCCCGACCGGGGTGCCCCAGCGGTGGGGCGGAGCCATGAGAGCGTAGATACATTTCAGAATCATCAGGATTCCGGGTTCCTAGTATAAGCTTTTCAAGAGAGCGGGAAAAAGAAAAAATCAGGGGATTTATGCTCCGGTAGAAGCATCGGAGATTTTTGACACCAGCGCCTCGAGCACTTCATTCCGCATGCCTTCGACGAACTTGATGCTTCCGACAACAAGGTGGCCTCCGCCGCTGATACCGCCACCCTTGAGCTCGTCCCTCAGTTCCCTGACCATTCTCGGGATGTTCATCATGACACCCCTCGAACGTAAGACTGCAAAGTCTGGGCCAAAACCGATGGTAACAACAGGGCTCCCGGCATGCTGCCTGCATAACCGGTCATGTACTTCACCTGATGTCTTGCCTGGCGGCGGGAAGGTAAACTTGTGGGCATGTATCTCGACATCGAGGAGGAACAGCAGGGCACCATTTTTCAGTTGCCTCTCTTTCACGTGGGGCATACTGGCATTCATCTGGTCCTCTATCATAAGGTTTGCCCCTTCAACAAGCCTGGCAATAAGTTTCTTGTGCCGGTCGGGGTTGTTCGTCAGGTTTAAGATATCCTTGACAAGTTCGCGCCCATCGTTAAACCGAAGCCAGAACTGCTCATAATCGAGAGCAAGAGCGATATTTTTGCATTCTTCCTCGGTGTATGACTCCTTTACCAGGTCAAGGAACAGTGCACGCTCCGGTGCCTCGCTCCGGTCACCAACACCCGCAATTGCAGGGATATGCCTGATATTGGGTTCAACCGCAGGATTAATGAGCCTCGCGACCTCTGTCCCGAGCATCCCGGCTGTAATCCCGAAATCCCCCCCGACATGGTATGGGTTCACATGGCCGATAAGGAACTGGTCTACGATTTCATCAGGGTGGTGGTGGTCAATCACGGCTATCGATAAGTCGTATACCTGTGCCATACGGTAGGCTGGCAGGTCTTCCTCGGTTGACCCGTTATCAGTCAGGAGTATGAGGGGCATTTTCTGCCCGAAACGGACGTGGTCCTTCAGCGAGAAATCAAGGTCACGGGTGATATCCTCTATCTCGTAGAACGGAGCTTTTGACGGGGCCCGTTTGAAAAGGTAGTAATCCGAATCGAAATCTCCCCCTGACTCCCGTAACAGCGCTGTTACTGCCTGTTCAATTGCAACGGCAGAACAGATGCCATCCGCATCCGCGTGGTGACGGAGAATAATCGGCTGGGACGTGAAGACTGCCCGCCGGATGATCTTTGCGATCTTCCGCATCTCGGGCCTGAGCTTCTCAAGGACCGGGCTTGGGACAAGGAGCGGGATGTCTGCGGGCTCTGAACGTATGTCCAGTGCCTTGTTGATCCGTTCCCTGACATCCTGGGCATCGGGACCGGTGAGGACTGATAATGAGTCAACTTCAATCTGCAACTGGTTATTCCGCTGCATTACCTCCCCGACAATACGGACGAGGTCGCCGAGCTCTGCCTCGGGGTACGCACGGACTCCTGCCTCTACAAATGCCGCTGCATTTTCAGTACCTGACTCGTCAACTATGGTGAAAATCGTCGGTCCGCTGGTCTGCTTGACCTGGGCGATCTCCCCTTCAATCCTGACGGTCCGCCCGATTTTCTGGCCCAGTTCTGCAAGGAGTACTGCTGTACTCTTCTTCTCAATAGGACGCACCTGGTATACCGGGATAACAACCTCTTCAAGGTCGATATTCCCATTACTCCGGATCGCCCTGACATGGACAGGTACCGTTTCGCGCTCCTTATGATCGGTCTTTACGTTGCTCTTGTGTACAAGTCCCTTTACCCGTTCATTCAGCTGGACAAATGTCCCAAACGTTGCGAATCCCTGCACACGTCCTGCATATGTTTTCCCTTCTTCCACATCGCCAAGGTCACATGATGCACCAAGACGGTATACAATTATTTCATTGTTATTTTCCATGCGAAATCCTCGATATTTTCATTCCTGCATATTCCGGTGCAGTTCCGGCGAATTTTCGAATATCAGATGACCGGGGGTCTATCCCCTGAATGGTATTTCGAACATATCAAGATCGTCGGGGACGATTACCTTACCACAAAACCTTTTCGCTGCATCCCTGATATGACTTGCTGTACTGGTGTACCGGGAGCTGATATGTACAAGTGCCAGCGTATCTGCCGACAACCTCCCTGCAATATCGCCTGCCTCTCCCGCAGTTGAGTGAAAAACCTCCCGCGCCCTTTCCATTGCTGCATCATCATACGTCGCGTCGTGAATGAGGAGGTCTGCGTGATCCACCACGGCGAGGAGGTCTTTTATCACCGGCCGCGTGTCCCCGGTATACACAACGGTCCGCCCTGGTCGTGGTGACCCCATCACCTGCCCGGGAGTGATGCTGACGGTTACACCATCCTGCACGATGCTGACTGGTTCACCCCGCTGGAGGCGCCCGAAGAGGGGGCCGGGGGGTACCCCCAGCGCTATTGCCCGTTCCCGGTCAAACCGGCCAGGCCTTGGTTCTTCTACCAGCGCATACCCCAGGCTCTCCATCCCGTGATCGGTAGCAAATGCCTTTACCTGGTACCCTTCGAACGCAATTGACACCCCGTGGACGAGCTCTTCTGATAGGACCGGGAATTTTACATTAAACCGACAGAGATGGCGCAGTTCTGTGACAAATTCATGCACCCATTCCGGTCCGTAGATAGTCAGCGGTTCTTTCCGCCCGTTGAACGAGAGCGTCTGCACAAGGCCGAGGATACCAAGAAAATGGTCTGCATGCCAGTGAGTGATGAAAATGGCGTCCACGGTAAATCCGGTCCTCGCCCTCATCATCTGCTGCTGGGCACCTTCCCCGCAGTCAAAAAGGATCGTGTCAGACCCTCTCCGGATCATAAAGCAGGGGGGGTTCCTCTGCGGGGTAGGAAGGGCCCCGGCAGTACCCGAGGAAATATACCTGCAATGTCTCCCCGGCTATACAAACCACCTCTTGTATACAACAAGGCTCTTCTTTCCTTCTTCGGGTGACTTACCTTCTACCACGACGACACCGGAATAATCCTTCCGGACAGCGGGGCCAACGATATCCCACGGTATTGTTCCCATCCCGAGTGCAAGGTGTTCATCTGAAACCCCCTTATTGTCATGGATGTGGAGATGCTTTGCATTTTTTAGGAGGGGTAAAAATTCCTTGACCCTTCCAACCGTATTGGCATGCCCGATATCGATGGTGATCCCGATCCCCTCTATATCTTCGGTCATCCCAAGAATCTCCTCGGGCCTCTGGCAGAGGAACTCCCTGATCCCAATCATGTTTTCAAGGCATGCAAGTACACCGCAATCCGCTGCAACCTGCCCGATCCTGACCAGGGCCTCTTTCTGGAACTGCCAGGCCTTTTCGGGGAGGAGTTTTCCTACCGGGGACATGTAGCCGGGGTGGATTGTCACCCGGTCCGTGAATTCAGCCGCATTGGTGACACAGACGCATACCTGCCTGATAGACTCCTCCCATATCGGATGGTTAAGTGTTGCAAGGTTCAGGTCCCCGTAGGGTGCATGAACTGTTATCCCAAGGTCTGTGCTCGCGATCGCTTCACGGATATCCTTCCTGTTGGCCGGGTTATCGAGGCGGTAACAGCCATCTGCAACAATCTCCCACCCGCTGTACCCGGCGTCAGGGATTCCGTACACCCATTCAATGGAATCCCAGACTTTAGCGGATGAGGAGAAATAAGGGGTAATGCTCATGGTTACCCCTTCACTTTTTCAAGGAGTGTCATAACCTGCCTGATAAAGGACTCCAGGCTGCTGTCATTATCGATGCGGTAATCTGCTCCCAGAAGGGCTTTTCCCAGCCCCCATGCCTGTTCTCGCTCGTCCCTTGCTTTCAGTGCGTCCCCGTCAAGGTTATCATCGGATCGTCCCCGCCCGGCAATACGGCTGAGGCGTGTCCCGAATGGCGCATCGATCCTGACGAGAACAAAACCGGGGAAACTGTCCCGGAATACCTGGACTTCCGAATCACCCCTGATCCCATCAACAATCACCAGCGGGGCTTCCAGGCCCCTGATTTCCGGGACGCATAACCTGGCGATCGCGTCCATGCCATGTTCAGCCCTGAGCCGCCCGGCTGTTTCACCAAGGTTCTTATCAGTGAGCGGCCGGCCCGAATCCTGCACAGCCTTTCGGATCACATCTCCCATAACAATCACGGGAATACCCAACGATATCGCAATCCGTGAGAATTCTCCCTTACCGCTCGCTGGCAATCCAACGATCCCTACTACCTTCATACGAAATCTCACCTCCCTCCCGGGTCCTGATCCTTACCTTCCGGTTGAGCTGGTCTGCGATCTTTTTTAATTCGCTGCAGGACAACGGTGGGATGTCCCCCTGCACGCCCTGCTGAATAACAAGGTCAACGTCACTGCATTCACGGGCGATATACGGGACTTCGTCCTCGTATCCACGGAACAGCGTGATTACAACCTCGAATTCATTAAGTTTCCCACTCTGGCGGGCAGCCCTGCAGAGTGCCAGTGAGCGCTGGACCTTGCTGACGCAGGGCACCTTCATCAGGTTATCATACCGTTGCCACCGTGCCTTTACATCGAGCGCAATACGGTCAACGAGGTTCCGTTCAATGAGAGATTCAAGGGTATCGGGGTATACACCATTTGTCTGTATACCAACGAGAAGCCCCATTTTTTTAACCGCACCTGCAAGCGCGATCAGCGGCTCTGCCTGCATGGTGGGTTCACCACCGGAAAAAACAACCCCGCTGATGAGGAGCCGGGACGACCTGATCATCCCGATCACCTCTTCCACCGGTCTTATGTCTTTACCTGACAGGATTGAGGCATTATGACAGTACGTGCAACGTACCGGGCACCCCCGTAAAAATACCGTGCATACTGCTTTTCCCCTCCAGTCTACCGTGCTGATAGGGACAAAACCACCGAAGTTGACATCCATCTCGCGACCGTAACGATCTTTGCTCAGTAGTATGGCGAAGTGTGGTATTCAATGTAGTGACGTGGCACAGGACGACGACGTCAAACCGATCTCATGCGTACACGTATTATTCTGCCCGGATGGAAAAAATTATGCCTCGGGCACGCATTCATTGAATGGGAAGATTAGATGACGAAAAAACATTTTACTACCGAAGATGCGGCGAGGATTGGAAAAACCCTTGGAATCACCTGGTCGCGATTTGACGTGGAACAGTTCAGGATGGGCCTTGACGTGGAACTTGAACATGGCCTTGTAGACCCGGCCACCAACGTGACCAACAGTGACCCGATGATTACCGGGAGGATCGCGCTTGCACACCTGAACGAGTTCCCTGACTATTATACACGACTTGAAAAAATGGAGAAAGAAGCAGATCTCTTCTGGGGAAAAGAAGATTAATACATATCTTTTTTATCAGTATTCACGCTTTTACAGGAATCACCCGATAGCCACTTCATTTCCTGCGATCGTCGAAAATAGTAAAGTAATATTGCGTAAAAGTAAAACAATTTTACTTGATCTTTTAACAACCTGAATTTAGTCTGCAATTTATAAAACAAGCCTTTATCTTGTCAATTCTTCAATGATGAAGGTATGAGTATGATCAGCGATGCCAGGGCAGGCATCATTAATGATGAAATGCGGGCTGTTGCAAAAGCAGAAGGTGTAACCGAGGAATTTTTGATGAGAGGGGTCGCCGGTGGCCACATTGTTATCCCGGTATCACCGTACCGTAAGGTCAAGGTATGCGGTATTGGTGAAGGGCTCCGGACCAAGGTGAACGCCTCTATCGGAACCTCCTCTGACATTGTCGATATCGATATGGAAGTGGAAAAAGCCCGGCAGGCAGAACTTGCCGGTGCTGACACGCTGATGGAACTCTCAACGGGAGG
This sequence comes from uncultured Methanomicrobiales archaeon, assembly GCA_963709545.1. Classification (GTDB taxonomy): domain Archaea; phylum Halobacteriota; class Methanomicrobia; order Methanomicrobiales; family Methanospirillaceae; genus CAIKOD01. The sequence continues at coordinate 325,667 of CAVPWT010000008.1, read as the reverse complement.
AGACTTCGTTGAGATCAGGAAGCGTGTTGTTGCAGCCACTACCCTGTCGGTGGGGAGTGTACCGCTCTACCAGGCATTTATCGAGGCTGCGAGGAAAGACGGTGCGGTAGTCCACATGAACGAGGACGACCTCTTCCGCATCACCGCTGAGCAGGCAAAACTCGGGACAAATTTCATGGCGATCCACACCGGGATCAACTTTGAGACCATAAAACGACTGAAAAACCAGGGGCGGCATGGAGGGCTGGTCTCCCGTGGTGGTGCCTTCATGACGGCATGGATGCTCCACAACGAGAAGGAGAACCCGCTGTATTCAGAGTTCGATTACCTCCTCGAGATCATGAAGGAGCATGAAGTCACCCTGTCGATGGGAAACGGCATGAGGGCCGGAGCGGTCCATGATGCAACTGACCGGGCTGCGGTTCAGGAACTCCTGATCAATGCAGAACTTGCCGACAAGGCCCATGCAGAGGGCGTCCAGACAATCGTTGAAGGGCCCGGACACATCCCGCTTGACGAGATCGAGGCTAATGTAGTATTGATGAAGCGTGTGACGAACAATAAACCGTTCTACATGCTCGGGCCCCTGGTTACGGACATTGCCCCGGGTTACGATGACCGTGTTGCAGCCATTGGTGCCGCAATCTCGTCGAGCCTTGGTGCTGATTTCATCTGCTACGTCACCCCCGCAGAGCATCTGGCCCTGCCAACGGTGGAAGAGGTCTATGAGGGGGTCATGAGTTCCCGGATTGCGGCACATGTCGGGGACATGATCAAGCTGAAAAAGACCCGTAAGGCTGACCTTGAGATGGGCCATGCACGGCGTGACCTGGACTGGACCCGCCAGTTCCAGCTAGCCATGAACCCTGCACGGGCAAAGGCAATCAGGGACGAGCGTTCACCCGCGGATACCGAGGCCTGCACAATGTGCGGGGACTATTGTGCGATCAAGATCGTAAATAAAAATTTCAAATTCTAACTTTTTTTAAATAATTAAGATGTGTTGATACCCCCGATCTGCATTGTGGATAATCAGGCGGGTATGAAAAACTCCCCGAACCACTTGAAAGAAGACCTTTTTCATACTCAATTATGAGCCAAATACTCACAGATGTGCATGAAAAATGTGGCATTTCAGATTGTATTGCCGGAGTTTGTCATATCAGCCGATAATGTTAAAAAAAATTCATACCGTTCCCGGGGCTCCATACTACCTTGATTAGGCCTGTTATCCCACATTGTCACGGTTTGCACCTTTTCCCATGGTATTCTTCCCAGCAAATATGACGGCAGATATTGCCTACTGCTTTGAAGGCATCTTCCAGGTCAGGGAAATTTGGTATCCCTGAATCCTTCAGTACCCGGAGGGGTGTTTTCATCGAGTCCCCGCCAATCATGCAACCGACTATCATTTTATGGGTGTTTTTTGAGAACCTGACGAGTTCATTTGCAACACGTATCGGGTCTGATATTGCTGACGGCACATTGACTACAAATACGATGTCCCAGGCATCCTGGTTTTTGATCATCACGTCAAACGTCCGGGCGAACCTGTCAGCCGATGCATCCCCCACCATATCAATCGGGTTGCGACGGTTCCAGTTTTCCGGCAGGATGGCATCAAGTTCCTTAATTACGGCAGCAGAAAGATCTACTATTTCTATCCCGAACTGTTCTGCATAATCCGACGACAATACAGCAAAACCCCCGGCATTACTGATTACAATAGCACGGGTACCTTTGGGGTATCCTTCGGACGCGAGAAGTTCGGCGGTCTGGAATGCTTCGCGGATGGACCGAACGGGGATTATTCCGGATTGCCAGAATGCAGCCATGTATACATCAAAACTGCCTGACAATGAACCGGTATGCGATGCGGCGGCCATCTGTCCGATCCTGGATGACCCGGACTTGATGGCAACAACAGGTTTTTTCCGCGTGACCTCCCTTGCAATTTTCATAAAACGTTTTCCATCACGGATTTGCTCAATGTACAGGATAATTGCCCGGGTATTGGGATCATCTGCTGCATACTGCAGGAAATCTTCAAATGTGAGATCAGCCTGGTTTCCTATACTGATTACAGCTGAAAAACCTATCTCTTCAGGCAGGCTCCAGTCCACGATGGTAGAGATAATGGCCCCGCTCTGCGAAACAAATGCAATGTTACCTGGTTTTGGAGATATAGGATCAAATGTTGTATTGATCCCCTGGTGGGGGAGCATAATCCCGAGGCAGTTCGGGCCCAGGATTCGTATGCCATAATTTCTGGCAATTACAAGTAAGTGGTCTTCAAGCACCGATCCTGCTTCCCCGGACTCCCGGAAACCGGATGATATAATAACGACGAGTGGAACCCCCTTCTTTCCAGCTTCCTCAACAACCTGCAGGACAGAATGTGACGGGACTACAACGACCGCCATTTCGACAGGGGCCGGGATTGACGAAAGAGTTGGGTACACAGTGCGCCCAAGGATCTCCGGATGTTTCGGATTCACAGGATACAGGGAGCCCGGAAACGACAGTAGGTTACGCAGGACTGCATACCCGACCTTATTGGGGTCCGGAGAGGCGCCAATAACCGCAATTGACTTCACATTGAGGACACCTGCAGGCAGGGGTGGTTCCATCTGGTTTTTCGGTATCGCCACCCCGTCAGTCACATAAAACCTGGCATCAACGGCACAAGCCCCCTTTTCATATAATAAAACAGGGTTCAGATCAAATTCAATAATTTCCGGACGGTCCAGGAACAATTGTGCAACAGACCCGATTAACGTTACCAGCGCCGCAACATCCCGGGCCGGTTCATTACGGAACCCCTTGATCAGGGGGTATGCTGATAGTTCCTGTATCATGGCGTTGATATCTGACGAGATGACAGGGAGGACCCGGATCGAGACATCTTTGATAAGTTCGACCAGGGTCCCCCCCATACCGACCGTTATTACTTTTCCAAATGTCGGGTCAATTTTGCCACCAACAAGTATTTCAAGTCCCTTTTCCTTCTGCTGCTCAATAATAAAACCTGAAATGGTCGCGGATGGATCGAATGCCTGCACATTGCGGACTATCGTATCATAGGCAGTTTCAGCTTCGGCCTTCGACCGGATACCGGTGATAACACCTCCCGCATCGCTTTTATGGACCACCTGGAGGGAGATGACCTTCATGACCAGGGGATAGCCAATCCGTTCTGCGGCTGCACCCACATCCTGGCAGGAGCTTACAACCGAAAATTGGGGAACTTGTACCCCGTGAATTTTTAACAACCCGTATCCTTCCGCTTCTGAAAGTAACCTGCGATTCATGCCAACAATTCCATGGTAGGTATACTCGGCTCCGGGTTATGAGGTTTATTAATGAACCCTAACGGCTGACATCTGCAGGGGAAAAAATTAATTCCCTCCTGAAACCATGGGACTCATGACCTTTTCCCACGATGCGTGGCGGCATAATAGATGTTTTCCTGGTTTTTAATCGGTATTACCCGTTTTTTTCCACTCGCAGGTCATGGCAGTCCCTCCGTCTTCCGGGTGGCATTCCCTGATGATCTCAAGAAAGATCCGGCGATGGATGATCCGCCAGCTGATAATCAGCTGGACCAGGTCTCCAGCAGTAATATATTCACGGTCCTTGAAGATGGAGATAGGGCGTACTTTGGTTTGGTGTTCAATACTACCCTCGAGCTTTTTTACAACATGCCCGGATAGTTCGCCATCCACGATCAGTTTTCCCATCCTCTGCCCGAATTGTACACCTGTTGTAAATTTAAGTGAAAAATCCCGTTCAGACAGCGACAGGATGGAATACAGGTCAAGAGAAAGGTCGATATCCTTCAGGCTGTGCTTCAATCGGTTCTGGGAAAGCGTCACCCGGTAGACATTACGTTCCTTACCAAGGTCACGGCCGTACTCGGAATAATCGATACCGACAACCGCATCTGCATATTCTTTCTGGGGAGCAATATAGCGTTCGTAATCAGGTTTGCGATCCTCGATATGCCTCTTCACATCGGCGGCTGAATATCCCCGTTTTTTACTATCACGGGTTATCTTCCAGTCATACTTGACCCCCGGTGCCGGGTCAACAAACAATAAAAAATCAAGGTTGTTGCGGAGCGAGGGGGTAAAAAACGTATGCAGGCCTTCCAGTATGAGGATTTTTTTCGGGATGAACGTGACCGGCGGGTCAAATGTTCCTGTGTCGTGGTTGTATACCGGTTTCTCTACCGCCTTACCCTGTTTCAGCAGGCCCAGATCCACTTCAAGCCGGTCTAATCGGTTTGCATCAGGATTCAGGGCAGTAATTCCCAGGTCCTTCCGTTCCCTCCTGTCATACCGGTGGTAATCATCGAGGGTTATAGTAGAGACAAGATCGCTGCCAAAAATACTCCGGACCCCTTGCGTAAATGTCGTTTTACCCGAACCGCTGTCCCCCGCAACGCCAATGGTAAAAACATAGGGTGTTGCTGCAATCGTCTCCTTGAAACTATGGGTCTGCATGTACAACTAATCTCCTCGATTTTGCAGGCTAAAAATTATCCTGTATTCCCACAGGATTTACACGATATTCGATACCTGGCCCGACACGACCATGGGCTGCCTGGGAATAAATCTTTCGGATGTTGCAGACTTGAATCCTGGCGCATGACAGTCGGTTTGCATAAAAACCGGCGCCTGGCAGCGGGGTTACCTGCAGTGGGAATATTCCCGGGGTAACAGACAGGTGAACCACCAGACCAGCCAGAGAATGGAGAGACGATGTCGCAGAAAAGCAGGTAAGGATTATCCCCATCATATATTTCCACCTGCCGGATAGACAACCCGCCAACCCGTTTCAACGAGACTTTTAAGCACGATTCCGCCAATTTCATATAACTAGTATGCCTCACGGAGGGAGATTGACCAAGGAAAAACTACGGGACCAGGCCCGGGCAGTGCGATCGGAACTTGCTCCTGCAGAGGCGAGTTCATTCAGCAGGTCAATCTGTGACTCCCTCTTCCAGGAACTGAACGGGGAGGGGACGGTGATGGTCTATGTACCAAAACCACCGGAAGTTGACACAATGCCCCTCATAAAGCAGCTTATAAAGAAGGGCGTCCGCGTTGTGGTCCCAATCATCGAGCGGGAGACCCGGACACTCCGGCTCTCCTGCCTGGAAGATCCGGACATCCTGGTCATCAGTACATTTTCAGTCCCTGAACCAATCGGGAAGGAAATCCCTGTATGTGGCGGGGACATTAATGTTGTTATTGTCCCGCTGCTTGCCTTTGACCGGGCGGGTCACCGGCTCGGTTACGGCGCGGGGTACTATGACCGGTTCCTTTCGTCGTATACTCAGGCAAAAAAGATCGGTGCTGCATTTTCCTGCCAGGAGATAAGATCGGTCCCTGCCGATGAGAACGATATGGCCATGGACATGATCGTCACAGAGCGGGAAATTATCTCATGCAGTTGAATTATTTTTTATTCCCCTGTAAAATCCCCTGAAATCCGGTGGATGTACTGATTCTCCCCGGAATAACGGAAGATCACAGAGTTGGTACTATAATAATATTTATAATAAAATGAGACTTACTTTTAGTTAGCATTTACCAGGAGTTAGTTCTGATGCCAAATAAAGATTACGCAGAAGTAGGGGTACGGGAAGCCGCCCGCGACGACGCCGGACGTGGAATAGCACGAGTAAGCATCGATATCATGAGGGCACTCGGGCTGGTAAGCGGAGATGTAATTGAAATACAGGGGAAGAAAAAGGCCACCGCAATCGTCTGGCCAGGTTTCCAGCAGGACACCGGGAATAAGGTAATTCGTATCGACGGAACTGTCAGGAGCAATGCCGGGGCAGGTGTCGATGATACGGTAAAGATCAGGAAGATCGAGCTCGGGTATGCAAAAAAGATAATTATTGCACCCACCCAGCCGATCCGCCTGATCGGAGGGGAACAATACCTTCACCGTGTCCTCTCCGGAAGATCGGTGATGGAGGGGCAGAACGTACGGGTGGACGTAATCGGGAACCCGATTACATTCGTCATTTCGAAGGTCATCCCGAAAGGGATCGGCATTGTTACCGATGAAACCGAAATAGAGCTGAAAGATACCGCATATAAGCCTGAAGAGGGTAAACAGGAAGTCTCGGATGTCCACTACGAGGATATTGGTGGACTAGGCCGCGAGCTGCAGCTCGTGCGTGAAATGATAGAACTGCCCCTAAGGCACCCGGAAATCTTCGAAAGGCTGGGGATAGAGCCGCCAAAGGGAGGTACTCCTTTACGGTCCGCCAGGCACTGGAAAGACACTCATCGCAAAAGCGGTGGCAAATGAAGTTGAGGCCCACTTCATTACACTTTCCGGCCCGGAAATAATGAGCAAGTACTACGGGGAGAGCGAAGGGAAGCTCAGGGAAGTCTTTGAAGAAGCTCAGGAAAATGCACCGACAATCATTTTCATCGATGAAATCGACTCGATTGCACCAAAGCGTGAAGAGACTAAAGGTGAGGTGGAGCGCCGCGTCGTGGCACAGCTCCTTGCCCTGATGGACGGACTAAAGGGCAGGGGACAGGTCATTGTCATCGCCGCAACCAACCTTCCGGACTCAATCGACCCGGCACTCCGCCGGGGTGGCCGGTTTGACCGGGAGATTGAGATCGGTATTCCAGACAAGAAAGGCCGGTTTGAGATTTTCCAGGTCCACAGCAGGGGGGTCCCCCTTTCAGATGATGTCAACCTGCAGGCATACGCTGATACTACCCACGGGTTTGTCGGTGCTGACATCGCTCTCCTTGTGAAGGAAGCGGCAATGAGGGCACTCAGGAGGATAATCCCCCTGATAAAACCCGATGAAGAGATCCCTGCCGAGATCCTCGATGACCTGAGGGTCACCGGGGCTGACTTTGACGAGGCACGGAAACAGGTCGAACCAAGTGCAATGCGCGAGGTGCTTGTAGAAATCCCGGACGTTACCTGGGATGAGGTCGGAGGCCTTGATGAGGTGAAGAAAGACCTGCAGGAGGCTGTAGAATGGCCACTAAAGTACCCCTTCGTATTCGAGCAGCTCAAGACCAAGCCCCCGAAAGGGATCCTCCTGTTCGGGCCACCCGGGACAGGGAAGACCCTGCTCGCAAAGGCTGTTTCAAACGAGTCAGAATGCAATTTCATCTCGGTGAAGGGTCCTGAACTTCTTTCAAAATGGGTAGGGGAGTCTGAAAAAGGGGTCAGGGAGATATTCCGGAAGGCCAGGCAGGCGTCCCCCTCGATCATCTTCTTCGATGAAGTTGATGCACTCGTGCCAAAGCGGGGTTCCTATGCGGGTTCGTCCCACGTGACCGAGAGCGTGGTCTCCCAGATCCTCACAGAGCTCGACGGCCTCGAGGAGCTGAAAAACGTCACCGTTATTGCGGCGACAAACAGGCCTGATATGATCGACCCTGCGCTCCTGCGCCCCGGTAGGCTGGAACGTCATATTTACGTGCCACCGCCCGATGAAGAGGGACGAGAGAAGATCTTCGGGGTCTACCTGCGGGATGCGGGTGCGCTCCTTACCAGTGACATCAGCATCGATGACCTTGTCCGGCAGACCGACGGTTATGTAGGCGCTGATATCGAAGCACTTGTCCGCCAGGCAAAAGCTTGGTGCAATGCGTGACTTTATCACGGTAATGGCAGATACGAGTGAGAAGGAACGGCAGGATGCCGTGGTGAACATCCGAATCACAAGGGTGCACTTTGATGATGCAGCCAAAATAGTCAAGGGGTCTCTCGACCGTGACGCCCTCGAGACGGCTGAACGGCAGGCATGGGAGATGCTCTACAACCAGGATCAACGGTTAATCCTCGAAAATTCCCTTGCCACCCTGAAGCGGGCAGAACTCCGGGGGGTTACGGACAGCAGTACGGACTCCCTCCGGCAAGAGACATTTAAGACTAAAAAAGACTTCATCGAGATTAAAAAACTCACCAGCCAGCTGGATGAGCAGTTGAAGCACACCACATAACAATTGGGAATAACATTATGACCAGCGCACCAGATGAAAATTTCAGGAACATTGGGGAGATCATCCGGAGAATGCTAGAACAGGCGGGTATGAGCGATCACCCGGCACCCGTCATTTTCAATTTCAGGATCTACGTTAACATGCCGGTATGCCCGGCCGGGCAACACGACCAGGCCCCTGCCAGGAATCACACAATAGAACCTGAAGTAGAGGTCCAGCGGGTTGGAAACGATGTGATACTGGCAACCGAACTCCCGGGAGTCTCCCCAGAGGATGTCAAAGTGATGTTTTCCGGTTCAACCGTCCATATAAAGGCCGGGGACGGGGACCTGAAATACCATACAACCGCAGATGTACCCCCGGCAGAAAAGGGCTCCGTTTCGGTATCGTTCCGGCATGGCGTACTCGAGGTCACATATCGTGAGCAGTTTAGGGAACCCGGACCTTCTGTGGGGGATGAATAAACCCATTTATATACCTTTTTTCAGAACGGTATCTATACCTGGAAATAGCCTCGTTGGCTGAACTGTCCTGTATTCATGTAATGGTACCAGTGGATGTAAGTTCTCAACGGGGATTGTTATGCTGTCCACTCCTGATAGCGTGAGTTTTCCGGGAACCATTTGATACCCGGACAATAGCGCTTAATCCAGGAGGGGGTGCAGTTATTAACAACTGGTCAGCCGTATTTCACCCTTTTAGGAAAAATAATTATTAATTCCTGATGGATCCGCAGGCAGGTACAGTTGATGGATCCCGGGTTCAGAACAGGTTATACCTTAAGTCTTACCCGGCAGAAAATCGTAAAACCAGCGCGTTTTTTTTGTTTTCCTGAGTCCGCGTCCGGCACCATGTACCACGATCCCGGGGAATCCCGGGTACAGGAAACAAAGATGTTCATATCAGGTTGTGGAAATCCCACCCAGGCAGGATAATAATCCTGATAAACCACGGAATCAAAAGACTACACGTGATCAGGGAGTCCGGTTGGATAGCCCGTGGTTTGACGAGTTGTATGGCAGAGGAAGGCAGTAAAAAAATGATTCTCAAAGAATTCCTTGACGGTGCAGGGACAGAAAAAAACCTGGCGGAATTAATCCTCTTTTTCAGCAAGGAAGCCCGCTCAGTGAAGATGGGATTTCTCTCCACGACCAGGAAATTACCTGCAGATGAAAAGACACGGAATATGTACGGCGAAGAGCAGATGCCACTGGATAAATATGCCGACGAGGTATTCATTTCAGGGTTGAGGAAGACGCGGCTTGCCCGGTATATCGCCACGGAAGAACAAGACACGATCATTGAAGTCGGGAACCCGAAAAGCGAATTCGGAGTTGTTATCGACCCGCTGGATGGATCATCCCTTATTGATGTGAACCTTTGTGTAGGGTCAATCATTGGTATCTATCCCGGGCATGTTCTCGAGAAGGGAGCAAAAATGGTCGCTGCAATGTATATCCTGTATGGCCCCCTTACCACACTGACATATACAGCAGGAAAGGGAGTCCACGAATTTGTTCTGGATGAAACCGGTGAATTTGTTCTTAAACAACAGGATATTAAAATCCCTGATGGAAAAATTTACGCACCCGGTGCCCTCAGAAGGGATTACCTGCCAGCTCACGCACGGTTTATTGAGGGACTTGAAGCTGCAGGATATAAACTCCGGTTCAGCGGATGTTTTGTTGCAGATGTACACCAGATCCTTCGCAAGGGAGGGGTATTCACGTACCCGGGTTTTAAAAATAAGGAAAACGGAAAGTTGAGGCTGTTATACGAGGCAAACCCGATGGGGAAGATTATCCGGGAGGCAGGAGGGGCAATCAGTAACGGGCACACAGATATTCTTGATATTATGCCGAAATCAATCGGTGAGATTACACCCATCTACATTGGTGGCATGAAAGAGATCGCGATGATTGAAAAGTTTATGACACAAGGGTAAGAAAACAGGAGTAGGAAGTCTTATGAAACAGGAAGATTATAATCCAATCTCTGGTTCAACAATTTTTAAGGGTATTTCAGGCAGGAAAGCAATAATAATGGCAGCGAACACGCGGATTACTACTGTCGCAAAGGGAATTTTCCAGGCCGCAAAAGATACAGATTCTGCCGTATTTATGGAACTCGCACGTTCTGAATGTGACCTGAAAGGTGGGTATACAGGATTAACACCGAAGGATTTCGGGGAGAGAATCCGCGAAGCAGCGAAGGAGGTGCAGTTTGATATCTGGGCCCTTCACGCAGACCATATCACGATTAAGAAAGGAGATGCAACGGAGATCGAGCAGACAAGGCAGTTGATCGATGCCCAGGTCGCCGCAGGGTATACTTCTTTTGCCATCGATGCCTCGCACCTCTTTAATTTTGAAGGAAAAAATGTCAGGGAAGAACTGGAACAGAATATATCGGTCACGACAGAACTGGCACACTATATTAAGAGCAGGATGAAAGGGAAGGACTTCGGCCTTGAAGTGGAAGTCGGTGAGATCGGGAGAAAAGACGGGCAGGGCATGATCCTGACCAAGCCCGAGGAAGCTGTAGAATTTATCAGGGGTTTACATGAGAACGATATAATTCCCCAGGTCCTTGCGATTGCCAACGGGAGCACGCATGGCCATGTATACGACGATAAAGGGAACGTGGTCGAGCAGCTCTCTATCGATATCCCACAGACAAAGGCGGTCGCAAAAGCACTCCGGGACAATAAGCTGAATGTTGGTATCGCCCAGCATGGTATTACCGGCACACCCCGTGACCTCATTAACCAGCATTTCCCGAAAGGGGATATTATTAAGGGAAATGTCGGGACCTTCTGGCAGGACGTTGTGTTGGATACCTTCAAGGTATACGAACCAGGACTCTACAAGGACATCCAGGAATGGACACTTGAGAAATACCGGGCTGCGAACCCTGGCAAATCGGACAGGCAGATCGTTGATGGCAACTGTAAATTTGCAATTAAGGAATTTTTCAGGGAGATCTATGCCGTTAATGAAGATACAGAAAAGGCGATCCAGGCGATGGCATATGCGGAAAGCCTTGTATTTTTCAAAGCATTCAGCTCGTACGGGTCAGCTTCACTTGTGCGAAAAAATATACCTTAACCATTCACCACAATTTTTTTCTCCTGGAAAGAGATTCTATAGTGTGAATCCTTTATGCCCAAAACCACGATTTCCGTTATAAAAGCGGATGTGGGAAGTTTTCCCGGGCACTCCCGTACCCACCCGAAACTCCTGGAGAAGGCAGCCAGGCTGCTCAAAGACCAGGAAGGCAAGCTGCTGATCGACTCGTTTGTAACCCACTGCGGCGATGACCTTGAACTGATCATGACGCACACCCATGGCGTGGATAATGAAAATGTCCACAAGCTCGCATGGGAGGTATTCATGGAGTGCACAGCGATTGCAAAAAGCATGAAACTCTATGGTGCGGGACAGGATATGCTCGCAGATGCCTTTTCAGGTAATGTCAGGGGGATGGGACCCGGTGTTGCCGAAATGGAATTCGAGGAGCGGGGCAGCGACCCCGTGCTGGTCTTTATGGCAGATAAAACAGAACCCGGCGCATGGAACTTCTTCCTCTACAAGATCTTTGCCGATCCGTTCAACACGGCCGGGCTCGTCATTGACCCATCGATGCACAGGGGATTTGTCTTTGAAGTCCACGATCTTATCGAAAAACGTATGATCATGTTTTCGTGCCCTGAAGAGATCTACAGTCTCCTGGTATACATCGGCGCACCCTCACGGTATGTAATCAAGCATGTGTTCAGGAAAGATGGTGAGATCGCTGCATCCACCAGCACCCAGCGCCTCAACATGATGGCAGGGAGGTACATCGGGAAGGATGACCCGGTCATGATCATCCGTTCCCAAAGCGGTTTTCCCGCTGTCGGGGAAGTAATTGAACCGTTCTGTACGCCGGTACTGGTGGCAGGATGGATGCGGGGGTCACACCACGGGCCCTTCATGCCGGTCGGCCTGTGCGATGCAAACTGTACAAGGTTCGATGGCCCGCCAAGAGTTGTCTGTCTGGGTTTCCAGCTCTGTAATGGCGAGTCTGACTGGCCCGGCTGACATGTTTGATGACCCGGCCTTTGACCGGGTCCGGGGCCGGTGCAATGATCTGGCCGATTTAATCCGGGCACATGGCCCCTTCGAACCCCACCGGCTCTCCCTTGATGAGATGGAATACACGACCCTTCCTGCGGTGGAGAAAGAATTAACGTCAAGATGGGAACCGATCCCCAGATAAATTCCATTTTATAGCGTTTTCCTTCCCATTATTGGATTGTTTCCTGGAAATTTCGCTTTATCATAATTAGCCAGGTCACAGGTTGCTTCATACGGGGAACTCGTTTTTCTGCAATATGAGAAACTTTAATTACCTGTCGCCCTAAATTAAGGCAGATGGTTAACGGAATCGTACTTCCCATAAAAAAGGTATTTTCTCTTGTTGATTCGAAAATTACCGTAGAAATAAAAGATGATGGGAGAAAATTACAGGGTCGTCTTGTCGCAGTGGATGAGTACCTCAATATCCACATGGAAGAGACAACCGAACTGAATGACAACAACCAGCGGGGAAGAAACCTCGGAACCGTCGTGATTCGGGGCAACAATATCCTTTCGATCTCACCGGTCCTCTGATGAGTGAGCTTATGAACAATCCGATCGAAGAGGCACTGAAGGTAATCCAGTCCAAGCCTGAAGGCGTTCTCCAGAGCGAGCTCTGGAAGATCCTTGATGTCGACAGCCGCAAATGCTCAAGAATTGTGAAGAAACTGGTTGACACCGGGCTGATCGAACGGACAGAATTCAAAAAAGATGGTATTAAGACCTTCGTCCTGAAGGCAACCAAGCGTCCCCTGGACCCCAACCAGATCCTTGCCGGTGAAGAGTTGATCCCCTGCATTGGTTGTGAAGAGGAATGTAATGTGATCGATTGCAGCAGGCTTATGGACTGGATGTACCAGCTTGCGATAGCCGAGGCTGAAGAAATACCCTGATAGATTCCTAGCTCTATCCTGGCCTGGATCTTTCCTACCATTTTCGTAAATAGTTATACCCCAAGCCTCCCGGAACCCCGGAATTTTTAATCACACGTTTAAAAAAAACCATTTGTAATAGTTTATTACCTTTTATGCCCAAGAAAAAGGTAGAGGGGGTCTATGTGGTGTTCTGCCCGGAATGTGGAAAAGAGATACCTGCAGGCAGCAATTTTTGTCTTTTCTGCGGTTCCAGTCTCGACCGTGTCAGGCGATTTCTTGAAGAGACCCAGATAACAAGGGACAAGGGTAACCCCCATCTCATGGGGGAGATGAGCGACGCAACAAAGTCCAAGGCAGCTGAATGGGTTGCAAAGGGAGATGTTTGCGTTTCATCCGGGGATGACGAAGGCGCACTCAGGTGCTATACTGCCGCTATAGGTCTTGATCCGTCCAGCTACGACGCATGGAACAGGAAAGCCGAGTTGCTTGTGAGGATGGGACGTACAATGGAAGCCCGGATATGCAATGAAAATATTATCAGCCTGAAGGCGACGTCCGGCACAACTTCCTTACCTGAACGCTCAACAGCCCTTCCTGAAAGGAGCACCCCAAAAGAGACCTATATTGGTGGACTGTCGAGCCCTTCAATAAAACTTTCACTGGCTGACGGGAAGAGCAAGGACCTGGCAGGTGCAATGGGCACAAATGTCGGTGGTTACGGTATCTATGTGACAGACCGGCGGATCTTTATCCTCAAAAGCCAGAAGCACGTTTTTGGCCACCCGAAGGGCCCCGCAATTGGTGGTTTCGTATATGCAGAGTTATTTGGAAGGACAATGGATAGCCTGAAAAGGACTATCGGGGACCTGGAGGTCTACAAGGAGATCGAGATCGAAAAGACAGATCTGCAACAGATTTGCATGAAGAGACCGGTCTTCCTGTCCGGATATCTCTCATTTGTTACAAATGACGGAGAGGTATTGAAGATCTATATTGACCATAAGAACGTGTATGAACCTGTGAGGCAGTTAATGCTCAAGTTCTATCCTGAAAAAGTACGGATTGTATAATAATCCGGACAAGTGGAAATCCCTGATTTAACAAAGAGGTAACAGGACTGCTTAGACCGGAGGGGGTTTCACCACCTCCCTTTCCCAATTAGCCCACCATATCAGGCCACAGGCAGGTGATAAGGGAATGAATGAATCATGACACTCTCATAACTATACGTGGTTGTATCGCATTTGTTGGACAGAAACTCTGACATCTGAAGCACCCAACACAGATATATTCATTATCAACAAGGGCGTGATCGCCATCCATTTTAAAAACACCCATTGTGCACTGGTGGATGCAATTCCCACACCCATTGCAGAATAATGTATCAATGTAAATTTCCATTTCCAGTGTGGGAGATGGTCCGATAAGCATGGCTATTCCCCAATTACCTATAGTTTCTTGAATCAGGATATTAAAAACACCCATTGATACCTGCGGTCACGGTTGATGTTGGGGGACAGAAGTTTAATAAAAAAAGGTGAAACTGCTCTTGATAAAAGAGTAACATATCTTCAGAAAATCATCCTAAATCGAAATATCAGCAATACCCCTGGGCAGATTCGAACTGCCGTCGCCGGATCCAAAGTCCTGCATGATTGACCACTACACTACAGGGGTAATTCTCAAAACCTTTCCAGATTTTTTTTAGTTCCGGAATACAGTCTAGCGTATATATGCTCTGTTATCGAATAAGAATTTACACATGTTACTGTTTGATTGGACCAAAAAGCAATGCCTGGATGCCCGCCTCATTCATTATATCCTTCAGCATCGGGCGGTAACATTTATCAGGTCAACTCATGCACCTTTTCTGCAATGAGACTATTGTACCTGGGCCTGATACTGCCTGTCCTCGTCATATTTGCACTTGCCCTGGGCGGTTGCACGATAAAGGCCACGGATACAACGGTCCCCACGGTAACCCCAACCGCATCCGCCAATTTTATGAATACAACTGCAACACCGGTCCTGGTACCGGCGAGACCTAACCTGACGGCAGCGGATGTAGCGTTCCTTAAGAATGCCATAGACCAGCAAAGTGTTTCGCTGGCAATGATTAGAGATACCGTCATCCTGATAAAAAGCGGTCATTCCGAATCCGCAAAAATCCTCGCGGAATCGGCCGAAAAAAACCTCAGGTCACAGTATAATAATTTATCAGCGCAACCAGTATCCCCGGCATTGCAACCGGTCAAGGATGAAATCCTGGAGGCAATACAGGATGAGATGAATGGATCGCGGAAACTGAGAAATATTGCTGTTTCTGATAGCGAAATGATGCTTGGTGCTTCAAAGGATTACCGTGATGCAGCGGACGAGTTATTCAGATCGGCAAATGTTCACCTTAATAATGCGCAATCTGAAATTGACACGTTCAAAAAATAACAATAAAGGTCTATGCCCTGATCATGCCTGCCAGCGGTTACCTTTGCCCCCTGCGACGATAACCATGCAGTTAATTTTTCTCGGTACCGGGGGACCAGCGGTGGAAAAATTAGCATTCATTGTACGATACTAATTTATTTTAAATCCTTATTTTCGCCTTAATTTAAAGATTAGACATCATTATTCTGATTTTTACAGATCACAGAGGGTGGGATCTCCATTGCATACCCCTGATCATACACCTCCCAACACAAAGGATCAGTGATAGCGGGGAAAACCGGATCAGAGGAGTGAAATGGGTGATCACAGACTCAAAAGATCATACTTATACTATATAGCAACATGCGGTTTATAGAGAGAATTACTATGAGGATTAAACCTCATAATAGACAGATTTACGAAATGTAGTGGATTTTTCTGTTCAAAATCAATAATTACGTCCATGCCAGCAGAACATTCCGATCTGAAACAGGAGTGATGTTTCCATTGTGAGGTCAGACATCATCAGGCGTGTTTGTGATCATCCTCAGCTCTATCTCAGGTACCATAGGTTAACCATTTTCAGTGGATTGCCCCATGGTAAACACATCAACCTGAAGAAAATGGCAAAAAATCATTTTGTGACATATATCAGGTCAATAAAGGAGTAATACCCGGACCTTGATGCTATTAGTATAACCAAATGAATATGTGCCGGGAATTTTCGTTTAATGGCTAATAAAAACGCCTATTTTCCGGGAGGTTTTTATGATCAGTTTTCAATATGCCTGTAGAATTAACTGGTCCGGATGGTACTGATTCACGTATGGGAAACTTTAGGGTTTCCTGGTATCACCAATAGGTCGTTACAAAGGTACCTGCAATAAATAGTCCGTTGTTTTATCATGTCAATGTAAATACCAGAAAAGACCCTTTTCTCCTATATTTGCCGCTCCTTTCCCTTGTTTGGGATTTCCGGAGGAAGTCCCCTAGGTCAAATACCTCAATCAGTAACGTTACTAGTAAATTATTTTAAGTCTGCAATGTGTTGGGAAATTGTCAGAGAGATACCCGGCCGGAGTAAATTCTTCTGGTTTCTCCATTTGAGGATTGGCCCCCATTTACTTCGTTTTAGGAGAGCGATGCCTATGTATCGCTTCCCCCTTCCTCCGTATTTTGAGTATGCGTCCCCGGGCCCAGGCTATGATCTTTCTTATTCGGCTCGTCCGACAATGGGAAATATTGCTGGTAGACGCGTTTACGCTCATCCAGGTCTGTATGGAGGTAAATTTCCGTAGTCTTAATCGAGGAGTGGCCGAGGTTTTCCTGGACGACCCGGAGATTTTTTGACCTGCGGAAGAGTTCACTTGCGTAACTGTGCCGTATCTTGTGAGGGGTAATCCCTGCAGGGGCATATCTTTCGAACAAATGCTGGACTGTTCTCGGGGAGATATGGTTCCCCTGCTGCCCGACAAACAGAGGCCCCTCAATTCGGTTTCCGATGAACGGTTCCATCTCCCTGAGCGTTTCAGGATCAATAAAAACTGTCCGGATTTTACCCCCTTTCCCTTTTATCCGGATTGTCTGCTCCTCAAAGTCAATATCCTCGATATTCATATTGCAGAGTTCGGATATCCTGACTCCGGTCGCGTAGATTGTCCGGACAATCAATTTTTCTCTTGCATCCGGGATCGAGGCGATCAACCTGAGCACCTGGCTGTGTTTCAGGTACCGGACTCCTGTTCCTTGATCCTGGGCCGTTCAATTCCAAACATCGGGTTGGATGCAAGTGCACCCTGGGTATAGAGGAACCGGTAAAATGATGTAAGCGTGGAGATCATCCGGTGGAGTGTTTTTGGTTTGTAATTCCTGACCGAGTTCATGAACGTCAGGAAGTCGGTCAGCATCACGGGCTCAACCTCGACATCCGTATCGAGACGGGCATTCGCATAATCCTTCCAGAGGTTCTCAAGCTTATCGGGATTGCTGTTTCTTCTGAGCCACAGGTAATAGGCAAATTGTTTTACCACCTGCTCATAACTCGTGATAGTCCGGGGGGAATAATTCCGCATTCTGAGGTAGTATCCGTAGCGATTGAGCCACTCGGAAAAATAACCACCCTGCATGGTCTATTCTTTATTCAGGACACATATTAAACTTTTGCGTAGAATAACATTCTGCGCCATAATGTTTTTGCAGAATTGTTACCAAAGAAAGTCAGGAAATATACCTGATGAAGAGGGACAAAACCTTCATGGCTCTTTTGAAGGTTGCGGGGGTTACCCTGAAGGGTGGAACCATGTCATGGCGGTTGGAAAAATAAACGAAGATACGAGGCCGTTATCTGTTCATTATCTATCACAAACCGTTTCCTCTATTATAACCATCATTTATCGATGCGATACTGCCATTTCAGGGCATTTATTTCGTTTTCAGGATTCGCATGACCGGAATCCGGTGCATGTGTTGGTCAATTGATGGCGAATTACTAATGAATCTACCAACAGACTTTCAATCAAAAGAATTTTTCCCGTTATCGCATCTATTGTAACCCATCTGTTTGCATGGATTGGAACGTCGATAATTTCTTCAGTGTCCCGATTGATCCACTGCCTCACTCCAATCGCGTTTGGATCCGTCGACACCCCTGATAACGTTACAATCCAAACAGGAATGTTCTTTGTGTATTCGTAACTTCTGAAGTCGTACGTGACCCTTTGAGCGGTTAATGTGGCACTAGGATCGGAAGTGAGACTGATATTGCTGAAGGAATTTAATGTATTTTTAATTGCTTCCTCTTTTGGAGATGTACGAAGTATCCGTAGCCGGGGTTATAATTGGACTTGGAATCGTGATAACCCCGGAACCCCCTTCCATTATCCGAAGTTGGATTGGGAAGGATTGTATTTGACCATTTTGAAGGTAAATATGTGAATGGAATAGTCTTTGGAGTAAACACAACAGGTGCAGGAGTATAATTTACCACAGGTATTGTCTTGATGGTCCCCTGGATTGGCCCATAGTTGATGATTTTTCCTGCGGATACAGCGGGGACAAATAGTATTCCGATATGTGCGATGACAGCAAGAATCGCAATATAATGATTTAAGAGTTTTTGCACTCTGTTGAAAAGTTATAATAGGGACCCAGAATCCTGATTATTCTGAAATTTATCTACACTCTCGGGGCTCATGGCCCGCCGCTGTGGCGCCCTGGTTGGGATAGAGACTATCCCCCAATACTCTGAATTTAATGAGCCTTCGCTGAAACCCTGACCGAAGAATATCTTAATGGGGGTGGGGCAGGGAGGGGGTAAAACCCCCTCCAGGTCTTCATATTTCACTCTAAATTTTTTATATTACCGAAGGATTTCAACAGAGCGGCTTTTTGGATATGTTTCAAGGATAGCCCACATTATCAATACCTGAATCACAGAGTAGAATAAATTGTCAGGACGGGACAGGCTCTATGGTCATTTATTCAATCGCTTTTTCAACCACTGGCTTATCCATCAACCACATAAAATCACATGAAATAATATTCTCAATCCTAACTGGGGGATCGAAAAAATATGGGAAACCGCCTTTTTAATATGTTAATCATCGTAATGTTTGTCACTCTGGTGTTAGCCGGAGTATGTTACGCAGATCAAACAATCAATCCTGGTAATCAACGGTTTACATAGATATCTAAAAAAATTCCGACCTGGTGAAATTCCTGCAGAATTCAAGTCATTTTTCACAGGGCAATGCTCCATAAAACCCTATAATAACCCATGTTACCTCACAAATTCCGGATTCCACACCATTAATGTAACCGGTTCCTTCAACAGATCAGACGTCATTCACTACAACCAGATTCAAAATATCACCTACCAATAAGAATACCGTGTACCTGCAGGTGGGTGTGAATCCTGTTCTTCCAGGAGGGAAAACTCACTCCGGCGACGAGACAGGGAAAAACGTAGTTGATGCAAATAACAGGT
Source organism: uncultured Methanomicrobiales archaeon (assembly GCA_963709545.1). Classification (GTDB taxonomy): domain Archaea; phylum Halobacteriota; class Methanomicrobia; order Methanomicrobiales; family Methanospirillaceae; genus CAIKOD01. The sequence continues at coordinate 306,262 of CAVPWT010000008.1, read as the reverse complement.
TTGCTTTTACCCCCTGCACTAACCCGGAAAAAAAATGCTGGAAAAAACATATTTTCTCACCATTCGGCATATCAACCGCTTTTGGACTGGTTTATGAATGTGAACGAGGGTCAACGGCAAATCAAATCCAGTCGGTATTCCCTTATCCAAAGGATGATGCTGCCCGGAGATCGGAATATTCAACGATCATCGACGGATTAAATGATGGGAATTCCGGGTATACGCTCCGTGTCGCGGATGAACTGTGGGCCGAAAAAAACATATGCGTTCTTTCCTGAATATACCAGCATCGCCCAGAATTACTATGATGCGGGTACCCTCAACCTGGATTTTATCAATCAGCCGGAGGACTCCCGCAAGACAATCAACACGTGGGTTGAAGATAAGACGAATAATCAAATCAAGGACCTCTTATCGGGAGGGTCAATCACCCACGACACAAAACTCGTGATAACCAATTGCAATTTACTTCAAAGGCACATTGGATCAGGCAATTCGCAAAGTCGGATACGAAAGAGGACACGTTTTACGTGACATCGGCAAAGCCCGTAAAAGTTCAGATTACTCATAATGGTGCATCCTATACCTACGCAGAAACGAGCAGTATGCAGGCCATTGAGATGCCCTATACCCATGAAAGCAGGAAAGAGTTGTCTATGCTTGCCGTTCTTCCCAAAGGCACAACTCTTGCTGCTTAAGAAAATTAACTTGCCGGCAACGGATTGGCAGACATGGAAGCCACGCTCGATTCACAGCGTTTAATTGTCTTTTTCCCTAAGTTTAAGGCTTAAGCTAAGTACAGCCTTAACAATACCCTGACGACATTGGGAATGCCCATTGCATTTTCAGACAAGGCTGAACTTTCAGGGATTGACGGGACCAGACACCTGATAATTTCAGATTCAATTCACAAGGCATAACATTGATCTCAATAAGGAAGGAACGGATATTGGCGTTAATGTGCCCCAATCCCGGTGTTCAGGGCAGACTACCCGTTCATAATCTTCATCCGGGACAGGGACACGGGAACCATCCTCTTCATGGGATGGATTATGAATCCTGTTGGATCCTGAATATCCCCCATCTTTTTCATATAAACCCCCAATTTTACATTATTTCGGATTTTTGAATTGATAATATCGGCCAATTACGACAGGTAACCAATTCTTCAGGAAAGTAAACAGCGGTTTCCTTAAAGGGTACATCTTTTCTTACCGGGTCTTGCAACATTCTGCCATACTTGTGTTCCTTATAAGGATCAATGCGGAAACATCGCATCACTATATTCTGAATCTCAGGGCTGTGCACTCTTGATGACAAGTACAGATTCCGTATGCCAAGACAACATAGGGAGAGCGATTTGGGGCCCGTATTAGCCCCAAATATTACCGATAAAACGCCGCGGATTTGATTAATAACCGAAATTATAGACCATTTTAAGTAACAGGCCTTTATAACTCAATTACTTATATAAACTATATGCTGCTATATGGCAAAAGGGTATTTCAGATCGCATCTGGAGGCCAAAAAAGGCAAATCATATAATAACCGGTTGCATCCAACCGTAATATTAATGGAAGAAACCGTCCGCAAGCCGGAAATCAGCAAATACACCAAGTTTAAGAAGGTAGACGGCGCGACATACCGGAGAGTCAACGAATTCCTCAGGAAACGGACCTACATCACCGCCCGGGAATGGGCACTTGCCAGGCTATGTACAGATTTCAGGACGCGTGGCGGGGCAGAAATGACGTTCATCGGGCAGCACCTCCCCGAGCTCGTCCCCTTCATGCAGGAACCCTATACGCCACAGGCAGTCAACCAGGCACGGAACTCCTTTAAAAAAAAGGTGAACAAGGCAGGGGCCACCTTTTTCTACGGAGCAATGTGCGGGTTCTTCACACCCGACGAGCTCGATGACATGCTTTTTGAGTCGGGCGAAGTTGCCCGGTTCCTCCTCGAAGTCGAGGGGACATCGCTTGACATCGATGAAGAGATCGATATTGAGGACCGGATCACGAGGGTCATGAGAGGGGTGGGAGAGGCCGCACGGATCATGCTGGAAAAAAGGGCAGCTTCAGACCTGGCAGAGACAGGAGATGGAGTCCTGGTCAGGCCCCATACTCATACAAAAACGCCCCCGGACATTTCAGACCTGGAAGAAACTAATAATAGTCACCAGGGCTAGTGAAATACACTGATTTTTCTATTTTCCCGGATTGTATAGTGCTGGGTTAACCTTTTACCTTTCACGGAAAGCAGAAGATATTTTACGTGCCACGTTCCCTCTGGTATTATATGAAATACGGGGCTTTTTTAGCAGTCACATTGCTGATTTCGGGTGTCATTCTTAGCGGGTGTATGGGATTGCCATCGGGCACCAAATCAAACGACATCGTTATCGGGGTACTGGTCCCGCTCACCGGGGACTGGAGCTCAAAAGGCCAGAACTTCAATGCCGCAATTGCCCTTGCGGCAGAGGACACCAATGCAAACCTCGCATCAACCGGATCCGTGAAGAAGATACGCCTGCTCATTGAAGATACGGGAACAGATCCTGCTGTTGCGGCTGAAAAAATAAAGAAATTACAGCAGGAAGGTGTACGGATTGTAGTCGGCCCTGCCACAAGTGCAGAGATTGCCAGTGTCAAAGACTGGGCAGACCAGCACGGGGTCATAATTACCGGCTACGGGAGTACCTCCCCTGCCCTGTCTGTAGCCGGGGATAACGTCTTCCGGTTGGTACCGGATGATTCAAGACAGGGGGAGGCAATGGCGGGATACCTTGAAAGGTCAGGGGTCCGGGTAATTATTCCGGTAGCCAGGAATGATACGTGGGGTAAAGGCCTTTTAACTCAACAAAAACTAAATTCGAGCAAAATGGAGGGGTTGTTATAGACGGTTACCTTTTTGAACCAGGTACCAGGGACTTTGCTTCCATCCTGGCCAACCTGTCTCCACAGGTAACTGCAGCACAACAACTGTATGGTAATAAATCAGTCGGGGTGTACGCGATTGGATTTGATGAGATGGTGCCTCTTCTGTCCGGGGCAGCAGGTGATCCCCATCTTGCCACCGTTCCATGGTTTGGGAGCGACGGGGCGGCAAAAACCGATGCCCTGGCAAAGAACACCTCCGCTGCTCGTTTTGCAGAGATTACCGGGTTTTTTAGTCCAGTCTATGGGGAAGAGGATGAATCAGGAGGATTTCCCGATGTCAAACAACGGATCCAGGCGATGACCGGAGCTGAACCTGACCCGTATTCCCTTGCTGCATATGATGCAACGGCCATTGCTGCACGTTCGCTCCTGAATTCCGAGGGCGCCTCGTATGATCAACTCAAAAAGGCCGTCGAACTGACTGCCGGTTATTATTATGGCGTCACCGGTTGGACGAAGTTTATTGAGTCCGGGGACCGTGCATACGCAGTCTACGGGTTCTGGACTATCAAAACCATCAATGGCACCCCGACATGGGTACAGGTTGCCAGGTTCGAAAGTGACCCGGGCCAGCCAGGCCACTTCACCTGATTTTTCCGGGTTGCCCCGGCTTCCAATTAAGAAACTACAATTGGAATACCCCTGTCACGGGCAGAGGGCGTGTAATCCCTTTTTCTCTCCTATAGACGTGTATCATCACCTGGCAGGGCCATAATGCCGGGGACACCTGAGATCTCAACCTGCCGAACTTATTTCCGTTAAAATGGAAATATACTATACGAAACAGCAGGTGAAACGCATTACCGGGCGTTCCTAACCGGCACGTTTACCGGAAACACCCCCTGGAGTCACAATAATGGCAGCAGAGAAATTACAAAAAAGATTATTCGGGACGAACGGTGTCAGGGGCATCGTTGGTAAGGATATGACACCCGACCTTGTGCTCTCGATCGGTCTCGCATTCGGGTCAATGCGTAAAGGCCGTATCGCAGTCGGCAGGGACACACGTACCTCTGGGGAAAGTCTCGCAAATGCCGTGAAGGCCGGCCTGATGGCTGCCGGATGTGACGTTATCGACTGTGGCATGCTGCCGACGCCGGCCCTCCAGTACCTTGTGATGCACCACTTTGATGGCGGCGCGATGATTACAGCCTCGCACAACCCCCCGGAATACAACGGGGTTAAAATTATCGAACCCGATGGTACAGAAATGGGCGATGAACAGACGGTATTCCTTGAAGAGCGGATATTTTCCCAGAATTTTGATGTCAAATCATGGGAACATGTCGGTTCCGGTACTACTGCCCCCCAGCTGGTCGATGAATATACCGACGCAATAATCAGGTCAGTGACCGGTGAATATCGGCAGGAACATGTCAGTAGTGGTCGACCCGGGCTGCGGGGCCGCCTCTGTAACCACGCCAAAAATTCTGACAGGACTCGGTTGCCGGGTATATTCAATTAATGCCCAGGTCGACGGACATTTCCCCGGACGTCTCCCGGAGCCTTCGCTTGACGGGCTTAAAGGGCTTGCAGACATGGTCAGATCAACCGGATCAGCATTCGGCGTTGCCCACGACGGGGATGCGGACAGGGCTGTGTTTGTCGATGAAAAGGGTCGTTTCATTGAGGAGAACCAGGAATTTGCCCTTGTTGCAGATTATATCTGCAAAGAGCATTGCGGGATTGTTGTCACGCCGGTCAGTTCTTCCCTGCTGGTGGAGACCATGGTAAAAAAACACGGGGGCTCTGTTGTTTATACCCCTGTCGGAAGCATATACGTGGCAAGAACCATGAGGTACCTCCTTGAAAAGGGTGAGACGGTCGTATTTGGTGGAGAAGGGAACGGTGGCCTTATATTCCCCGGTCACCAGTTCTGCCGGGATGGTGGCATGACGGCCACGATGATGGTGGCAATACTTGCCCGTTCAGATCTCCCGTTATCAGGGCTCATTGATCAACTGCCAGTGTTCCACATGATAAAGGAAAAAATCCAGACTGCCCACCCTGAGCGTGTGATCGATCACCTTGCAGATTCCTGCAAGGAGTACCATATTGACCGGACCGATGGACTTCGGATCACAAAAGGCGACGCCTGGGCACTTGTCAGGCCATCCGGCACAGAACCGTTCCTTCGCATTTCCGTGGAATCGGCGTTAGCTGACTCCGCAAGGCTGTTTTACCATGAGTTGATGGTCTATATAAGTCAGGTTATAAAATCAGAATGAATTTCTTACTGTTTTCTTACTATATCCATGATTTTAGGTAGTATTCTGGTACGAAATCCAGGGTTTCATTATTGTACCATGGTTTCTCTGTGCGGCACTTAAAAGAGAAAGTCTAATATGACATTTGTCCAAACTCAACCTATCATAAGAAGGACGATTGAATATTGTGCTGTTGCCGGATACGATCAGGATCCCTATGAGTCTGGACGATTTGCTCTCATTATACAGGACAATCCGCATGATGAACGGGTATAATGAAATAATCTTCACCCAATACCCGGATTTCTTCGCGAGGGGGGGCTAATTTCAGTCGTATGCCTGGCATTATGAGAATCAGTTGTCCCATATCAGGTAATCCAACCCGGGGTAATGGGAAGATCCTGGCCTGAAGGAGAGAGAATGCAGACTATTGAGATCCATGTCTCTGGAAAGGTCCAGAAAGTAGGATTCCGGAGTTGCGTAAAAAGAATTGCGCAGAAACTGAACATCCATGGCGAAGTGATGAATCTCCCTGACGGTTCAGTACGTATTATTTCGACCGGTGAAAAAATTGTACTTGATAAGTTCGCCTCGATGATTTATGGGTGCCCGCGTGCAGTTATCAGGGATATGAAGATGATAGACCGGGAATTTCAGGATTTTAATGAGTTTATGGTAGTAAAACCAAATACCTGAACGTTAAAGTCCCCGTTTTTTTGGGTGGGACCAAATTTTCTATGCTGTAATGTAGTTTCCGTGAATCAGTTGGATAACACATGTCCGATGGGGTACTATACCTCTTGTGCATACTAAACAGGAATTCCTGAATTCCAGCAATTATTGCGCATTTTAGCTATAGTCATGATATTTTTTTTTGTTTTTTGTCATGAAAATTTTGAATCCAACAACGCTGCGGGTGTTAAAAGTTGACCTTTCAAATTTTCATCGCTTTGGTGCGAAGCCCTCTTTCTTCATGAGGGTTTTTTTATATATTCATGGAGAGGAATACCGTTATAAACCTTATATTGCTATATAATAGCATTTATCGGGTGCAGCATCAATAGAAAATTCTTCAGATAAACCAGTGACCGGTTTTTACATACCAGGCCCGGCATATAATACATTCTCCAGGTCCGCAATATCCCTGTATTTCAGAAGTAAAACCAATTCATTTAGAAACCGGTGAAAATGAGAAATGATTAGTGGATCACGTCAAAAAAAAGAAAGAACATTATCGGATAGTGCCCGGGACAACATCACCGCTCAATGATGTAGTCAGTTGTTTGTTCAAGTGAGTTCCGGAGAGTTGAAACCTGGCGGTCAATTGCATCCTGATCGATGGTCTGGTGAAATAGCCGGATTAGTTCTTTCATGCAGGGATCTGACAGGATACACCGGGCAGGGCTACATTCGTAGTCCTGTTCATGGAGGTCATCCCTGATGAACCTGATCGCTTCACGGTCAATCATATCTGCCTTAAAAGGTTCCATGATATCGTAGATAAGAGATGACTCGCCCCGGTTTAACATACCCGTATCTGGATCAAGACCCGCACCCGTCACCGAAAACATCACGTTCCCAAAGAGCATCGCATACCCAAATGCAACTATCGAATTCACCGGGTCATGGTAAGGCCTGTCTGTGCGCCGTCTGAAACCGAACTCAGGCGGGAGTACACGCGAAAGGACTTCATAGTACATGTCAGTTGTCAGCCGCTCGATCCTTCGGATCTCACTGATTTTGATAAGGTATTCCAGTTCATCAAGCGCATTCGAAAAAATCTGCAACTCACCCTCATAAAATAGCTCACGTCCCGCAATTTCGCCAAGTTCCCCTATAAGGAGCGTTTTGGATTTCATTGAGGCCCGTGCGATCGAAACTGCATACCGGTAATTGGGTGCATTCTTCTGGATTTCCGAAAATTTCGCTTCTTCATGATTATTAAACGGACGTATTGTACCGATGGGTTTCCCATCCGCTTCGAAAAATGATATTCTGGCCCCTTTTTTCACGAGGTTGGCAATTACTGGCGTATGCAGGGTATGGCCACCAATAATCAGCAGGTGGCGCAGTGACTCAAGCGGGTATTCCTCAATAATTCCTTCTTTTTGCACGAATAGTGTGTTTCGGGTCGCTTTGATATGGGCACCGAAACCTGCCACTATAAGCCAGGGGACATCCACGTGATTCCTTTCCTAAAAAGCCAATATTTTGCCTCTATAGCTATTAACAGCGTGATACCAATAAATTAAGGCATCGTTTTTCTGCATTACACGAGACCGGGGTCAGCGGTAGTGGCAAATCTGGACTGAACGACCAGTGGTACCCCGGTGGCATAAATGCTGTCAGGAGATCATATCTTTACAATCCGCACACGGCAAGGAGCCCGGACAATAACAGGTACCATAGTGATTCCATGTAGCCATGCTATGTTTTGACAAGCTTTTATACACGTCACGATAATATTATTTCAAGATAGTAACCGAAATTTGGCAAGGATTTAGCAGGGAATTTTGGTTGGGTGAAGGAATGACTATTCGAACAACAACCGGGAGATTATGTGCAGAAGGATCGGTTCCGGGAGGAGTGGCCGGTCATGTTCTGGGATAAAGGGAAAGAAACGCTGGCGCCGGGTGATCTGGCGGACCTTCAGCTGAAACGACTGAAAAAAACATTGAACAGCGCTCAGAATGTTGAATTTTACCGGAAACAATTCTCTGAAGCTGGGATCCGCACCTCCGACATCCGCACGCTTGAAGATGTCAGGAAACTCCCGTTTACAAAAAAACAGGACCTCCGGAGCGGTTACCCCTTTGGTTTTCTGGCAGTGCCGTTAAAACAGGTGGTCCGGATCCATACCACCTCCGGAACAACCGGTAAACCTACAGTAGTTGGTTATACCCGGAATGACCTGGATGCCTGGGCGGAACTTATCGCACGAAACATGACAATGGTAGGGCTTGATGAGGAGGATGTATTCCAGAACATGGTCAATTACGGCATGTTTACCGGGGGTCTCGGGTTCCATTACGGGGCTGAGAAGATCGGAATGGCCGTTATCCCGAGTGCAACAGGTAACACGACACGGCAGATTGAGATGATCCAGGATTTCGGCGTCACGGCAATCCATTGTACACCCAGTTATGCCATGCACCTTGCAGAGGTTGCGGAAGAGCGGCATGCAGACCTCCCTTCATTGAAGACCGGGATCTTTGGCGCTGAGCCATGGTCTGAATCGATGAGGACAGAGCTGGAGGAAAAACTCGGGGTGACAGCATATGATTCCTACGGCCTTTCTGAATTATTCGGGCCCGGGGTTGCCTTTGAATGCATAGAGCGGGATGGGCTTCACATATGGCATGACTACTATCTTGTTGAAATTATCAACCCGCAGACAGGTGAAGTACTGGGAGATGGGGAGCGGGGAGAGCTCGTTGTAACACCCCTCTTAAAGGAAGCAATGCCCCTGGTCAGATACCGGACTGGCGACGTGACATTCAGGATGGAAGATGGCTGCCTGTGTGGGCGAATGAAGAAAATCGGTAGAATTACAGGCAGAAGTGATGATATGCTTGTGATCAGGGGAATCAACGTTTTCCCTTCACAGATTGAACACGTCCTCCTCTCGCTGCCAGAGGTCGGGAACCAGTTCATGGTATACATCGACCGGGTGAACCATCTCGATGAGATGTCGATTGAAGTCGAGATGAACCGTGAGTATTTCCATGGCGAACTCCAGGACCTCGCCAGGATACAGGCAAAGGTGGTAAAGGCCCTGAGGGACGTGCTTGAACTCCGGACATCGGTAAAGCTGGTCGAACCCGGTTCTCTCCCGCGTTTTGAAGGGAAAGCAAAACGGGTCATCGATCGAAGGGGTGAAATGTAACATGGTAATGTGGGATCAGCAGATAGAAACAATGCCAAAGGAAGATATCAGGAAACTCCAGTACCGCCTGCTGAAGACACTGGTATACAAGTTATACAGCTTTTCACCGTTCTATCACGAGCGGATGAAACAGGTAAAAGTCCATCCTGATGACATAACCTCACTTGCTGACGTGAAAAAACTCCCATTCATGTACAAGTCCGATCTCCGGGATAATTACCCGGACCGCCTTTTTACTGCCTCCCAAGAAGAACTTGTCAGATATCATGTTTCATCAGGGACAACGGGAAAACCAACTGTGGTCGGATACACCCGGTATGATCTCGATAACTGGACAAACTCACTTGCACGGGGCCTTGTCTCGTGCGGGCTCGGACGGGGCGACGTGATACAGGTCAGTTACGGGTATGGGTTGTTCACAGGGGGCCTGGGACTCCACTATGGCGCAGAGCGAATTGGTGCAACGGTACTCCCCACAAGTGTCGGCAATACTGAGCGCCAGATTGAACTTATGCAGGACCTGCATGCGACCGCAATCTGCTGTACACCTTCGTACCTTCTCCATATGGGGGAAGTCGCCGAAAAAATGGGCGTAAGCATAAAAAAAGATACAGACCTTACAACCGGTATCCTTGGTGCAGAACCATGGACTGACGTTATGCGGTCCCGGATACAGGAATGGCTCGGGATCAGGGCGTATGACATCTACGGCACCAGCGAACTTTCGGGCCCCATGTTCGTTGAGTGCACGGAGCAGAAAGGATTTCATGTCTGGTCAGACCTGACCCTTGTAGAGGTGCTCGACAAGGATACTGGTGAGACACTTGCCCCGGGAGAGAGGGGAGAACTCGTTATTACGATGCTCCAGAAAGAGGCACTTCCGATGATCAGGTTCCGGATAGGGGATATATCTGTGCTTGACGAAGAGCCCTGCCCGTGCGGGCGGACGCATCCGCGTATCCGCCGCATACAGGGGAGGGTCGATGATATGCTGATTATCAGGGGGATTAATGTCTTCCCGTCCCAGGTGGAACATACACTGATGTCGATCCCCGAAGTAGGGCAGCATTTCCAGATCGTCGTCGACCGACGGGGAGTCTTGACGACATGCTCGTACGGGTTGAGATCTCAAAAGATGCATTCTCAGATAAAATCAACGATCTGATGCAGATCAGATCAAAAGTAGAGCATAAGCTCCGTAATTCGCTGAATGTTGGTGTAACGGTAGAACTGGTCGAGCCAGGCTCATTACCACGGTTCGAAGGTAAATCAAAGAAGGTTATTGACAGGAGGAATCTGTAACCATGGACGTAAAGAACTATATTATCCGGCAGATCTCGGTCTTCTCCGAGAATAAACCTGGAAGGCTGGCATCGATTGCAAAGGCATTCCAGGAGGAAAAGATCAACATCCTCGCGTTCTCTATCGCCGAGGCAGACGGGTTCGGGGTCGTGCGGGCACTGGTCAACCAGCCCGACAAGGCATTTAAAAAGCTCACATCTCTCGGCTATAACGTGGCATTTACCGACGTGATCGCGGTAAAAATGAAGGACGAACCAGGGGGCCTTTTCGAGATTGCAGAGCTCCTCGGAGAGGCTGGGATCAACATGGAGTACGCTTATGCATACAGCGGAAAAGAGGCAGCAATACTGATCATCAGGGTTGACCATGTCGATGAGGCAATCAGCCGCATCCTCACCAAGGGTGGAACACTGCTGGAAGCGAAGGTATTCAGCTGAAAAAATACCGGTAACGGGACCCGGACTATCTCTTTTTCTCCCACTTTGTAAGGGCTGAAACCTGTGATAAGGTACTGCCACGGCTGATCTCTTCCCTGATACGCTCTTCGTTCTTTTTCACCTCGAGGGCGCGGCGGGCAACTTCATAGGCACGTTCTTTCGGCACCACGACAACCCCGCTCTCATCCCCGATAATCCAGTCCCCCGGCCTCACGGTCTGGCCGCAACACGATATCTCTGCATTTATCTCCCCCATTCCCTTGGGTTCACCGGCATTCGGGACAATTGCCCTGGCAAATACCGGGAATTTTAACCGCCTGATATCGCCGATGTCACGGACCGCACCATCAATCACCACGCCCGCTATCCCTTTTATCATGCAACTCATCGTGGCAAGTTCTCCCCAGGGGGCAACATGAGTACCGGCGTCGTTATTTATCACGATTACATCCCCGGGTCCTGCCACATCGATTGCTTCTACGGGTTTTGCCCAGTCCCCCGCAAACGTCTGGACGGTAACTGCCCGCCCGATCATCTTCACATCACCGCACAGAGAGAGAATGCCGTTCATCGCACCTTTTCGGTGCATTGCATCGGATATGTTCGGGGAAGAGACATTCTGGAAGATGGCAGGGATCTCCTCCCCTGCCGGGGGCCCCTTTGGAACTACAAGGGATGGTGAATCAATTGACGCTCTTATCAGGGCGGTGCTTGACTTCACATCCGCAGAACGGGTAATCCATCCCCCAACAATTACAATATCTGCCCCTGACCTGACAGCCTCTGCAGCAGTCTCACTGTCAAGACCCCCGGCAACAGCGACAGGGACCGTGAGATTTCCTGCCAGCAAGGAGAGGAGGTCGATGGAACTTTTTCCGACCATCTGCTGGTCAATCCCTACATGGGCAACGATAATATCGATACCAAGGACCTCAAGCTCTTTCGCCCGGGTCACCGGGTCTCGGGTATTGATCAGGTCTGCCATCAGCCTGACACCAAATACAGAAGCCGCCTTTACGGCATCGGTGATGACCGCATCGTCAGCATCACCGAGCAGGCAGACCACGGTCGCACCTGCCTTGGCTGCCATTTCAACCTCCATCGCACCGGTATCTGCTACTTTCATATCGGCGACGATGGTACGGTCATGGAACTGTTTTGCCAGGGCACGGACTGCGCCCATACCCTCGCTTTTAATAAGGGGGGTGCCAGCCTCAATCCAGTCTGCACCGCCAAGAATGGATTCTTTAGCAATTACAAGTGCACGGTCCAATTCTAAAAGATCGAGCGCCACCTGCAGAACGGGCTTCTTCATTAGAGAGAAATGTGAAGTGTGTGATGTTAAGACTTACTTACCGGGGCAGATAAGGAGACTTTTAAGCAGTCATGATAACTGGAGGATACACATCAATCCGGGACTCGTTATATTCCCGGAAAGTCACGGAGATCTAAGAAAATGCCGCAACCCGGATTTTTTTTTGATCCGGGTTGAAAAAAAGTATAGATCAGGTTCACGGCAATCCGTCCTGGTTGATTACGGACTCCTGAAGGCGTAACCAAAACCACCCCACATCCCGATCTACCCTGTACTCAATCCGCACTATAGGTATCAGAGAATGTGACAGCGCCGATATCCTTCTTCACCGGGAGGGTAATGTCAGCGGCGAACCCGGCAGGTATGAGTGAGACGAGAGAATACGCTTCCGGTACATTGAGGAGTAACCTTACGGGTTCCGCGTGGTCCTTTTTATCACCGGCGACCCAGCATGAGCCGATACCATAGGACTGTAGGGCAAGGATTATATTTTCTGTCGCGGCACAGCAGTCCTCAAGATAATACTTTGCTGATTTTTCCCCGAATATTGCAAAACATACCGGGGCATCGGCGATGAATTTTCCGTGATCGGTGAGGCCCGCAATTTTTTTCTTCAGATCAGGATCTGTGATCGTACCAAAGAGCCAGGGCTGGCTGTTCATGGCGGTAGGGGAAAGCCTGGCACATTCCAGTACATCCCTGATTATCCATTCATCAATGTGGGTGTCTTTAAATTTCCGGACGCTGTGACGGCACTTGATGATCGTCGTACCAAGGTTCATGAAATTCCATTCGTCGTGCTTTTAAAAAAGGTTACTGAATCAGGAAGGACTTTCATGGTAGCGCATGCAGACTACCGTGACCCCCGCCATGTCAGGCAGAGCAGGCCGGCACCGATACAACCGATTACAAGGATTGCCCCGGATGCAGGAACTGTTGTTGTCGGTACGGTCTCAGCGGGCTGGGTAGTAGGAACGGTGGGGGGCGTCGGGGAACTGGTTACAAGCGGTGCCGGTTCAGTCGTCGCAACAGTTATGACCGGCAGGGTCACAGAGGGACTTGATAGGTACCGGTTACAGCCGCTGTGGTCTTTACCGGAACCACGGTTGTGGATGTCAGGGAGGAGGTAATAAGCGGGTTAATACTCTGGATCAGCAGGTTACCCGGGGGATTAACAGGGGTAATCGTCTTGCCAGGTACGTTATAATTATCATTCATATCATTTGCGTTGCATTCCGCCCAGACCGAATAGATCCCTGATGGATAAGACCCGGTATCCCAGATCGGGCCGGTGGAATAGGGGGATTGCCCGACAGGGATATCAACGAGGCTGTTGCCTGATACCGAGGATACTCCGCACCGTCAGGTGAACGGATCCTGATTGTAACCGGTGCGCCCGCTACCCCCGGCCGGTTTGTCATCTGGTAGATGTTCGAGACGATCCGGAATCCAATCTGGTCTCCTTTGGGCACCCAGCGGGTAGTCCCCACCACCTGGAAGTCCAGGGTCTCATCGTATATCTGGAGGGTCAGGGATGGTTCTTCAACGTAAAATGCAAGTTTTCGCCCGGGAAAGGTAAACCATGGCCCGGTTTTCCCTATAAATGCTGACGGGGCGATATAGTAGTTCACGGCATCATCAACCAGGTAGGTCGTTGTCGGTGCCCCGGTCTGCACATTGGCATTCCCGAACCACGCAATTGTCGAGCCGGTCGTAACACCGGTGGCACGGATATCGAGCCCTTGTTCACCAATAAATGCGATCCCGACAGGAGGGACCGTATTAATTGCCGCTGTAACCGGCATTGCCAGGAAAAACACCGCAATAATACACGCGATGAAACAGGTTGTATACAGGTCTTTCATGTTCTCACATCCAGGCATTGTCTAACAGCCACTACACCTGGTACTGACTGGATAGGTCAGCATTGAGATAAACATTCTTCTACCTGATCGGTAACGGGACATGGGGTGGACAAAATATAGTATCTGTTTACGGCCTCAGGATATCATCATTTCAAAAAATACATTTACAATGTAGTTTTTACCAGATATCTATCTTTATTTATCACGGAACAGGGGTGTCATGGAAAACGAGGGGGGATTTCCAGGTTCTTACTGCCCGACGAGTGAGGTAAGGGAGGCCCACATATTGCTAAAGCCCTGGGTAATAATAACCCCCGGGTCAACATGGAGGATGGGGATAATGAAAAATATGTACGCAAAGGTACCTATTGGTACTTCCCACATTTGCCATTGCCGCAACGATAACCACCCGGAACAGTGGGATGCGCCACATTTCGGTAAAATTCTCTGCCTCGAAAATCCTCTTGAAATCCGAAGGGGCGGGTTTCCTGATCTTTGCTTCAACGATTGCACAGAACCAGCCTGCCGCGATAAGGGGATTTAATGCAGTAAACCAGGACACCGCAAACCCTGTCAGCGCAGAAAGCGGGTGCCCTTTCGCCGCAAGGCAGAAAATTGCAGTGAGCGCCCCATGGATGACAACCCAGTAAATCAGGGCCATAATGAGGACCTCCCATCCGACTCCTGAGAATGCGATCGCCACAATAAACAGGGCAAATACCAGGGTGACCCCGATACCAAATATTGTTCCCCACGGGACGGGCTTAATATCCTTAACGAGTTCCTCCATGGGTGGAAGCGTTTCAGGTGCATCAAGGTACTTCTTTACCCCGTCAACATGACCTGCCCCAATAACAACGAGTACACGCTCGTTATTCATGCGGAGGCGGTTGACCTGGTCTGCAAGATAGGCATCACGCTCATCAATAAGGGCTTTTGCACCGTTCGGAGAGAATTTACGGAACTCTGCCATCGCCATCTCCATGACATCCTGTTTCTTAAGTTCCTCGACGTCTATTTTCTCCTCACTGGTACTCGAGTACGGAAACGGCCAGGATATAGACCATCCTGATCTTCTCAAGGAATGACAGTGCATGCCAGAAACGGTGGAGCGTGATTCGCAGGTCCCGGTCGATCAACCCGATACCGATCCCCCTCGACTCTGCCTCATTAATCGCTGCTTTCATCTCTGCGCCGGGCTCAACGCCGACATCCAGCCCGACCTTGCGCTGGAGGTAGGAGAGTATCCACTGTACCAGGAGCTGGTTGAAGTTCCCGGACTCAATGACCTCCGACACATTCGGTGCAGCGGCCTGTTTTTTCAGTGCTGCGTACCGGGGGGCATCAAGTTCTACGGCAATTACGTCCGGGTTAAACTCCTGGACTGCCTCCCTGACCTCATCGACACTTTTCTGCGAGACGTGTGCGGTCCCGACAATTCTTACTTCACTCATGGATGACCCCTGATTTCCTTACCATCGATAACCCCCGGGCCCGCCGGATGGCGGCGGGTGCGCCGCAAGTAATTCATTGATAATATTTTCCCCGACTATTTCGGTATCCAGCCTTTCAGGCATTTCTATTGCAATTGTTCATGCCTCATCATCACTAATCCCCGCCCTGATACCCGGGCAGGGAGATTGTATCCGGGCTATCGGGGTTGAAACAGAACGGCCAGGCCCTGATTCAATGTGGGCCGGCGGAATTCTTACCCGGACTGCCCGAGGGTTATCCGGTTGAAATTTTCATATACCAGCCGCCCGTTCTCGCTATGGCTCACTTCAGGGTGCCACTGGAGCCCGTATATGTGCTTTTCCGGGAGCGCCACGGCCTCGTTGCCACAGACAGCCGACTTCGCGAGCCTTTTGAACCCGGGCGGGACAATGACAACTTCATCGGCGTGGGATGCCCAGACCCTGATTTTTTTTGGGTACCCTGAAAGGATCCCATCATTCTCTATGATCTCGACATCTATAGCACCATAACCACCGGACGTACCAGGCTCAGCCTTACCGCCAAATGCCGCGGCGATCACATGGAGGCCCAGGCAGATACCCAGGACAGGAAGGCCGAGTTTACAGTATTCGCTGCAGTTACCAGCCCTCTCAATCGCCGGGCCTCCACCAAGGACAAGTCCCCTGCAGGAAGCAGCCACCTCATCCGGGGGTGATGGTGTTGCTGATCATCACCGAGTCAATATCGAGATCACGAAGCATCCGCTGGATCAGGTGGTTGAACTGCCCAAAATTATTGACTACATAGATAGGGAGCATTCGCGGGAGAAGTTTTGACGCCGGGGATGATAAGTCCTGTTCAATGGTACCTGCTGACGGTCGAAAATATCTGGTGCCTGATACGTTCAGGTGTGAACCCCTGCAGGCTGGCAAGGAACATTGCACCCCCCGCACCCATCCCCTCCTTCACCTCGCCAATGCAGTACCGTGCGAGGCCAGGGTGCCCGATTTCCCCAAAGCCCGGGTCAACCGAGAAAATTTTCGCGCCAATTGCCTGTCCTGTGCCGGTAATATCTGCAACCGGGTCATTCCTGACATAGCAGGTCATTGCAATACCCGGTAATTTTTTTCCCATTGCCTTTAATAGCGCTGCTACAGCAAGCATCTGGGTCCCTCCCGCAAGGAGCACGTTCCCGTTGCAGCCGCTGACTATGCCTGCCGCAGTCTGCCATCATGGGGTCCCCGGTGATCCTGACTATCTCAAGGGGGTATTCGGATTTGAAGCTCCCTGCCCGTGCCTGCACGGTGTCCCAGATCTCTTCCTTGATACCAACAGGGTTCGTAACATAACTGCTACTAACCCGGGACGGGTAACCGAGTGCCCGTAATACGCAGAGCGCGGTCGTAGTTCCACCAGGGACACACTCCCCAAGGACGAGGAGATCAGAATACCGTGACAGCAGCCTGCCAACAGACTCGCCTTTCAAAAAAATATCATTGGCAGCGGGCACAGCATCAGCATACCGGGGGTCCTCACCAGGTGAGCCGTAGAGGTCGAGGCAGGGCACCGTGGGGGTATGTACAAGCCCTGCATTGATAAAAAGAGGGGTAATGTTAAGGAGTTCCATCATCGCCCTCGTAATGGTCGCAGGAGTCGGGCAGCCGGTTGGAGTATTTGGTCTGACAGGCATGCTGGTGATGGCCCCGTTTGTGATCAGCTCGGCATCGAGTACCGGGGTGAGAAGGGTTTTCTCGGCGGTTGGCCCGGCCCCGGAAACACCCGGGACGGTGGAAAGCATGGTGTTTGCAAGGATACCAACAAAAAGCGGGTTATCCGCCTTTTGCAAACCGTGAGGGGTAACAAACTCCATCATCCTTATCACCTCCGGGACCATTTTGAGCCCCTGCCGTGTATACTTACTTATCATGGGTTTTTTAATCATCAAGGTATCCCGGGGGAGAATTTTTGTTTCAGCAGGTCCATGAGAGCGTGGTACCCACCTGCAGGTAATCGCACTCTATAATTACAGGCGGGAGAACTATTATGGTAATGTTTGAAATTGAGCAACGCCTGCTGGAGAAAGGAGTGACCACCGGAGCGATTGTTGACAGTGCGATGGAGTTGTACGTAGAACACGGGATGGAGGTCGCAGAGGCACGTGGTGTGCTGCACAACAAGATCATGAAGAGCTTCAATGACCCGAATGTCTCTTCCCTGTTACTTGGTGCAATTCTTCTCGAGGACGAACTCTTCTGGAAACGGAAGGACTCAGAAATAAAAGACGACCCGGTCTTTCTCCTCTCGGATGAGATTATAGGTATGGCAATCGCCGAGTGTATTGGTGGTACCTATGCAAGGTTCGAATTCACCCGCTACGACCAGAAAAAGCCAGGTATCCTCAGGACCCTCGGGCCGTTCCTTGATGATGCCGTGGCAGGACTGATTGCCGGATGTACCTCGCGCCTCTATACAGAATGTTTTGAATGTACCCAAAATCGATCATAGCCCTGTTACAGTTTTGCACTGTCTTACCACTCGGGAAACCCCAGGAATTTGAGCAGTTTGCAAAAAAGACCTGGCTGTACCCTCTTGCAGGTTACGTAACGGGAGGGTTCGCAGCGCTCGTATCCTTCTGGATAGACTGACCCCGCCATTGCAGCTGCGTTTGCTATTGCAGGCCTGCTCCTGATTACTGGTTGCAACCATTTTGACGGGCTCATCGACCTTGGTGACGGCCTGATGGCCCATGGCGGGAGAGAGAAGCGTATCAGTGCTCTCACGGATCGACAGATTGGCACGGGGGCATTAGCCCTCGCAATTTCAATCGTGCTGATCACCTGGGCCGGTCTGCAGGCAGCCTATCCGATCATCTGGGTGTTGCTCCTGTCTGAGGTGTGCGCCAAATTTTCGATGGCCTTCCTCACGGTATATGGAAAACCGTTCCGGCAGGGGATCCATGCGTACCTCCATGACCAAAGCCATCCACGATTTGTACTCTACGCCGCCATTCTCTGCCTCCCCCTTGCATTGTTACCGGTTTCTCCCCTGAAACTGGTTGCAGCTGCCGTACTCATGGTAATTGTGCCCCTTGTCCTGCTTGTTATTTCAGGCAGGGCATTTGGTGGGGTGAATGGTGACGTTGTCGGTGCCTCGAATGAGATCACAAGGGCTTTCATTATTATTGCGGTTGTGCTGGTCTGATCGCCAGAAAAAATGACCGAACTATCATAGAGTTTAAGAACGAAACAAGGGTAAGAGTGATCCAGATGAAACGTGATACCGAGATACATATGAAGGGCGGTGTGATTACCGAGCGGGATGCCGACTTCTGCACCGTCCGGACAAGAATTCCAGCCGGAATTGTTACACTGGAGCAGATCCGGGGTATTGCTAAAATTATGAAACGGTATGGTAAGGACATGATCCACCTTACCACCCGTCAGACGATCGAGATCCCACATATAGACCCGAAGTTTCTCCCAAAACTGGCAGCAGACCTTGAAAAAAACGGTACACCGATAGGATCGGAGCGGGACGAAGTGGTAAATATTGTTGCCTGCCCTGGTCTCGAACGATGTGTTTTTGCAAATATTGATTCAGGGATGATAGCAAAAATGATCGACAAGCGCCTGTTCGGAAAGGAAATGCCGGTGAAGGTCCGTATTTCGATCTCCGGGTGCCCGAACGGCTGCACAAGCCCGATGCTGAATGAAATTGGCATCAGCGGCAGGGTTGATCCCCTGAGGACACCGGGGCTTTGTACCGGATGCGGGAGTTGTGTGAGTTATTGCCGTGAAGATGCTATCAGTATTAAGAATGGGATATCCGTGCTCAATGAAGACCTTTGCGTCAGTTGCGGCACCTGCGTGCGGTCCTGCCCGTTTGATCTCTTAAAATCCCGGGGGGTCCGCTACCTGATAACCGTCGGGGGACGCAGAGGGCGGCACCCGCATATAGGTCGTGAACTCACATCACTCTCTGATCCTGAAGATGTTGCAATGGTGGTTGAAAAAGTGGTGGACTGGATTTACCGGAGGGCCTGGAGTGGCAGGCATCTCTACGAACAGATGGACGAACTCCAGTTCGAGCAGTTTAAAACCGAGATCACATCAAAGGCTACGGTAACGAAAGAGACGACCTGATGCATTAATACTACGGAAATTCACCGGTAACGGCTCTGGTACCCGGCACCTGCATCATCATCACATTCAATCGCGTCGCCATCCCGGACGAGCAGGTTAAACTGTAGTGCGGCATTCATAAGTCCTTCATCATCCGGGGCACCACGCTGGATTTTGTTCCACACCTGTTCCTGGGGTGAAGGGTACACACGAGACCCCATGCGGACACCCCGGCAGTGTTTGCAATATGCGCAGTTGCGGTACACGGATAATGTCCCTGTGCTGCATTCAACAGCTACGTCACTTTTTTTTTCTTCACGGTGCATCGGTAATGTCTTCATAACTACCCGGAAGATACATCATTTCGTGATATCACTCTACCGGTTTACTTGGAAATCCGGGGAATTGCCGCGATTCGGGCTTATCGAAATGATTAATATAGATGCGTTTCCAATAAGTAATACTCGCATAAATAGGCTGTAGAGAGACAGTCCCATATTTATCGGAGGATGGTTATGGCAGCTGAGAAGCCTCACATGAATCTGGCAGTCATCGGACACATTGACCACGGGAAGTCTACTACCGTTGGTCGTATGATGTTCGAGACTGGAGCTGTACCCGCGCATATCATCGAGGGGTACCGTAAAGAAGCCGAATCGAAAGGAAAGGCAACATTCGAGTTTGCCTGGGTTATGGATAACCTGAAGGAAGAGAGAGAACGAGGTATCACCATTGATATCGCTCACAAGCGGTTCGATACAGCAAAGTTCTACTTTACCGTCGTGGACTGCCCGGGACACAGGGACTTCGTCAAGAACATGATCACCGGTGCATCACAGGCTGATGCGGCAATTCTTGTCGTCGCAGCAGCTGATGGTGTAATGGACCAGACAAAGGAGCATGTTTTCCTTTCAAGGACCCTCGGTATCACCCAGCTCATTATCGCTATCAACAAGATGGACGCCCTTAAACCGCCGTACGACCAGAAGCGGTTTGAAGAAGTCAAGAAAGACCTCTCGGCACTCCTCTCGATGGTTGGATACAAGCCGGCTGATATTCTCTTCATCCCCATCAGTGCCCTTGGTGGTGCAAACCTCAAGGTAAAAAGCCCTGATACCCCATGGTATACAGGTCCTACACTCCTCGAATCACTCGACACATTAAAAGAGCCCGAAAAACCAACCGATAAGCCATTCAGGCTTCCAATCCAGGATGTCTACAGCATCTCCGGTATCGGGACGGTCCCGGTCGGCCGTGTTGAGACGGGTATAATGAAGAAAGGTATGAAAGTCTCCTTCCAGCCCGCCAACAAGGACGGGGAAATCAAGTCGATCGAGATGCACCACGAGGAAATCCCACAGGCATTGCCAGGGGATAACGTCGGGTTCAACGTCCGTGGCCTTGGTAAGGGGGACATCCGCCGTGGTGATGTTTGTGGCCCGGCCGAAGCACCACCGACAGTCGCAGACGAATTTACCGCACAGATCGTCATTCTCCAGCACCCAAGTGCAATCACCATAGGGTATACTCCGGTGTTCCACTGTCACACCACACAGACTGCGTGTACATTTGTCGAGCTGAAAAGGAAACTTGACCCACGCACCGGCCAGACCAAGGAAGAGAACCCGACATTCCTGAAATCAGGGGATGCGGCAATTGTCCAGGTCAAGCCCACCAAGCCCATGGTTATTGAGAACGTGAAGGACCTCCCGCAACTCGGAAGGTTCGCCATCCGTGATATGGGGCAGACGATCGCAGCAGGTATGTGTATCGCAGTCCAGCCCAAGCAGATGAGATAATATCAATACATTTTTTGGTGAACCGTTATGCAAAAAGCCAGAATACGCCTTACAGGCACGGATTTCAAGAAAGTAGAGATGGTATGTAACCGTATCAAGGAGATTGCGGAACGCACCGGCGTGAATCTGGCTGGTCCAATTCCCCTCCCGACAAAGAAACTGGTAGTCCCTATCAGAAAAAGCCCGGATGGAGAAGGGACTGCAACATGGGACCGCTGGCAGATGCGAGTCCATAAGAGACTGATCGATATGGACGCGGACGAACGTGCACTCCGCCAGTTGATGCGCACCCAGGTCCCGAAAGATATCGGTATTGAGATCGTTCTTGAGAGCTGAGGGACGGCGTGTCAGCCGCCAACATTTTTTCCGGAATTACAAAAAGGTTCTCATTTGAGAGATGTTTTCTTTTAGTAATCATCCTTGCAATCATACTTCGGTTCGCATTCCTGGACCTGAAGCTGTTACACCATGACGAGGCAATTCACGCATGGTTCGCGTATGAACTCGTGACAAAGGGGGTGTATAGCTATGACCCGATGTACCATGGTCCGTTGCTGTATTACCTGACTGCCGGTATGTACTGGCTGCTGGGGCAGTCGGACCTTATTGCCCGCCTTCTCCCCGCCATTTTTGGTACGCTCCTGTACCGCTTATTTATTTTATTTACCGACTCGGATACCTTGACAAGAGGCAGGCACTTGTCGCCGCATTATTCGTTGCAATTTCTCCTGACCTGGTCTACTTCTCCCGGTTCCTTCGGCATGATGTATTTCAGCTCTTCTTTACCCTGCTGATCCTTGTCGCCCTGCTCTACTACCTGAATTCCGGCAGCCTACGGTACGCGTTGCTGGCGGGGATAGGGGTGGCCGGTGGGATGGGGCTTAAGGAAGATATGCCGCTCTTCCTCCTGATCTTCCTGGTCTTCGGGCTTTACCTTCTTGCCAGTAAAAAAATTGTGCTGCCTAAAAACTGGAAACGGGACGCTATCCTCGGTATCCTTCTAGCGGTGGCAATTCTCACGCTCCTGTATTCATCATTCGGGATGCATTACGAGATTCTTGAAACGGGACTGATGAAAGCATGGAACCACTGGACTGCGATGCACGGCCAGTGCCGGATATGCGGGCCCTGGTTCTTCTATATTCTCCTGTTCCTGCTTTACGAGGTCCCCATCTTTATCTTTGCGATCGTTGGTATCGTCCAGTTTGCAGGAAAAGGTGGCAGGCTGAAAAACGCATTTAAAAGATTTCCCGGTTACTTCGATCGGTTTAAGAAACAGCCGTTGCAGGAAGCCTCCACGCATGAACTTGTCGGGGTGAGTGTCAGGCAATTGGAAAGCAGGAGAGCCAACCCGGTTCTTAAAGACAAGCGGGATGATTTTTTTGTATTCTGCCTGTTCTGGCTGGTTATTTCACTTGCCGCCTATGCCTACATAGGCGAGAAAGTCCCCTGGCTCATCATTCATCAGTTATTACCGATGGTCTTTATTGCAGTCTACATGATGACGAAGAAGAAGATGGTCATCGCGCTTATTACCTGTGTATTCTTCATTGTCATGACATGGCATGTCGCATTTGTCCCCGCAGATGTAAACGAGCCGATTGTACAGGTGCAGAACTCAGAGGATGTCCGGACAATCTTAAAAATTATCGATGCGTCAGATATCGTTATGATTGCATCGAAAGATTACTGGCCGCTCCCATGGTACAATCGCGGGCATGGCTGGGATAAGATCCGGTTCTACGGTGAGATCCTCAATACCGATGAGATCTACCGGCAATTGCCTGATATGGTCATAACCCATGACCTTGAGAGTTATCCTGAACTGGAGGGATACCATAAAAGGACATACAAGCTCTCGTACTGGTTCTCAATCGTTGATAACCAGAACCGGATCCCGGAGTATTATTTCAAACGTGATGGCCAGATGGGAAGTATAAACCTTGATATTTTCACCCGGATCGGGACAACAGCAGATGATGTAATGATGAATGAACCAGTAAGCGGGGGCAGGATCTGGGACTTCGCGTTATCGAGCGGTACCGGGATCCAGAAAGGAACCCCAGTTCCACTGGTATTTCCAAATCCCTTTTCCAATCTGACCACCGTGTTGAACAGTTCGCGTGGTTAGTCTTTATTTCAGCCCGATCGCACCTACAGGTACTACCAGGTTCCTTTTTTATTTTTTTATAGCATTTTAAAAAGTCGGACTTCACATACAGGTGAAGACATCCTTACTGATTTGGAATTATTCCTCATGATATTAGCAGTTTTGTCAACTTTTTTAATTATTCGGCTTAATTGAAATCCTACGCTTAAAAAAAAAATAGGTGATTAGTCAACAAACGCCATCCAGTTTTTTCAGACTCAAAACCAATTAAAAAAATGTAGTTAGAATTGGAAAATAAGACGCTCTTGGGGGCATAGCCCCCGCCGCTACGGCAACCCCCAATTGGGATAGTTCCTGGACGGTTGAAATGTCTCAAAATGACAGGATTACCTAAACCGGATACAATTCTCTCCTGATTTAACGAATAAAAATGTATTGTGGTGGTTCCAATTGATGAATCACCTAAAAATAAGAGGGAAATACGAATACAGGAGCGGGTTTCACCCCCTCCCTGACCCACCCCCATTAAGATATTCTTCGGGTTGGGTTTCCCAAAGGATCATTATATTCTGAGTATTGGGGGATAGTCTCTATCCCAACCATGGTTGCCAAAGCGACGGGCCATGAGCCCCAGGAACATTGGTAAAGCTCGGAATAATTATATTTCAGTAACATTCGGTTAAAGGATTGCTAAAGAGTGGATTATTCAATGGTTTCTACAGTGCCCGTTATTCAGAAAAAAAAAGATTTTAAAGTCATTCCCGTGGCTTATAGTTACGCAAGCTCATCCCAATCAGATTGCCTGCGGCGATAGAGAATGATTCCAATTACAACGACCACCGCAATAACTGCAATTATGGCGATGTAGATGATGATACTTCCAAGTCCACTGGCCGCACCTCCAAAAATTCCTCCGATCCCTTTCGACACAGAATCCAGCGGGTTTGCCTCGCCAACGTCCTTTCTTAATGCAAGGGCCGCATTATAACTTTGTGTTGCCACGTCTGAAGACTGTAAGGCCTTATCTTTTGCACCTGAAAAATCGTTTTTCGGCAGAAGGTCATTTGCTTCCGATAAAAGGTCTGCAGCCCTGTCACGCTTCTGAATGATGGGGGCAAGTCGTGGATCATTTCCCATGCTCCGGTTCACTTTGAAGTAGGTAATGAGGTCATCCGTCTGGTCAATAGGCGTTTGTGCCTCGTTAATAACCTGCTGTGCCATTGCCCTGTCAAGTGCCTTCTGACCGTCTTTAAGCAGTGCCTGCGCATTATTCATGAAGGTCTGGGCTGCTGCAAATGAGGTGGATTTCTCGGCATTCTGAATTGCAGCATTTGCAGCAGAATATTTCTCCATCGCTGCTGTTGTTTCAATTCCCTTCGCTGCCTCTTCATCAATTGATGCCCGGAACGCAGCGAGTGCGGTTTTTACATCAGATATTGCCTTGGTTTTATCCGCAGGATTTATGACATAACGTTCCCTGACCACTTCACTGGCTGCTATCGCTTCGGACTTGCCACTCAGTTCGGTGACCCGTAGAATAGTTTTGTTGCCTGATGCCGTCACCGTGGGTACATCCCCATTCAGGGTAACACGCATAGACAAGTCCCTTTTTGAAGGGTAGGAGAGAACCCAGCCGTTGATATTTAAATTCCGCCCATGGGCAGCAACGGCCGGGTTTGGATTGCCATCGAGTGAGGTGATATATGACCATTGCCCGTTTTCAAGGTCAGTTGACATCGTGAGCGTCTGCTCACTCGGGAACGTTTCGCCTCCCGTAGGATTAAAATCTATAACAAAGGTTACCGTGACAGGATTTGGCGGGGTCTGGCCCGAAACAAGGTCCCCGGTCGGGGTAATTGCAATGTTTTTTACACTTATCGACGCAGATGCAACAGCAATTCCTGCAATAAGAATTATCAGGACAATAAGGCTTGTCTTCAATGTACTCATATAATGCGGCCCTCACTCAAACAGCGGTTCAATTGACTCCTGCTCGAACATTGTAGATTTTTGACCCCTGTCAGGTTTATATACATCATCTTTTGTCTCTTTGGCAATTTCAAGGAGTTCCCTGATGCGGGGTGCGTTCCCGATACTAGCAAGCACTACCACGACAGCAACATATTCACTGTTTACCGGGTAGTCTCCACCCCGGACTTCGACCCCGGCAATATTCTCTTCCACCCAGCTCTTCGCCTTCTCGATCCCTTTCCGGTCGAGCTCATTCGGGGGCCCGGCTACGAGGACAAGGGCTCTTTCAGCGGTTGAGAAATCACACGGAAGCGTAAGCCTGCCGAGCATCGCCCGCCTCACAAGCGATATGACCTTCGCGGTCCTGTCTTCTCCCAGAAGACCTTCATCCACATGGTCCTTCCGAATAATTGTGTCTCTGATTGTGGTGATAAATGCTCCGACATTATTCTGTTTCTTTTTTGAAGATACGCTGCTGATTGCGTACCCGACGGATGTGATACCCCCGCCCCGCAGTGTATTGATAATCTCGCTGGAATCGACAACCATCTCACCGACACCAAATTTCCCGGGTTCGCCTGCACGGAAGAGAATCCCGAAACGACGTACAATTTCATCGTTTAACCGTTGAAATGCACTTTTAACGCTTTCACCCTCATTTTTCCAGGCCGAATTATCAAAGAGGAAAGTATTGTCAGCCTCGTTGATGATTGTCTTTAAGCTCCTTGCAGCATTGTATGAATAGAGCCTCCCTTCTTCGGGGGCCGGCAGAATACCAAGGACATATACCGGTTCCTGGTACATTTTTTTCAACTCTCGCGCAAGAACGGGGGTGCCGCCCGAACCGGTGCCACCACCAAGCCCTGCAACAATCATAAATGCGTCGACATCGTGTGTCCCCACGCGGTCGATGGCGCTCATGATACCGTCCACCTCATCGAGGGTGATCTTCGCGCCTGCGGCATTATCCGTCCCGACACCATGGCCTTTCACGACAGTCTGACCGATCAGTATACGGTCACGCATGGGGATTGTCTTTAGTCCCATAAGGTCTGTCCGTGCGGTATTGACAACAATTCCCCTGAAACTTTTCGTGCCGAGCCGCTTGTCCTGGGAGAGGAACATATCCACGATCTTTCCTCCCGCCTGTCCAAACCCAATGAAAAATATCTTCATAAAATGACACCCGGCAGCCTGATTATGACTTATATTATCAGTTTTATCTCCTAAGAACTTATCTGTCCGGAGTTCAAATACTTTCTTATAACCCCAAACTGCCGGCGCCGCTATTTTGTCGATAGTCAGGGGCGGAGCCTTTTTTATCCTGCGTTTTGTTAATACTATAGGGAGAATGATCAGTCAGGAGCCAGCTGTTCCTGTTGTATCAGCAATACCATGAAGATCTGTATTATTGGCGGAGGACTGACCGGCCTTACAGCGGCGTACGCGCTCTCCGGCCGCCACGATATCGACCTTTTTGAAAAGACCTCCACATCAGGTGGCTGCCTCTCCTCGTACCAGGTCGGGAGTTACTGGATCGAGAAATATTACCACCACTGCTTTTCAGGAGACCGGGCACTTATCTCACTGTTTGACCAGCTGGGCCTCGCAGACAACCTCGAATGGAGAAACGGTACAACAGGATATTATGCCGGCGGGAAAATTTACCCCCTGACGACCCCTTCCGAGATCCTACGTTACCCGGAGCTAGGCCTGGCAGACAAGGTTAGGCTAGCATTGCTTACCCTGAAGGCAAAAAAAATGGATACGCTACCTCTCGATTCGGTGACTGCAGAAGATTTCATCCTTATGCATGTCGGGAAACAGGTGTATACTTCATTTTTCGAACCATTGCTCCGCAGTAAATTTGGAGAACGCCGTTCGGAAGTTTCTGCTGCCTGGCTGATCAGCCGGATAAAAATCAGGTCCGACCGGAGCATCTCCGGTGAACGACTTGGCTACCTGAACGGGGGTTTCCACCTGCTTGTTGATTCGCTTGTCTCTGCTATTTCCACCCGGGGGACACGGATTTTATACAACACTCCTGCAACATCACTGGTAAAAAACGGGAACTTCTGGAGTGTTAATGACACGAAGTATGATGCAGTTATCTCAACAATATCACCAGGTCAGCTCCAGCAGATGGGAGGATTGGATTTGCCACAAATCCCCTACCAGGGTGCAGCCTGCATGACGATCGGACTGGACCGTGATGTTGCTGAAAATATTTACTGGCTCAATATGAAAGACGACGCCCCGTACGGGGCCGTTGTTTCCCATACAAATTTTATCCCGTTTGAACGATACGGGGAACATGTAGTGTACCTTGCATCATATTTTTCGGGAACGATCAGGCCTGGCCTGGATAAAGTAATGATAGGGGACTTCTGCAGGAGATTTTCCATTCCCAGAGAAGCAATCCACTGGTATAAACTTGCCGTTGACCCATTTGCCGGACCAGTCTATACGACAGGGTTCCGCCGTTTAATCCCATCGTACGGTGAAAAGGGGCTGTACATGGCAGGTATGTTTTCAGCAACAAATTATCCTGAGCGGAGTATGGAGGGGTCAGTCCAGGCCGGGTTTGGCGTTGCAGGTGTGGTTGACAACGAGGCCCGTGAATGACTGACCCTGCCATCGCCGCCGTGATACCGGTATATAATGACCGGAAGGCACTGGAACGCGCAATACCGGTTTCCCTTCAATATCTTGGGGAAATTACACCGGATTTTGAACTGATCATCGCAGAAGACGGCAGCACGGATGGTAGTGCAGAGCTCGTTAAGGAAGCCGGCAGCAAGGACACACGGGTCCGCCTCCTTCATAGTGATGAACGTCTTGGACGGGGGAGGGCATTGAACCGTGCGTTTCGTGAGACATCTGCACCGATCTGTACTTTATTATGATGTAGACCTGGCTACCAGTATGGAGCACCTGCGTGAGCTGGTCAGTTCAATACAGGAGGGGTATGATATCGCAACAGGGTCAAGATTACTCCCTGAAAGCCGGATCAAGCGGACAGGCGGGAGGGAATTTGCCAGCAGGGGATATAATTTTCTGGTCAGAACAATCCTCTGGAGCAGGATTCACGACCACCAGTGCGGATTCAAGTCATTCCGCCGTGACCGGGTTCTTCTGCTCGCAGAAAATGTCAGGGAACGTCACTGGTTCTGGGATACCGAGATCCTGGTCAGGGCCCAGCAGAAAGGCTACCGGATAAAAGAGTTCCCGGTGCACTGGGAGCAGGGATCGGGCACAACGGTCCGTAAAAGTGATGTGACGGGTATGGGACTCTCGGTAGTGCGGTTGTGGTGGCGGCTCCATGTTCAGAAAAATTAGTGCGATTGTTATTCCCACGCTTATTGCCGCCGGGATTATTATCTACATGCTGCTTTCGGTATGGGATGAGTTGCTGGTGGCCCTCAGGCACGTGGTACCGCTGTATATTGTCCCGGCAGTGCTCGTCTGTCTACTGGCATGGATATTACGTGGTGCCCGGTACATGGGTATTCTCAGGAGCCTGCAGGTGAAGGCAGGGATGCTCGTTTCCACGGCCTGCATATTTGTTTCCCAGACTGCAAACCTCGTGGTGCCGGCCCGGCTCGGTGACCTTGTCAGGATTTTCATCCTGAAGCATGAGTATGACACATCAGTATCTACCGGTATCTCCTCCCTCGTAGTGGAGAGGCTTTTTGATATCATCATGGTCGCCCTCCTCGGGGTTCTCATGCTCCCCTTTGTTCTGAATGTGCCACAATGGTTTTACATTGTAATTGTTGCCCCACTCATAATCGGGGCAGTATTCATGGTCATCCTGGTCGCCCTTGGGAGGGTGAAATCAGAAAACAAATATATCGGGCTTGTCCTGAACATGCTGGAGGAGGTACGGAAAGCCTCGCTCAGCACGAGGTCACTCCTCCAGTTCTCTATATTATCGGTAGTTATCTGGCTTCTGGATATTGGTGTATGTATTTTTGTGGTGTACATGTTTGGCCAGAACATCGGGTTGCCGGTTGTAATACTTGCAATTGTCATCGGGAACCTCGTAAAAGCCGTCCCGCTGACACCTGGTGGCGTAGGGACCTATGAACTTGCCGTGGCTCTTGTGCTGCAACTGTCGGGAGTGGAGCCGGCCCTGGCATTTCTCATTGCCGTTACAGATCACCTGATTAAGAATCTGGTCACAATAATAGGCGGGGTTATTTCAATCTATTATCTCGGAGACTGGGTACTCTCAACAATAAAATCTGCTTTCAACAAGGAGCTTGGAGAAGGGGTGGATGGAAGTTACAGGCGCTGATATACAGGTCCTGTCAGTAATATCGTGGCTGCTCATCCTCACCGTACTCCAGCTCTCACTCTGGCCGTACCCTGAGAAAAGCGATCGGGGACCTTGCCTTTCCTGCAGCATTTCCTGCATCCGTTTTACTATTTACCTTTATTTCATGGTATTGCGGACTGGTTCAGGCACCTGTATATCTCGCAATGGTCCCGTTTATTCTCCTGCTTCTCGTTGCCATGTATCGCAGGGAGTATTCCTGGAAGGGACTTAAAGGGGAGTGCAAATGGGAGTTCCTGTTCCTGGTCTGCTTCCTGTTCATGCTTAATGTAAGGTTTGTGAACCCATCGATCTCCTTTGCCGAGAAATTCATGGACCATGGATTCATCGCCTCGATTATGCGTGCCCCGATAGTGCCGCCACTCGATCCATGGTTCTCCGGCGGGTACATGAATGTTTATTATTACCTCGGCTACTGGGCGATCGGGTCCCTTGGCGTTGTAAGCGGGGCGCCATCGAATATCGTTTTCAACCTTGCACTCCCGACCGTCTTTGCACTCTCCGCAGTCACCATGTACGCCCTCGGCCACCTGCTCCTTGAACGATTCAGGTGGCTCCCACTGGCGACGTTCCTTATTGTCAACCCCTCCTTTGTATTCGAGGCCATCCGGGGAACGGCCGCAGGATCACTTTTCTGGAACAGTACCAGGACGATTCCGGACGCGATCAATGAGTTTCCGCTTTTTTCATTCCTCTGGGGTGATGTCCACCCCCACCTCATCGGCATGTTCAACCAGGTTTTTTTCATCTTCCTCCTGGTATTTTCATTGAAACGATGGGGAAAGCTTACCTGCCAGGGACGCTGGTGTGTAATCGGATTGTCAGCCCTTTCACTCGGTGCCATGCCACTGATCAATACCTGGGACATCCTCCTGTATGCACCGTTCATGGTTGTTATCGGGGCACTGATATGGTACATCACGATTCACCCGGATGGTACCAACGTCTCCGGTGGAATATCAGGAGGTATTGGAAGACCGTCTTTCTGGTTCCGTTCTACACTGAACTGCATAGTGGGTGCAATAAGGGAATGCATTAGAATGCTTATAACATCACCTGGGCAGATTGCTGACACCCCCTGGGGATTCCTTTTCATTGTCCCTCCCCTTTCCATGCTTTTATGGGTCCCGTTCTATTTTCAGTCTGAACACGCAGGGTATCCAGGGAATCGGACTTGTGGTATCCCCCACGGGCCTGCCCGAGTTCCTGCTGGTCCACGGTATTTTCCTCCTGATATTTATCGCCTACCTGTGGAGAGATATCATAAAACGACCCTGGCTCATCCTTTTTGTTCTTCCATTTGCACTTGCCGGTTATCTTTCCGCAGCGGTCGCGCTTATACCACTCGTCTACCTCGTCGCACGCTGGAGACCAGACGCCGTTGACATTCTGGCAATCGCAGGGCTTGCAATCATCATCTTCTGTGAATTTTTCTATCTTAAAGACAACATGGGGGACGTTTATTACCGTATGAATACCGTGTTCAAGTTCTATTTTGCTGCCTGGCTCCTGCTCGGGGCTTCAGGGTTTGCAATGCTTGGAATGATGCTTGCAAGGGTGGTACGGCCACGGACCATCCCCCTTCATGCCCGGTATGTCCTGGCCCTGTTACTTGGGGCCGGGTTTATCCTCCTGCCGCTGGTCATCCCAGCCACCATGATCGAAGGCCCGAGATCTCTTGATGGTCTTGCCTATATTGATGCCAGCCATCCGGGTGATGCGGCGGCTGTCGCGTGGCTGCGTTCCCTGCCAGGCAATATCACTATTGTAGAAGCTGAAAACGGCGACTATACCTACTATTCACGGATCTCTTCTTTTACCGGGATACCGACTATTATAGGCTGGCCATTCCACGAGTTTATGTGGCGCGGGGATAAGTCGGGATGGTATGGTACCCGGATGAATGATGTCAGATCGATCTATGAAAACCCGGAAGAGACCGTGACACTGATGAAGAAATATAATGCCACGTTGTTATATGTCGGTGATTCAGAACGGTCACGGTACCTTGTTGACCTTGATTCTGCGGATATCGTCCCGGTATATGATCGGGAAGGTGTGAAGATCTATACACTCCGTTCGTAAATTCCCCGGTATCCTGATGAACAAGGGATAGAAGGAGAAATGTGCAGATCGCAAATGAGAAAACCGCAACTCCGGTGAAAATAAGTACCCGGGCCGATGATAACAAACCTTTATTGCCACTCCTGTTAAAATAATATGGCTACATCGTCGCTGACTGATGAGTGATGAGGGAGACGCTACTCCTGAATGAGGTGAGTTATGGCAAACGCATTTGTGAAATTCCAGGTACCTGAAGAGATTCAGAATAAGGCGCTTGAGGCGCTCGAGATCGCAAGAGACACAGGGAAGATCAAGAAGGGTTCAAACGAGGCAACGAAAGCCATCGAGAGAAGTATTGCAACCCTTGTGCTGATCGGCGCAGACGTGGAGCCAGCCGAGATCGTGATGCACCTCGGACCACTCTGTGATGAGAAAAAAATCCCATACCTGTATATCAATAAGCAGAATGACCTCGGTGCTGCAAGTGGCCTCGATGTCGGCTCTGCTGCTGCTGCAATTGTAAAGCCCGGAAAGGCGAAGGAAATTATTGACGATATCGTAAAGCAGGTCACTGACCTGAGAGCGTGAGGATATTATGGCAGACGAAGGAACACCCGCGGAGGTGATCGAGGTGATCGGTTCAACCGGAATGCATGGTGAGGCGATGCAGGTAAAATGCCGGATCCTCGACGGGATCAACAAGGGTCGTATCATTACCCGAAATACAGTGGGTCCAATCCGTGAAGGCGATGTGCTGATACTCCTCGAGACCGAGCGCGAAGCAAAGAAACTATCGAGGCGGTGAGCAGAAATGGTAGAGATGCGCAACTGCTCATTCTGTGGCGGAGCAGTGGAACCCGGTACCGGGAAACTCTTTGTCCGGAAAGACGGAAGCCTGTTTTACTTCTGCAGCACAAAATGCCAGAAGAATTACAAGATCGGTCGCGTGGCGCGGAAGGTTGCATGGACTGCAGCCGGCCGCAAGGCACTTGGAAAGGAGTGAGCGGGTTTGGAGCGCACTTTTGTAATGGTCAAGCCTGACGGGGTCCAGAGAGGACTTATTGGCGAGGCTGTCGGAAGGCTTGAATCCAAGGGCCTGAAGCTCGTGGCTGCACGCTTCGAGTCTGATGCCTGACAAATGTGTGATTGAGCAGTACAAAGAACACCAGCAGAAGCCGTTCTTCAATTCCCTGAAAAAGTACATCATGAGCGGGCCGGTATTTCTCATGGTCTGGGAAGGGAAGAATGCCGTAAAGATTGTGCGCACCGTAATCGGTGCGACGAACCCGGCAGAAGCTGCACCAGGGTACAATCCGTGGTGATTTTGGCCTTGATATCGGAAGAAACGTTATCCACGCTTCTGATTCGGTTGAAAGTGCAAACCGCGAGATTGCAATCCATTTTACTGCAGATAACCTCGTCAGTTACACCCGGATTGACGAGCCGGTCCTGTACGAGTGACCGGGCAGAACCAGTCATTTTTTTATCCTTTTATAATAAGCAATACTCTTATCAGATAAGCGCAAAACAACGCGTATACCAGGGGAGTGTATCAGGGCCTCCATCAGGACATCATATTCGGGGCCATAAAAATATAGAGATCCCCCTTGAACGGGTGGTATCATGGTAGTAAGGATTGCCATAGCACAGGTCACACCGGTATGGGAAGACCCATGCGCAACACTTCGCAAGGTTGAGCCGTTTATTGCGAAGGCTGCGTCGGATGGTGCATCAATTATCTGTTTCCCTGAACAGTTCGCGACAGGCTGGGACCCGGCCTCTGTATCCAATACACAACCGGCTGATGGTGAGATTTTTCATACACTGTCAGGTTATGCAAAAAGGCATGATATCGCAGTCCTTGGCTCACTTCGCCTGCAGGAGGAGGGGAGGTTATTTAATACCTGTATCGTCGCAGGTGGGGACGGGACACTCCTGGCCAGTTACCGGAAAATCCACCTGTTTTCACCCCTCATGGAAGGGGCCTGTTATCACCCGGGAGAGAACGTTGCAATGTTCCGGATCGGGGGTATGACCTTCGGGGTAGCAATCTGTTATGATCTCCGGTTCTCCCCGCTATTCCATGTCTATGCAGCCGCTGGGGCAGGGTGTATGCTTGTGCCGTCGGCATGGCCGGCCTCACGGATGGACGCATGGGAGCTCTTCATCAGGACTCGGGCCATGGAAAACCAGGTATTTGTTGCCGGAATTAATACGATCGGGATCACCCCTGTTGACCGGTATTCAGGAAACTCGATTGTTGCCGGACCGTTGGGGACCATCATCAACCGGGCACCTGACTGTGAAGGAATTACCTGCACAGACCTCGATCCTGACGCAATCATACAGGCCCGCCAGGCAATGCATGTGGAGGAGGATCGGCAGACCTGGCTCTATCACGACATGGCCAGGGCAGCAAAAAAGAAATAATGATATGGCAGACCTTCAATTGGAGGACTTCAAGAGAAAATGGCGAAAATAAGGGTACTTTTTATCTGTTCACGGAATGCCGGAAGGTCCCAGATGGCAGAAGGATACCTGAACGCAAGGTACGGTGACCGCTATGATGCCAGGAGCGCCGGGATCCATACTGGTTCAGTAAACCCTTTCACCACACGTGTCATGGCTGAAATCGGGATTAACACCGGAACGCAGTATTCAAAAAACTGTGAGGAATTTAATAATGAGACCTTCGACGTTATCGTTACCCTTACAGACACCGCAGGGGCACCAGGAACAATGTTGCCAGAAGCAAAAACATATATACACAAATATTTTACAGATCCGAGGTCATTCTATGGAACTGATGATCAGATACTTGCCGGGTTCCGGGAAGTCAGGGATGAGATTACCGGATGGATTGACATATACTTCGGACCACCACAGGACATTGACCCTGCTGTACATACGTGTGGGGACCCCCCACCCGCGGTCCTGCCCCGTTAGATTATTACATCAACATTCACCCATGTGAGAGAAATACCCACTATATCACAGCTCATACAATTCTATGGTGTACCATGTCGGGCGATCGAATCACCATCGGGAAATTTTCATCCCTGACCTATCTCTCGCAAAGGGCATTACGCCTCTATGACAGGAAAGGAATTCTCGTTCCCGGGGTCAGGGACAGGATTACCGGGTACCGCTACTACAAGATCAACCAGATCGAGACGGCATTAAAGATCAAGACACTCTGCAACCTCGGTTTCGGGCTCTCAGATATTGTGGTCATACTGTCGGCACACGATGCAGGTAATCATGAAGCGGTCAGGCAATTCATTACCAGGCGCCGTCGGGAAACTGTGGCAGAGATCGACCGGCTGGAAAAAATTACCTGTCTCTTAATGGACAACAGGGATTTTTCGGAGTTGTTTAAGATGAATGTATCAAAACCAGTCATTAAGGAAGTGCCAGCCACGAGAATACTGTCAGGCCGGAGAATTGGATCCTTCGAAGAAGTCTGCTCGCAGGTCTCTGAGGAGCTGTTCGCGATTATTTTCAGCCCGGCAAACCAGAGGGGCGGGGTGACCGTAACCGGCCCGTGTATGTCATTATGTTACGACGACGATACCGGGAGACCGATGCCGATATCGAGATGGCGATACCTGTTCAGGGGCAGGTCACTATTGATGACCCCTCCTATAGTATCAGGACGCTTCCTGCAACAAAGGTCATTTCAGTCGTCTACAAAGGCCCATATGAACATGACGGTTTTTCGGTTGCTTTTGAGAATGCTTTTAATTTTGCAGCGGAAAAAGGATATGAATCTGCAGGGCCGGACCGGCAGTTGTACATCAATAATCCTGATGAAACACCAGCCGAAGAACTCTTGACTGAAATCCAGATTCCGCTGAAAGAATAACTTTTTCTGGCTTTGTTGAAACCCTTCGGTGATATAAAAAATAGGAGGGAAATGCGGAAGACCTGGAGGGGGTTTCACCCTTTCCCTCCCCACCCCCAATACTAGATTTTCCGGGCAGGGTTTCGGCGAAGGATCATTAAATTCAGAGTAGCTGGAGATAGTCTCTATCCCAACCGGGTTCGCCAAAGCGGTGGGCCATGAGCCCCGGGAACGTGACGAAATTATGGGATTCCCCATCTGCAAGATAGATTTGAGAGGATTTTCCATGAAAACGGACAAGATGCCGGAAGGCCGCAAGCTGACAGGATGAAAATTGAATACCCCGGTGGTCATTTTCATTTGTAGTGCCTGAACGGCCACCAATATGAAGAGATTTTAAACGTGCATTTTCAATCGTTCGGGCCTGATCTTCCCGTTCATGTGTGTTTCTACAGAGCACTTTTTTTTACTTTTTCTTGTTTTAACGCAGATTTGCGAATGGTGGGTTAATGGTAATCATTAACCAGTAAGGTACCGTAAGAGAATTTCTGCCTGCCCGGAGAATGGGCATTCAAACCTGCGGGGCAATGGGGAGAACCTTGCCTATATCTACCCGGAAGACCCATTTCTGTATATGTACCGTCTCGTGTGCGTCCATTGCGGAGAGAGCTATGCACCTGACGAGATCATCTATAACTGCCGGCGGTGCGGTCACCTGCTCGCAGTACAGTATGACCTTGACAATATTTCAGTTTCGAGATCAGAATGGAACAAGCGGCCACTCTCGGTATGGCGTTACCGTGAGATCCTTCCGGTAACAATCGACCCGGTCACGCTGTATGAGGGAGGGACCCCACTCTACCATTTAAAGACAATCGGCAAGGAGCTCGGGCTCCCCGAACTCTATGCAAAACATGAAGGCATGAACCCTTCCGGTTCGTTTAAGGACAGGGGGATGACAGTCGGTGTCTCGATGGCGTTGCAGCTCAAAAAGACCCATGTTGCATGTGCGAGCACGGGGAATACTTCAGCGAGTCTTGCCGTGTACGCGGCAAAAGCCGGCATTCCGGCAGTGGTGCTCCTCCCTGCCGGGAAGGTAGCCCTTGGAAAAATTGCGCAGGCCCTGATGCATGGCGCCAACGTGATCTCGGTCCGGGGGAATTTTGACAAGGCGCTTGAGATGGTCCACGACCTCTGCCTTTCCCATGGCCTCTACCTGCTGAATTCTGTCAATCCGTACCGGCTCGAGGGACAGAAAACGATCGGGTTTGAAGCCATAGACCAGCTTGGCTGTGTACCTGACCGGATCGTACTGCCCGTTGGGAATGCTGGAAATATCTCTGCAGTGCACAAAGGATTAAACGAGCTCACTGAGCTTGGTTTCATCGACAGCCTCCCCATGATGACCGGTATCCAGGCAGCGGGTTCCGCACCCGTGGTCGATGCCATACAAAACAACCTTCCTGAAGTAGTCCCTGAAAAGAACCCGGAGACCGTGGCCACTGCCATCCGTATCGGCGCACCGGTGAATGCCGAGAAAGCCCTGACAGCAATACGGAAAACTGGCGGGACTGCCATAGCTGTCACCGACGCGGAGATCCTCAAAATGCAGCGCGACCTTGCCCGGATGGAGGGGATCGGTGTCGAACCCGCATCGGCAGCATCGGTGGCCGGGGTCCGGCGCCTTGTAGAGTACGGCGTTATTGACCGGAACGAACGAATTGTCTGCGTGGTTACAGGCCACCTCTTAAAAGACCCAGAAACGGTGATAAAACAATGCGAGCCCCCCATCGAGATAGACGCGGACCTTGCGTCTCTCTGCTCTGCCTTGCGATTGTAAGCCTGCTGGCTGTGGCCATTGTGGCACCGGTTCAGGGACTTTCCATAGAGTACCGGGTGCTTCCTAGCGGGACTGCCTACAATGGGACAGTCCAGGTAGAGAAGAGCACGGGTTACCAGTTTTACGAGACCGGTGCGATGGGAGAACGCCTGCCAGTGAAGGTGACCAACATCTCACTCAGCGGGGAATGTTCCCCCTGCACCTACAACATGTCTGGTGATTCGGGAATTTCGTACCCGGAAGGGAATTATACCATCTCCTACCAGGGGCCGGTACGGGAAAACCATATCATCACCTCGTTCGAAAAGCCCTACAATGTAAGCGTAATCCTGCCATGGGGGCTTGATGTAAGGAACCAGTTCCTCGGCGTTGTGAGTCCCGGTGGAGAGATAACAGCTGATAAATAATACATCTGTGAATGTGAACTGGACCGGTGTGAGGTCCGTGGAACTGCGATTTTATGACCAGGGCAGGGAGTCTTTGCTTTATATGTTTGCAAATTTCTGGTTCATCATCGCATTCGTCCTCCTGACGCCGTTCCTTATCACGATGAGGCGAAAACAAAAATGATGAACAGGCTGGATTCTTCAACCTTTGGGGTCATGCCAACGAATGGTGAAGATCCGGCTTTGTTGAAACCCTCAGGTGTCATAAAAAATTAGAGGGAACTACGAAGACCTGGAGGGGGTTTCACTCCCTCCCTGCCTCACCCCCATTAAGATATTCTTCAGGCAGGGTTTCGGCGAAGGCTCATTAAATTCAGAGTATTGGGAATAATCCTTATTCCGGCCAGGCTCGCCAAAACGGCGGGGCGAAGCCCCGGGGAGTGTAATTGAATTCCGGAATAAACCAAATCAAAATCAACATAGGTTAAGTATGGCAACAGCGTGCTATGAGGCCCCCAGTCTGATAAATGAGCACAAAAAGGATGCCGTAATGATTGTTCCAGGAGTTTTCGCCAACCTGAAAAAATAAAAAAAAATGAAATGTCCCGTTCCCCTATCCTACGGTGCAACAGGGTCAGGTTTATTTTTTAATTTCAGGTCGGTACCATACTTTTCTGCATTTTTGTCGGCAATCGCCTGGATTTTTGCGATCTCTTCGGCATTTACCTTTGGTTTGAACAGGTGACGGAACCGCTTCTGCTCTTTTAAGTAGGTCTCAACGGGTTTTCGCACTACTTTCTTGACACGTGTGACCACGCCGTTCTCCATCTCGAAATTCACCCAGAGCCCGGTCTCAATTGCCAGCTTTCCGATTGCCAGTGTCTTTTCACCCTCAAATCCCCACCCGGTACAGCAGGGTGCATGGATTTGCACGTAACACGGGCCTGGCGTGTTAATCGCCTTCTCGATTTTCTTGACTACGTCAGATGGATAGGCAATCGATGCCGTCGCAACGTACGGGGCCCCGTGGGCTGCAAGGATCTGGGGGAGGTCCTTTTTCTGCCGGGGGTTCCCTTTTGAGCATTTTCCTGCCGGACTCGTGGTCGTGCTCGCATCATAGGGTGTCGCCCCTGACCGCTGGATACCGGTGTTCATGTATGCCTCGTTATCGTAGCAGATGTAGGTGAAATCGTGGCCGCGTTCAAATGCACCACTCAGGCAGAGCATCCCGATATCGAACGTCGAACCGTCACCCCCGATCGCGACCACTTTCTCTGTTCTCCCCTGTTTCTTCAAGTTAGCACAAATCCCTGATGCAACCGCTGAATTATTCTCAAAGAGTGAGTGGATCCACGGTACTTTCCATGCCGTTTCGGGGTATGGGGTTGAAAAAACTTCCATGCAACCGGTTGCTGATACGATAATCGTGTCCTTTCCGGTCGCCTTGAGGATCAGCCTGGACACGAGTGCAGCGCCGCACCCGCCACATGCCCGGTGCCCGCAATCGAACAGTTCACAGCTGTTCTCAGCCATCAGAGCACCTCCTTGCGAAGCCCATAAAACTGGTCTCCTTTCCCTGATTCGGCAAGAGAGACAATATTTTTAACATCTGATATCCTGACATCACGTCCTCCGAGACCAAGGATATAGCCCAGTACGGGTATGGTCTTTCCGTACAATGCATCCTTTACTTCTATTGCCACGGCCCCCTTTGCACCAGTGGAGATGTTCTTATCAAGAACGGCAATTCTTTTGACATGGGACAGGGCAGTTCTTATCTCTTCTGCAGGGAACGGCCTGAAGCACCTGATTTTTAAAAGGCCGACTTTGTTACCTGCTGTCCGCATCTCGTCGATAGCATCCTTGACGGTCCCGCAGAGGGAACCCATCGCGATGATGGCAGTGTCAGCATCTTCAAGCCGGTAACCTTCAACCAACGCCGAATAATCCCTGCCGAACATCTCCCCGAATTCCTTTCCTGCCTTATGGATGGCATTTTTCGCACGTTTCATCGCCTGGTCGTGTTCGTACCTGAACTCGAGGTAATATTCCGGTGTTGCGTGTACATACCGAAGCTGATAGGATCAGCCGCGTCAAGCTTCTGGGCGGCTTTATACGGCGGCAGGAACCTGTCTACGTCCTCCTGGGAGAGCATATCAACCGGTTCATACGTATGGGAGAGGATAAACCCGTCAAAGCATACAAATGCGGGTAACAGGACTTCAGGATTTTCCGCTACCCTGTAGGCAATATAGTGGAGGTCTGTTGCCTCCTGGTTGTCCTCAGCGTACAACTGGAGCCACCCGCAGTCACGGAGCGAAATCGAGTCCTGCTGGTCGTTCCAGATGGAAAGAGGTGCGCCCAATGCACGGTTTGCGATTGTCATCACAATGGGAAGCCGCATCCCCGATACATTGAAACAGACCTCGAACATCAGGGCCAGGCCCTGCGACGTTGTCGCTGAATAGGTCCTTGATCCCGCCGCACTTGCTCCAAGGCAGGCAGAGAGCGCAGAAAACTCGCTCTCGACCGTAATATATTCCGCGTCAAGTTCGCAGTCTGCAACCATATCTGCAAGTGCCTCGACAATATGGGTCTGCGGGGTAATCGGGTATGCCGCAATCACCTGTGGACGGGACATCTTCACCGCCTTTGCCACCGCATGTGATCCTTCTGTGATCTCAAGCATCTACTTCTCCTCCTGTTCCATGGTTATCGCGTCTGACGGGCATTCCTCTGCGCACATCCCGCAACCTTTGCAATAGGTCTCGTCGGGGAGGAAAAACGCGTCCTCCGATTCCTCGATGCAGCCTTCGGGGCAGATTGTCTTGCACATCCCGCATTGTGTACATTTATCGTGGTCAAATTTCGGTTTAAAAACCCGCCAGGAACCGGTTTTATTGTTCCGGGCCTTCCCGGGGCGGGAAGAACATCCTAATCCAAGCGCCATTTCAGGCACCCCCTTTCACGATCTCAAACGCCTTCTTTGCGGCCCTGATATTCTTTTCTGCAAGCTCTCCGGGGAACCGGTGCATGAGCGCATGTTCGAGGGCTGAAAATTTTATTTCCCCGCTCGCTGCAGCAAAGGCACCCATCAGCGTTGTATTGGTAATAGGGAGGCCAAGTACCTCAAGTGCAATCGAGGTCGCATCGATGGTAATCAGCTTCACCCCGGCTGGTACACTGGCGTCAACCTTCTTCCCCGAATTGACAATTACAATGCCTCCGGATTTTACACCTAAAAATACATTGACATCCCTGATCAGCGTGCTGTCCTGCACGATGATGTAATCAGGTTCATATACCTGGCTCCGCAGCCTGATCCTGTGATCATTGAACCGCACAAATGCCTGGACCGGTGCACCACGACGTTCAACCCCGAATGCGGGGAACGCCTGGGCATAAACACCCCCTTCAAATGCGGCAACTGCAATCAGTTCGGCGGCAGTGACCGAGCCCTGTCCACCCCTGCCATGAATACGCAGCTCTCTCAAAGAAAATCCCACATAATCTTACATGATTAATCAATATAAATCTACAGATCTACATCGATACCGAGAATTGATCGGCTGCCGGAAAAGACGTCTTTTGCGATCTGTGCAAGTCCACGGGACGCGCACCATTCATCATACACAGAAACCGGCCTGCCGAGGAGATTGCTCACTTCAGGCCCTATAACGGGTGCAAGACTGCCGGCGAGCGCTACCTTCGCGCATGGGTTAAGAATGAGGAGGGCAGCACATTCCATTGCAGAAAACATGGCGATGGTCCGTTCACGTTCGTCAGTTGGCATGGTGAATGTGGTACCTGCACGCAGGAAGGATTCATTCGCACCCGCCTCACCACGGTCGATCCGCCGTATCGCATCGACATCCAGGGCCCCGTGCTGCATCCCGGGGGCGAATATACAGGCATCAAATGCCCCTGTTAACCGGCCGCCCGTGACGAGCAGGGTGACCGTGTTGGAGCTTACATCAGAGACAACGACATCCGGCCCCAGGATACCCACGGCATAATAGGTAATTCCAATCTTTTCAGGGCTCGCCTGGTGTGAATATGCCTTGAACCTGACATCTGTCGGTGAGCCGCGGTGGAGCCCTGGCACGGCTACCGCCGGAAGACCACTGCGCCTGATCTCATCAAAGACCCGGGTCCCCCCGCCGATGTGTTCACCTGCCCCCTCCCGGCTTACTACCCCCCGGTCTTTTAGTTTTGACACCGGGGTGATTCTGGAAAAATTATCCCCCATTGAATAGCTTATTGCAATTCCTTCGATCTCCTCCATGGAGCAGAGGCGGTCGAGATCGGTATACACAAACCCGGTAGCATCCTTTCTTGAGATCTTAAACTGACAGTCTGTCACCAGCAAACCTCATTGCGGTCGTACCATGGTCGATCCCGATATACATAGCAGTAATCCTATAGGCATTAGGCTCCCTATTATGTTATGATGTTGTGTGTCGTTACGGGCGGGGCCGGGTTCATCGGTTCACACCTCGTGGACGCCCTGGTCGCCCGGGGCGATCGCGTGGTTGTTATCGATTCGCTGGTGAATGGTGATCGCCGGAATATTGCAGGTCATATTGAGGCGGGTCAGGTAACACTTGTCCAGGCAGACCTCCTGCATGAAGGGTGGCAGGAAGCACTGACCGGGGTGAAAAGGGTGTACCACCTTGCCGCAGACCCGGATGTACGGCAGGGATCGCTGACACCAGACAGCCAGGTACACAATAATATCCTTGCCACCTACCGTGTGCTTGAAGCGATGCGTGCCCACGGGGTGCCGGAGGTTGTATTCACTTCTACCTCAACGGTGTACGGCGATGCTGCCGTCATACCCACACCCGAGTCCTATAACCCGCTTGAACCGGTCTCTGTTTACGGGGCAAGCAAACTCGCTTGTGAGGCCCTTATCTCCGCATACTGCCACGGGTTTGGCATGAAAGGATGGGTCTACCGATTTGCAAATATCATCGGGGAGCGGAGCAACCACGGCGTAATCACAGATTTTATTAAAAAACTAAAAGACCAGCCCGGGGAGCTTGAGATCCTTGGTGACGGCAGGCAGACAAAATCATACCTGGAAGTGAGAGCATGTATCAGGGCAATGCTGTTTGCTGCCGAAAAGTCTAACGGCCGGCTCAATATTTTCAATATCGGTTCTGATGACTGGATTGACGTTGCGACCATTGCTGACATCATCGTGCGTGAAATGGGGCTTTCCCACGTGCAATATCGCTTTACGGGCGGTGAACGGGGATGGGTTGGCGATGTCCCCCGGATGCAGCTGGCGGTTGAGAAACTGGAAGCGCTCGGGTGGCATCCTGATATGGGATCTCTTGAAAGTGTAGAACTTGCGGTAAGGTCAATGCTTGGAAAAACGGTATAAAAAATCGGGAGATTTGGCGATATGAAGTATTTACTCGTCCTTGGGGATGGCATGGCTGATGAGCCCCTGGCTGAACTCGGTGGTATGACACCGCTTGAATATGCAAAAACCCCAAATATGGACAGGATCGCACGGGAAGGGGCTTCGGGCATGCTCCGTACCATACCAGAAGGCTTTGAGCCCGGCAGCGATATCGCGAACCTTTCAGTACTGGGCTACGATCCAAGGCTGTATTATACCGGCCGTGGCCCTCTCGAAGCGATGAGCATGGGGATCCCGCTCAGGGATGATGATGTTGCGTACCGCTGCAATATCTCAACCGTGGTTGGTGGACAGATGGCAGATTTTTCTGCCGGGCATATCTCAACAAGGGAGAGCCGCGATCTGCTGGAGGCACTGTCGGAAAAGGTACCGGATGTATTCCTCAAGGAGGGGATCAGCTACAGGAACCTCCTTGTAATCAGTCATGGAAAAGGGTCGGAAACCACACCACCACACGATATTGTCGGGCAGGACATCAGCCCCCATCTTCCACAAGGCGGGGACGCGGAGATTCTCAGGCGCTGCATTGATGAGAGCACAAGGGTTTTTAGCACCCATCCGGTAAACAGGGCACGTATTTCCGCGGGAAAAACTCCGGCAACCCAGATATGGCCATGGAGCGGGGGAAAAAGACCTGCCCTGCCATCGTTCCAGGATAAGTACGGTAAAACAGGCGGGATGATCTCGGCTGTTGACCTCCTGAACGGGATCGCCCGGTGTGCCGGGATGGAAGTCATCCGGGTGCCGGGGGCAACCGGGTACCTCGACACAGATTACCATGCAAAGGCA
This sequence comes from uncultured Methanomicrobiales archaeon, assembly GCA_963709545.1. GTDB lineage: Archaea > Halobacteriota > Methanomicrobia > Methanomicrobiales > Methanospirillaceae > CAIKOD01. The sequence goes on along the minus strand of CAVPWT010000008.1, from coordinate 262,162 downwards.
AGGTACGCAATTGAGGCACTCAAACACCTTGATTTCCTCTATCTCCACGTGGAAGCTCCGGACGAGGCAGGCCACCTCGGTAGTATCGGAGAGAAAGTAACTGCAATCGAACGGGTCGATGAAATGCTCGGAATAATTATGGAAGAGTTTTCCGGGGTCATTGCCATATTACCCGACCACCCGACCCCAATCAGGTTGAAGACCCATACACACGAACCTGTACCGTTTGCAGTCAGGGGACTAAAAAAGGACAGTACCCGAACGATATTCAGAACGGGAATCCCACTCCGGTGTTTATGGTACCATTGATGCCATTGATCTTCTATCCCTGCTCTTTTCATGATTTTCTGGTTAACGTGGCATCAGGCCCCTGCATCATCACGAATCAGTGGGGGTAACTTTCATCATCTGCCGAGAAATGTTTTAATATGTTTGTTTTATTTATTATATGTTGTTTTTTATTTATTCCTGCTTTGACGAGAATAGGGAATCCGGTACAGGGAGTAGATATGTTTTTATTTTGGTTACCCAAGCAGTATGCATACGCAGGCGGGGTGTTCATCCTGATGTCTTTCATTCAATGCAAATAATTCCATAGGATTTCCTGCTAAGTATTGCATTCTTGAGGTAAGTACCATGCGATACGGAATTGTAGGCTTGATTATTTTTTTGCTACTGGTTTGTGCCAGCGGGGGTTACGTCGCTGCAGCGATCGTAACCGGTGCAGATATTCTTGTGAACACAACGGTTATTTCGGTTGTTGCCCAGGATTTGGGTATGACAAATATAACGAACATCACTAATGGAACGAATTTGTCTGTTTTCTCCGGGGTGCAACAAGATACAAAGGGTAATATGGAGCCCAATTTAACCCCTGCTCCTGCTGTAGACGCCCCTGGTGAGGTTACGGATAAAAGTACCCCAAATCTCATATGGTCCTCCACGGTTCTGCCTGACCCTGAAAAGAATGTGTACAATGCTGTATCTCCAACCAGGGCGATGATTTCCCCTACGAGTTACGCTGACAACCAGCTATCCACACAGACATCCACGAACATGCCGGGACCTTCTGGGTCCGGGCAGGTCAGCAGGGATGAAAAAAAGGGGCAGTTAACCGCTGGGCCATCAGGTACCTGGGATATGGTAAACCCCTCATCAATCACTAATGCATGTGATCCCGCGGCGATATGGTTCTCCCCGACTGAGTTTATCGTAGGTTACATCAACGGCACCGGTGCCCTCTGTATCAAGGGATGGAAGTATAATGGTGAGAAATGGGACTGGGGACCTGAAATATTCCTGGCGCCCGGGAACGAATACAGCCCGGCACTCTGCTCATGGGGCCCGGGAAGACTGGACACGTTTGAAGTCGGTGCCGATCATTTCCTCTATCACAAGGTGTATGCCGGTGGTAACTGGCAGCCGGAAACCTTTGTAAATGGTATTTCCGGGGTATATTCTGCTCCGGCTGCGATCGCACCGCAGCCGAATGAACTAATTGTTTACTATTACAACTTCACGGGGAGCTTATTCCAGACTTATACGATAGACGGGGGTACCACATGGTCAGAACCATATTTATTTTCCCAGTATGGTGGATCATACGCTCCAAGCTCGGCTATTGACCGAATGGGGAATATTCGAACGATTTTCATGACAAAGAACGATCATACCTCATATTACTGGTGGGGTATCCGCTACGGGGGGAGATGGAGCCAGATTCCGGATGTAGCCTCTTATAGCACCATTGGGGCAACGTTAAGAGAAGGTCCGGTGCTCGATCTTTTCTACACGGATGCCAGTAACAATGTTCAGCATAAACAATTTGTCTGGGCGACAGGGACATGGTCCCCTTCGGAATATGTTATGCCCGGGCCTTTTCCGCTGATGCCCGCATCCCGGGGTTGGAACCGGATAGATCTGGTCGCCACCATGCCAATGAATATCCGCAGGACACAATGGTTCGAACCTTCCGGAATCGGCGTATTCAGGTCATCTACACACACGTTCTATCTGGACTACAACCGAAATGGGGCATGGAATGGCGCTATCTCCGACAGGGCTTATAATTTCGGATTAACAGGAGATATGCCGGTATCAGGGGACTGGAACCTGGACGGGATATCTGAAATCGGCGTATTCAGGCCATCTTCACATACATTCTATCTCGATTACAATAGAAACGGGGCATGGAATGGTGCTATCTCTGACAGGGCTTATAATTTCGGATTAACAGGGGATATTCCGGTATCAGGGGACTGGAACCTGGACGGGAAAACTGAGATCGGTGTATTCAGGCCTTCTTCACACATATTCTACCTTGATTACGATGGAAACGGGGCATGGAATGGCGCTATCTCCGACAGGGCTCATAATTTCGGATTAACAGGGGATATTCCGGTATCAGGGGACTGGAACCTGGACGGGAAAACTGGAATCGGTGTATTCAGGCCTTCCACACATATGTTCTACATGGACATCAACGGGAACGGGGCATGGGATGGAATGGTGACAGACTGGGCCAATAATTTCGGATCAACCGGAGACCAACCCGTATCCGGGGACTGGAATAATAATGGCTTATATGAGACTGGGGTATTCCGCCCATCTACGCATATGTTTTACCTGGACTACAACAGGAACTGGGTATGGGATGGAGCGGGGGTCGACAGGGCCAATAATTTCGGAATTGCCGGAGATAGCCCGATAACTGGAATATGGAGCGGATAATACAAAAATTTCCATTCCACTCCATTTTTTTAGTAGTATACACCAATGGAATGTATTGAATTGTGCCGTACCAATTACCCTGTGACCGGTCAGATGCAAAAAAATGGAATTAAACCACATTTTTATAAAAATAATTCGTAGTATCTGCAACAAAATGTATATGGGGTAACTTTCATCATCTGCCATACATAAAATATCCCAATTATTGCCTGATTTTTGTTTTTTATGCTGATTTTAGCATTATTATTTCAATTTGGAGTGATATAATTCAACAGAGATCTATTCATGCCAATGCGTATAAGACTTTGGTGTTTTAAGGAATTCAGCAGAATAGGTAATACCTCGGAATAGTCACAGGAAGAGCAGAGGGGATGTACCGGTAACAGGAACCGCCGTATGAAAGGTATATCCCGCGGTATGAAAAAAACAGGATCATGCATATCCGGTCGCTCCATGTTCTCCATGACACATTCCCGACGGGGGATTTTTACCCGTTTAACCTTGAGATCTTCAAAAAGACCGATATATTGCAGTTCAACCGGCCCATCACGTTCTTCATCGGTGAGAACGGTACCGGCAAGTCAACGCTCCTCAGGGCAATCGCCCACAGCGCCGGCATTCATATATGGGGAGAGCATGAGGGCAGGATCGATCGTCACAACCCGTACAAAGACCTGTTGTACCAGTCTCTCCGGATCGAATGGATTGACGAAAAAGTCCCAGGCTCCTTCTTTGCCTCGGAAGAATTCCACCATTTCTCCGAGATCCTTGATGCATGGGGTGCGGCCGACCCAGGCTGCCTGAAATTTTTCGGTAACAGTTCTCTTCTTGTCAAATCCCATGGCCAGTCGCACATGACGTTCTTTGAGAACCGCTTCAGGAGAAAAGGGCTCTACCTGATGGATGAACCGGAGAACGCTCTGTCGCCCAAAAAGCAGTTCGAGCTGCTGCGGCTCCTGCGGCAGTTCATCATGCGGGGAGATGTGCAATTTATCATCGCCACCCACTCCCCAATCCTTCTCGCATTTCCGGATGCGGTGATTTACAGTTTCGATACCAGCCCAATCCAGGAGGTCCGGTATGAGGATACAGAGTATTACCTGGTCTATCGCGATTTCCTGAATGACCGGGAGAAATATTTGGGGGAATGAAGCAGGGGGACCGGCCTTAACGTTTCTTCATCCATATCTGAAATATACAGTTGTCAAAAAAAAGAAAGCAATACAACACGATTTAATAAAAATTCGCTCTTTAGAAAAACACATGAACGGGAAGTTCACACCAGGGCTATGAAAATGCAACGTTCAATATTTCCATATATTGGGGTCCGTTTTGTCATTTTTCATGGGAAATGTTCTGCTAATTTCTAATGATTTCGGGTTGTTCCGAAATTAACGCACGCTCCCGGGGCTCATGGCCCGCCGCTTCGGTGACCCCGGTTGGGGATCAGAGACGATCCAAAAATACTCTGAATTTAATCAACCTTCAGGAAACCATGCCGGTTGATTTTTGTTGTGGAGTGAATTTGAACGTATCACTTATAAATCATCAGCCTCACCCCAGGTGATAAAAAATTGCTGTGGTATCCTGATTATTGCACGACAAACGTGACTGAATAGGTATGATCATTGGCTGACGGGGGCATCCACCCCTGTTTTTTTATACCGGTAAATTCCTGGGTCCCGGTCCCTTCCAGTTTTAACAGCCAGGACGCCGTACCCCCTGCACCGGCAACCCCGGGGTTCGAAGACTTGAACGAGTGGTCAATCACTTCGATTCCCGGTGTGGTCGTGATATACCATATAAACCCCGTGGAACCGTTTTCCGGCAGGTTAACCTGCACGAAATCATATTGTGAGAGTGAATACGTTTTCCCGTTGTCAGTTTCATTATACACGTGGCCGGGCTTTGGCGTCCTTTCCAGCATCGCATAGAGATATTTCGTATCACCGGGCTTAATCATCACGTTGGCTGAATATTGAAGATACCCTGCTTTTTTGATCGTCACGTTGTGACTGCCGGAGGTTACGGACTTTAACAGTGCCGGGCTTGTAGTTACAACATTTCCATCAAGGGATATGACGCCACCCTGGGGATTGGAGTTTACCTGGACTGAACCTGAATCTGATTTCAGGTTCGCTTTTACGAGCGAGGTCTGCCCTCCGGAGATGGTCACTGTTGACTCCCAGGTAAGGTAGCCGCTTTTTTCAACCCTTACCTGGTGTATACCTGACAGGATATCCGGAATAAAAACGTTCGTAGTTCCGCTGCTTACATTGTCGACGTATACCATCCCACCTGCGGGCGATGACTGCACGGATATACTTCCGTTTAAGGGTTTTAAGGCTGCATACACGTAACTTTTCAGCCCGGTTTTTACCGTGATGTTCGCTGCCCAGTCTGCATAACCTGGTTTAACAACCTGTACGGTATGGAGACCAGGTGTCATTCCGGTTGCTGTGACCGGGGTGTACCCGTTCACCGGCACCCCATCAACCGAAACGTAAGCCCCCTGGGGCAATGATAGAACCTGTATTGAACCCGGTTTTTGGGAAAGCAACGGGCTCTGAATCACTGGTGACACATTCCCTGCCTGTTCCGCAGATACAATACCGGTCAATCCAATGACTATTCCGATTAATAAGAGTGTAATGACTCCTAATCTGATGAGCTTCAAATCAATACCTCCAAATAGGAAAGAGGAATCCACCAACCCCCCTTGTGAAATGATTCACAGCGAGACCGTGATAAATCTTCCTTTTTATTCAGGTAAGATCTCAATATACCATCCTGTCTGAAACAGGTGAATTTTAATAAGATTTTTCCTCGAAAAATCGGGGTTATCAGAGTGTCCGGTCAGCCTGAAAGTGACTTCCCGGACTGTGATGCAGTGTTCACCTTTTGTGCAGATTTTGGGTAATTCTATGGTTCCGGTTCCGGTTCTGTTGTGGGTCCCGGAGCCAGTGAAGTAACCTGTGAGGAATAACTTATGACCTTGTTGAAGGCGGTAATGGTACCCTGTGCGCTTGATGTTTCAGAGTAGCTAAGGTCCCCGGACTTCTGCATTAACCCGGAATCTGGTAATTCTTCATCATATCCGCGGGCTTCCTGGATGTGTGCCTTAACGTAAGCCATTGCTGCGCCAACTGCCGGGATCTGTCCCTGTGATGTACCATATGGTTTGACATTGATGTTGTAATTCAGGACTACAGGATTTGTTGCATCAGGACCCATGAAACGGGTGTTTGCCGCGGTAGCAACAGATCCGACAGTCAGGTCATACCTGCTTCCTGCCTGGACGATGTTACAGTACGCAGGAATTATACCATCCGTATCTGCCGCGAATGGGCATAGTATGCTGCCAGCTGCATCCTCGGTCAGATCGGCTGCGCCATCAGTCATGAGGTTCTCTGAACCAGCGAGGTTGCCACCGTCTGCAGTTGCAACGAAGGTTACGGTGGTATCAGCCTTGACGTTGGACTGTGAGATGGCCGTATTCCGGGTGTCAACAGCCATGGTTTTCACCAGGGTAGTCTGGCCACCCTGTGCCACGATATCTGCATCATAGGCTGTTGTGTACGCAACCTGATTTTCATCGAGGGGCGGTATGTCTCCCAGTGACAGGTTTGAGACCTGCCATGCGAGGTTGTACTGCTCCATTACCAGACCATCAACAATACGGACGGTCTGGGTCGTAATTCCCTGGTTGCCAGGTACTGCAGGTACACCCTGGTCTGCATATACCAGCCCGGTCATTGTAACGAGAATTGCAAAGGATAATAGCGCGATAACCCCAAATTGTTTGACTTTCAAAGTATTCACTTCTCCAGATTTTAGTCATTCAAATAATAAATTTATTCCGTTTTTCAAACCCCCGGGATGAAAGGATTACCCGGACCCGAAAGCGCATGCGGTATTCATCCAGAAAAGTCAGATACAGGATCTATTAGTTAAAAAAGTCCTGCCGGTTAAGCAGATAAAACATCAGGATAAAAGGGAGATACAGCAGCCCTGAGCCCCCATTCCAGTAGTGTCGCCTCCAGATAAACGATGAAAATTCCGGTGTGCTTTGGCAGACAGCACCCCTGAAACACCCAGTAACGGCATGAATAGCTCTTCCGCTTTTTTATTTTATAACTATCAAATACAGAGGACCAAATCAAAATTCTTTTTAGTCATGGGAAGATATATGAAAACACTGGCCGGGTGATTAAGCCCGGTGTTATAATGTGAACGGCCCTGCACGTTTGCGATTACTGGGGGGGGAAATGGAAATTTATAAGGATGCGCAGCTCCGGGAGACGCCGGAGGATAGTATTAGAGATGAGACATTTGATGAGTTTTTACTCCGTGCGTACAACCAGCTGACACCTGAAGAGCAGATAAAGATCAGGCAGAAACATTAGAGTTCTTCACTTTTTCATCACTTGGAATATTTTCAATTATTACCACCAGATTGCAGGGTGAGGACGGCCAGAGCGGACTTCCCACAGGTATAACACAAAAATTTCCCCTTCTGAACGGGTATATTCCGGATCACTACCGGTTATTTAAAGTCTCCTAACCTGTCAATTACCTGCAAACCGCATTTTATCTGATGGTGTCTGCTGCCGGCGGGTGATTTTGGCATCTGGAACACATACCAGAGTGTTGATCCATGACAGGACATGACATTTCAGAAATATCACACCATATTTTTGAAATTATTCAGGAGATAATACAATATCATCATGGATTAACCATGTCAGGACACCGTCAGGCGTATATGGTGTCCGGACTCATATGCAAAAAAGGAGTTATATAACGTGCAGGAGAAGGTTGTAGGATGAAAAAGGATCTGCTCATGTGGGATGAGACGCTCTTCCGGGACCCTGAGGTCTTTGAGATTGATTATGTACCAGAGCAGTTTAGTTACCGCGATGACCAGATTACAGAACTCGCATTCCAGATCAGGCCAGCACTCCGCGGTGGCCGGCCTCTTAATACCGTCTGCCGCGGGCTCCCTGGGACGGGTAAAACGACCTGTGTAAAGAAACTCTTTGAAGAGATTACAACCACTACCAAAAAAGTCCTGCCAGTCTATATCAACTGCCAGATAGACAATACAAAATTTGCAATTTTCTCCCAGATTTACCGGAAACTTACCGGTCACCTGCCACCACCTTCAGGGACATCCTTCAAGACAATTTTTGATGCAATTGCCCGGATGATCATGAAGGAGGAAATTGTCCTTCTTATCTGCCTTGACGATGCAAACTACCTCCTGTATGAAAACGAGATTAACAACGTTCTTTACCCGTTACTCCGTTCATACGAGTCCTTCGAGGGTACACGGATCGGAGTAATCCTGATCCTGTCCGATATGGCCGTCGATCTCTCACGGTCCATAGATGCCCGTGTGTCTTCCGTGCTCTGCGCGACTGACGTCTATTTTCCACCATATTCCGAAGAAGAAGTCCGGACCATCATTGGCGAGAGGGTAATGCAGGGGTTCTACCCGGGTGTCATCAGTGCCGAGATGGTAGACCTCGTTGTAACCCAGACACTGAAAGGCGGGGACCTGCGGGTAGGGATAGACCTCCTGAAGCGGGCCGCACTCAGCGCAGAGCGGAAAGCGAAGCGCGCAATAGAACGCGAGGATATTTGCGGGGCATACCTTATGTCCCAGTACCTCCACCTCTCATTTTCACTAAAATCCTTAAAGACAGAAGAGCGGGAGATCATCAAAAAGCTTGCAGAACTTGCAAAAGACAAAAAAGACATGGGCGCAGGAGAGGTTTATAAAACAATAAGGGAATCGACCGAGATCAGCTATACAAGGTTCTATGAAATGGTGAAAAAGTTTGACCTGATGAGGCTTATTGACTTAGAGTATCGCAGCGGCGCCGGGGAGAAGGGGAGGACACGTGTAATCAGTCTCCGCTATGACCCGGTAAAAGTCATCGAATACCTTGTCTGAACCAGATCATTTTAACAAATCTTATCTATTACCCAACCATTTTTTATGGTACAGGGGGACTTCACGTGCTCAGTGTGAACGAATTTGCGCTCGAAATTTTTGATTATTTAGCGGATGAACCAGAACAATATAATGTTGCGTACCATGAACTCGATAATGGTGCGAGGATTGTAGACTGCGGGGTCAGCACCCGCGGTGGATACGCCGCAGGCCGTGCATTTACCGAGATCTGCATGGGAGGTCTTGGAGAGGTCAATTTCAGGATGGGAAAAGTCAATGAATTCCCGTTCCCTTTTATTGATGTTTTTACAGATTTCCCCTCAATTGCATGCCTTGGGTCTCAAAAAGCAGGGTGGACCATTAAGCACAACAACTACTTTGCCATGGGGAGCGGTCCGGCACGGGCTCTTGCATTAAAACCCAAACACACGTTTGAGGTCATTGATTACCAGGACGAATACGAATCTGCAGTTATTGCACTCGAAAGTGATCATCTTCCGAACGGGGCAGTAATGGAAAAGATAGCAGAGGAATGTGGCGTCGATGTGGCGAATGTAAGCGCGGTAGTCGCGCCAACAGCATCGCTCGTTGGATCAGTGCAGGTAGCGGGACGTTGTGTTGAGACCGCAATATACAAGCTGAACGAGACTTGGTTTTGATACAAGGAAAATTACAGCAGGAATGGGTTCGGCCCCCCTCCCACCAGTAAAGAAGGATGCCACACAGGCAATGGGAACCACCAACGATGCAACTATCTACCACGGACAGATCATGCTCACCATGAAGGCACCTGAAATCAAGGACTACCTCGAGAAGATCCCGTCCAACAAGTCGAAGGGTTATGGTAAGCCGTTCTACGAGACGTTCAAGGAAGCGAAGTTCGACTTTTACCAGATTGATACATCATTGTTCTCACCAGCAGAGGTTATCATTAACGAGCTTACCGACGGTATCATGTACCATGTCGGCAAGGTAAACCCTGAGGTAACCCTGAAATCCTTCGGAATTCTCTGATCTATCCTGTTTCTTTTTTTTCACTCCCGGGCCCGGTAGTTTTTATGGTACCAGGTGCAGAACTCTTTCCATGATGTCCCCTGACAACCGGCACCTGGAGATGTGGGACTCTGATTATCGCACGAGGGGGCTGTTGTGGGGTGGCAGCCCTTCACCGCTGCCAGCGCTTCCCGACGGTTCAGGTGTCCTGGAACTCGGTTGCGGGAATGGAAAAAATCTCCCCGGGATGATTGAAAAGGGGTGGAATATCACTGCAATGGACTGTTCCATAACGGCACTTCAACTCTGCCGGCCGGTTGTCCGTGCCACAGGGCGGGTCCATTTTGTTGTCGGTGATGCCGCGTATCTGCCGCTCCGGGATTCCACGATCGATGCAGTATTTTCCCTGCATGTGGCCGGGCACCTGAAAGGACCCGGACGGTTTCAGTTGGCCAGGGAAGTGTTTCGGGTGCTGAAACCCGGTGGACAGATTGTATTTCGGGATTTCGGGGTTGATGATTTCCGTTGTGGGAAGGGTCAAATGACTGAACCCGGTACATTCCACCGGGGTACAGGCTCATTCACCCATTATTTTACCGGAGATGAGGTTGCCCGGCTATTCAGCGCCTTCGAATGTAAGTTCATTGATGAACATCGCTGGATAATGCGAATTAAAGGGCAGGATTACCAGAGGTGTGAAATCAAGGCAATATTTGAAAAACCAGCCTGAATGTAAGGGCTCTGGTGGGATGGACTTGTTACATGGAAATTTACCTGATAGACCGGACAGAATCCGGCTGGTTTCTTTTTTTTGCCGGAACTTATCAACAATCTTAATACCAGATGGGTCAAAACTAGTAAGTCAGTTCAGGGCCCGTGGTCTAGTCGGTTATGACGTCGCCCTTACACGGCGGAGGTCGCCGGTTCGAATCCGGCCGAGCCCATTCCAGGACGATGATTTGTATCTCTTAATCAGTCAGGTAACGTCATTTTTTAATAAATCCATTACCTCTCATCTGTATCCTTTTGCAAGGCCAAGTGCTTCCTGGATATCGATATCATTTTCCACGAGGTGGATGATATGACGCTTGGTCCGCTCGATACCCCTCGTGGGGTTCAGGTGTTCCCGTATAGCATCCCTGACAAATGCACTGATATCTTCATACTCACCACTGTCAACGAGACCCTGGATCTTCTGCTTGAGTTCTTCACCCACCCTGACACGGATGGTATCATTCGGTGTCTCAACCAACGCCTACATCACTCCTACATTGTGTTCCATCTTATCCTATATATTACTATGTTGTAGCACAACTTACCACAAAGGAATAAGGCGCTTCAGAGTTGTAGCGAAGTGTCAGGTTCAGAATGACCGGGTGGTCCATGAGAAGGGAACAAGAGCTTGCCGGTTTTAAGATCCAATAATTTGAGTGACAATAGTTACGTTAGTTCGCCCACGGGACGGATGACAAATTTGCAGTGGTCATCACCCATTGCATAACAACGGAGCTCAGTTGCCATGTGTTCTGCCTTAAAATGGCCGGAAAAAACCGCTTCAAGAATTCCGGCGTCAAATGCGCAGGCTGGCCGGCCCAGGTAGGGCAGGTCATCACACTCAAAACAATCATACACGATGAGCGTCACAGGAGAGCGGTTCTCCACGACAATCTGGCCAAGGTTATGCTCTTTCCAGAACTTCACCGTTTTATCGAGCAGGACTGAAAGGTCAGGGCTTCCAACTACTGCATACAACCCCTGCCCCATGCGGAACCCGGCTTCCCTGAGAATCGGGTCGATATTTATCCCCTTGGACATCAGGGAGACCCTGATCGTCCGGAACATCATTTTGTAAAAGGTTGATGGATCATTACCCTCGAGGAATGCGGCCACCATATGCCCGGGATCATCATCCTTGCATGTTGTATCAGGAGATATCTCCCCGAGGAACCGGGACCGGATATAAAATATCTTCCTCCTCGAGTCCGCAAGGTCCGGTTTTTCACCAATAATCCCTTCTTTCAATAACGCCCTCAGGTGTGCCGAGACCGTAGACTTGGCTTTTTGTGTTGACCTGACTATCTCCTGGAACGACAACTCCCGTCCACCAAGGACCGCGAGGATTTTGCTCCGGACTGGCGACTCAACAGTCCGGATACCATCTTCAGTAGCAAACAGCCCGATAGTCGGGGAAGATAACGATCGTGCAGATGTATCCGGTTCAGCCTTCATTCAGAGCCTCTTATGTTAATTCTTCTTACTAGGATATCAGATTGATAGTACTAAAGCATTCGGCAGGTAATGGAACAACATATATTATAGTGATAATAACAACTATCACTGTAAGCCGATAAAGCATTATATCAGATGATTATGCAGGTGTCATGCATTGATTCAGATGGAAAATGAAGTAGCTCGTATACGGGACCTCCTGAAGGAGCACCCGAAAGGGATGACTATCGAAGAGATATCCCGCCTTTTACCGTTAAACAGGACATCCACAGCTAAATATTTAAATACGCTCCTGATCTCCGGGCAGGCAGATATGAGGACGTATGGGCGTGCCAAGGTGTTTTCACTAACCCAGAGGGTCCCGTTATCCAATCTGATGAGCCTGTCATCAGAACTTATTCTGGTCCTGGACAGGGAACATACCATCAGCTATGTAAATAGCCAGTTTTTACAAAATTTTCACCTGAAACGGCAGGAATTGATCGGAAAGATTATCGAACAGACCCCCCTCTCCTACTACCTCCCACCCCTGTTCCTGGACACGATTAATGGTGCATATGAAGGAAAAGAGAGTGTGGGGGAGCAACATATCAGGATCAGGGACCTTGACTATTATTTCATCTCCAAACTGGTCCCCATGGTCTTTGATAATGGAAATGCGGGCCTTGCGCTTATCCTTGAAGATATTACCCAGTTAAAAGAATATCAGCTGCACCTTGAAAACCTCGTAGAAGAACGTACACATGAAATTATAAAAACAAATGAGAATCTCGAGCAGGAAATCGCCGACCATGAAATGGCCAGAAAAGCCCTTGAGGTCGTAAACAACAAGCTCAACCTCCTGGCCAGTGTAACACGGCATGACATCCTTAACCAGATCACCGCAATATCAGGGTATCTTCAGCTCCTTGATAATGAGTGCTCCAGCAATCCAAAGGTGTCGCCCTATATCCAGAGTATCGAAAATGCCATCAGCACAATCCAGCGCCAGATCACGTTTACCCGCGACTACAAAGACCTCGGGTTGAAATCACCGGAATGGCAGCGGGTAGAGGAGGTAATCCGGCGGGCGGTTTCATTGCGTCCCCTCCCCCGTGTCAACCTCCTTGTCGAAACGGGTGATCTCGATATTTTCAGCGATCCGTTCCTTGAAAAAGTTTTCAGCAATATTTTCGATTTCTCACTACTCCGTGGAGAGAGAGTAACGGAGATATCGGTCACATTCCACGAACTGGAGGAGGGAGGGATCCTCCTTATCACTGATAACGGGTTCGGGGTTCCGGCATCAAGAAAAGAACGCATCTTCGAATATTCGGGTAAAGAAACAGGTTTCAACCTTTTCCTTTCCCGCGAGATCCTCTCGATAACCGGCCTTTCAATCAGGGAAACTGGTGAAGAGGGAACTGGTGCGAGGTTTGAGATCCTTGTACCGGGTAACGCCTGGCGCATGGGAAATAATTCCGATTAAAGAAAAACCGGCCTTTTTTTCGTAATAAAAAAAGGGTCCTTGCGGATCCTGCCTTACTTTTTCACAATATCCACCAGCTGGATATTGAACACCAGGTCCTGTCCTGCAAGAGGATGGTTCATATCCACCGTTACCGTGGTGTCATTCGAAGCAATAATCGGGAATCGCCCGACGCTTCCATCCGGCATGGGTACGGTGATATACGTTACAGTCCCGGGTTTTGGCTGGTAGTCTGCAAGTGCCCCGGTTTTTTCAGTGGTGATAAGAAGATCCTGTCTTTTTGGACCATAGGCCTGGTCCGCCGGCACCGTAACAGTCTTATTCTGCCCGACGCTCATCCCCAGTATAGCATTATCAAAGCCTTTAATCACCATTCCCGATCCTGCCACAAACTCTATCGGGGTCCCATTGAGCGATGACTCGAACTGCTGCCCGTTTGATGCAAGCGCTGCAGTATAATGGATCTTCACGGTATCATTTGGTACTGACTACCGCCTTCTGCGAGGTACACCCTGCCGCAAGAAGGGCTGCAAGTAGAAAAATTATGGTCATTCCGAGAAAAACACGGCCAATTGGGCCTTTTCTCGCGTTCCTGCTGTTAACCGACATAGTACTACATTGTATTGATCGGATAATAGAGCTGTGCTCCACGATTCACCGGGACCATCTTAGGGTACTTCCCCTGACACCAGGCAGAGTCATTTCTCGAATATTATATAGCCGGAGGAAGAACTATACTACTGTTTATCATGGCCGAAGAAGGGTACCGGGAAACGGTAATAGAGGGAAAAGCGGTCCAGTGGGACCCTGAGCAACTCCGTAAGATTCAGGAACACCCCTGCTTTTCCGAGAAGGCATGCCACGGATTTGGACGCTGCCATGTGGCGGTCGCTCCAAAATGTAATATCCAGTGTAACTACTGTATCAGGGACTTCGACTGTGTCAATGAAAGTCGCCCGGGGGTCACGGCAAAGGTCCTGGACTCAGGCGAAGCGATAGACCTTGTAAAACGGGTGGTTGAGAAATATAACTACATCAAGGTGGTCGGTATAGCCGGGCCTGGTGAACCGCTTGCAAACGAGGAGACATTTGAGACGCTCCGCAAACTCCATGAAGAATTTCCGAATGTGATCAAATGTATCTCGACAAACGGGCTCCTCCTTCCTGAAAAAATCGATCTTCTCCAGAAATATGACGTGGGAAATGTCACCGTTACCCTGAATGCCATTGACCCGGAGATTGGGGCGAAGATCTACCAGTTCATCGAATGGAAAGGCAAACGCTATACCGGTGTAGAAGGTGCGAAAATTCTCCTTGAAAACCAGTTAAAAGGAATTGAAGAGGCAATCAAGAGGAAAATGATCGTAAAAATAAATACCGTCTATATCCCGGGTATTAATGATACCCATATTATCGATATCGCAAAGAAGGTTGGCGAAATGGGTGTTTACACGTTCAATGTTATCCCGCTTATTGCCCAGTATAAATTTGCCGATATCGCTCCGCCGACCCCTGAAATGAAAAAGGCAATGCAGGACTCCTGTGCTCCATATGTTCGCCAGATGAGGCATTGCCAGCGTTGCAGGGCGGATGCCATAGGAAAGCTCGGGCACGATGTGAATAGCTGCCTCAGTGCAGAGAAGTAGAGATAATCTATTTTCCCTGCTCTTTTTTCCTTCGGCTATTTTTTTTAATCCAGCAAGGGATTATCCGGAAAACATTACTACTGCTCTCCCGGGAGCACCTTTATCCGGGTAATGTGTCCTTTTCAAACAAATCGATTAAGGCCCAGGAGGGACTTAACGACCCTGGCAACCCGGGAAGTTCACCTCTTTTAACCATCCCGCATCCCCAGTCTATGTTTTTTCCGCCCTTTTCATCCCCCCTGCGTAGGATGCCACAAACCAGATCATCAGCAAGTCCGGATATAATTTAGATCATAGATTGTTATCCCGGTCTCTTCCATAACCTCACGGTGAACTGCATGCTTAACGGTCTCATCCGGTTCAATACAGCCAGCAATCACGCAATACATTCCGGTTGGAAAACCAGATGAACGGGCAAGAAGGAGATGGACCCCTGAATTAGTCCTTCCTGCGGCCCAATGCAAATGCCACCTGCACCCTGCATACCAGACCCGCCTTGCAACAGGGCAAACATTACGAGCGTATTGAACTGTTTCCTTTCACGGAAATTATGTCGTTGAGACCATCTATCACCGGCTGGAGAGCTGAATGGCACTCCGGTGTCCTCTGCTCTGACTGTGTAATTATGATAGGTGATCGTGTAGGTGAAATAATCAGCCCCGGGCGACGGGGCAGGATATGACGCATTCATCCGGGTGAACCCTATGGAATAAAAAGAGTCCCTGATAGCGCCCAGCGTATTCGGGTTCACGATGAATGCACCACGCCCACGCTGCCCTGAATACACCGCTGCTCCGTTCTCGAAGATCACAAGGTGATCATCGAATCCCCCGATACCGCCTGTACGGGAATAATCAACCAGGATTGCCGGACCCGGTTCCGGAGTGGTATTTTTTACCGGCTGGTCCATGCACCCTGCCATCCATACAAGGGCCATAACTAACAGGAATGCAGTCTGACGTACCCAGGTGGACTGCTCTTCCCATACTAACAATTATTCTCCCTCAGATTAAGATTCTTTTGTTTACGCCACAGGATTGGAGGACTCCTGCCCACAATGCTGCAACAGGTGTCCTGAATTTTCACCCTAGATCTCCAGGATATCGCCACTGCTTTTCTTCGCACCCTTTTTTTCGGGCAGGACTTCTTCAACTGCGTTGAGCAGCTGCTCAAGTTTTTCATTCCCGAAAACCTGCCGAAACGCCAGCAGTTCAACCCTGCTCATTACCATAATCCCCTTTTTCTTCATCGGCCGTCCGTTCTCATCAACCGGGTTTACATCCATGGCAAGTGAGGCCGGCCGGCTCCTTGTTGCGGGAAGCCGGATTATAGATACACCGGGTAATGAAGTGTTCTTCCGCTCCCAGTCCTCACCGGTATCGAGGAACACGCGCAGATTTTCAGTTATTTCCATGACATTTACTCCGGTTCCCACCATAAAAGATTATGCCACGCGGGGTGAAAGAGACAGTTAATTCCACTATGCGTTCTTCACCCGGGCCTGGTCATGAACCAGTTTGCATTTATTATCCAAATCAGAAATCCTTCAGGATATACAACCCTGCAGCTCACTTTCACCCCGCATGTTCCATGTCTTTATCCCCTTCGGGCCCTGAACAGATCCGGAAAGAACATGGACCTCGAATTGCAGCCGGATATCATCGGCCCGGAACGCATGATCACCGTGATCATCGGCCCGCCGCAGGTCATGGCAGGCAGTATGGACCACTGCTCCGGAATGATGCGGCGCTTCCCTTTCCTTTACACCTGCAGTAATTATTCAATGGTCCTCCCGCACCTCCACAGGACTACCTTTGAGTTCTCAGTCCGCCGCGGTTTCACCTCCGACCAGGTCTCAACAATTATTGGTGAATGTGATGCCACGTACCTCATCATCGAGCACGACCCCTCACTCTACGAAGATGACAGGAGGCTGATACCGTTTGTGGTGAACAAAATCAGGGGATTCGCCCGTGATGACGGCACGGTGATCGTGTACTCCCAACGGGCAGACCCCTTCATGCGTCATCTTATCCGTGCAGCTCACCGGGTATACCTGTATGCCAACTGGGGAACTGCCATCCGCCTCAACCAGTTGAAACAACAGAAAAATATGCGTGCAGCAGGTGGAAAGGTCCTCTCCTGCCAGGTGCGGTTCGATGCGTTCGGGGTCTGAACGGTGACCCGCATGCATGTGGAATACGAATGAGACGCCAAGGGAGCACGGGTACAGTGGATGAGAGAGGGGAGGGAAAAATACCCGCGCATCCTTTTTGGGGCCGACTGACGACTGGATCAGGTATGACGGGTGTCATGACCCTCATTCCGGAGCTATGCTGCTGCCATCAAGCCTGGTATTGTACCTGGGGAACTACACAGGAGGTGCCTTTTCTGCCCGGTGGAACGGTGACGGCCTCATCGTCGAGGAGACCCGGGGAGGGAATTGTAACGTTACTCCACGAATCATTTCACCCGGACCGGAACGTTGGGCACCATTCTGGAAGGAGATTGATGATATAGGAGTCTGGACGGGGGACGGGATCTATGCAAATCCGCACGGGTGTTGCGGGGTGATCTACTGGCAGCTGGGTACTTGAGACAAGGGCCGGATCAGTTTCCTGTTCAGGGGAAGACCGGTTCCAAGGCGGGGAATCGCCGTAGCTGAAGTCTGATTTCAGGGCACTGGTAAGCGCGATAAAAACATTGTGCGGGAATGCCCCTGATCAGGGGATAACAGGATGTTCCATGATTATCCAGTTGGTGACATCGGGGTGTAATCGATATACCCGTTTCCAAGCGGTTAATGTCATAACCAGCAGATAGTACAGGTACTGCAGTATGTTCTCCCTCACCCTTTCAGCCGATCAACCCTTCAACCTGGATAAAACACTCTCGTGCGGGCAGGTGTTCCGCTGGGCTGAGAGTGGCGAATGGTGGACAGGGATAGTAGGGGACAGGTTAATCAGGATTAAGCAGGAAGGGGACCGCCTCACATGGGATGGCGTGGACGAGTCCTTTATCAGCCATTATTTTTCACTTGACCTGGATCTTCCCGGTGTCCTGTCAGAAATTGATCGCGACCCGGTCATTCACCGGGCAATCGAAGAGTGCAGGGGCCTCCGGATTATCAGGCAGTCTCCATGGGAATGCCTGGTTTCCTATATCATCGCAACCTTTACGAACATTCCCTCGATCAAGCGTCGTATCAGCTTGTTATGCAGGGAATTCGGCGATGAGATCAGTCCGGGTGGTGAAACGGGTTTTTCTTTTCCTACCCCTGAAGCCCTTGCCAGGGCAGAGGAGTGCCAGGTCAGGGCATGCAGCCTCGGTTACCGTTCCCCGTTCCTCTGCCAGGTGGCACAGGCAATTGACAGGGACCCCGGATGGGCAGGTACCGTCCGCAATCTGCCCTACGAGGAGGCACGGACAGAACTTATGCACTACCGCGGGGTTGGTCGTAAAGTGGCAGACTGCGTCCTGCTCTTCGGTTTCGGAAGGCTGGAGGCTGTGCCGGTGGATGTATGGATAGAGAGGATCCTCAGGCAGCACTACCTGCAACCCGGAGAAAAAGCTGAATTACGAATATCTCAGGCGATATGCACAGGGTTATTTCGGACCTTATGCGGGTTACGCGCAGGAATATCTCTTCTGTATGAGAGACGCTATCGCAAAAAAAGAATGATGTTCCAGGTCTTTGGGTTTCCTCTCCGTCCCGGGTGCCGGTACCACCTGATTATGTACCGATATCCCAGCTGGACATGTAGGTGCGCTGGTAAGGGGTAAGCGAATCGATCTGGAATCCCAGTGCATCGAGTTTCATCCTGGCGACCTGTTCATCGATCTCCTGGGGGACATCAAACACCCCTGCACCCATCGCTTTGCCATGTGTTACGACATGCTTCGCACAGAGCGCCTGGAGTGCAAATGAAAGGTCCATCACTTCAACCGGGTGTCCCATCCCCTTTGGTGTTGCAAGGTTGACGAGCCGGCCTTCCGCGAGGACATGGAGGTTCTTTCCACCGACACGGTACGAATCAACGCCATCACGGCGTACAACACCACTACTATGGTGTTCGAGCCAGTCCACATCTATTTCAACGTTAAAATGACCTGCATTCGCAAGAATTGCCCCGTCTTTCATGACATTGAAGTGCCGTTCAACAATGATCTGAGTGTTCCCTGACGTCGTGATAAATATCTCCCCGATAGCAGCTGCCTGGTCCATCGGCATAATGGTGAACCCGTCCATGTATGCTTCCAGTGCCCGTCTCGGGTCAATTTCAGTAACGATTACCCGTGCACCAAGCCCGTGAAGTTTCCGTGCAAGCCCCCGCCCGCAAAACCCGTATCCTGCGACCACCACATGCTTGCCTGCAATCAGTATGTTTGTTGTCACCATGATCGCGGTAAGGGCACTTTCCCCGGTCCCGTGTACATTGTCAAAATAGTGTTTCATCGGGGTATCGTTCACCGCAATTACCGGGAATTGTAATGCTCCTTCACGTGCCATGGCCCGGAGGCGGTGTATCCCTGTAGTTGTCTCCTCGCACCCACCGATGGTAGTTTCGAGGAGTTCCTGGCGCTTGGTATGGATCTGGTAGATGAGGTCCATCCCGTCATCAATGGTAATCTGGGGCTTTGAGTCGAGCACCTTGTCAATCGCTTCGTAATATTCTGTATTATCGGCACCGCGGCGTGCGTAGCAGTGTACATTCCTGACCCGGTTTAACGCAGCGGCCACATCGTCCTGTGTAGAGAGAGGGTTGCAGCCGGTAATGAACACTTCAGCGCCACCTGCGGCAAGTGCCGAGACCAGGTTTGCTGTCTTCGCTTCCACGTGAAGTGCCATGCCGATCCGCATGCCACGGAACGGCTGGGACTTCCCAAATTCTTCCTTAATTATTGAAAGCACCGGCATGTACTGCCGTGCCCATTCAATTTTCAACTCTCCGGAATCCATTCTTCACCACGTTTTCCTGCAGGGCACGAAAAGCCGGCGGCCCCGTGTATTGTACTAGGGGCAACACCCGTTATGTAACGGCGCGGACCACCATTTTTCGAAACGGCGACCTCCTGCAGGCCATCCCTAATCTGGTTGGCCTGCAAATTACTTAATAGCACTACTGCCAGCACAGGTAACGGTTCGGGGAGCCATAACCATGATATACTCTTCTCCGGGAATGGTACTCCATGGTTCTGACCAGGCGGATCATCCCTTGTCTCGATTTAAAAAATGGCAGAGTGGTAAAAGGGACTAACTTTGTCGAGCTACGGGACGCGGGTGACCCTGTGGAACTGGCCCAGCGATACAATGACCAGGGTGCAGATGAAGTCGTATTTCTTGATATTACTGCCTCAAAAGAGAACAGGGGCACCCTTATTGACGTGATACAGCGGGCATCAGACCGGTTATTCCTGCCGCTCACCGTGGGCGGGGGTATCAGGAACCTCGACGATATCCATGCAATCCTCCGTGCCGGTGCGGACAAGGTGAGCATCAACACAAGTGCCGTCCATGACCCTGACCTTATCAGGCGTGGTGCAGAGCGGTTCGGCACGCAGTGTATTGTGCTCGCAATGGATGTGCGGCGGAATTTCACCCCGAACCTGGAAGGGACACCCGTGCTGCTCCCTGACGGAAGTACCTGCTGGTATGAGGTGGTAATTTACGGCGGGAGCAGACCTACCGGGATTGATGCAATTACATGGGCAAAAGCAGGGGAGGAAATGGGTGCAGGAGAGATCCTGCTCACCAGCATGGAAACAGACGGCACAAAAGGTGGTTTTGATATTCCCATCACGGCTGCCATATCAGACGCCGCTGGCATCCCGGTCATCGCAAGTGGCGGTGTTGGGACCTACGAACACTTCTACGATGGGTTTACGCGGGGAAAAGCAGATGCCTGCCTTGCAGCATCCGTTTTCCACTACGGTGAAATGACCGTACAGTCAGTCAAGAACTACCTTGCGTCCCGGCAGATCCCCATACGGATCTGAGGTCAATCTCGAACGCGGCAACGGAGTGTTCAAGATCAAATGCGTTCAGCACGGCCGGATGGATTTCGCCAAATACCCCTGCTTTTTTACCGGCCACGATGATATCGGCCCGGCGCCCTTCAATAAAAGCCTGGTCGGCTGATTCCTTCACAGAATAGTCTATGGAGAGCTCGTGGATACTGCATCGGCTGACGCAAAAGCTTCCGAGAAATCAGCGTCCCTGTGAATGCTGACACCGGCCGCCTGCTGGTAGGTAAGGCAGGAGTCCACCACGTCACCTACCGTGAAGAGTCGCTGCGGGAGTTCGCGGTGCCGGTTCAGGGTTAAAAATTCGAGGAGCAGGGGAAGGAGGTCGGTCCTGACCACCGTGTTCTCGATGCTGATCGGGTGCATGACACGGAGGACGCCCGGGTGTTCCGGCCGCTGCATTTTCCTGTAGAGTACATCCTCGTTCGTCAGGGTGAACGGCATCACCTCGAGGTAGCCAAGACCGCAGAAGGCCTCGCGGGCGAGGGCTGCATAGACCTGCACAGGGTGGGGTTTTCCCACCGTGAAGGTCTCCGGCGGAAGGTCCTGGATCCTGTCGTACCCGTACGCGATCGCCACGTCCTCAAAGAGGTCCCAGTCGTGCATGATGTCTGCCCGGTAGCAGGGCACCTGTACTTTCACCTTATCACCACCCACCGGTTCTGCACCGAACCGCATCTTCTGGAGGAGCGATGCCATCGACGACGCAGTCAGCTCAACCCCGAGAAGCCGGGAGCACTCAGTAACACTAACAGTCCGTTCCACGGGTGCGAGAGTCGGGGTCTGCACACCACCTATCTCGACGCTTTCAATACTCGCACCTGCCTCAGCCATCGCCGTGCAGATGATGTTCACGGCAACGCCGACCGCACGCCTGTCTGTGCCGGTCGTATCGAGGAGGATGTTCTTCGTATCGATGGTCACCCGTGTCCGCTCACCGTTGATGATCGGGGGGAACGAGAGGACATGGTCATCGTCATCCACGATCAGCGGAAAGAGCGGGAAGTCCTTCACAATCTTCGCATAGTCCCGGCCCTTCGGGTGCTTTTCAAGGATCTCATCCATCGTCATCTCTTCTGTATAATCGAGCGGGACAAACTTCCTGCTCCTTGGCGAGGCGATATAATGGAACGGGGATTTGACCGTGTCAAGGTCATGGATACCGATCGCCACCTTGCTCCTGCCCCTGCCAACCGCCCAGTGGAGTGACTCCTGCAGGGACATGATACTCATGATCGACTCATCATCGAACTCAACACCGCGGATGACCGCTGCCCCGAGGACAGGACGGATGTCTGCAAGTTTCGGGTCGACCGTAAACGAGATCCCCGAGGGCTTCACCGGGTACGAGGGCAGCCCTGTTTCAATCCCAAGATAGCCCCGCATGGCCCGGGCAACGCCTTCCGGCGAGAAGAGGTCGGGGCGGTCGGGAAAGAACTCCACGTCCGCGTGGTCTTCCTCAATACGCTCTACGTCAGATCCGATGAGGGCGACCTTGTCGAGGATCGTCTTCCTGTCCGTACGGGTGAGACGCTCGAGGTACCTGTAGGGGAGAGTTATGACCGCCATTTCAGACACCACCCTTCGTGTGGCGCAGCACCGGAGTTTCCCGGAGGAACGCGATATCGCTCTGGTGCAGGTAGCGGAGGTCTTTAAGACCAAGCCTGAGCATCGCGATCCGGCTCACGCCGAGTCCCCATGCCAGAACGGGGTAATTAATGCCAAGCGGGGCTGTTACCTCCTCCCGGAAGACACCCGCGCCACCCATCTCGATCCAGCCGAGGCCTTCGACATAGACTTCAGCGTCGAGGCTGGGCTCGGTGTAGGGGTAGTACGAGGGTTTGAACCGCACGCCCAGAAAACCCATCCGGTGGTAGAACTCGCGCAGGATCCCAAGCAGGTTGCCAAACGTCACACCTTCGTCCATTACGATCCCTTCGAGCTGCTCGAACTCGGCAAGGTGGGTGGGATCGATGGTTTCGCGCCGGTAGACCCTGCCTACGCAGAACGCCTTGACCGGGGGAGTCGGGTTCTTCGCGAGGTGCTGGATAGAGACACTCGTGGTATGGGTCCGCAGCACGCACTGCTCGGCCTTCTCCTCCTTCCAGACCCCGCCCCAGCCGGTCGAGGAGGTCTCACCACCGGACTCGTGCATCGCCTTTACTTTCTCGTACCCTTCAGGGAGCGGGAGGTTCTCCCGGAGGTAGAAGGTGTCCTGCATTTCGCGGGCCGGGTGGTCCTGCGGCTGAAAGAGGGCGTCGAAATTCCAGAACGACTGTTGCACGATACCCCCATACAGCTCCTCGAACCCCATCTCAAGGAGGATCTCCCTCATCTCGGCGATGATCCGCTGGTAGGGGTGGACCTTGCCGGGATACGCCTTCTTCGGGAGCTTGGTCACGTCGTACCGGCGGAGGTGTAAACTCTTCCATTCACCCGTCAGGATCTGCTCATGGGTGAGCGTGCCGGTCTCCTCGCGGAGATCGAGACCTTTTTGCGCAAATGCGAGCCCTTCAGTAGTGAGAGAGATTATGTAACGGACAGTCTCGGTCTCCTGAAGGAGACCACGCTTGACAATCTCTGTTGTTGCCGTGTCAGTGGCAGAAGGGTTTTTTAAGGCAAGTTCATACACTTCGGTGGAGGCACCAGTCGCCTTGACAATGGAATTCCCTTCAACCTTCACGAGGCCTTTCTTTCTCAACTGGCCGAACCCAATCCTGAACGCCTCATGATTCTGAAGATCGGCAAGGGTTGTTCCCGGCAGGATGTCCTTGAATAGTTGCGTCTCCGGGAGCCCTTTCTGTAAGTAGACCTTGCCCTCGTCCGTGTATACGAACTCCTTTGCAACAATCCGTTCAACCGTAACAAGCCCCCTGTCCTGTGCGAGGTGGGCCCACTGCACCACAGCTTCGGAGGTAGCTTCCAGCAGGGCGGCAAGATGAGGTGCATCCGCCGTCTTCTTTTTTTCCAGGGCGGCAAGCAACCGTTTCTCGTTCTGTGTCAGTTCTGTCATGTTACACCCTGATCCCGTCTGCGCATGCGTCCATCTTCTCCCTGAAATCTTTCAGAAACACTAAAACCCGCTCGGCCGTGTCCTTCTTGCACTGCCCGCAGGTGACCTCTCCGGCGGTGCACTTCCGCCGTATCTCTGCAAGCTCTGCGTCGTCTGTTACCATGTGGAAGAGGTTGAGGAGGAAGATCGAACATTGATCCGGCTCACCGCCAAGGCGTTTCTGCTCTTCCATGGTCATCCTTCCGCCAGTGATCCCACTCATCACCTTCTTTCTCACCGTGACCTCGGGCTCATAGAAGGAGATGATGCTCTCCGGGATACTCGAGGACATCTTCCCTCCAGTAAGGCCCGGCATGAAGATATGGTACGTGGACGAGGGGGTGTAGAAGGCAAACCCGCCGTGTGCCCGCTCGATCTCCCTTACCCTGGCGGCAACATCGGTACATTGCACCCCCTTGATATCGACATGCCCCGCGTACTTCTTCGCGTGCGGGAACGCTCTCCTTACCGCCTCAAGCGCTTCATCAGGTGCATTTTTAGAGCGGACACTGATATATCCGTCCCGCTCCTCAATCGTGAACATCCGCATCTTGTGGGCGATCCCCCGGGTGAGCCGTATATGCGGGTCCTGGTCAATCCCGACGGGCACGAGGGTCGGCGCCGGCTCACGGTCGATTTGAGGGTAGAGGATGTCAGCCACCTGCGTAATCACGCTGTCAGCGTGAGCGAGATCGGTATCGGCACCAAACCCATAGATAGCCGCGAGTTCCGAGAAGTTCACCTTGGTCGCCGCCTCGAAGGCAAGGTCCTTGAGCCGGTCGTTTTTGCTCTGGAAGTAAGTCTGCCCTTCAAACCCGAGCGCGTAGAGGCAGGAGAGGTACTCCTTCCCGTACTCATTGCATTTCTCCCACGGGAGGCCGCGGACCGCGTGGGCCTCGCGGTCGGCAATAGTGATGTAGCCGTTTCCACCCTGCAGGACGTGCCATACGACCTCTTTCATCACCATCAGGTGGCCGAGGTGCGGGTGACCGGATGGCATGAACCCGGTCAGGATATGGAACTGGCGCCGGTTGTGTATTGCTTCAGCGATCACCTGGTAATCACGGTGCCCGAGAACGATCCCCCGGCGGATAAAATACGGGACTTCGGGAAGTTTACTGATGGCGTTCCCGATCGGTGAAATGCCAAATTCAGAGAATGTTTTCTCGATCTCAAGCGACGGCTGACTCGACCATGGGTTGATCTCCGGGGACATAGGGCGGGCACGTTTCCTTTCTGTTGTTATGATGTGTGTCTGATCATCTGCATATGTCAGAGTTTTATCCGGGCGAATTCGATATAATGAATGCCTGCAGTATGTACGCAGCCAAACAACATCTTCTTTTTCACACTGTGAGAGAGGCGGACCGAACGGGAAATGGTGCTCATCGGCATTGCCCCGGCAGTGGCAACGGCGTGGACAAGCATCTCGGAGTGGACCTTTGTCCCGGTATACACCCTGAAATGGTGACCGAACTTGTAACCGGTCTTCGGGGTATAACCATGCGCACGAAGATCACCGTAAACCAGTACCTTTTCCCCTATCTCCAGGTCTGAAATTGTGGCAATCTCCAGGTATTCATCCCGGGTAACTGGTTTTCCCTCGCAGAGAAGCACCAGGCATCCTGTCTGCATCAGGTAAAGGGTCTCGAGCGACGAAAGTACTAACCGCGTGCGGTCAAACCGCATGCCGAAAGAACCGGTCAGGGAACCGGAGGAACCCGGGATCGGGATTTCGGGAGATCCATAAGGGAGGTCCGGGGTTGTCCCCTCCTGTGTGCCCTGCCGGAATACTGCAGGGGGGGTCCCGGGTTCTTTACCGGGCTGAAAATCTTCTGCAGGGGGGACACACCTCATGTCATCAGTGACAGGCAGCACTGCAGATCTTCCAAACAACGTACCTTTCAACGGGCCCGGGGTCACAGGAGGTCCGATTCAGGGAGGGCCTGGACTTTGATCTCGTAGTAGGTGAGTTCATTTTCGTCATCAACCACTGCGAGAACGTGTTGTTTTCTCATATGGGCAGATGCTGAAAACTCGTGTACCAGTACACCGAAATCTATCATATCACGTTCTGACAGGACACGAACCATGTACTTCGACTGCCCGGTACCAGGCCGTTCTCCCCGGCGAAAAACCCTGAAATCGTGGGGCCCGGTCTGCACTGCATATCCCCTCTCACGGAGGTCCCGGTACACGAGATAACTGCGCAGAAAGTTAGGTTCTGTTGTAAACGCAGATAATAACCGTTCAAAATTATAACCGGGGATTTCAATACGGTTCCGGTGGATGAGATAGAGTGCCTCAACAGGAGCAAGGCGAAGCAGTGAGCCATCCTTCTCCGGCCTTCCATACCCGCTCTGCTCGTAGAGTACCTTTGCATCTTTTCCAAGCCGGACTTCCTTACCGTCGAACTGCGCTTTCACGTCCTGTATGAATACGTTGTATTCCTTTATAAGTGGCAACATCGCCGGACCCGGGTCCACCGCTGCCTCGAATGCGGAGTCCTCTTTTCCGGGGGTGATTATACATCCCGGTTACTAATGGCCGTTTCCAGAACTCTGCAAGCTACATTTGAGAGAGTTACGGCTTTGTTGAAACCCTTCGGTTCTATAAAAAAATCAAGAGGGAACTACGAAGACAGGAGGGGGTTTCACCCCCTCCCTGCCCCACCCCCCATTACGATATTCTTCGGGCAGGGTTTCGGCAAAGGCTCATTGAATTCAGAGTATTTGGGGATAATCTCCATCCCAACCGGGGCGCCACAGCGGCGGGCCATGAGCCCCGACAGCGCAGATACATTTCAGAATAATCAGGATTCTGGGTGCCTATTATAGCTTTTCAACAGAGCGGTAGTCCCAACAAAGCGTGGTATAAGCCATTGGGCTCATAGATTATGATGAAAAAGAGGTCTTTCAGATGTCTGACCGGAGTTTTTCATACAAGCCTCAAAACTCCGGTATTTTCCCGCCCTTCATTCACAGGGAACCTGGTATTTCCCGGGCTTTTCATCTTCACCCGGTCTGTCCTTTCACCAGGGGCTTTCGGATTCCCGGGCAGCATGAAGGTACCCGAGGAGCCCGAGCGGAGCATGTGTTGGCATGTAATCAATCTGGAAATTGTAATTACGGCTGATATAGTCAAGGAACAGGGGGTTGGGCGGCCCGCTGACGGGGGGGAGATGAAGTTCCATTTCTATCCGGCGGATAGTCCCAAGGTCATGGGGGTCTATCAGCCACTCTGCGCCTTCACAGTCACATTTAAGAAAATCGCAACCTCCCGTCATCCCGATAATAGTTTTCAATGAAACGGTCTGCATGTTCCTGCTTACACCATCCCAGCTGATACCTTCAACAGTGCCTCCCCCTAACGCACAATCCAGCACGGTGACAGAAACCCCGTTCAGGTTGATATTTTTCTGCAGGATTTCATAGGTAAGGGGTTCTACCGCATAGACAAAATCAGAATAATATGCCGCCCTGATACAGAAAGCACCTACATTTGCGCCGATATCAACGACAATATCGTCTTTTTTAATATCGGAAAAACGGTACTCGGGGACTTCGTAAATCTGGCGGTACCCGGAAGGCACATTCAAAAATCTGATAGTGTCCCGCGTAACAATATCGGGCGGCGCCAGTCCTGATCCGGACATTTCTTCATCCAGCATGGTTTCCGAAAGAGGATATGCAGGTCCAGTCCCATTATCTCTTAAAGCAGTGTTTTTTAGACCGGGGGCCATGGTCTTAATCTCCTGCCGGTTTTTTAACCTGTTTTCCCCTGATAAAGGTCCCGTTGCGATATTCCAGAAATGCCTGTCTGAGCTCCTCCTGCGTATTCATTACGATCGGACCTCCCCAGGCAACAGGCTCCCGGAGGGGCTTCCCGGTGAAAAGCAGGAACCGGAATGGCCCGGCTTGAGAAACGGCATTCACCTGGTCGCCTTCACCAAGGAGCAGCAGATCACTGTTTTCGACAGAATCCCCGGGAATTCCACCGATTATGCCAGTCCCACCGATCACGTAGGCTGCCACCGTATCTCCTTTTCCAACGGGGCAGGTGAATTCAGCCCCTTCTTCCATGCTGACATCAAAGTATGACGGGGATGTGATAATATCCTGCACCGGGCCCCTCGTCCCGCCAAGTTCACCGCTGATGACCTTTACCAAAACCCCCGGTGAAGGCGTTGCTGTTGGGACATTCCGGTCTTTGACCTCCTGGTAACGGGGCCCCATCATTTTATGGGACGTTGGCAGGTTCACCCAGAGCTGGAACCCCCCCATCCGGCCATTTACCGGCTTTGGCATTTCCTGGTGAATAATCCCCGACCCGGCAGTCATCCACTGGATATCCCCGGTACCTACAACCCCGGAATTCCCCATGCTATCCCCGTGTTCAACTTTACCCTCGAACATATAGGTGACGGTCTCGATACCGCGGTGCGGATGCCAGGGGAACCCGGGAAGGTAATCTTCGGGGTCGTCACCGGCACGGAAATCATCAAGCATCAGGAACGGGTCAAAACGTGGGACTTCCCCATAACCGAAGGCACGGTGAAGGTGTATCCCGCCCCTTCGATGGTCGCATATGCCCTGAATACCCTTTCGACACGTCGCACCTGTACCATACATGACAAGGGGATTATGATCCCATGAATTGTTGTATTGAAATTCTACCCATTATTTTGCAGGGGGATAGTCGGGAAATATTAATGGGCTGGTTCATTCCCCTCTCCCGTAATGCATGGTAAAAAGCGCAAGGTACTCATCGGCATAACAGGTCGAATCGCACCGGATAGTAAATTCAGGGCCGAGTTGTGAAGAGAAGAGATCATTCCACTGACTTCGCAGCATGTGGTAATCGGTGCGTACCCCTCTCTTTTGCGTCATGATGGAGACCAGTTCGGTCATCAGGAACGAGTCCACGCAGTCAGTGACCACGTCAACGGGAGCATCATGGGCATAGACAAAATCGATAATCCTCCCATAGGACTGGTACACGGATAAGGCAGACTCCGGTGAGTACAGTTCGGGAGAATCGTTGTTTGCATCGAGCTCAAAAAGCAGGAAATGGTTAATCCATGGTTTTAACTGGGAAAGATAGGTTCTTTTATCCACGGCCGGCATATGGTGATAGGCCAGCGAACTGAGTGCAATATCAAACCGGTGGTCAATGCGGCAGGAAAAGTCCTGTATACGGCAGTGTTCAGTACTGACAAGGGTACCGGGGAAGGTATCAGTGACATTCTTTTTTGCAAGGTTTATCATGGCTTCTGAAGGGTCTACCAGCAGCACTTCCCGAAGTTCGCCTATCCTTCCGATATCCAGCAGGTGGGAGAGGAGCCGGACGGTGAGTGCGCCGTCCCCACATCCGATATCCATGAAGGACACGGGTGTCGTAAACCTGGGCAGCGTATGACCTGCCTGCCGGATAAAGTTCATACGTGCCTTCATCATGACAGGGACATTTGCAAAGTGAATAAATGGCCGGGGGTCTTCAAATGCCGGGGCAGGCATAATAAGTTCACCGTTGTGTCGTTCCAGGAACCCAAGAAGAAACGTGGATGAAAATAACCCGTCCTCTTCGTTCAGCGCCCCGGAACGCAGCCATTCAATGGCCAGACGGTTGTTCCCCCTGGCGGCAAGAAGTGTCCCTGCATAAAAATGAAAGGCGGATTTGAGGTTTTCCCGTACATCCCCATTGAAAGAACCCGGTGGGATATTCTCGTTTAAAATATCACGGGAAAATTCAGCCCATTGTTTTTTTTCGTTTTCTGATAGAAACAGCATAGTCCACCCTTGTCCCTGGAACGGGGAGCTACTGCACCTGGTGTTTTTAAACTGCTTTTTCAGGACTCATAAGCATTTGGAAGTGTTACCGCTATTATTCCTGCACCTGACGATCCGGGAAAAGAAACCAGCACCATTTTAAAAAACACGGGCCAAGAATTTATATAAATAATTCGGGTTACCGGTGTGAATGTACTAATTCTCGGGGCAGGGGCAGTAGGTCTTGGCATCGCTGCAAAACTATCAGAAGTAGTCGGGGTAACAGCATTAACCAGGGAGGGGCCTGCAGGGGCCATTACAGAACATGGCCTCACACTTGAAGGGGCATGGGGTAACGGAACATACAGGTTCCCCTGCAGCAGCAAGCCGCCGTCTGGCGTGCATTTTGATTATATCCTGATCACCACGAAGGCCTACAGTACACAGGAGTTGTGCAGGTGTTATGAAGGATTGCTCCGGAATTCCGAAGTGGTCAGTCTGCAGAACGGTCTCGGGTCCGAGGAAATAATCTCGGGTTTCACGGACCGCGTTATTGGGAGCGTCGTTATGACGGGTTTCATACGCCGGGACGAACACCGTGTGCATGTTACTGCAAACGCCGGAGAGACCCTTTTTGGAAGATTCCCCCTTGGAATGGACAAATCAGTTCAACAACTGGTAGAAATTTTTTCCGAGGCGGGGATCCCTTCGAGGGGAGTCGTCGATATTAAAAGCGATTTGTGGTCTAAAAACCTTATCAGTTGCACGTTAAACCCGATCAGTGCGGTCCTGGGAGTCAGGTATGGTACGCTGACCCGGGGTCCGGGCTGGCAGATCATCGAAGGCATTACACGTGAGGTTTTCCTGGTTGCTGGTGCTGAAGGAGTGCCCCTCCTGTGGGAAAACCCGGAGGACTACCTGGCATACCTGAAAAATGAACTCATCCCGGTTATGGCCACACATACCTCGTCGATGCTGCAGGATATCAGATTCAGGAGAAGGACAGAGGTCGGTTTCATGAACGGGGCCATCAGCAGGTTTGGAGAAAAACACGGGATAGCAACCCCTTACAACGAATGCCTTACGAACCTTGTGCAGTTCATGGAGCAGGAACACATGGATCTTCGGGTTTGAAGCGGCCGGCTATTTTAAAAATTTCAATACCGTAGCAGCCCACGTGAACCCGATAGCACTCCCAGCGAGCACCACGAGATCCCCCGGCAGCACCCGTCTTTCTTCGCGTGCCCTGGCGAGAGCGAACAGGGTATCCACAGAACCCATATGTCCGTACTCTTTCATCGTAATCATAGTCCGGGTCAGGTCAAGGCTGAGACCTGCCATGATATCCGTTGTCAGGCTCCGTTTGACCTGGTTCATGAACAGGTAATCAATATCACGGGAAGAATACCCGCTTTTTCTTAATCCTTCGTTGATGATATACAGGTAATTTTTCAGGTAGATACGGGAAAAGATCTGGTCGAGGCCTGCCGGGTCATCCACGCATAAAAAATAGTCATTTTCATGAAGGGGTGGTTCCGATGGGGGGTTCTTCGTCCCTCCATGGGGGATTTTTACATGATCAACGAGGGTTCCATCTGTAATACCGGCATACGCGAGGAGCCGGTTACGTTCATTGTTTTTACGAAGCACCGCTGCCGCTGCCCCATCTGCAAATGAGAACCCTGATAGTGAACCGGGGTTCCGGTAATTGATTGTCATGGAGAGCTTATCGCTGCACACCACAAGGGCATACTCTTTCTCAGGATCGCCACGCAGGAGCTGTTTGGCGGTATGCAAACCGAGGTTTCCACCATTGCAACCGTTCCTGATCTCAAACGCGTATGCATTGTTAGCCCCTGTTTTGTCCTGTATTTTTGCAGCAGGCGACCAGAACCGGTAATCATTGTAGCCGAGACCGCAATACACCACAAGGTCAAGATCCCGGGGATCTATCCCTGCATCTTCAATTGCATTATTTGCTGCATACACCCCCATTTCTGCAGGATGGAGGTCGGGGCCGGCGATATGTTTCCTCTCGATCCCTATCTTCTCCAGAAACACGGATTCGGGGATCCCGGAACGTCTGGACATCTCCCGGCTCGTAAGGACTCCTTCGGGTATGTAATATCCCATTCCTGAAATACCGACCGTATCACACGGGGAAGGCCCTTGTGCAGACATGTATCACCAGTTCCGGTACAACCCATGTTGTTTTCCGTTGTTAGTATGAGTATTCCCGGGATGCTTCATAATAACAGCGGGTTCACTCCATTTCCGGCCTTTGGGTTCTC
Organism: uncultured Methanomicrobiales archaeon; assembly: GCA_963709545.1. GTDB lineage: Archaea > Halobacteriota > Methanomicrobia > Methanomicrobiales > Methanospirillaceae > CAIKOD01. The sequence goes on along the minus strand of CAVPWT010000008.1, from coordinate 230,002 downwards.
CGATCACTGTTTTTTCCCGACCACTTCTTGGCCTGCTGGTTTTTCCACCGGAATCTTCAGATCGGGGAATTTTTATTATGAACAATAGATCTGTGTTCATGGAAATCAACATCCTCCAAAGCCTGATCACGCTCTTCCAGATGATCTGCGTGATCATCGTTTTTGCATACCTTTTCACCAGGAGCAGGTATTTTCTTGAAGTCCTGGAACACCATCCCCGGCTCTCAACCCAGCTCCTCCTTATCGTTGTATTCGGGGCCCTGTCGGTGTACGGGACCATCAGCGGGGTTGTATTATACGGTGCAGTGCTCAATGTCCGTGACCTCGGACCCATTATTGCAGGGCTTACCTGTGGACCCGTTGTAGGGGTTGGAGCTGGGCTTATCGGGGGTATATACCGGATGGCGCAGGGCGGGCCCTACATGTACACGGGATTTATTGCCCCGGTCCTTGCAGGCCTTCTCAGCGGGATAGTCTATGTCGTGAATAAAAAGGAGCTGATTTCCAGTAAATATGCCGTTATTTTTACCATCCTCGTTGAATCGTTAATATCCCTCATAGCGATCGTTGTCGCTACCCCGGCATCACAGGTCGTAATGATCATCACCGTCGTGGCAATCCCGATGATCGCCATTAATGCGGTCGGAGTGTTCATTTTCACGACCATCATCCACAACCTGCTGAACGAGCGGAAAACCCGCCGGGAGAAGGAAAAACTTGAACACGAGATTGCAAGGAAGAACGCAGAACTTGAAATTGCTGCCGACATACAGCGCAGTTTTCTGCCTGAAACAATTCCCCAGATTAAAGGGTATGATATTGCTGCGACCAGTCTTCCTGCAAAAGAGGTGGGCGGGGACTTTTTTGATGTCGTCCCCCTTGAAGTGATTCCACTTTCCGAAAGCCGTATGGGCATACTGATTGCGGATGTTTCCGGGAAAGGGGTCCCTGCAGCCCTGTTCATGGCGCTTTCACGTGTTATTGTGCGGGTATCGTCCACCTGGTTTAAAGTCCCTTCAGAAATCATCAGGCATGCCAATGTAATTATTTCAGCAGATTCAAAAACAGGGATGTTTGTCACCCTTTTTTACGGGGTCCTCGATGAAAAAGAGAGGAAACTGACCTATGTCAATGCCGGCCACAACCCTCCGATTATATTTCGCGGAAGCAGCGGAAAGACTGAGGAACTTGAATCGACGGGTGTGGCTATCGGGATTATGGATGATGCAGAGTATTCCCAGACTGAAGTCGGACTGGCGTCGGGGGATATCGTCCTTCTTTACACGGACGGGGTAACAGAGGCAATCAACGAGAAGGAGGAGATGTTTGAAGTTGAACGCCTGATGGATACGATCAAAGGTGCACCTTTGGGTCCGGCAAGTGAGATTATGGAGAATGTGATCAGGGCAGTCTTTGCATTCAGCGGGAAGGCCCCACAGTATGACGATATCACCCTGATGGTTGTCAAGGTGCTCTGATTAACCTCGTAAAAACCCATGCCAAATTAAACCCTGCTAATAAATATCTTATTGGAGGCGGCAGAAAAGGAAGGGGTGGAAAACCCTCCTGTCAACGTATATCCACTTTTTATAACACAATGCAGGATGTCAGCAGGGCCATTTTTTCGGCAAATCTGGGGACGAAGGGCCCCTTTAAATCTATTCGCCGATCCCCGGTCCTTTGTTCGGGCAGCATTGTTAATTGTAGCGCCGATGAGACCAGGCAGCTTTCACAGACCCGTTCATCATTTGAACTCCGGGGAATTTACCCGGCGAGTTCCCGGACTTTTGCAATATTTCCCGCATCATCCCGGCGGGCATCAACCGGGGTCTCGCAGACAAGGGGAAGGCGGGAAAACGGCTGGTGGCGGAGTATCCTCCGGAACCCCTCTTCACCGATATACCCCATCCCGATGTGCTCGTGCCGGTCAAGTCCGCTGCCAAGTTCCCCTTTCGAATCATTGCAGTGAATCACCCGGATTTCACCAAGCCCGATTACTTCATCAAACCTGCCGGTTGTCTCTTCAATCGCATCGTCGGTCCGGAGGTCATATCCCGCCCCGAAGGCGTGGCAGGTGTCAAAGCAGACACCGGTTCGGCGCCGGTCCACAACACCCTCCAGCACGGCCCTGATGTCCTCGAAGGTATTGCCCACCCCGTTCTTTTCGCCGGCTGTATTCTCAAGAAGCAGCATCACGTCGTTTCCCGCCTCCTCAATGGCCGTGTTCACTGCACTGATCACCCGTTTTCTGCCATCTTCTATGGTCATTCCAGGGTGGTGACCGAGGTGCGTAACCAGGTATGGAATACCCAGCTGCCCGCAACGCTTCAGTTCAGCGGTGAGCGTTGCGATGGACTTTTCATAGTGTTCCGGGTTCGGCCCGGCAAGGTTCGGGAGATAGGGCATGTGGTCAACAGGGGGGAAAATCGAGGAATTCTTCAGTGCATCCCGAAACGCCTGTACATTTTCTTCTGCGAGGTCTTTCCATGCCCATCCTCTCGGGTTTCTCGAAAATATCTGGAACGTGTCGCAGGAGACCGCCTCTGCCCTCTCTACGGCTTTTTCAATCGATCCTGCTATTGATACATGTACACCTACTTTCACCATGTTTCGACCCTCTCAAAATGTAAGATATTCTGGTCCTGAGCTTTCTGTCATCTACTCAAGCGTTCCATGTCCCAAATAATGCCGGCAGGCTCTTTGCCCACTCCTTAATCATGTCCCAGTCCCGGAAATCCCCGGTTGGGGCTTTCATGAGGGATATCATGGTTTTCGTCATAAATGAATGTTGTGCGGGGTCCAGCTTCCCGGCAAATACCATCACGGCGACCAGATTTGCCGGTCCGACCATGCCGCGTAGCTGTTCCTCAAGAGCTGCAGAGGACCCAATCTTCGGGTTTACCGGCGCTAATCCTACCGCAAATGCTGCGATGGGAATATTTTTCAACCCGTTTTTATTCCTTTCGACACATTTCCGGAGTTCCTCGTCAATATGACCTGTATATACCGGGGCCCCCATAACTGCGGCATCATAGCCTTCAAACGAGGAAACGTCCTTCAAATGGGAGACCATGACCTGGTGCCCCCCGGCTTCCAGTTCTTTCCCGATAGCCAACGCAATTTCCTCTGTTGACCCCTTCCTTGACGCATAGACAACCAGTATCTGCATAGACAATGTGGTATCCCCTGGAAAATTAAAAGATGCCCATATTGGAAAAAGAAAAGCGAATGGTGAAAACTGCTTCACATAAGGTTTAATATTTCCCGCTCCCCATCCCAAGCGTCTTCAGGACCGTTGCGGTTCCGGAGGACTCTGAAGGAGTGGTCGGGGGACTGGTATCACCAAAACCACCGATAATGTTCACCACGCTCTGGCCTGACGGGACGATAATCTTCGTATTCCTTTCAAGGCAGGCCTGGGTCACTTCCAGTTGTTTTAATTTCTGTGCATTTTCTATGAAATATTTATTTGCGGCCTCGTTTACAAGACGGATTGACTCTGCCTTACCTTCCGCTTCAAGGATTGTCGCCTGCCTGATACCTTCAGCCTGCTTGATCGCGGCACGCCGCTGGCCGTCGGCATTGGTCTCAGTAGCCGTTGCAAAATCAATTGCGGCAACTTTCTCATTGAGTGCCTTTACCACCTTGTTCATGGTTTCCTGTACGTCAGGTGGTGGCTGGATCTCCTTTAATTCTGCACGGACTATGTCGATACCCCACAATGACGTCTCTTTTTTAAGCGCTTCTGCAAGGTTGTTATTAATCGTATTCCGTTCACTGTTGGCAGTTTTTAAAGTCATTCCACCGATGATGTTCCTTAATGTGGTCCGGGCAAGTGAGACGATCTGGTACTCGTAGTTGAATACGTAATACTGGGACGCCTTTACATGCACCTCGTCTTCCTTTACTTTGAAGTAAATCTGTGCATCGACGAAGGCGTTCAGGTTATCGCTGGTGATGATCTCCTGCCGGTCAACATTGACGAGCTTTTCTGTGATGTTCACCGAATACAGTTTCTGGATACCGGGGATAATCCAGTATAAGCCCGGCCCGCCATATTTCTGGTATTTACCAAGGAACTCGATAAGGATCCTATGAGTCGGCCTTACAATCCTTATACCAATCAGGATATAGCCTGTTATCAGGCCCGCAACTACCGCCCATAACACTGAAGATGTTGTGACATAGACAAGGACTGCCACTGCAATCGTACCGGTTATAGCCATTACGCTGTTGCCGGTCAGAGTTTCATTTGCCATGATGTATCGTTCCAGTTATCTGGCATCATACTATACTAACTTCCCTCCTACACGGTCTCTGGTCAGATTGGCAACAACTGAAACTTACCCATCTTTTCAAGGACGAAATTCCGTTGCAGGTCACATGATCCGGTGCAGAAACCCAAAGCCAACCGTTTCCTCAAAGAAGATATTATACATTACGCAACAGACAAAAGAGGAGATAATATGAGACCGCCGAACCTTAAAACGACCGGGTCTGCTGTATGCATTGTACTTGCCCTCCTCCTGGCAGCAACGATACCGGTATCCGCTGCAGAGAATGATACACCCGTGATGATGTCCAACCAGAACATGGAGGCCATCAAGGCCTATAACCTTGGTGCCGATCTTGCTTCGCAGGGGAAATTCCAGCAAGCCCTTGTTGAAACTGAAAAAGCGCTGGCAATACAGCCGGATTTTGCCCTCGCACTGGCCCAGAAAGCGGGAATACTCAATGTCATGGGAAAATACCAGGACGCTCTGGCTGCCACCGATGCGGCAATCTCAGGGAACCCGAATATAAGTGAGGCGTGGGCTAATCGGGCCGATGCACTGGTCCACCTTGGCAGGTACCAGGAGGCGGTAGATTCTGCAAGTCGTGCTCTCACGATCGACCCCACTATCGAAGGGGCGAAGACCACCAGGCTGGTGGCGACGAAAATGCTGGAGAATGGCGGTGCCTCCACGCCAACACCCACGAGAAAAGCCCCGGTCTCCCTGGTACCGGTAACCGGTGCACTTATTGTGGCCGGGATACTGGTATGCCTCCGGAAATGGCAGACATAAAATATATCCGGATGGACGGTGCCAGGAAAGCACCCAGACCTTTTTAATACGTTGACAATCCGCTGTCACTTGGACGAGGGACGGGAACGGGTAAACGGGGTTCCAGGCATAACCACAACCTCAATTAGATTAGAAAAATTTGACCCTGCTGACATGCTCTCTAATCCATCTTGAGGATTAGGACATTCCCAATTTTACCCACACTCCCCGGATTCCGCCCCGCCGCTTTGGCGACCCCGGTTGGGATGTAGACTATCCAAAGATACTCTTAATTCAATGAGCCTTCGCCGAAACCCTGCCTGAAGAATATCGTAATGGGGTGAGGCGGGAGGGGGTGAAACCCCCTCCTGTCTTCGTAGTTCCCTCTTGATTTTTTTATGTCACCAAAAGGGTTTCAACTAAACCATGAAACCTTAAAAAATCCTCATCTACCAAATCCCGACCCCAATGGAAAAAAGAGCAGGGAAGGATCAGGCAGCATCCGCCAGTCCGAGTTCATGGAGAACTGCATCCCCGAATTCCTTTGTCCCAGTCACTCCTCCAAGGTCCCGGGTCTTTATCCCCTTTGAAAATACCATCTGAATCGCACATTCGATCGCATCCGACCCTGGAATATCCCCTGCATGCCGGAGCAGGAGCGCTGCACTCCGCAATGCTGCAACGGGGTTTGCCAGATTCCGACCCGCAATATCAGGAGCACTTCCGTGGACAGGTTCAAAAAATGCATGGTGTTCCCCGATATTGGCACTGGGCAGCATACCGAGGCCGCCGACGAGATACGCAGCAACATCCGACAGGATGTCCCCGAACATGTTCGTCGTCACGATAACATGGTACGATACCGGGTGGAGGAGCACATCCAGGCACAACGCATCAATGAGCCGGTCATTGCAATTCACCCCGGCAACCGACGCTTCGTGGAGGCATATTTCCCTGAAGAATACGTCCGATTTCATCACGTTGGCTTTGTGGCCGATGGTCAGGGTCCTGCTCCCCGCAAGTTTGCAGGCATACCGGGCGATACGCTCACATTCATGGCGGGTCAGGACCCGGAGCGTCGTCGCCCTGTCCACCCCCACCTCTTCGATCCCCGAGTAAAGACCTTCGATGTTCTCCCGCACAATGGTGATGTCAAACCCGTCACCCTTCACCGGGCGAACATTGGCAAAGAGGTCGAGATCTTTTCGTATCCGAAGCAGCACGCTGCGGTAATCGGGAACAGAAGGTGTTGTTATCGCACCAAACAGGATGGCATCTGCCGATTTGAGCAATGCAAAGTCATCATCTCCCATCGCCTCGCCCGTCCGCTCCCACCGCTCGTACCCGACTTCCACCGGGAATAATTCATACTCGGGGTGGAGCAGGGATAGCACATCCCTTGCAACGGGAATTACTTCCTTTCCGATACCGTCCCCGCATACTATCGCAACACTTCTGACGTTCGCCATTATTCCGACCTCCAGCCGGTTACAAGGCCGTCGATGGCTTTAAGGATATCACGCGGCGTTGCGCCCCAGTGGACGACCGCCCCGAATTTTCCATTGTACCTGCCGATCCCACCCCGTTCCTTCTGGCAGCACCGGGTGATGAACGGCTCTTCTGCAACGGTCCCGATGGGGCAGATGTCGATCAGGGTATAATCATCCCCGTAACATTCCTGGTATATCCCGGAACTGGCCCTGCAGCCTGCAACCGTTTCACCACCAACCATCGGGTCTGCGTCAAGAGTCCTTGGGAAACCTGCCGCCCTGCAGGGATGGACATCGGCACCGGTCTGCGAAATATCGGTGACATGGTGCACGAACCTGATATCAAGTTCCCCGAACAGCCCGATCGCCTCCAGTTCCGTTACCCGGTCTGACAGGACCGGGAGCGGGGGTTTCACGTCGTAAACATGAACGGTCAGCAGTGTTGCAGGGTCAGGGTCGAGCACGAATGTTAAGTGTTCGTCGTGCCCGGAAAAGATAGTGCAACGTCGGCCTGATTCTGTTGCAAGCCGGATGAGCCCGGCCCGGTTGGCGATATTGACCTGTTCCGGGTACCAGGTGACCTCATCCGCGGACGCTATCACTTCCTCGGCGATCACCTTCCTCATCAGCCCTTGTTCGGCGGGATCGGTCGTCACCCGGACGATCTCATGGCCGGTACCAGTCTTGTGGATAAGGTACTGCGAGAGAAAATACACGCATCTCCCGCAGGGTTCCGTATCCGCGTAGCCAATGTCTTTGTATTCACGGGGGAAGATCATGGCTTCTTTGACCTCCAGAGGGGAACGAGTCCGCCTGCGAGAAGGATCTCCTTCATCCTTGCAGACAGGGGCCGGATTGGAGCACTTGAGCCACCGCAGGTAACAACCCCTTTGTCAAGGTCAATTATCACCTCGTCGCCATCGGCACCGTGGCATTCCCCTTCAACAACCGGGAGTCCCACGTTTATGGCGTTACGGAAGAATATCCGGGAGAAGGAAGGGGCGACAACAGCCCGCAGCCCTGCTTCTTTAAGGGCAACGGCGGCCTGTTCACGCGAAGACCCGCACCCGAAATTCCTGCCTGCAACAATGACCGATCCTTTGAGCCTGGCCCCGAGCGCCGGGTCGAGGTCTTCGAATACGTGTTCGACCCAGACCGTCCGGTCCTTTGTCCGGAGGTACCGCCCGGCGATGATGATATCGGTGTCGATATCGGGCCCAAGACAGATCGCCTTCCCTTCAATGTGCATGATTTTACGCCTCCGGAACTGTCAGGACGCCGGTCAGAGCACTTGCTGCCGCCGTTGCAACCGAGGCGAGATACACGCTGCCGCCAATACCCATCCGGTTCGTAAAATTACGGTTTGCCGTCGATAGGCAGACTTCCCCTTCGCCGATTACCCCCATATGTGCCCCTAGACAGGGGCCGCAACCGGGTGTGCCGATCGTGCAGCCTGACGAGATAATGGTCGAGAGGACACCCGTATTGGCTGCTTTCCGGAGGACTTCTGCCGAGGACGGGATCACGATGGTCCTCACGTTCACCTTCTTACCCCGGACGATTGATGCAAAGCGTTGTAAATCTTCAAAACGCCCGTTGGTGCAGGTACCGACAAATACCTGGTCAAGGGGCAGGCCTTCGAGTGATGCCACCGGTCTCGCAGAATCCACACGCGGGGGTGGCGCAACCACTGGCACGAGGTCCCCTAAATCAATCCGTACCTCGCCAGCATAGGTGCAGGGCTCGGGAACCTGGTTTTCTACCCGGTGACCGAACTGGAGGAGGTATGCCCTGGTCACGTCATCGGCGTAAAAGAGACCGGTTTTTGCCCCGGCCTCTGTTGCAAGGTTTGTCAGGGTAAGACGGCCTTCCATTGAGAGCGATGTTGTTCCTACCCCGATGTATTCCAAGGCCCGGTAGGAGGCCCCGTCCATTCCTAGTTTTGAAATTACCGTCAAAGCAAGGTCTTTTGCCTCAACTGCACCATTAAAAGACCCAAAAAGCCGGACAGCGATGGTTTCAGGTACCCTGAACCAGGTCGTTCCCGATGCCCAGACTGCCGCCATGTCGGTCGCCCCCACACCGGTTGCAAACGCACCGAATGCACCGAGCGTGCAGCTGTGCGAGTCTGCCCCGACCACGATCTCCCCGGGAAGCACCTCTCCTTCACCCATGAGCTGGTGACAGACCCCGCCCCCGATATCGGAGAAATGAATACCCCGGGTCCTGGCAAACTCCCTGAGCTCTTTCTGGAGCGTCGCGGTAGTGCTGTTATTTGCCGGAACAATATGGTCAAAGAGGATGTACAGTCGTTCCGGGTGAGCAGGGCCCGGGCATCCCATCTCTTTCCAGGCCTCGAGGGTGAGTACGCCTGTGCCGTCATGCACATAGGCCCGGTCGACGTTCACGTCGACATAGTCCCCGGCCGATGCACCAAGGATCCGTTCGGAGAGCGTCCTCATACGGGTGACCCCTCTGCCTTGATATCGTTAATAAGTTCAAGAAGGCGTTCGGGTGTGACAACTGTTTTATGCTCCCCTTCGATTTTCACCCGTTCGAGTACCTGGCAGATCTGCTCTTTTGAAAGCTGGAACCCGAGTGCAGATACCACATATTCGAGTGCTTTCGACCCGGAATGTTTTCCTAGGATAAATTTACGCTCACCACCGACCATTTCCGGGGAAAAATATTCGTATGTTTCCGGGTCCTGGAGGATGGCAGCAATATGGATCCCGCTCTCGTGGGAAAATGCATGGGCTCCAACAACCGGTTGTGTCCTGGCAACCGGTATATTGGATGCTTTTTCAACCAGTTTTGAAAGGTGCTGGAGGTGCGTGAGGTCATAGCGTTCAACCCCTGCTTTCATACGGAGTGCCACAAGCACCGACTCAAGGGGGGCGTTGCCCGCCCGTTCGCCGATGCCATTGACCGTTGTATGGAGCTGAAATGCCCCCGCCTCGGCAGCAGTAATCGTGTTCGCTGCCGCGAACCCCATGTCATTATGGCAGTGTGCACAGACCGGGACACGCACGGTTGATACGAGGTCCCCCATCACCTCGTACATCTCAAGCGGTGTCAGGCAACCAACCGTATCTGCAAATGAAAGGAGATGGGCCCCGTGGTCTTCACCCTGCAGGAACACTTCCTTTAAGAAACCACGGTCCGTCCGGGAGGCGTCCTCCGCGGCAAACCGGACTGAAATCCCATGGTCGTGGACGAATTCCACGATACCAAGCGCCGCCTGGAGCACCTCCTCCCTTGGTTTTTTGTATTTATGCCTGATGTGGAGGTCAGAGGTTGCGATAAAAATGCTGACAAGGTCCACACCGCAATCTATCGCACACTCGGCGTCCTCTTTTCGTGCCCTTGCAAGACAGCAGACCCGGGCGTCGAGGCCCATCGCAGCGATCTCGGTCACGCATTTTTTTTCATCTGCTGATACGATTGGAAACCCGGCTTCGATTACTTCGACCCCCACCTTGTCAAGGACACGGGCAATCGACTTCTTTTCATCACAGGTAAATGACACACCCGGCGTCTGCTCGCCATCCCTGAGTGTCACATCACAGATTTCAACATTCCACGGTTTCATGGTGTCTCCCGACCGGACAGTCCCCTTCAATCACCAGAATGCAAGGCGATTCCGGGGGAACAAGCATTTCCCTGATAAGGGCTTCATCATCAGCACGGCAGATTACAGGGCCCGCCCAGGCAATATAGGGGAGGATATCGTAGGCCTGCTGCCCACCGGTCATCCCCATGCAGTTGTTTTTCATTACTATGCAGAGTAATGGTGTTTTTTTCTCATACACGTCGATCAATGCGGGGAGGCCGGAATGAAGCAGTGCATAGTCGCCGGTAAGCGCAACACCCGTGCTTTTTGCGGCCACCCCTATGGATGAACCCATACCATAACTGACGAGGCTGGTCTTGAACGGCGGGTTCATGCAGAGGACGCAGCACCCTGCATCGCAGGTGACCGAAATACCCCGTTCGTCAAGGACCTTGACTGACAGGATGAAGGGGCAGTCTTTACAGAATGACCGGTAAAAACCACGGTCTTCCCTTCGTTCAGGGTCGGTATACACCGGCGGCGTCGTGTCCAGGTGCTCCCTGAAAAACGGCCTTCCGAGTTCTTTCACCGCCGTTATCCTCTCATGCCCTGCGGGTGGAGGATATACGGTAATTACGCTGGAGGTCCCCCCGTAAAGGGCCGTTTCATCCCCGGTACCTTGCGCACCAATGAGGGCTGTAGTCCCGTTTATCCGGTTCAGGGGGGATGTTTTCGACCATTCATACATCGGCCCGAGCATATTCCTCGCCCTCTGGACCCTCCCTTTCATGGTGAGGTTCAACGGTGCAATCGTCCCGGATTTTCCCTTTCTTTCGACGTTCCTGGGTGATACTTCGGCTTCGAGAAGGTCCGGGGTAAGGCGGAGGATCACTATCCTTGAGAATGATTCCGAGGCCCTGAATGCCTCTTCCACCGCTTCAAAAACGTTATGCGGGCCGGGTTCCAGTACCGGCACCTCGGCAAGTTCCCCATAATATCTGGAGTCCTGTGCATTCTGTGACCCCCCGGCATCCGGGTCATCCCCGGCTACAATGACCACACCTGCGAGAAGTCCCTGGGTAGTTGCCTCAATAAACGGGTCTGCGCAGGCATTCAACCCGACATTTTTCAGGATTACTGCCGCTCTCCTGCCGGAAAGCGAATCCCCCAGCGCATATTCGACTGCCACCTTCTCGTTTATGACAGGTTCGGCTCCTGTTTTTTCAAGCACTCCGCTGACAGGATAGCCGGGAACTCCGTATAACCTGTCAGCTGCGGCGAGGAGGGCTCTTGTTATTGCATCTTCACCTATCATAGCGGCTCCCCGGGGACAAGGTCACAACCCCTGCACCGGACGCACATGGTCAGTGCCTCCCGGGGGTCCAGTCCTTCATCTTCCAATGCTCTTTCATGATATCCGGCTATCCTGATCAACCGTTCTGCATCCGGTCTCCTGGAGCCGGAAAATCCTGCAATCGGGTTTAATGGCCTGATTACAGGAATTACCCCCATCTTCGTTAATTCCCTGATGCATGCGTTCATCTCTTCATCCGTCTCTCCGATACCAAGAATTATGTTTGAAAATACATGTCCGCGCCCGAATAACACCACTGACTTCTGAAGGACCCTGATGATGAGATCACGGTCATGGCCGGGACATAAAGTCTTGAAAAGCTCCGGGGTGGCGCATTCAAGGTTGAACTTGACTTCCTTCACCCCGAGTCCGTACAGACGGCCGGGTGTATGTTCTGTCGGGTAAATTGAGACACCAATGGGGAGACCGAACCCCGCAAGGTCCCGGACAACCTGGCATACAAAATCTTCTTCCTCGTAAATGTCGGAATATACACCGCTTGTGATTGAGATTGCATCAATCCGGTCTTTTATCCCATCGACCATGGCATGGATCTCCCCGACGGATTTTCTCCGCTTTGGCAGGCGAGGAACGTTGCAGTAACGGCAATTGAAGATACAGCCGCTGCTTACGGTAATATAGGCCTGTTCCGGGCAGTGCAGGCCAACCGGGTCCAGCCGGCCGGGCACCATAATCTCCCCGTAACTGAGTGTTGCGGACCCTTCACCGGCATGGATGATTTCAATGGGACTGGTGTCTGAAAGGGCAAACCGCACTCTCATACCATGGGCGGAAAAGAAGACCGAGCCATCCCCCCCGGCACCGGGACCTGCGGATGAACTCGAAATGTAAGGCGTTGCATCCTTTCCGGTGAGCCGTGCTGATCCCACAGCGAGGAGGTAAGCTTTTAATTCCTGTCCTTGCATAAGGTCAGGGCCTCCTCATACCTTGTGTAAAACGGAATTGCAGCAACCGCACCGATGATCCCACGACCATTTCTCACGATTCGGAGGTTGATATCATCGATATCAAGGATTAAACCCTGCGTTACTTCGCCACGTTTCACTTTCCATGCGAAATCCAGGAGGTTCGAGGGGTCAAACCCCGTGTATACCGCCATGCCGGTATCTTCTGAAAGGGTATAGCGGTCCAGGAGTCCTGCAAAATGCTCGATAAGGCGGACCGGATCAGATGATGCAAATTCAGCAACAATGCTGACACAATTTTTTGTCCGGTAGGGGACAGGATACAGCTGCACAATTGTATGTGACAGGTAGCGGGACTGAGGGTCCTCAACAGCCCTCGCAATATTATGAACGAGCGTCCAGGTTGCCCCCTGTTCCGGTGTATCAGTATCGTCCACACCGATCAGGACACGCTGTCGTCTGGGTAACCAGACCGTCGAACCGGCACGTTTTCCACCCCCTGACGGATCATTTGTGCTGCGCGTAACACCCTGTGCGTACGAGCGGCAAATGGACGCACCGACACCCCCGCCGCCAAGCCCGACATAAGAGACCCGGATCTCGTCCTCATCAACTGAAACGGAGCTTATTCCGGCAGGAAAATGGGACCCCTCAAGGGCAAGGTCTGATTCCCCCGGACGTAGCAGGTACCGCATAGTCGGGCCGACATTCCTGACTGAACAGACAAGCGGGCTCTGTGCATAATGATGTTGTGCCCACATTGCACCTCCGGTACAGTCAAAAAATTCGATCAGCTCAACACGTTCGCCGGCTGAATCCGCTACGGCGACAATCTGCGGGTACCGTATGATATACGGTTCAGGAAGGTTCACCATAGAGACCTGCCGCTTCGATGCCCCTGTTGGCCCATAATACAGACCCTAATGCTCCAATCCTGCCCTTTCTCCCTGCTGTGTCAATATACCTGATACCGGCAGATAACGCAATGTCCTCGGCATCCTTCAGGCTTACTATCTCGGTCTTTATTCTCCTGCAGGCGCCATTCATCATTTTTGGGAATTCAATTCCCCGGTAATAGGCAATACCCGTGTCATCGCTGAAAGAAAACTCCTCGATATAGTCACGGACATAGGTAAGAAGAGCTTCGACGGATCCGGGCCTGACGGCAAAATTCAATGCGGACCCTACGCAGCTGGTGGTCTTTTCCGGGACCCGCGGATTGAGCTGGATCAGCCTCATATTTAGAAATTCAACCCCCTGAACCGGGCACTGTTCACCGCATTTCAAGGAAAGGACCCATGTGGCCCCTTTTTCGGAGGTATCGGTATCATCAATCCCGATGGTGATTTTCTCGTACAGGGGTGAGAAAATCCGTACCCGGTTCACCCTTGCACCGCCGACCACCATGTCATCCTCTGTCGGGTATTCTGCCCTGGTAACACCCGGTGCCTGTGGGAGGCAGGCAGCGATACCAAGCCCGGCACCGGCAATACCTGCCCACGATGTGACGACCTCGTCACCCTGTACCTCGACTCCTTCGAGGGCCTGACCGCCAATATTCTCTCCGGCAGCACCGAAGCTGGCTTTAAATGAACCAAGGCGCGCCAGCATCCTCATCTCTGTCCCTTCAACCCGGGCAGAGACTGTTGCCCCTTTTGCTCGGATGCGGTTCATCGCATCCCACTCGATAGGTCCCCTTGCATGGCACTGCTCTATGATCTCTGCAAGGCCGGCACCCTTATCCACCATCACGAGAAACCGCCGGGAAAACAGTGATCCATATTTCGTTTTTATTTCTTCGGGTGTTTTGACAATCATTTTGTCACCGGAAATATCGTTAACAGAATAGTCGGCAAGAAATTATATAAGAAGATCGATCGGGTTACCCAAACAGTGCCAGGGGAAGAAAAAAGATTTAAAGGATCTTGTGGAGATCGAACTTGAACGGCCCGAGCGTGCCTCCATAGTTGCCGGCGCTGATGAATTTGACGCCTTTTACCATGCATGCAGCCCGGATACCTGCGGCCATTGCTTCGGCAACTGCCGCTTCTGACACCCCGTCGATGACAATTTCGAACACGCCATTAATACCGTCCGGGATCTTGCTCTCAGGGACCTTCCCCTTCAGGGACGGGCAATATTGTTCGTTGGTGCTTGCATTCATGAACTTATACTTCTTGCTGCCTACTTTCGAGCCGCTTCCGACAATGCCGCCCGGGAAGGACGTAATAACGCCACAGACTTCATCGATCGCCGCTACGGCGGCCTGTGCACCGACAAGGGCCGACATGGTGCTGTCACCCATGACAAAGAAATTCCCACCTGCAACACCCTTCACAACGCCAATCTCTTCTTCTGTCAGGAAATCTCCACCCATCAGTGGAATTGCCCATACACTCCGGTCTCCTACTTTGGTCTGGTACTCGTAGCCGTCGCCAAAGAAGTGGAGTTTCATCGGGAGTTTTTCTTCGCAGTCCGTGATACCGTTAAACGCTGCGGTGGTTGGTGCGGTAAGCACACACTCTGCGATACGCTCAATCAGCTGCTCTTTTAATTTTTTCTTGCTTGGGTGGACAATAAGAATACCATATCCAGGCCTGCCGTCAGGGGTCCGCTGGGGGGGCACATACTGGTCAATACCTGCTTCTGCCGGACATGCGATAACCGATGTCCCGAACCCGGTCGCTTCGACTGCTGAGCTGTATGCGAGTTCCTTCGTTGCGGCGGTTATGATTACAGAGCTGACCCATGCGGGAAATGCTTCTGCAAACGTGTTGTCAATCTTTACACCGTTAATTTCCATATTCAAATACCTCGGACAAAGAATGTACCATGGCCGTGATAGAATAAATTTTCTAAGTGGTTTTCTGATAGTTGAATGATGACCACCTATAACCGTCACCAGGGAGTTAGTACCGGATCGACGGGGTAAAAAAAGGGGCAACACACCTTGAACAGGCAAATTCCCACCTTGACTGCACAACAGATGAGATCCTGGATTGCCCAAAATAATTCCATATCGTCCTTATTTTTTATTTTAACCTTATATTATGCCATTATATTACCAGGACTCACAAATATACACCCACCCAGTAATAAACCATATGATGCGATATACAAATAGGGCTGCAGTTTACAACCTGCCCGGGTTTCAGGAGACGAGATACGTGACTAAAAAAAAGCCGGACAAATTCCCGGTTTTCAACTATCACCCGGCTTTGCATAAGGCCAGGATTGTTAACAGAAACCGGTGCCCACCAACTATTATTACAACCTGCGGTGACGTTCTCTGATACAATTATTCAGGAGTATGAACGATGGCAGGAGATCAGAAGGTACCGGTAGACCGGTATGAGACGGGAGACAGGAATGGACTCGCACTTCACCTGGTTGCCATCTTCGCTGTAGCGATTGTTATCCTGATAATTACAGGGGGAATTCTCCTGAACGAGGCAGCAGAAAATCCCCGGCTCTTTTCCGATAAAACTCCAGGGGAACGCGATGTCCTTTACCAGGTCTCAACCATTGATGCCCTGGTACTGGGAGCATACGAGGGTGTGCAACGGGCGGACGAAGTGGAAAAACATGGTGATTTTGGCATCGGGACATTCGAGGCACTTGATGGTGAGATGATTGCCGTAGATGGCCGGTATTACCAGGTTACATCAGATGGTGCAGTCCACGTGGTTAACCCCTCGGTGATGGTACCGTTTGCATCCGTCACATTTTTTGAGAACGATGCGTCTATCCTTGTGAGCGGGAGCAGGAATTTTTCCACCTTCACTACCGGGATTGATAAAGCACTCCCTTCAAAAAACCTGATATTTGCCGTCCGGGCTGATGCGACATTTCCCGAAATGGTCGTCCGCGCCATTCCAAGGCAGGAAAAGCCTTACCCACCGCTTGCCGAAGCAGCCACCCACCAGGAGGTAAAAAGGCTTGAGAATACAACCGGGACCATTGTTGGGTTCTACCTCCCCCCTTTTATGAAAGGGGTCAATATGCCCGGATACCATCTTCACTATATTTCATCAGACAGGAAAAGTGGCGGACATGTACTGGACTTCACCGCACCGGTGACCCCCGTACTTGTGATAATTGATCAGACCCCGGATTTTTCCATGTCTGCCCCTACGACCGGTGATTTCGCTGAAATGAACTTTAGTGGCGACGTTTCAGCAGACCTTAAGCAGGTGGAACGCTTAAGCAGGGATGATGACCCTGAATAGTAACCAGGACCCCGGAAAATGCATCCTGGTTCACCCGGAACGAACAGCATTAAGGCCTGTTCCTTCCGAAAAACATGGCCATGTTACGAATTTTTTTTATTCCATCCTTTAATCGGAAAACCCGCAGAAAATCAGGGAGTATAACGAATTAATAATGCCGTGATTCCCGCATCACCGGATCATTACTGGGCTTATACGAAAACACCCCCTATCAGGCCAATATAAGCCCCGGATTTCCACCCGATTTTTACCCGGTAAGGAGCCTGCCTGACAGGGTGTGAAAATTCATTGTCCCGGTGGGACTACCGGTGGTTGGAATGGTCAGGACATTCAATTATTTTGATCCGGCCTCAGGTAGACTTACAATTTCAACCTGTTATTCCGTTTGGATTTAAGATTGGATGCGTGAGTGACAGCGGAACAATTAAATACCCAGATTTAACCCGTATTTTCCGGCAAAATCGTAAAATCCTCTGAAATCGCGCACAATTTTTTTCCAAGTGGGTAAGCATGTACACTTTATTTAATTATCAGTTAATGCCTATACATTGATGAGCGGATTAAACCTGCAACAAAAGCCCATTGCAATTCAGAAGAGTTTATCTACAATATTTTACAACTTTTTTTATATCGATTTTAATGATCGATCGAGCTGGTGCGTGATTAAGCATGGCATTTGCAGTGCATATTAACATGGAGCATTGTACCGGCTGTAACAATTGTGTGGTGGCGTGCCCGGTTGACGCATTGGAGCTGCATACCGTAGATCCGGCAACAAAAGAAAAGATCTACAGGGTCAAGGGCGGAAAATCTGTCGTCCTTGACTTCAAGGCAGAACTTTGCGCCGGTTGTGGCGTATGTGTCGAAGCATGTCCACATGATGTTATCAGACTGGCCGGACCCTGGAACGCAGGTATGGCGAAAGTACAGTGAGTGAACGGAGTGAGGTAAAATACATGACATTGTTTCCTAAATACTCCAAGGTACGGGATGGAGTGAATTTCGTGAATTCGCAGAAGCTTCTGCAGAACACGAGTACCCTGATCCTGAATTCGGAGGTCTGTACAGGGTGTGGCGTTTGTGTTGATGCCTGTCCTGAAGAGGCGATCGTCCTCGGACTTGTAGGGGCTGTAAGGCGGGGTGCAGTTGATTATGCTGCGCCGGTGGATATTGATGAGCAGAAATGCGTTTATTGTGGCGTCTGCGTCATTATGTGCCCATTCAATGCACTAACCCATAAAGTCGACGGCGAAGAGAGACTCCCTATTCTGGAAAAAGAAGGGTTCCCACAGTATGACATAACCGCAAAGATCGACCAGGAAAAGTGTATTAAATGCACTATCTGCGATGAGGTCTGCCCAAGGGACGCTGTTCTTCGTGATGTCCCGGTTTATGAGGGCGTCGATGCGGCAGCAAATGAGCGGCAGGTCGCATTGAAAAGCAAGACCACGTTCAAGGTAGATGACGAGAAATGCACGCTTTGTGGTATCTGCGGGGCAGTCTGCCCGGCAATTGATGTAAAGCACAAACCGTTCACTGCCGAAAGCGGCAAGGTTGAAGGGGAAGTTGTGTGGGACGAGACAAAGTGCGATGCATGTAAAGTGTGCGTTGAACTCTGTCCTGAAGAGTGCATGACGGTGGAACGCGAGATTGTCAGCGACAAGATGGCCGGTGAAGTCAACATCGATCAGAAGCAGTGCTGTACCTGTACATGGTGTTCAGTGAACTGCCCGACAGAAGCCATCACGATTGACAAGATCTTTTCTGGCGATATTGAGTTTAACGCAACAAAATGTCCCGGTGGTTGCTCGACCTGCGTGGACATCTGCCCTGCAAATGCCATCTACCTGCCAACCCCAAAGGCAGCAGCTGATATGAAAGGCCAGATGGAGCCCACAATCGCGGTCAACAAGGATTTCTGTATGCTTTGTGGTGCATGTGTAAATGCATGCCCGGGTGAGGATATTATTATCCTCCAGAGAGACGGAGTCCGGATAAAAGGCGAAGAGACCGAGCTTTTCAAGAAGATCAAGGCAAAACTCTTCGAGAAGCGGACATCAAAAGTTAAAGAGGATGTCCAGGCCCAGGTAAACCTGAAAATGATGGAGAAGGCGTGAGGTAACAGGCATGGCAAGAATAAAAGGATACCCTGAAGCATTGGAAGCCAAACTCCGTGACAGGTATGTGTACGGTGAGGATAGTGATGGTAAGTTCACAGACACTGTGGAAAAGATCTCGATGTCAATCCCTCACCTGTGCTACCAGTGTGGAACCTGCACCGCTTCCTGTCCGTCAGCTCCCCGGAGCTCGTACCGGATCAGGAAATTTGTCAGAAGAGTTGTTCTCGGTCTCGAAACCGAAGCACTGACCGACCCGGACCTCTGGCTCTGCACGACCTGCTACAGCTGCACTGACCGCTGTCCGCGTGATATTGCACCAACCGATGTCATCATGGCGATGAGAAACCTCGCTTTTAAACGTGATATCATCCCGGTCAATTTCTTAAAGACCGTGCAGGCGATTTATACCACGGGTCACGGTGTACCAAACAACGACGTAAACCGTGCGGCCCGTGTAAAACTTGGAATGGATGCAGATCCGCCAACTACCCACACGTATAAGGAATTCATACCCGGCATACAGAAGATCCTGGACTATTACAAACTCAAGGCGAACGCCGACAGGATCGTCAAGGAAAGGGAGGGGTAAGCAATCATGGAAGCAAAACATAAATACGCATTTTATCTCGGCTGCATTGCCCCCAACCGGTACCCCGGATCCGAAGCGGCTGCAATCAAGACCAGCAGGAAACTTGGTATTGAACTTGTACCTCTCAAGGGTGCAAGCTGCTGTCCTGCACCGGGTGCATTCGGCTCCATTGACTTAAATGTCTGGTATGCGATGGCAGCACGTAACCTCGTGCTCGCCGAGCAGATGAAAATTGATATTGCCCTGCTCTGCAACGGGTGTTACAAGTCAATCTGGGAAGTAAACCACAAGCTGAAACACAACGATGAACTCCGTGACGGGGTAAACGAGGTGCTGAAGACCATCGATATGGAATACAAAGGCTCGATCAACGTCTTCCACCTTGCAGAACTCCTCTATGACAAGAACATCGTCGGTGTTGACAAGGTAAGGGACAGCGTAACCAACCCACTGACTGGTGCAAGGATTGCCGTCCACTACGGGTGTCACCTCATTAAGCCCAGGAAGGACCGCGAATTCGGAGATAAGGAGTTACTTGACACCGAAGCACCTACCTGGATGGAAGAACTTGTTGGTGCCCTTGGTGCAACCCCGGTAGAATACCGTCAGAAGATGCAGTGCTGTGGCGCCGGTGGCGGTGTACGTGGCTACGATATTGTCCATGCGCTTGATATCGCCAACGAGAAACTGATCAACCTGCAGGAAGTAGGGGTTGACGCCCTCACCGATATCTGCCCGTTCTGTCAGCTACAGTTTGACCGTGGCCAGATTGAGATCGAAGAGAAGTTCGGGGTCAAATACAACCTGCCGGTACTTCACTACTGTGAGCTGCTCGGACTGGCACAGGGAATGAGCCCGCAGGACCTTGCACTTGATCTCCATGCGATCAGCTGCGAGCCGTTCCTGCAGAAGGTGCTGTGAAGGAGGTACTGAACATGGCTGAAAGAAAAACCAAAAAAGAGACAGCGTCCAAGAAGGAAACTCCCGCTGCAGTAAAGAAGCAGGCACCAGCGAAAGCCGCAATCGGAGAACAGCCCGAGGCCAAGAAAGAGGCAAGGGTTGGGGTCTTCATCTGCCACTGTGGTACAAACATTGCCGGTTCAATGGATATCACCGCAGTTGAGGATTATGCAAAAACCATTCCAAATGTCGCCTATGTTGACAACTACAAGTATATGTGCTCGATGCCCGGCCAGGCTGTGATTAACAAGGCGATCGCGGATAACAAACTCACCGGTGTCGTCGTCGCTGCATGTTCGCCACGTCTCCACGAACCAACGTTCAGGACGGCAACAAAGGAAGGTGGCCTCAACCCGTTCCGGTTCGAGATGGCAAACATCCGTGAGCAGAACTCATGGGTGCACATGCATGACCAGGAAGGTGCAACAGATAAAGCAAAGGATGCAATCCGTATCGCCGTCGCAAAGGCATCGCTCCTCGAAGACCTGTTCCCGAAGAGTGTCCCGGTTGAGAAGGCCGCAATGGTTGTCGGTGCGGGTATCGCAGGAATGCAGGCAGCACTTGACCTGGCGAACGCCGGTATCAAGACCTACCTGATCGAGAAGACCCCGACCATCGGAGGTCGCATGTCCCAGCTCGACAAGACGTTCCCGACCCTCGACTGTTCGCAGTGTATCCTCACACCGAAAATGGTGGATGTGGGGAGGAGCGAGAATATTGAGCTGATGACGTATTCGGAGGTCGAGTCCGTAGAAGGGTACATCGGTAACTTCGACGTCACCATCAGGAAGAAAGCCCGCGGTGTGCTCTACCATGGCAGAGGCAGAAGCGAGGGGTATTGTCGGCGGTGGCTGTAACGGTTGTGGTGACTGTGAGGCAGTCTGCCCGGTTGTCCAGCCAAACACCTTTGAAGAGGGAATGAAACCCCGAAAGGCGATCTATATCCAGCACCCGCAGGTCGTCCCCCTGCTCTACACCATTGACTTTGAGTCCTGTATCAAGTGTGACCTCTGTGTCAAGATCTGCGGATGAAAAGAAGGCAATCGACCTTAAGCAGAAAGATGAATTCGTCAAGGTAAAGGTAGGTACTGCAATCCTTGCCACTCGGGTATGATATGTTCCCGGTCGAGAACAAGACCGAATGGGGCTACAAGAGATTTGAAAATGTCATTACCAGCCTTGAGTTCGAACGCCTGATCTGTGCGTCCGGTCCGACCGGCGGCCACATGGTCCGCCCGAGTGACGGGGTCGCTCCAAAGAAGGTCGCATTCCTCCTCTGTGCAGGTTCAAGAGATAATACCGGGAACGGTAAACCGTACTGTTCAAGGTTCTGCTGCATGTATTCACTGAAACATGCACACCAGCTCATTGAAAAGATGCCCGGGTGCCAGCCGTATATCTTCTACATGGATATCAGGTCCTTCGGTAAGATGTATGAAGAGTTCTATTACCGTATCCAGGACGAGGGTGCAAAGTTCATCCGTGGTCGTGTCTCGAACATCCTCGAAGACCCTGTATCAAAGAACCTCATGGTCTTTGCTGATGACACCCTGCTTGACCGGCCGATGAAACTTGAAGTAGACCTTGTGGTGCTTGCTGCAGCGGTCCAGCCCGTCAGCCGACACCAACAGGACCAGGAAGCTTTTCGGTGTTTCCTGTTCCATGGACGGATGGCTCCTTGAAGCACACCCGAAACTGAACCCGTGCGGTACCACCACAGCCGGTGTGTTCCTTGCAGGGGTCTGCCAGGGACCAAAGGACATTCCTGACACGGTTGCTTCAGCAGAAGGTGCGGCATCGGCAGCAAGTATCCCGATCCATGTCGGCCACGTGGAGCTTGAGCCGTACTTCGCCCAGTGTATCGATGAGATATGCGCAGGATGCGGTATGTGCGTTAATCTATGCCCGTATTCTGCACTTGCACTCGTAGAAAAAGATGGAAGAAAAGTCATGCAGGTTACAGAAGCGAAATGTAAAGGCTGCGGTACCTGCGGTGGTTTCTGCCCTGGTGGCGCAATCTGGATGAACCACTTTGCAACACCACAGATTGTTGCTCAGATTGATGCATTCCTCCTCGGAGGCGAACAGTAATGGCAGGACATGAAGCTCCCCGAAACGCGAGGATGGCGCATTCAAGCCCAAGATCATCGGGATCCTCTGCAACTGGTGTTCGTACGCCGGTGCCGATCTCGCCGGTGGCGGCCGTATCCAGTACCCGCCAGATGTCCGGGTGGTCCGTGTCATGTGCACGGGACGTATCGACCCGCTCTTCATCATGAAGGCATTCACAGACGGTGCAGACGGGGTACTGATTTCAGGCTGCCATTTCGGAGACTGCCACTACCTTGAAGGAAACTACAAGGCTGCAAAGAGGCTGTTCCTTGTGAAGAACCTGTTGAAGAACATCGGCCTTGAGGACAAGAGGTTAAGGATGACCTTTGTTTCTGCATCAGAAGGAGCGAAATGGGGTAAAGTTATCACTGACGTAGTAAAGACCGTGGAATCGCTTGGCCCAAGCCCCCTGACAGAACTTATGAACTGAAATAAGAGGATAAAATATGGCAAAGATTACCCTGAACCTTATTTCCGGCCGGACTATATCCCAGGGGGTGGCGATGGAGGGGGGAAAAGAGAAAGACCTCTATCGCAAAGCCTGCGGGATTATTGAGATGGACGATTCAGACTTCAAGAAGCTCGGGTGCTGGAAAAATACCAATGTCCGCGTGACCAGCCCCTATGGCACCGTCATTGTAAAAGCACAGGAGACCTCCCAGGGGCCACACCCTGGTCTAGGTTTTATCCCCATGGGGCCCTGGGCTAACTTACTTGTTAACCCGAACACGTATTCTACCGGTATGCCCACATTCAAGGGGACACCTGTTGAGGTTGAAGTCGCAATGGACCAGCCGATCCTTCTCAGCGTTGAACTTGTACAGAAAGCATGCAGGGGTGAACTCTGATGACAAAGACAGTTACTGATGTGGTATGTCCGTTCTGCGGTACGCTCTGTGATGATCTTGAGGTTGAAGTTACCGATGACGGCAAACAGATCCTCGACGTGTACAATGCCTGTGCAATTGGTGCAGAAAAATTCCTGCATTCACAGGCAAAAGACCGGATCACCAGGCCGCGGCTCCAGCAGCCGGACGGTACATGGAAAGATATCAGCTACGAAGAGGCGGCAGATTACACGGCAACAATGCTTGCCGGTGCAAAGAAACCGCTGATGTACGGGTGGAGCTCGACAAACTGTGAAGCCCAGAGCATGGGACACGAAATAGCCGAAATGTGCGGTGCATGTGTTGATAACACGGCAGCGGTCTGTCACGGTACAACCCTGATTGCGGTGCAGGACATCGGCCTGCCCACCTGCACCCTTGGCGAGGTAAAGAACCGGGCGGATACCATTATCTTCTGGGGTTGCAACCCCTGTCACGCCCACCCGCGCCACATGTCCCGTTACTCGATATTCCCACGTGGGTTTTTTACCGGAAAAGGACATAAAAGCCGTAAGCTTGTGGTAGTTGACCCCCGTGTCACCGACACCGCAAAGATGGCTGATATGCACCTCCAGGTCACCCAGGGACAGGACTACGAACTCCTCAACGCCTTCCGTGTCGCATTCAAAAACGAATGGCTGCCGGATGTCGTAGCAGGCATACCAAAAGAAAAGATCATCGAGGCCGCCAATATAATGAAGGCTGGCCGGTTCGGGATCATCTTCTTCGGTATGGGTGTTACCCAGTCCATTGGAAAGAACCACAATATCGATGAGGCAATCGCGGTCACAAAAGACCTCAACGAATACACGAAATTCTCCATCATGCCAATGCGTGGTCACTACAATGTGACAGGGTCCGGAGAGGTCCTCGCCTGGCAGTTCGGGTACCCGTTCTCAGTTGACCTTACCCGCGGGTTCCCGCGGTATAACCCGGGTGACACCGAGCTCTATCGACCTCCTTACCCGTGGTGAAATTGATGCAGCGTTTGTTATCGGCAGCGATCCAGGTGCACATTTCCCAATCAGTGCCGTCAAACAGATTGCAAAAGTAAATTCAGTATGCATTGATCCCCATATCACACCGACGAGCGGTGTCTCAAAACTCCATGTGCCGGTTGCATTTGTTGGTGTTGAGACCGGTGGAAACGCATACCGCATGGATAACGTCCCAATCGACTGTCGTAAGGTCGTGGAGCCTCCCGAGGGCATGCTTACCGATGAGGAATTCCTGACAATGGTCCGCGATCGTGTGAAGAAACTCAAAGGGGTCGCATAACTATGGCAGAATATATCATTAAAAACGGATTTGTATTTGACCCCGTCCAGGGTATCAAGGGCGATAAATCCGATGTTGCCATCAAGGATGGTAAAATCGTCAAGGACGTCTCGAAGTCTGCAAAGGTCATCGATGCCGCAGGAAAAACGGTCATGGCCGGAGCAGTGGAGATCCACGCCCATATCGCAGGCCCAAAGGTCAACCTCGGCCGGATCTACCGACCGGAAGACAAACTCTTCACCTGTACTCCAACAAAGGGGATTGAACGGACCGGTTCAGGGAACTCGATCCCGAGCACCTTCAAGACAGGCTACGAGTATGCCAAGATGGGCTATACCACGGCAATGGAGGCTGCAATGCCACCCATGTTCTCGCGCCACGTGCACGAGGAAATCCGTGACACCCCGATTATTGACGAGGGTGCATTCCCTGTCTTCGGTAACAACTGGTTCGTGATGGAGTACCTGAAAAACAACGAGGTAGAGAACACCGCTGCGTATATCGCCTGGCTGCTCCGTGCAACCAAGGGATACGCTGTTAAGGTAGTCAACCCCGGTGGCACCGAAGCGTGGGGATGGGGGCTGAACTGTCTCTCGATCCATGACCCGGTACCGTACTTCGACATCACCCCGGCAGAAATTGTGAAGGGACTTATCGAGGCAAACGAGTACCTCGGTCTCCCGCACTCCATGCACATCCACCCGAACAACCTCGGGAACCCCGGATGTTACCAGACAACCCTGGACACCCTGAACCTTGCAGATGGTTACAAGGCGAAGAACAAGTTTGGTCGTGAGCAGGTCATGCACATTACCCACATGCAGTTCCATTCATACGGTGGAGAGAACTGGGGTAATTTCGAGTCCAAGGCAACGGAGATCATGAACTTCGTGAACAGCCACAAAAACCTCACGATGGATACCGGTAATGTTACCCTCGATGAGACCACTACGATGACCGCAGATGGTCCGTTCGAGCACCACCTGACAGGACTGAACCACCTGAAGTGGGCAAACTGTGACGTGGAACTCGAGACTGCGGCGGGTGTCGTGCCGTACATTTACAGCCCGGACATCAAGGTCTGTGCAATCCAGTGGTCAATCGGTCTTGAACTTGCACTCCTCGCAAAAGACCCGATGCGTTGTTTCATAACGACTGATCACCCGAATGCAGGACCATTCACCCGGTACCCCCGTGTCTTCAAGTGGCTGATGTCACAGAAGGCCCGTAACGAGCGGCTTAACACGTTTAAGAATGCTGACAAGGTAATCGCTGCATCAACACTGTCAAGCCTTGACCGTGAGATCACGCTCTACGAGCTTGCCCAGATGACCCGTGCAGGCCCGGCAAAGTCCCTCGGACTTGCCAGTATCTGTGGCGGATTAAAACCAGGCATGGACGCAGACGTTGCAGTGTATGATTTCAACCCCGACAAGCCACTAGCTGACCCCGAAATGATTGAGACTGCATTCTCACGTGCGGCATATGTCTTCAAGAGTGGTGTGCAGGTTGTCACTCATGGTGACATCGTGAGCACCGGTAACAAGCGTACCCTCTGGGTCGATGCCAAGGTAAAGGACAACCCACAGGTAATGCGTGATATCAGGGAGAAATTCCTGAAGTATTATAGCATGACCCAGGCAAACTACGAATCACTCGGGCACCACTTCGTCCCGAATCCATTTGCATTAGAGGTTGATGCAACCCAGGTGTAGGTGTAGAGCATGGAAACCGTAACAATCACCATGAAAAACCCTCCGGCGTTGTACCTCGAAGCAGAACACATCTGCCCGGATGAATTTGCGGGAAAAACAGCCGCACAGATCGCAGAACTCCATGTATACGAAGGGAATACGAAATATACACTGGGCAAGTATTTCGAAGTCTCCGGGGATGCAGGGGCAACCGCTGCAGAGACGAAGATTGTTGTCAGGGGCGATGTGAAGAAAGTCAAGTACATCGGCATGAAGATGAGTGCCGGTGAGGTCGTCGTCGAAGGCAGCACCGACCTGTATGCCGGCGCATGGATGTCCGGCGGCAGGATGCTTGTCAAAGGCGATATCCAGGCCTTTGCAGCAACGGCAATGAAAGGCGGGGAACTCATTATTGAGGGGAACGCCGGCAATTACCTTGGTGCTGCATACCGCGGCGACTGGCGTGGCATGTCCGGCGGGAAGATCCTCGTAAAGGGGAACGCCGGCAGTGATGTTGGCATGTACATGACGGGTGGTGAGATGGTCATCAACGGGAACGCGGATTTCCACCTTGCGACCCATGCGGAAGGCGGGAAAATCATCGTCAAAGGAAACACACCAGGCAAAGTTGCAGGCCAGATGGTGGAGGGAGATGTCATCATCTTCGGTACCATCGATGTCATGATGCCGGGTTTCAAGTATGTCGATGATGTAGACCTTGAAGTCGAGGGAACCACCGCAAAATTTGCCCACTATATTGGCGACACCGGCGAACGCCACAAGAAAAGAAAAGGACAGATGGTATACGGTAACCTATACCAGAAAATCTGATCTTTTTCACGAAAAGAGCGCACTGCAAATTCATACAACCGAAGTATTTACGTAATACTTCGTAATACTATTTTTATTTTTATTCATACCAACTTTATTGATAATTCCGAATATGGGGGTAATATTTGAATATTCCCCCATTATTAGTAATTATTTTAATAGTATTATATTTATAATTTGAAATAAAAAACGCAACACTTATATTAAGAGTATATGAATATACAACTGTCCCATGAGGGGACGTGCAATAGTGACCATCAGTCTGCATCCGTGAGCCGCGGCGCTCATACACTCTCAGTGAACGTATTGAACAATTTGGTAAACGTAAATTAACGGAGGAAAATTATGGCAAAATACAAGGAAACAGTTGACCTGTATGATGACGAGGGAAAGGTGCTCAAGAGCAACGTTACTCTCGAAAAAATCAGCCCACTGGTCAACCCAGGTATCAAAAAGATCATTGACCTGACAAAGAGGACTGTCGCAGTTAACTTTGCTGGTATCGATGAGGCATTGAAGACCGGAAAGGTCGGCGGCAAGAGCAACCAGATCCTTGGACGCACTATGAAAGTAGACTGTGTCAAGGACTCCGAAGCACTCTCAGCCAAGATCAAGGAAATGGTCGAAGTCACTGCCGGTGACAACACCAAGATCACCAAGGTCGGCGGCGGCAAGATGATCCTCGTCGAGGTCCCGTCAGCCCGTCTTGACTCAGCAGCAACTTACGATGCAGCATCAACGGCAGTTGCCGCGGCAACCACCTATGCACTGATGGACCAGTACAAGGTCGACATGTTCAACATGTCGATGGTCAAGGCAGCAGTCTGGGGTACCTACCCGCAGACAATGGACATGCAGGGAGGCAACGTCGTCTCTATCCTGTCCATCCCGCAGAACAACGAAGGTCTCGGGTACGCACTCCGTAACATCCCTGCGAACCACGCAGCAATGATGACCCACCGGAATGCAATCCAGGGGTCCGCACTTTCATCCATCTTCGAACAGGCAGGAGAATTCGAGATGGGTATGGCAATCGGTCCATTCGAACGTGCACAGCTCCTTCTTCTTGCATACCAGGGACTCAATGCAAACAACATTGTCTACGACCTCGTTAAGAAGAACGGCAAGACAGGAACTGTCGGTACCGTTGTCCAGAGCCTTGTTGAGAGGGCAATCGAGGACAAGGTCATCAAGGCAGGAAAGAAGGGCAAGAGCGGCTTTAACTTCTATGACACCAAGGACCCGATGCTCTGGAACGCATACTGTTCCGCAGGGACCCTGGCAGCAACCATGGTAAACTGTGGTGCCGGACGTTTCGCCCAGGCAGTATCTTCAACCCTGTTGTACTTCAACGACCTGCTCGAACATGAGACCGGGCTCCCAGGTGCCGACTTCGGTCGTACCAATGGGTGTTGCAGTCGGTTTCTCCTTCTTCAGCCACTCGATCTATGGTGGCGGTGGCCCAGGGGTCTTCAACGGTAACCACGTTGTGACCCGTCACGCCGCCGGTGTCGGTATGCCCTGTATCGTCGCAGCATGTTGTCTCGACGCAGGTACCCAGATGTTCGGCCCGGAGGCCACATCGAAGATCTACCAGGACACCTTCGGCCAGATCGATGAGTTCAAGAAGCCGATCCAGTCGGTTGCAAAGCAAGTATAATCCATTCAAGGATACGAATGACAGATGCCATATATCCCCAGGTAAGAATAGTCGCTGAGCGTTTACTCAACCCAGAGACAGTTGAACGTCTCCTCACCCTGATCATGGAAACAGAAGGAATCCGGCGGGTCCTCCTCAACGGGCCCCGGCTCCCTTCTACCATTCCCTACGGACCCACCCATGGAACCGTCAACCCTCATGAAATGAGGAAGACGATCAAGGTTGGAGAACAGGAAGTGGAACTCCAGGTACATGTAGGAACGGTCGTGCTCGAACTTGAAAACCGCGAGGTGATAACTGCCATAAGGGTTGCATGTGATCAGGTCTTTACCAATTTCACTTACCGCATCCAGGAAGGACGTTATATGAAAACAGCGCCATCAACATCTGATTATGCAAAATATGGGCCGGATGCAGATGCGTTGATTCTCGGGTTAGCTGATCCAAGTAGTAAGAAGGGCCCTGTGATTCTCCAGGGAATAAAATAACTATGCCGATGGGAAGAGTTACCCAGGTTGTCGACTGCCGCGAGGCGATGGGCATGGGAAAAGGCGGTGGAATTGCCCAGCGTGGGACTATTTCAGAATGCCGTTACCCGGATGTTATCGTGGTAGGCATGTCACCAGGCAGGCGCCATGTGACCAAGCCCGTGTGTGATATCACCTCGGCGCTGAGGCAACAGGGGATCGAGTACAGTATCAGCACGCTCGTGCTGAACGCCGGAAGCGGCGTGCCACCCGATGCACAAAAAATCGGCGGAGGAGTACTCGGAGCATATTTCGGCATAAATGATAAAGAGATCCGGCAGATCGAGAAGCATAAACTTGCCATTCTCCACCATGGAAATGTACGTTCCCATGTCATCCACAAGGTCCGGTACATTCTCCAGGCGTGCGATATCAGGGCGGTCGTGGTCTCACAGGCCCCGATTGACTATGAAGATCTCGCGAAGGTAGGGGTAAAAACCTCGGTGGTAATGCCACCGGCGGACCAGGTGAGGACAAGGGGTACTGTTGTCTCAATTGTGAGCGGCGTAACCCGTGGCCAGACACCAACCCGTGAAAAAATGGCGGAAGTCATTCATGCAGTAATGAAAATAATGAAAACTGAACAAAATTAGGAGTGATAAACAATGGCTTACAAACCACAGTATGGACCAGGTTCATCCATTATCGCCGCAAACAGGCGTAAGTACATGGACCCGTCTGAGAAGCTGGAAAAGGTACGAGATATCTCCGATGAAGACCTCGTACCTGATCCTCGGTCACCGTGCACCAGGGTCTGCATACAAGACTGCACACCCACCACTGGCCGAGCAGCAGGAACCAGCATGTCCAATCAGGAAGATCGTAACCCCGACTGACGGCGCAAAGGCCGGAGACCGTATCCGCTACATCCAGTTCGCTGACTCGATGTACAACGCACCCTGCCACCCGTACCTCAGGTCATACCTCGAGATGTACAAGTTCCGTGGCATTGACCCAGGAACACTGTCAGGACGTCAGATCCTCGAGTGCCGTGAGAGAGACATGGAAAAATACTCGAAGGAGCTCGTTAACACAGTCCTCTTTGACCCGGCCCGCACAGGGATCCGTGGCTGTACCGTGCACGGGCACTCACTCCGTCTCGCAGAAGACGGCATGATGTTCGACATGCTCCAGCGCTGTGTCCTCGACAAGAAGAGCGGCATTGTAAAATACGTGAAGGACCAGGTTGGTGTCCCACTCGACAAGGAAGTCAAGGTCGGGAAGCCGATGGACGAGAAGTGGCTCAAGACACACTCTGGTATCTTCCACTCACTCGTTGGCGTACCATTCCGTGACGATGCAGAATATATAGAATATGTCCAGCGTGTCCACTCGCTGAGGACCAAATACGGCTTCATGCCAAAGGAGTGATTGAAAATGGCAACAAAGAAAATCGAAAGAACCCAGAAGCTCTTCCTGAAGGCACTCAAGACAAAATTCGCTGAGGACCCCCAGGCAACCCAGACTGTATATGCCCGTGAAGGACTCAAGCAGTCACCAAGGAAGATGGAGTTCGTCAAGGCTGGTCAGAAAGTCGCGATGGAACGTGGAATCAGTCAGTATGACCCAATCCGCTGCCACTGCGGTGGTATCCCGCTCGGCCAGCGCCAGCTGATGACCTACGAAGTCAGCGGCACCGGTGTCTTCGTTGAGGGTGATGACCTCCACTTCGTCAACAATGCTGCCATGCAGCAGATGTGGGACGACATCAGGAGGACCATCATTGTAGGACTCGACCTCGCCCACCAGACCCTGCAGAAGCGTCTCGGCAAGGAAGTCACCCCGAGACCATCAACGAGTACCTCCACATTGCTCAACCACGCAATGCCAGGAGCAGCCGTTGTCCAGGAACACATGGTTGAGACTCACCCGGCCCTCGTAGACGACTGTTACGTCAAGGTATTCACCGGCGACGAAGAGATGGCAGACGACATCGAGCCACAGTTCCTCATCAACGTTGAGAAGCTCTTCCCAGGCAAGAGTGCAGAGGCACTCAAGGCCGCAGTAGGGAAGTCCATGTGGCAGGCAGTCCACATCCCGACAACCGTATCAAGGACCTGCGATGGTGGGACCACCTCAAGATGGTCAGCCATGCAGATCGGTATGTCATTCATCAACGCATACAAGATGTGCGCCGGTGAAGCCGCAACCGCAGACCTCGCTTACGCCGCAAAGCACGCCGGTGTCATCCAGATGGCCGACATCCTGCCAGCCCGCCGTGCCCGTGGTCCAAACGAGCCCGGTGGTATCAAGTTCGGTCACTTTGCCGATATGATCCAGGGCGACCGCAAGTACCCGAACGACCCTGTAAAGGCATCCCTTGAGGTTGTCGGTGCAGGTGCCATGCTCTTCGACCAGATCTGGCTCGGGTCCTACATGTCCGGTGGTGTCGGGTTCACACAGTATGCAACCGCAGCATACACCGACAACATCCTCGATGACTACTGCTACTACGGTATGGACTACATCAAGTCCAAGTTCGGCGGTCTCGGCAAAGTCCATGCAAGCAGGAAGCAGTCAACGATGTTGCAACTGAAGTCACCCTCTACGGTATGGAACAGTACCGAGCAGTACCCGACAGCACTCGAGAGCCACTTTGGTGGGTCACAGCGTGCATCCGTGCTCGCAGCAGCAGCAGGTCTGACAACCTCGCTCGGTACCGGAAACTCCAATGCCGGTCTGAACGCCTGGTACCTGTCCATGCTCCTGCACAAGGAAGGCTGGTCACGTCTCGGCTTCTTCGGCTACGACCTGCAGGACCAGTGCGGTTCCGCAAACTCGATGGCCATCAGAGGCGACGAGGGTTGTATCGGAGAACTCCGAGGACCAAACTACCCGAACTACGCCATGAACGTCGGTCACCAGGGAGAGTATGCAGCAATCGCGGCCGCAGCTCACTACGGACGCCAGGATGCATGGACCCTCAGCCCCCTGATCAAGATCTGTTTCGCCGACCCCTCGCTCAAGTTCGACTTCTCCGAACCACGCAGAGAGTTCGCAAAGGGTGCAATCCGCGAGTTCATGCCCGCCGGAGAACGCTCACTGATCATACCAGCAAGGTAAGATCAATCCATCCATTTTTTTTCCTTATTTTTGTTTGGATATCCTGCACTGGATGTATTTCCAAAATATCAGGAAATGCTTACTTGTGAACAAAAAAAGCAGCTCGTGACGTGCCGGATCTGTAATCTTTTTTACCGGGCTGAACTAGCAACAAACAGGGCAGCACTGTTATGCACAATTGATCATGTTTTAAACTATTATGCGCATATGAGTAATTATGGTGCGGGAAACTGTACTCTTGGTGACATTATGCCAGAACCAACTTCACACAAAACCAACAATGATGAATCGACATCCCCCGTTCAACGAGGTTGTATTGATGATACCACCTGTGCATGCGGTGAAAAACACGAACCGGATACTGATGGTATCAGCCACCGGGAAGCCTGTACGTCCCCTTTAAAATTCGGAGGTTCCTGCTGTTGTCAACCCGATGAAGCAGCTGAACCTGCGCACCACCGCTGTGGGCATGGGCCCCGCTGCCAGTAAAGCACCGGCCACCCGCAACAAGAGGAGCCTTCACGAAATAGTGAACTGGATATATTATAACGAGTTCCTCAACTTTTGAAGAATGAAAGCAGGCATTGATGGTGATAAGGAGTTTCCTCTAACTAAAACCGGAGCGCAGCACCAGTTTTGCCTTGACTAACGCCGGCGGCCTGCAGATCCGGCAGGATAGTCCGTACCATTACTATAATTCCAACTATGAATAAACCCCAATCTGCAAAAGAAGCGAGTTGCGATGCAAATTGCAGTCTCATGCTCATCAGAACAAGCAACGCATGCCCAAAAAGGGCTTCCACCAAAAGCGAACATCGATGTGAAACATGTAATCCTTGTGCTGAGCGGCAAGGGAGGCGTTGGTAAATCAACGGTCGCCGTCAACCTCGCCTTTGCACTTTCCAACCACGGAAGGAATACAGGGTTGCTCGACCTTGATTTCCACGGCCCCAGCATTCCTAAAATGCTCGGCATCGAAGACCAGAGGCCTGCCGTGCTTGATAAAGCCCTGGAACCGGTTCATGTCACGGGCACCCTCGCGGTCATGTCAATGGCATTCCTGTTGCCGGACACCAGCAGCCCGGTAGTATGGAGAGGGCCGATGAAGATGGCTGCAATCCAGCAGTTCCTTACCGAAGTGAACTGGGGCCCGCTTGATTACCTGGTCGTCGATCTGCCACCCGGTACC
The DNA here is from genome assembly GCA_963709545.1 of uncultured Methanomicrobiales archaeon. GTDB lineage: Archaea > Halobacteriota > Methanomicrobia > Methanomicrobiales > Methanospirillaceae > CAIKOD01. The sequence goes on along the minus strand of CAVPWT010000008.1, from coordinate 196,495 downwards.
GGAGATGAGGCACTGAGTAGATCGCGTAACTGGCCCCGAACCTGCGTGGCGCGGTCATCGTCACGACACCACAGGATGTCGCCGTGCTTGATGCCGTCAAGGCAATAAAATTTATCGAAAAACTGGAGATGCCGGTCATCGGAGTCATCGAGAACATGAGCGGAATGACCTGTCCACACTGCGGGGTTACGATAGATTTGTTCGGTATTGGTGGCGGGGAGAAAGCAGCACATGAAAACGGTGTGCCTTTCCTCGGGTCAATCCCGCTTGATCCCGCAATGGTGAAAGCAGGTGATGAAGGACGCCCCTATATCCTCCGCCATGCCGATACACCCACCTGGAAAGCGGTTGATGCCGTGATGGAGAACCTGGTTAACGTGGTTGAGTCATAATGAAGATTATTTTTTTAATGAACCCGTTAATTGAACGTCACGATGGTGTGCCATGTATGGGAAGGTATTCCGGTATCCCCGAACTGCTCGAACAGTTCATGGATGAGCATGAGACCGATGAGCGGTGGATTACCGTTCACGAACTCCGTGACCGTTTCAACCTCACACGGTACCAGTGTAATACCGTTTCCGGGTTCCTGCGCCGGCTCAAATTCGGGACATTCGGGCGGTTCCAGTTTATTGTCGTATCAATTGAGCGGGTACATGGTGTGAATCCGTCAGATCCTAAAAAACTGCCGTTACCTGGTCAGAGCGAAAAACTGGCTGCTTCAAAAAACCAGTTTAAACGAAAAGATGGAATGAAAACCTGGTATTCAGGGATAATTACTCCACCATATGATGATTACCTGATCGACAAGTTCGCTGCATCCCATCTGCACCGGTAACCCGCCAGTATCCTTCATAGGTCCCGATCATTTGAGCGATACGCTGTGTCGGTCTTATCACATTTTTAAGCCAGAATTCATGGAACATCGTATGTATCGGTCTTCTAATCGGGAGTGCATGGCTCTTTCCGTAGGAAAACGACCATCTGATTCGCAACTAGTTTATTCAAAAAGGGCAGTTACCCTGGATCGATTTTATGATTTTTGCATCTCTTAAGTGTGCTGTTAACAGTTCATCCCTCAATTATTCAATTGCCGGATTACCTCTTCTCGCACCTTGTTCAGGGGGATTTTTAATATTCGTGCGATCCGTTTCAGGTCCTCGTATTCCGGCTTTTTAGCGATAATCTTGCCATTCACGGTGGAGGTCTTCACACTGATATCAAATTCCTGCCCCCGGACTATTACCTTCATCATTTGTCGGGAACGATGTGCGACTAACCTGGGAATATCAAGAATCCTGACACCAAGAGTCCCGGTTTCTTCCATCAGAATTTCCATTAGCCCCGGGTAGTCCAGTTGATTCGTAATGATATGCAGGATCTGTACTGGTCGGTTCTTTTTCCGGATGCCGTTGTGATATATACGTCCACGGCACCAGCTTCGCGGAGTCTTTCAAGCGTGTAACCTACTGTTTCTCCTGGTGACGTCATCGAGATTAGTTTCGAGCATGATGATCCGGTCCTGGATAGCATCAACATTTGTTCCTTCAACAACCCTCAGGACAGAGGGTCTTTCCTTGTATACTCCGTGAACCTGTCCCATAACCCGTTTTCAACGGTGTCATGGGCGGATATGCATCGACAATTCTCTCTGCGAGGTTGGCAAAAATTGCGATTCCTGTCGGGGTAGACAACTCCATATCCACAGGAAATGCTGAATACGGGACCTGGTGGCGACAGAGGATCTCTAATGTTGCAGGGGCCGGGCAGGCAATTTCACCGTTTGCCATCCGGGCAAACCCTTACCCAGGTACCGGTGGGGTCCCGTAAATTTGACCTTCCAGAAATCCGTGGTGATCGAGAAGGGATATCGATCCGAGAATGTCAAAGAGCGTATCGACAGAAGCCATCTCGCGATGATGAAAACCGGAGCGATGGAGTTTCGCATCTGGCTGCAAAAAGGTCAGAGATAATGGATTGTGTTTTTTGTTGTGCTGTCTCTGACAGGCCTGCCTTTTTTGCGATAGTGTCTGCTGAACTCCGCATATCGTCATGATTCCTGTGGTTTTTCTCCTTGATATCGAGGATAAGTTTCTTTGCAGAAATTCCACCTGCGTCGACATCCTGGACCTGGCAAGAAAAATGTTCACAGGAGGGTAACTCCGTCGATAGCATCCACCAGGGGAACGAGAAGTTCGCCGGACACCGTAAGGTCAACGAGCGCTGCAAGAAGCATATCTCCGGATATTCCGGCAATTTTAGGGTCAATTACCAGGATTTTTCATGCCAGATATTTCCTATGCTGCCACGGGCTGGTTCAACCGGGTATAGATCTTTTTTGCGAGCCGTGCTACTTCAAACGCCCGGTCACGGGCACCGGGTATCGCCTTGGTAAGGTAGGCACCGGTTTCTGCCCGTTTTGATGCGGCCTTTGCATCTTCGCCAAGCAGGGTCGCGACTGCTGCGGGTACTGTTACATTGATGATAGTATGGCCGATATATTGCAGTTCCTGGGTTCGTACAGCTCCTGGCAAAAAGAGCCGTCCCCATATCCGGGTTTTCCCGGGCTTTTTCGTTGAGAGCGAATTCAGGGACGGCTTTTGCCGCCAGGTTTTCAATGTGGTACGGTTTACCATCAATGGTGATATCATAGGACACATGGGAGTCAAAGGCCCAGTATCTTTTGGTGAATTCGTCAGTCCGTCTTCCCTGTGGTTTTATTGTGGTAAATTTCAGTGAGATTTTATGACCGGTAAACCCGGATAACACCGCTGAACCACGGGACTCAACTGCCGCTTTTCTTTCTTCATCGAGTGCTCGTGCCGCCTCTTCTACGGATTTCCCTGCCTTCATCATCTCGTACACCGTTACTGCCCGGCGGTAGATTGCCCGGTCACGGACATCCTCGCTTGCAAGGATGCAGGCGTGGGAGACTGAACCCCTTGAAACCGTCTCGGCTTTCCGTGCGATGGTATTGAGTGAGCAAAGCGCCATTTCAGGGTCGATAAAGGAATTCATCTTATAATCGGTGATGGCTTCAGCAACAGGATATGGATCTCCCCTGTGTTTGATGAGCAGTCGAATTGCCGGCATGCAGTCCCCGCACACATGACCCAGGGGCGGGTTGACCGGACCTCCTGAGAACCCTGCTCCTATCATCGCGGCTTCTTCAAAACCCGGCAAATATTTCTTCGAATGCCATTGACGCAATGACTGAAGGGCCACCGATATCTTTCAGTATGAGTCCGAAGTCCCCGATCACCCGTGGCTGTATCATACTCCTCATGGGTCCCCCTCACATGGATCTTCGGGGGTAGTTTTGCTGCATCCCTCGCACCTTTTCCTGCGATATATGCCGTATCAACATCCCCGAAGGTCCCCGAATTCCTCCCCGAGTGCTGCATCCGGATGAATCATTTCGAGCGCCACAGCCGCTCCGATAAGTGCCGGCCAGAGCGGGTATGCGGTTATACCGGCGCCATGCATGCTTTTCATTATCGCTTCGGTGCCCACTCTTGCGGTATTGCTGGCAAGTTCGGGGATATTAATGTCCTCCCCGAGAGCGCTGTGGCCGTAAATCGCCCCACCTGCAATGAATGGCGGAAGCACCGCCCCATCCACCCGGGTAAGTTTCTTATCCATCAACTCGTTATAGACTGCCAGGTACGCAGGGAATGCTGGTATTTTATGGGTGAATTTTCCCTGTCGTGAGTGCGATTGCGCTCGTCCGTGGCGCTCCCGCGTGCATCCTCGCGATCGCCCCAGACTTCCGGTTCCCGAGGGGGACGCCTGAACCGTGCACAGGAACCTGTGAAATAGGCGAGTGTTGCGACGATCAATGCCGCATTCTCAGGAGCGGCACCGGCCAGCATTGCCTGGCGGATTGCCTTTTCCATAACCATGTCAAGAGGCAGGCTTCCCGCAGCAGCATCCACAAGAGTCATCCGGCTCAGAAGTTCCATATCCGAGGAACCTGCACTGCAGAATACATCCTCTGCAAGTGAATTTGCTGCGCAATAAACGGGTATTACTAATGACCCATGCCCTTTTGTCGCCGCTTCAAGTTTGTCGTTGGTCATATAATCGGGCTTAAAAGTGGCTGCAGCCTGGGTAGCCAGTAAGATCTTCTCCCTTTCTTCGGTCATAATTCACCACACCGGTTTCTAATTGGTAATAGGTGGTGGTTCAGATAATAGTTGGGATATGCCGGGGTCAATATTTACGTCCATTGTAACCTCATTCGACCACGTATTCACCCGCCGGGAGGTACCGCTTTACGGAGATCTGCTGCCTGATGTCCGGTTTTTACTTATTCCCACATTTTACACCAGTTGCCCGTTGGACCCTGGGACCATGGCTCACATCATGCCGGTATAGGACCTTGTAAAATGGGTGGTTATGACGCATCCCTTCTCATCGGCCGGACATCAGCCCCTTCAAGTTCCCCGTTTGCCCATGCGTACCGGTCCCTGATCGTGGGGGGAAGATCGTTTTCACCGATCGGGATGAACCCGAACTGGCGATAAAAGTCCACCAGGTGCAGCACAGAATGCATATAGAGCGTATTTTTTCCGCATGCTTCGACCAGGGCCCCGACAACAGCCTTTGCGAATCCATGCCCCCTCATCGGTTCAGGGGTAAATACTGCGTCCAGCTCGTAGCCATCCGCATGCTTTCTGCAGCGGGCAAGGGAAACTGGTGCATTTTCCCGATAGGCAGCGAATATCCGATCTATTCCCGGGTCCCCTGTTGTCTCGTGATAATCCACCCATAACGACGCTGCAACCGGGAATTCTGTACTGAGCAATTCCTTCACCGGGATGCCATTCATGTCATTCGTGCAATTACTTCCTGGTCCCCGCTGGGGAAGACCGGCACGGGGGATACCTTCATCGGAACCTTCAACCCGGTAACATGCTGCCGGAATATGAATTTCAAACCTCGCTCCCCGGCCTTCATCACCTGTTTCGACGATAGTCATCCCTGAAACTTCAACAATCTGGCGACAGATAAAGAGGCCGATTCCCTTGTGGCCCCCGGAATCATATTCAAATACCTCCTGCTTTTTCAATGCCGGGATACCAGGGCCGTTATCTTCAATAGTAAGGACAACTCCCCCCTCGCGTTCATAATACCTGACAAGGAGAAGGTCGAACCTCCCTGCATACTGGAATGAATTTGCAACAATATGGCGGAGTACATCCCTGATGAGCGGGTCTGCATATACTTCAAGTCTCTCACACCAGAACCTGACAGCCACACCCTCTTTCATTTTTGAAAGGGCCATCGATACGAGATATCCCTGGACCTCTTGCCATACAGCCGGTGTGGTCCCCAGGTTCCTGTACGATAAAGAAAGGTCGAGCCGGCGGGAAATGGTCGATATCTTCTCCCCTATCTTTGTAAAAAAAACATTCGGGAGCGTCTCAATGACCTGGCTTTTCGCCTGCCTGACAATCTCCTTGATCTCGTTTACATCCCGCTGGAGATGATCTGTTGAAATACTCGACAGGAGGTTGAGCTTATCATTTGCTGATTTTAATGCGTTTTCAGCCCTGACCCGCGGAGTGATATCGATAAACGTCAGAATTGCGCGGCGATCAGGAAGCAATGCCCCGGAGACGATTACCCGGGCAGACCTCTTCTCTCCGGCAATAAAGGTAGTCTCACCGGAATACACAGGCTTCTCAGGAGTAAGGCTGGACAGTTCTCCATTTTCCCCCTCTCCTTCCCAGAATAATGTTACCGGTGCCCCTTTGAGGTCGGACAGGTCTTTCTTGAAAAATTTACGGGCCCGTTCATTCGCTTCCTCGATTACCCACCCTTCCGGCGTATCATGGACAAGGAGACTTCCCGCCCATGAATGGTCAAAGAGCCCGCGATACAGGGCCTCATTCTCACGTAGACGGGTAGTAATCGTTGCCACAAGCCATCCGATTCCGATAATGACCGCAAGTCGCAGGACCGTTTCAAAAAGGACTCCCGAATCAGTCCCTAAAAAAACGATGACCATGATAAAATAAGTCCCTCCCAGCAATATCGAAGTTAACAGCCCGTACCGCGGGTAACGGTATGCCGAAAGGACAACCGGAATATACAACAGATGAGAGAATACAACGGTAATCCCGGAGAGGAGGCCCCCAAGTATCAGGCCAAGGGTAATGGCAGTGCTGGCGATAATTGCGAAATTCCATGCCCTGTCACTTCGGTTGAGTATAGATAATTCCATGCGATCCTTCCCTGGATAATTGCCACACGATTGGCGGGTTATCAATTATAACACAAACAATGTGAGTTCCGAATGAATCGATGACCCTAGGGAACCCGGGATATTTGCATACCATGAAAGAGTGTACTCCGGGAATATAGTCATTTCACTTTATACCTGTCCGGGGTTGAATGGCTGCCACTCATAAGGGTTTCCTGAATCAGAGGCTCTATCCCCTTTATTGGCATTGGAGTCCACCGGGAGGATCACCTGATAAAAATACCAAAATAATCCCCGGTCAATCGTACCATTGCACTTCTTACATCCCCTTCATCATATTCCTTTTCTGTATGACCCGTGCGGCAAAAATAAATCCTACAGAGGTCACGAAGAGCACACTACCGTCAACAAGCGGGGAAAAAACTGATCTCCCGGACATGGCCGCATTGAACAGATCAACCAGGTATGTAAGCGGTGAACAGTACGCGAGGGTGAGAGCCCACCCCTCCATCTGCTGTAGCGGGACAAATATCCCGGAGATGAAGATGAGCGGAAACCGTATAAGGTTAGATAAAATCATCACGTTGGGCGGGCTGTCAGATGCCGGAGACGCAAGCAGGGCGCCGAGTGCGGCACAGGAAAGTGTACCGAGGAGAAATGCTAAGACAAAGAAATCCAGGTTTGCGATCGTAATCGGAACGAAGAATATACTCGCTATCCATACGAGCAGCGATATGCCAATCCCGAAGATCGCTCCCGCCATAACGTCACCCAGTATGATACTGTCCTGTGTCACCGGATACGAGAGGAGCCGTTCATACGTCTTTTCCCGTTTTTCCCAGGGTGTGATCAGCGGGCCCACCGATGACGCGGTGAAAAACAGCATCATCGCGAGAAATGCCGGGAAGAACGTGGTGAGGTCGAGGTGACGGCCTACAAAGAACGCAAAGAACATGAAGAGCGGGAAAAGAAGCCCAAACATCAGGACGGGTGGCTTGGTATAATACAGCCTCATATTTTTACCGGTAATGACGACGATGCCACGCAGGGACAGCGGGACCTCCATCATGAACACTCCGTGATCTGGACAAATGCTTCTTCAAGGCTCGGGCCGGAGGTCGAGAGAGAGGTGATTCCGAGGGATTCGCGTCCGGCCCGTCCGACAAGGTATTTTAAAACCTGGTCGGGATTATCGGTATACAGCCGCCACTTGTCACCGCACGGTTCTACCCGTAAAATCCCTTCCACTGCAAACAGGTCCCGGCTTACGGTCCGGTCAAAGGAGACTTCGACCGATTGCGTGGTATCAAACATTTTCTTGAGCCGTTCGGGACTGTCCTGTGCAACGATCTTCCCCTTGTTGATAATACAGACCGTCTGGCACAGCGTATTGGCCTCTTCGATATTGTGAGTGGTGAGAAAGATCGTGCTGCCCTGTTCATTCATATCATGGATCGTCTCGATCACGAGCCTGCGACTCTGCACATCAAGTCCGCTGGTTGGCTCATCGAGAAACAATATACGGGGCCGGTGGATGATGGCGCACGCGATACTTACCCGCTGCTTCATCCCTTTTGATAATGACCGGACAGGGCTATGTCTTTTATCAGAAAGGCCAAGCCGCGACAGGATCTCATCAATACGCTCTTCCCTGAGTGCCCGGGGTATGCCATACATTTTTCCGCTCAGTGCCAGGTTCTGCTCCGCGGAAAGGTCACCATAGACCGTGCTGTTCTCAGGAATGACACCCATCTGCATCTTGGCGTCGAGCGGGTGGCGGTGGATGTCAATACCGTTAATCCGGACGGTTCCTGTATCTGGCGTGAGAACACCCGTAAGCAACCGGATCGTGGTGGTCTTTCCAGCTCCGTTGGGCCCGAGGAACCCGAATATTTCCCCTTCTTTAACTGATAGGTTTACCTCATCAACAGCTGACACCAGGCCAAATCTCTTCTTCAGATGTTCAGCCCGGATTGCATCCATGGAGATCTCCAGGAGAAAATATTCCGGCAGGTCGCACAAGTCTAACGTTCTTAGTCATTGAAATCATTCTTCGTGAGTTGTAGTTGAATACAATTTCTTTATGCAAAATAAGGTATTGGTTTTAGATTTTCCCGGCTTTTTTAAAACACTGAATATTTAAAAAAAGAGGGAATACGTTGAAAGGATAGGGATTCACCCCCTCCCTGCCCCATCCACAATACGATAGTAATACATTAACTGGCAGGGTTCGATTGGGCATTGGAGGAAAATTTCCGGGATGTGGAGATTATTCCCTATTCCAACCCGGACGCCACAGAGACGGGGCGGGACCCCGGGAGCGTGATTAAGTAGTGGAATAACCTAATCCTCAAGGTAGATTTGAGAGGGTGCCCATGTACAGGCGTGAAAGAACCCCAATATGAAGAAATTTTGAAAGGCCATTTTCATGGTCGGGTGTGAATTTTCTGTTTATGTGTGTTGTAATAACGCCATTTTTTCTTATAATTCCCCAGTCTTTTAATCTGCCAGTTCAAGATGGACCTGTCACCAGCTGCACATGATATGAGTGCAACAATTCATGAAAAAAAGAAAAGCCTGTGGGTTTACACCTTTTAATCGTAAACCGGGCTGAAAAGAAAACTATTATGCTGCCCTGAACTGTAACCTGATTGTAATGAAAAATGCATTCCACATCATGCTCATCCCGACGTTAGGCTGTCCCTCAAAGTGCAGTTATTGCTGGAGTTCCGAGGAGGGATCGCCGGTAATGAGCATTGAAACGGTACAGGAAGTGGTTACATGGTTAAAAGATCTCCAGAAAAACCGGATCACGTTTACGTTCCATGGTGGTGAACCACTCCTCGCCGGGGCTGATTTTTACCGGAATGCATTACCACTCATTTCGAACGGTTTAAAGGACCAGAACCCGGAGTTTGCCATGCAGACCAACCTCTGGAGAATGACCCCGGAAATAGCCCAGATCCTGGCAGAATACCACGTCCCGATCGGGTCAAGCATCGATGGTCCTGAGGATATCAATGATTCACAGAGAGGGGACGGCTACTTCAAAAAGACTATGAACGGTTACCGCATTGCAAGGGAACAGGGCCTTACAGTCCGGTTCATATGCACATTCACATGTGAATCCGTGAAGTCCAGGGAGGAAATAGTTGACTTCTTCCAACGGAACGGGTTGGTACTCAAACTGCACCCGGCACTACCCTCGCTGCGATCAGAAAACCCCAAACAATGGGCCCTTGATCCGGAGGCGTACGGGGACCTGCTGTGTACCTGCTGGACAAGTCCCTTGAACACTACGGGGACATGGAGATCATGAATATCAATGACCTCTGCAGGTGCGTATTTACCCGCCATGGTTCAGTCTGTACCTACGTCGACTGCATGGGGACCACGTTTGCCGTTGGGCCTGATGGGAGCATATACCCCTGTTACCGTTTTGTAGGAATGCCGGAATATGTCATGGGAAATGTACGTGACCGCCCCACTCCCGAAGACCTTGCCCAATCCGGACCGGGAAAGTCTGATGGCCCGGTACAAGGAATACGTGGACAGGGAATGTGGGGAATGCTCCCATATCAGGGTACTGCAGGGGAGGGTGTCCGTACAATGCAATTGCACCGACAGAAGGTGTAATAAAGGGCGTTGACCCCCACTGTATCGCCTATAAACGGATATTTAGTGAGATCAATGAAAGGCTCGACAGGGAGATGTTTGAATCACCCCCCATGGAGATGGCAGGTTTCGGTATAGTTCACAGGAAAAGAAAAAAACCTGGTGTAATGGCACTGATGCATAAGTCCGTCTCGGACTATTAACTGCATTTTTGTGAAACACAAGGGTAATCACCCGTTACCAGTCTTACTCCCGGACACCGGGGAGGTCCATATCGTTTCCTGTTACAAGTCTGTTTTCCCCAATGTATGGAGAAATCCCGGAGCGGTGAGTCCGGATGGCCAATTGCCGATAAGAGCGCTCAATACAGTATATATACCAAACCATCTGCACAACTTTTTTTTAGTTAATGAAATATAACATTCGTTGATATCACCATTATGGCATTATTTTCTTAATCCGGCCAAAATAACGCCATAAAACCCTCAAATCGTTTCGAAACCTTTAATTAAGTTATAACCAACCTCTTAATTGAACCACAAAGGGTTTGTACTCGATGTGAGTCGTAATGCAGCATGAACACTCTCGTGCACTATTACAGCACGCAGGAGGAGGCTAAATGGACAACATTGTATTTAGCATTGGAATTACTGCACTGGCAGGAGCACTTGCCGCTGTAGCCGGTGCTGCGGAAAATGTTGAATCTGATATCGGATCACAGGGAGACCCGAACTCACAGGTTCAGCTGGCACCGCAGATGGGTTACATCCATAGAATTTATAACAAGGCAATTGCTGGTGAACCACCCGCCTGGGGTCTTTGGATCGCGTTGGGGGCTGGAATTGCATGGGCATTTATGGCCATGCAGATCAACCCGATTCTCGCGATCGTCCTCGGGGCCGGACTGGCCACCTTTGTCCAGGGAGTATACTCAACCACGGCTTATTTAGGAAGGACCGCAAGTCTTTCCAAGTTTGGACAGCCGGTGTATATCGATATCATCAAGTCGATGACCACCGTGACCATGGCACATGCATTTGTCGCCATATTCGCAACGGTGACACTCTGTCACCTGATGAATGCCGCACTCGGCCACCCGTTCCCACTCCCCTTACTCGGACTAGTTTGGGGTATTGCACTCGGTGCAGCCGGATCTGCAACTGGCAACCCGTATTACGGGAAAGAACGCCAGTACCAGACACAGAATTTCGGTGCAGGCGTCCCGATATCAGCATCGGGTAACATCGTCCGTTACGCAGAAGCAGGCGAGCGCAACTCGCTTGATAATGGATACTTCACCGCTAAACTCGGCGGGGCCGCAGCAGGTGTCTGTTTCGGACTGATCGTGTTCCTTGAACTCTGGAGAACAGTTCTCTTTGAGAACGTTGGTGCCGGATGGGGAGCGATTATCGTAGGAGTTATTATTATCCTTGTCTTCACGGTGATCGACCGCTACATTGAGGTCTGGGCACGGAAGAACTACGGACCATACACAAAACCGGTGGAGGAGACTTCCTCATGAGCGCTCTTGGAGGTGCGAAGCCGGCAGGAGGCTCAACAGGGATTGCGCCGGTTCCGGCAGTAATCTCGCTGGTTATCTTCGTAATTATTTTCGCATTGATGTACATGGTCGGCACACCACTTGCCATGACAGCCCTAATCGGGATCGTCATTGGCGGGCTTCTCATCGGTTTCGGTGTGCACTTTGTGCCGGTTGGCGGTGCACCCGCTGCAATGGGGCAGGCCCCGGGTATTGCGACGGGTGTCGCGATGCTGGCAGCTGGTGGCGGTCTTGCCGGTCTCTTTGGCGGCGCATGGGCGGCTTCACAGGGTACCCTGGTTGCTGTCGTCACCGGCGCTATCGGTGGCGGCCTTATGCTTGCAATCACGTGTTTTTTCGTGAACTTCGTCTATATCTACGGAATGGGTATTCCCGCTGCTTCCGGAAAGGTCAAGAAAGACCCGATTACCGGAGACTCTCAGGCTGAATACAAGTCCCAGGGTACAGAAGGTCATGGATTACCGTTTGTATCGTTCACTGGCGGAGTCATTGGGGGCCTCCTTGGTGGTGCAGGTGGCACATTGATCTACCTGATGCTTCTCGATGTATACCAGGCATCCCTGCCAGGTGTCATGAAGGCAACCGCAGTACAGGTCGAACCAATTGCAGTCTCGCTCGCCGGGATGTTCGCGATCGGTATGTTCCTTGTTATTGCAGTGCTTGCAGCATACAACATCACAGGAACGATCGAAGGCCCGCACGACCCGAAGTTCAAGCGGTTCCCGCGTGCATTAATTGCATGTGCTGTTGCATCCGCACTCTGCGGAGTTGTAGCAATTCTGCTGGTAATGGTGTGAGGTGTTAGAAAATGTCGGTAAAAATTGAAGTTATCGAAGGTGGTATGCCCCACCAGAAGATCCTCATAGCCGGGCTCGTCCTCGCAGTGATCGGGCTTTACCTCTCATACCTCAACGTGATTGTCGGGACACAGATGTTTGCATTCTTCGGCGGGCTCGCAGCAATTGCAGCCCTTGTCTGGGGTAGCCACACAATCAAGATCCTTGCCAGTTACGGTATAGGGACAGGAGTTCCATCTGCCGGTATGATCGCATTCGGCTCAGGGGTTATTGCATTCCTGTTTGCGACAAAATATGGAGTATACGCCCCGATCGTTGCGATAGTTCTCGCAGCGGTCATCGGTGCAATCCTTGGTTACATCGCAAACGAGGTACTGGCAATGCATATCCCGGTGATGATCAAGTCACTCACAGAGATGGCCGTGGTCGGAGCACTGACCCTCATGGGGTTCTCTGCAATGATTTCCGGTTCGTTCACATTCTCTGCGCTTACCACCGGGTCAATGAAAGTCCTTGGCATGAGCCTGCCTTCGTACCAGGCATCCTACATCGGAGGAGCGCTCATTGCAACCGTCTTCATGCTGGGAGCAATCGCGATCCAGCACGGATTTAATGCCTGTCTCGGACCTGGCTGGAAACAGGACCGCATGCTTATGCTCGTTGCTGAGTGCGGGTTCCTTTCCATGATGGTCGCGGCAGTTATGTCAGCAGCACTGATCAGTCCGGCTGCAGCAATACTCTCGTTCATAATCGGGCTCATCGGGTGGTATTACACCTACATGAAGTATATCGAGCTCTCAAAGAGGGATGCCGCATCATGGCTTGATATGAAACCGATTCCAGAAGTGGAGGGACACTAATCATGTATATCCAGGTACTTCCGGAATATGGACTCGTTGCAGACCCAATGATCGGCATCGTCACAACGGCCGGAGAATCGCTCTCACCCATACTGGAGAAAGTGGCGATTCTTGAGGCAGTCTCAGACGACCTTGTGAACATGCTCTCAGGGGAAGGCAATTACCTTGCTTCATTCCCTGGAAGAGAGAAATCTCTGGTTATTGCCGGTAGCATGAACGCGTTCTGGTATGGACTCGCTATAGGCCTGTTCATCGCAGGGATAATGGTGTTCCATCTTATTTGAGGTGAAAAAAATGGCAGAAAAGAAATCACCAGCAAGTGGATGGCCAATCGCAAAGGGCGACTTCCATTCAGGAGATGCCAACAGCCCGGTCGCAGTCGTGACCATGGGGTCTCACCTTGATGAACAGGGTATCTGCGATGGCGGCGCCGCACTCTGCGGTTCCTGTAAGACTGAAAACCTCGGTCTTGAGAAGGTCATTGCAAATATCATCTCTAACCCGAACATCCGGTTCATGCTTTGCTGCGGTACCGAAGTGAAGGGCCACCTGTCGGGTCAGACGATGGTTGCACTTCACAAGGGCGGTGTCAAGGATGGCAGGGTTGTCGGTGCAGAAGGTGCAATCCCCTTCATCGAGAACTTAAATGATGCCGCTATCAAGCGCTTCCAGGAGCAGATCGAAGTCGTCAATATCATGGAGTCTGAGGACGTCGGGGCCATCAAGGCCAAGATCGGCGAACTCACGGCACGTGACCCGGGCGCATTCGCTGCTGACCCGATGATCGTCGAGGTCAAGGAGGCCGCAGGCGGAGAAGAGGCGACCGGAGAAGTGCAGCCGCTCTCAGGAGAGGTAGCCCTTATCCACGCACGGATGAAGATAATCGAGAGGATGGTAACGGATATCGGATACCGCGACAAGTTTGCCGCGGGGGTCTATGGCGGGAAAATAGAAGGTCTCATGATCGGCCTCCTGGTATCGTTTGCCATCATCGGGTTCATGTTGATGGGGTGATAAAGATGGCAGAAGAAGAAGTTAAAACAGCAGGACCCATCCGGATGGTCGCAATAGACAGAATGGTGGAGCAAATCCGCTATAAGGGACAAATCCTGGCCCGGACCAATAAGCCCGAATCGGGGATTATGGACTCGGGAATGATAGGATTTGCAATCGGAATGCTCATTGCCCTGGTCCTGATCGTTGTGCCGGCATATCTTGTGGGGTGAAAAAAATGGCAGAAAAGAAATCACCAGCAAGTGGATGGCCAATCGCAAAGGGCGACTTCCATTCAGGAGATGCCAACAGCCCGGTCGCAGTCGTGACCATGGGGTCTCACCTTGATGAACAGGGTATCTGCGATGGTGGCGCCGCACTCTGCGGTTCCTGTAAGACTGAAAACCTCGGTCTTGAGAAGGTCATTGCAAATATCATCTCTAACCCGAACATCCGGTTCATGCTTTGCTGCGGTACCGAAGTGAAGGGCCACCTGTCGGGTCAGACGATGGTTGCACTTCACAAGGGCGGTGTCAAGGATGGCAGGGTTGTCGGTGCAGAAGGTGCAATCCCCTTCATCGAGAACTTAAATGATGCCGCTATCAAGCGCTTCCAGGAGCAGATCGAAGTCGTCAATATCATGGAGTCTGAGGACGTCGGGGCCATCAAGGCCAAGATCGGCGAACTCAAGGCACGTGACCCGGGCGCATTCGCTGCTGACCCGATGATTGTCGAGGTCAAGGAGACCGCAGGCGCAGAAACCGCAGCGGCAGGGGTGAACCCGCAATTCCTCGAGATCGAGAAGAGACTAGACAAGATTGAAAAGAAAATAGAGTTTACTGACGCGGAAATCGCCCAACGTGTGGGCAGGAAAATCGGCCGTGATATAGGGATACTCTACGGACTGGTCGCAGGACTAATGGTATTTGTTATGTTGTTAGTTTTGCTGCCAAAATTGAATGTATTATTGTAATGGAGGTCGAGAAAGAATGTTCAAATTCGAAAAAGAACAGCAAGTCTGGGACTTCAATGGCACCAAGATCGGTGGACAGCCCGGAGAATACCCAACAGTACTTGGAGCATCCATCTTCTACAACAAGCATGAAATTGTATTAGATGACAAAAAGGGTACTATCGACAAGCTAGAAGCTGAGGCCCTCTGGAACCGGTGTCAGGAACTCTCTGATGAAGTGGGAGTTCCACACTTTCTCCAGATTCTCGCTGAATATCCTGAGGCGTTTGAAAGCTACTTCAGCTGGTTCGACAGTATCGACAACAAGACTGCATTCCTGATGGACTCATCGGTACCAAGCGCACTTGCACACGCCTGCAAGTATGTGACCGAGGTCGGGCTCGCAGACCGTGCGATCTATAACTCGATCAACGGTTCGATCCAACCTGAAAACATTGAGGCATTGAAGAACAGTGACGTCAATGCAGTTATCGTGCTCGCCTTTAATCCCGCCGACTCTTCAGTTGTTGGCAGGGAGAAAGTGCTCGTAGAGGGAGGTGTTGCAGGACAGGCAAAGGGAATGCTGCAGATATCAGAAGAATGCGGCATCACCCGCCCGATTCTTGATACCGCTGCAACCCCGCTTGGCCTCGGTTCCGGTAGTGCATATCGTGAGATCCTCGCCTGTAAGGCAATCCACGGCTACCCGACCGGTGGTGCATACCACAACATGACCGTCGCCTGGACATGGCTGCGCCGCTGGAAGGGGACGAAGAAATCCCCCTCAAGGCAGGCAGAAGGCTACAAGGGCAAAGATGCCCTCCTCGAGCAGATGTCGCACCACTACCTTGGAGGTATGGACGGTATGCGCCAGGCTGCATGGTCAGCTCCTGATATCGGCTGTAACATGATCGCAAGCACACTCGGTGCAGACTTAATCATGTACGGACCTATCGAGAACGTCGAGGCGATGATAACTGCCCAGGCCTACACAGATATTGCTGTCCTTGAGGCCATGCGTCCTCTTGGCATCGATGTCAAGGCAGAAAATCACCCGATCTTCAAACTCATTTAATCTTTTTTTCCCGTTTTAGAAATAGAGATTATTAATTCCGGCTTCTTTTGCGGTTTCTAGTCCAATCATGATATAACCTTATAGCACTAATGATACTGTATCACAAAAACCACAGAGGCGCCAGCGACCATCATCAACAGGATGGATGGGGAAAGATCCGGGCCTCAATCACGTACAGGTTATTCAGCGAGACTACAACCAGATCATACAAAATGACGAAGGAATCCTTAATCCCTACCATTATCGGATCGAGAAGCGGCTATGCGATCCGGTTCACGTGTCCATCCTGCCATAATGAAAATAAAATTCTGTACAACATGCCAAAACCGTACTATAAGGAGACACGCGAGGCAAATTGTAAGCGGTGCAGGACACGCTACACCATACTTGTTCCTGATGATAACTCCAAAAACGTATTGAATCCGATTTAAAATTTCCCATTTTTCAACAATGTGGCCTTCGGATCCACCAGTTCTCTTACGTTATTTATTGTAAGTCTCACGGAGAAGTGGTCTCCATCGTTGTATACGCAGGTCCCCATGGTTCCAGCAGATTCTTTTAATCCAAAAACCTCCTGATTATCATGGAACAGGAACTGAACGGGACAATACTACCTGCCAGGATCCGCCAGATGACACGCGAGGAGGCGGATATTGCCATAGCCTGGGCGGCTGAAGAGGGGTGGAATCCAGGTCTGCATGATGCGGCCGCATTCTACCAGGCAGATCCCCGGGGCTTTTTTGCAATTGAGGCAGATGATCAGATGATCGGCTCTGTTTCAATGGTCAGGTACGGCGAGGACTTCATGTTCGGGGGCCTGTACATCGTGCGTCCGGATTACAGGAACCAGGGCATTGGCCGGGCAGTGCTGGACTTTGCACGTACATTTTCCGAAGGGTACAACCTGGGCATTGACGGCGTTTTCGCCATGCAGCAGGTCTACCAGAGATCGGGGTTCATGTTTGCATACCGGAATATCAGGTTCGAGGGCAGGGGGGGAGGTACCGTGGACACATCACTCACCCCGTTACGTGAGGTGCCGTTTCCCCGGATCCTCGCATACGACAGCAGGTTTTTTCCCGCAGTCCGGGAAGAGTTCCTGAAGCATTTCCTGTACCAGCCAGACAGTAAAGGATATGCCAGTATTACCAATGGATCACTTGAAGGGTATGGTTTTATCAGGAAGTGCCTCAATGGCTATAAAATCGGCCCCCTTTTTGCAGGCACTCCCAAAATTGGCGAAAAAATCTATTCCACCCTTTCTGCTGTTGCGGAAGGAATGCCGGTGTTCCTTGATGTACCAGAGCCTAACAAAGCGGGCGTTGCCCTTGCAAAAGCACACGGGATGGCAGAGGTTTTTGGAACGGCACGGATGTATACCCGGAAATTACCAAAATTACCAATAGAGCAGATATTCGGTGTAACCACATTTGAACTCGGGTGAAAAGGAGGCTTATAAAAATAGGCATTAACAAATGAAAAAAATTGGGCCCGGTTGTTTCCACTCACACATAAAGCGGTTCAAACCCGTTTGTTCCAACCGGCCCGAATTCCTTTTTAATCTTCGGGTCCAGGTTACATACGGGGCACCGGTAATCATCGGGCAATTTTGAAAACAGCGTACCGGCTTTAATGCCGCGGTGGGGCTCACCACGGTTCTGGTCTGTACACGTACCCACAAACACTGCAGACAAATTTCGTAGGTACCCATTCATCGAATCCCCACTTTCCGATCTTACCTTTCCCTTCCATACCACAGATTGGGCATACATAGGTCTCGGGGAGGTCTTCGAAAGGTGTCCCGGCAGGGATCCCGTTGTGTGGTTCTCCACGAAGTGGGGAGTATATATAGCCACACAATTTGCATTTATACCGATTAACTTCCGCCATGGTTGTAACACCAACATTGTGCAAGCCCATTCCCAAATGAACAAGCCTGATGTATAGAGATGGTACCTTGATTACATAAAGGTAAAGGATGAGGTACTCCACAGGCACCGCACTTTGGGGGATTGCAACCTTCACAAGGCTAATCACCTCCAAGATTGCAATATGGTTCACAAAGCGGATTTGGAATGATGATACATAATGAAATGAAGGATATTCAGCATGGAATTTAAACGGGCTCTCTTATTGATTATCATTATCGTGGTGGCAATAGTGTATATCGCAGATATTGGGGGGGTATTTACAAAACAGGGTGTTTCTGAAGGCAATACCAGCAGGGTAACTTGCTGCTGCCGAGGTACGGAATTACCAGGGAGAGAAACTATCCTCTGTCACGGATTTTCGCGAAAACTCAATTAAAGGGCCTCAACATGTGAATATGAGTAATTACAGGCTGGAAATCGGGGGGCTGGTGACTACACCCCGGAGCCTGACCTATAACGAGGTGAAGGGACTTCCAGGTTACCAGAAGGTCATAACCCTGCATTGCGTGGAGGGGTGGGACGCAACAATTCTCTGGGAAGGAGTAAAAGTCAGTGACCTCATTACTACAGCAGGTGCAAGCCCCGATGCCAATACCGTGATCTTCTATGCATATGATGGCTATTCTACATCATTACCTCTGGATTATATCGAAAATAACGATATTTTACTCGCTTACGGGATGAATAACGTGACGCTGCCCGAAGACAGGGGGTACCCGTTCCAGCTCGTTGCAGAAGACAAGTGGGGCTACAAATGGATCAAATGGGTAACAAACATTGAGCTTTCCAACGATCCTTCCTACCGTGGCTACTGGGAACAACGCGGTTATTCTATAGGAGGGGATACCAGTCGCTCATTCTTTACATGAAACTATTTGCAAAACCCCGCAGTTGTGAAGGAACAAGGAAAAACTAAAAAAAGGTCATCTGAATGAAAGATCGTGATGTAAAACGGCTGGTCATCTGGCTCCTCGGGGGAGTAACGGTTATATTTCTTCTTTCCGGATTCGGGATTACCGCTCCGGATCTCGTCATACCACTTACACTGGGTATATTTTCGAAATCCTTCTCTTACCAGTTGCATACCTACCTGTGGGGCCCGTTTCTCATACTCCTCCTGCTCCACATCTACCTGGCCCAGAAAAAAACTCCACGCCATTAACAACAGGCATAACGGATGACCTGTCCAGGGTTCCCGGTACCATGGAGCGGGTCACTGTCTGAAAATCGCACAGATGAATAACAGGAGTTATTTCAGGGGTGTAATTCCTGGTGAGCATACCAGAACAGTTAAGAGAGTGCATTCAATACAGTTTCTTTATGGATGAGTCCCGGTATTATAATAAGGCAGTAGAAACACTTGGCCGCGATGACCTTGATGCCCTGATCGATGAGCGTGTCAGCTATACCATTTCGTATGCCGCGGAACATTCCCCATTTTACCGGGACTGGTTCCGTGCGCATCACATTGACCCGCGGGATGTAAGGACACACGAGGACCTCCTTACACTTCCGATAATTTCCGGAAAGACGGTTCGGGAGAACCAGCCTCCGGCGACACCGGAATTCCGTTTCCTGAGTGCTTCTATGGGGGATATTTTTACGATCCATGAGACAAGCGGGACGTCCGGTGTACCAAAGAGCTTTTTCCTGACATATGAGGAATGGCTCAGGTATGCAGAGAAATACGCCAGGATTTTTGTTTCACAGGGTTTCCAAACGGGTGACCGGGTGGTGGTCTGTACCACCTATGGTATGAACGTCGGGGCAAACACCATGACCCTCGCGGCTCATCGGATTGGTTTTACCATGATCCCCACCGGGAACTGTAATTTTCCTGTCCGTACACTGACGGGTTACCATCCGACCGCGATAATCGGCAGTGTGTTCAAACTTCTCCATCTTGCACGAAGACTTGGCAATGAAGGGATTAATATCCAGGATCTGGGCCTTGAGAGGCTGGTTGTCGGAGGCGAGGGTTTTGCACAGGAGGCACGGGAATATGTGCGTGAACTCTGGGGTTGTGGTATTTACAATACGTACGGGAGCACGGAGGGCAGCATGTGCGGGGAGTGCCACCAGCTTACCGGGCTTCATGTACCCGAAGACCTGGTTCACCTTGATATTTATGACCCGGGCATGGCAGAATTTGTGAAAGAGGGGGATTGCGGACGGGCAGTCCTTACTACGCTGCTTCCGGTCGGCGCGAAATGCGGGACCCTCCTGATTAATTACGACACCGAGGATACCACGGTGGTCATATCGAGTGACCGATGCCCCTGCGGTCGTACCCATATGAGAATCCTCAACCCGCAACGGGAGGCTGAGACCGTCTGGGTAAACGGGACCTCTTTTAACCGTGTTGATATTGAACGGGGGGTATTCCAGCATGAAAACATGCAGTACCTGACTGGTGAATACGAGGCATTCCTCTACACAGGTGAGGGTGAACATGAGACCGTCATGAGAGTAGGCCTTGAAAGCGAGGACCCTGACCACTGCGATACACGACGGATCGGTGAGCAGTTTCTTGATGCTTTCCTGAAAGGGCGCACGGCCCTCTCGAGCTGCACATGCGGACGGGTCCTTTAAGATACTCTTCGGGTTTACCAGGCCGGGCGGGCTTGAATTGCATACCCTGAAAGGGCGCCCGAAACGACTCGTTGACCGCCGCTGACTACCTGCCAGGAGCGGGTGAAGTGGAGGAACAGGCCCCATATGAAGTTTGGGAACTGCTCCAATCGACGATTTATTTACTATGAACTGCATACGATGTAATGCTCTTGATATGGCACCTGGCTTTATTGTTTTGCCGGACCCCCCAGAAACTGGCATCAACCCCCTAGCAGGTTGTCCAGATTCAAGAGCATTTTACTTTTCCGGTCGATTTTCACGGTATAATTCAATTGTCATTTCATCAGTCAATACCGGCGGACCCTTTCCGGCGATTGCGGCACCAGGTCTTCATTCAACTACATAGGAATGAACAGTATCCAGCTATCAGGGGATGTAACGGACCGGGACTGACCACCTGCTTTATCCGTGAAAAAAATCAAAATTACTGGTTAGATTTATGACGGATACCATCTCGGCAATAGTATACTCCTTCGGGGCCCTCTTTATTATCCTTGATCCACTCCTGTCAGTCCCCATCTTCACTGCAATGACAAAAGGACAGTCGAAGGCGGAGATTAGCAGGCAGGCACTTATCGCCGTCGCCGTTGCAGGGTTCCTGATGTACATTTTCCTTTTCTTTAACTTCCTGATCTTTGATGTGCTCCGTATCAGCCTGCCGAGTTTCCAGGTTGCCGGAGGTATACTCCTCTTTATTCTTGGTATGCAGATGTCACTCGGCATTGACATAGGGAAATCAAAAGACCATTCAAAAACGGTCGCGGGTGTTGTAATCGGAACTCCCCTTCTCTGCGGGCCTGGAGCAATAACAACAGTCCTCCTTCTTTCGAAAGATTACGGGATCCTGGTGCCGGCCATTGCAATAGGGCTCTCACTTCTTGCAACGTTCCTTATCCTGAAATACTCAGCCTATATCCAGAAGATCCTCGGTGACTGTGTCACAGACATTATGGCAAAAGTGCTGGGAATGCTTGTTGCAGCAATTGCGGTGAAAATAATTATCGACGGGATTATTGCACTGATCCCATCAGCCCTCTGATCTTCTCTCGCGTGGGAGACCGGGACAATAGTGCCAGGTACTATTGGTAACTGTATTAATTGGAGGATCCTCCAAAACGGTAATCCCGGGTTTCAAACATTTTATAAACCAGTAATTGCGGCTGATAGGAAAAACTCCGGTAAACAATCTGAAAATACCACCTCTTTCATCCACATCTATGAGCCAAAGGCTCATAGCACGCTTTGTTGAAACCCAGTGGGTCGAAAAAAAAGAAAGAGGGAACTTATCGAAGACAGTCGGGGGTTTCACCCCCTCCCTGCCCCAATCAGAATAAGATTTTCTATGGGAAGGGTTTCAAAAATGGTCATTAAATTCAGAGTATTTGGGATAGTCCATATCCCAACTGGGGTCGTAAAAGCGCCTGGTGAACGGATCCTCATCAGGCCTGGAGACATGCTGTATGTTTTTAAACTTGCGATTATGAAGGGTACGATTGTGAACAACGAGATCGAGGACTCTCTGAAATATAAATTTAATAACCGCAAACTGCTCGAGCGTGCCCTGACCCGCAAGGCCTTTGCCAATGAACAGGGTCAACGTGGTATCTCAGGCGAAGACCAGGAGGTATTCTGCACGCTGGGTGATGCCGTGCTGAAAACAGTTCTGATCGATCTCCTGATCCGGAACGGTGGAACCACTCCCGATATGATTACCAGGAGAAAAATTGAACTGGAACGTGAGGAAAACCTTGCAGCAATTGGCAGGAAAATTAATATCGGCCCTTTTATCCAGCTCGGTAAGGGGGAGGCGAAACATAATGCCAGCGAACAGCCATATGTCATCGCGGAGACTCTTGAGGCGATTATCGGTGCGGTTTTTCTTGACGGGGGATATGTCTGTGCAGAAGAGCGGGTCAAAGAGTGGTTTAAAGGGCTTTATTGAATGAACGGATTCTGATGAGAGACACCTGATCGGGGAAGTACACACCCGGACCATGAAAATGCCCGTTCAAATTCTCCTTGTACAGGGGTCAAATCAAACAGGTAAGGCTGCAAGGTTCCTGCCAGGTTCTGACAAAGAACGAATTATCCAGGTGTTTGCGGTTTCCCGCACATTAAGGAGTGCACCCGGGCTGCTTCGCAATCACATTGATGAGGTCTTCTTTCCTTGCATAATATACCTCTATCATGTGATCCGGGTGGTACCGCATCTTTGCCTCGCGAAGCCCCGAAACCCCCATATCACTTTCCCGGTTTATATAAGGGAACCGGTCAAGAAGCAACTGGGCAGTTTCTTTATTGATGGATTTGTAAATGCCCTCACAGTCAGGTAAGCCCTTCTCAAAATGCACAAGCGCGGTGGTCTCGTTAAGAGGCTCAAACAAAGCCATGGCGCCAATGGATCCCTTCACGCGGATCGCAAGGCCCATCAGGCCAAGTTCCAGGAAATGCGAGACTGCAAAGAAAACTGCATCTTTCTCATGTGCAAGAAACGGTTCGGAATCACAGTTCTTCCACTCGCACCACCGGATAAGAAAATCCCTTACATCATTCAGGTTTTTTCCAGTAATGGGTTCTATTTCGGGCATACAGTTCCTCTGGAATTTATTCAGGTGGTGCCGGATAGTCAGGAATTTCTTTCCGGGGAGGTCGGCGAGGTCCCTGGTGCGGTAAAGGTACTCGTGGTAATTACGGTCAGGGTACAACGGCAGATCTGGATAGGTGCTCGTGATCCATGATTTCGAGGGGTTATCTACCAGGACCAGTGGTATATCATCACCTTCCGCTACAGCGAGCCTGATTACATCAGCCAGGACAGAAGCGTCCCTGGGCCCAATCGGTGGCCGGAACGTTGTTTTCTCTTCAATAGTACTGGATAATACGAGGTTTCCCCGGACATAGGCATATTCGTAATGTGCATAATGGTTCCAGCACACCATGTTCGTGAATGTATTGTCGCTGTGTACCTGTGGGTATTTCTGGTAATGGCGTGCAAAGAATTCCCGGTCGCCCATTGTCACCGGTCTGAAATCACGTTTGGTCAGCATGAAATTTTTCTCCTTTTTTAGGATTCTGAAATATCATTGGTACATAACCTTCCATCCTTTCGAACCCCGATGGCATATAGAACTGCTCAGTCCCCGGTTCTGCAATGAGCGCTATCCAGGTAATGCCCCGTTTCTGGCAGTAACTGACAAGTGTTGTGAGAATTTGCCGGCCGATACCGCCTTCGCGGTACTCTGATTTCACGACCATATCCTGGATATAGGCATCAGATGAACCATCTGATATCGCCCTTCCCATCGCCACCGCCCTGCCACTTTTACGGTCAACTGCAACAACAAATGCCAGTGAACCCGATATCAGGAGACTGAGGTGTGCGGGGTCCCACTCTTCTTTCCACCACCCTGCTTCCCTGTAGAGCGAGCGGATATCCTCTGTGTCCCAGTTCCTAACAAGTAACACTTCACACCTGTCCTCCTTTGCGCCATTACCCATGATCTCGCCCTGCTGTCTTTGATGATCGGGTTACCCGTACTACCGGATTAAACCTTATGACGTGGTAACACCGTTTTGATTATTTTCCCAGATTTTCCCGGTACACTCAGATAAAAATAAGTAAGAACCTGCAGATTATTTCCCGGTCACCGCAATCGCGGTATCAACAATCGCACCAAGCTGCTCAATACCCCAGTGCTCTGAGTTCAGGATCATATGGTAGAGCCCGAGGTCAGTGATATCAATCCGGTAATACATCCGGTACCGCAGCGCTTCACACTTTTCCCTCTCTTCTGTCGTATGTTTCGCTGTTTCCTCGTTAATGACTTCATCCCTGGACTGGATGCGCCTGACCCGGCAGTCAAGCGGCGCATTGACCCAGATCTTTAAATCCGCGGACGGGACCATCCAGCCTGACAATCTTCCTTCTACAACGATATTATCCCTGGACTCCGCAATTTCTTTCTGGCGTTCATCAATCATCCGATCAAAAGAGGGATCGCTTTCTGCAAGCGCACCGAACCGGGCAAGGTCCATGTTATGCTCTTTTGCCATCTGGCGAAAGACCTCGCCTGCGGAAATGAGGTCGAAATTATGTTTTTCTGACAGGTAGCGGGCCAGTGAGGTCGTCCCGCTTCCGGGAAGTCCACTCACCGTAATACGCATCAGAGGCCCCCGATGTTGAGGGACTTTCTAATCACCTGGCTTATCGCAAGGGAACAAAACATGTACCAGAGCATCCATGCAGGGATCGGCCCCAAGATACCTGCTGCGAGCGTACTGGCGCCAAAGAATGGCATCACGATGGTACTGGTATCGCTGGCAAGCCGAAACAGCAACCAGAAAAAGATTGGTACGGTAAGCAGGAGGATGTACGCCATCGGTTTGAACTGCTGCTGAGAGAGTTGCAACTGCTCCTTCATCATTTTGTCACGTTTTACATCAAGTTTCTTGACCCGTTTCTCGTCCTGCGAGAGCTGGGCTTCCCGGTACTCTTTCTGGAACTCCTTCATCCGTTCCTGGGTATCCTGCATTTTTTCGTAATCGATCGTATACTTCTGGATGAGAGAGGAATAGAGTGCAGTAATTGTCGAAAGGATGATAATCAGGATGAAGAACGGAATTTTCAGCGTGTCAACAAGCGGACCGAAAGCTGTATTGATGCCCTCACCTACGCCATCCCGTATGAACGGGATACTATAGGAGATTATCAGGACCATCGCCAGCAGAAGAGCGATGTACCCGCTGTATTTTTTCAGGTCCATTTAGTCACCTGAGGACATCGGCCATATCCGTTGTAGCCCTTTCAAGAAGGAAGTCCTGGTTCCGGATAATTTTTACCGTGCAACCGGTAGTCATTGCATAGGAAGCACCAAATGAGCGGTTAAACTGCTGGTGTTCAGCAATCCCACCCGCACCTTCCATATCACGGACCCTTGTTGCATCACTGAGGCGCCGGAGCAGGATCTGGTCCTCATCAGTCTCCACGAGCACGATGAGGTCAGGCATAAGTTCCCGCAGCACCCATTCGGGGAGGCCGGGGAGGTACCCTTTCGGGGTCTTCACTGATGCGTGGGTATCGATTAGTACATTACCTGATATCTGGGACATTGCTTTTGCTGCAAGTTTCTGCAGGTTTTTCTGGACGTCCTTGTCCAGTTTCCGCATCTCATCCCGGTCCTTTACATACCCTTCCTTTTGGGCGACCTCAAACATGAACGTACCAAAATTGAGGGACTGGTAGGTGATCCCTTCCTCTTTGAGCTTTGCAAGGGCCCCGTTTACAACGGTAGTCTTTCCCACACCCGGTACACCAGTAATAATCACTTTCTTTCCGGCCATCTCTCTCACACCAATCCTGAAATTTTACTCTTTACCAAAGAATGTTCGCATGAACGGATACATTTCCATTATCTGCTGGCTGGCAATCTCTTCATAGAGACGATACGTAATACTTACCGTCAGTAACAGCCCTGTGCCGCTCACACCACCAATTACACCGAAAAGGTTGGCAACGACACTGAGCACACCGATTGTTACCCCGCCGATCACCGTGACACGGGGAATATAGCGGTTAAGATACTTCTCAAGCACCTGCGGGTTTCTCCGGTACCCGGGAATTGACATCCCGGAACCCTGGATCTGCCGTGCCACATCTTTCGAATCGAGGCCTGCGGTCTTGATCCAGAACAGTGCAAATATTGCACCACCGATGACGACCACGGCGGTATCAATCCCAAGGCGGATCAAGATCTGCCATGGCTCATTAACAATTGGATATGCCCACCACATCCAGTCATAGGGCCCGTTAATTGGTGCAAGGTAATACATCAGGCCGTTTATCGGCGTCGTACCCACATAGGTCCCGAATATCGTTATCCCGATGTTATTGAGGAACAACCCAATCATCTGGATATTCGCCTGCAGGACACGAACAAGGATCATCGGCAGGACAGATGCGTATATCAGTTTTACCGGGAACCTTGCCCGTGCACCGCGGACCTGGGCATGGGCGAGAGGGATCTCGATACGGGTGGATTCCACGTATACAATGATGAGGAAAATTACAATCGTCGTGATGAGCGCAAGCATCTCGGGTCCCATATACTGCAGGAAGTTTGCGCCACTGGCGATAACCGCCACGATCCTCGGGAAGAAACCCACAGGATATTGATCACTGAGTGGTGCCCAGTTGATAAACCCGTTGACAATTGCCTGAGATATACCTGCAATAATGAAGAGTCCCACACCGGAACCAATTCCCCACTTGGTGACTACTTCATCCATGAATACGACGAGCAACCCCCCAATACAGATCTGGAGGAAAATAATGAACGAAACGGCAAACAGGTTCCCGCCAAAGAATGTCATGGCAATCTGGGGGTCTGGTTGCATGAACCCTCCGACAAGGTTTGGTGCCGCTTCGAGTATGATCATGACAAAGATGAGTAACTTCTGCAGGCCCATGTACAGGACCTGGCCCCTGGCTTCAGAGGTATCGATATGGAGAATGTCTGCCCCTTTCAGCAACTGCAGGACGATCGAGGCCGTCACGATTGGCCCGATACCGAGTTGCAACAGTGAGCCGCTCTGACCTGCGAGGAGCGCCCGCCAGTAGGAGAAAAGGTCCTGTGAAGTGGGAGAAATCCCCCAGAGGGGGACGTTAGTCAGCGCAAAATACAAAATTAAAATGCCCGCCGTCCACAGCAGTCTTGTTCTTGAAGTGAACGTGGCCATCGGGACTCCTCACCGTAGGCATTGCTGCGAGCAGGGGTTCCATTCGATCCAACAGGCTTCCCATTATTTCACCTAAAACTATTCAGTGATCAGATGACCAGTGCCTGGCCACCTGATGATTCAATTTTTACCTTCGCCTGTTCAGAAAATGAACCTGCAGAGACCTGGAT
Source organism: uncultured Methanomicrobiales archaeon (assembly GCA_963709545.1). GTDB lineage: Archaea > Halobacteriota > Methanomicrobia > Methanomicrobiales > Methanospirillaceae > CAIKOD01. Next base: position 168,964 of record CAVPWT010000008.1, on the reverse strand, counting down.
TTTGTGGGTTACTCTTCCACTGCCAAGGATTTTATCAATCCCAATATCTGCAGCATTAAAGATAACCTTACCGCCTTCTTCTTTTGCAAGGCCCTGCTGGATTAATGAAGGGATCATCTGGTCAATGGTCCCGATATCCACTGCTTTGACATGGGTAGTGGTCGGATTCGAGAACCCGTTTTTACCAAATACAGGCCCTTCCTTGAGGTAATACCGCACAAAATGGTGAGCGTTGATACCTGCACGGCCCCTGCCGCCACGGTTTCCTGCGCCGCGCCGGTTCTTATGGGTCCCGCCGCCGCATGTCCGCGATCCTCGGTATTTAGAGCGTTTATTGACTGGCATCTCAGTTCACCTCATCTTATAGAGAAGCGCGTTGATCTCGTTACCGTAGTAACCGAGAGCACCACCCTGTGGAAACGTTCTCTTGATAGTCTTATATCCCTTGCGTGGCGGGTGGAGCCTGAGCACAGGCTTGACTCCGGGCACATCCATAAGACGTGCATTCCCTGAGGAAAGTGCCTTGGCAAATTCTTCAATACCACTGTACGTTGAGTGTTCCCGGATATATTCGTCGGTCAGTGGCAGATCTCCGATAACCCTTCCACGGGTCTCGAGCAGTGTCTTGACCGTTGCCTGGTCAACTTCACCATAGGCAACATAATCTTTGACCTTCCTGATCATACCAAGGTTTTCCGGGGTATCGGGAACCAGTACACAGTGATTGATGTGGTGGAGCCGCAGCATCTTGAGCGTATCCTTGATATCACGCCGCACGTTTACCACTCCACGCACCTGTACAATACCGTACATTACTGTGCTCCCCCCGTCCGGGTCATATTGGTAGCTTTCAGCGCATTGAATGTGGCTTTGGCGAAATTGATGGTCGTCCTTGTCTGACCGCGTGAGAACGTCCAGACATCCCTGATACCTGCAAGTTCCAGCACCTTTTTGGAGACCTCACCTGTAACAAGTCCGATCCCCTGGGGTGCCGGTTTGAGCATCACGAGGACACTTCCCGCCTTGCCTTCCACTTTCATGGGGACAGAGTGGCCGGTACCGCACCCGCATTCCCAGCTGCCACATCCACGTTTTACTTTTATTACATTGGTCTTTGCATGCACGATTGCTTTCTTGATCGCGTCGCCGACCTGTACATCTTTACCCTGGCCGAACCCGATGTAACCATTGCGGTTACCAACGACAACGACTGCCCTGAATTTGACACGGCGACCGGAGTCGGTCATTCGCTGCACCATCTGGATATCCAGCACCTCGTCTTCGAGATCGGGCAGGAACGCATCGACGATCTGCGGCTCCTTGATAGGCCTCCCGCTCTCGAGGACCTGGTCGATGCTGGTGATTTCCCCGGCAGCGACCTGTCTTCCGAGACCGGTAAGAGGTACCCATTCGACTTTTTCGTAAGCCATGTTATTCCAGCTCCTTCATAATGGCGTCCATCGTCATTTCCACGTTCTCGACCAGACCTTTAGCCCGGTCAGGGGCAAATTTCTCAATATGCCCGCCTTTTAGTCTTTCCTCGGCAGGAATAATGGATTCGCCGAACGGAACATCGAGACCCGCATCTACTGCTCCTTTAAGGGCTGCAAATACACGGGCACCAAATGTTGCCCTGTTAAGTCCGATGTCAAGCACGGCGGCAGACTGGTCCAGGTTCAGCGCCCGCACCGCAAAGAGTACCCCAGTGAGGTACGCAGCCGGCGTGTTTGAGAGCGACCCTGTGTACCCATACCGGACGAGGTCCTTTGAGTTCGCGGAGACAAGCGTAAAGTCTCCTTCCATCCCTGCAGTTACCATCTGGACAATGATATGGGTGTTCGTCTTCCGGACGACCATCCTTGGCCTGTCAGCTACCACGAGGTGTGTCCTCTTGTAGTAATCTGTCTTGCCCTCCCTTCTCCGCCGGAAAGGGACAAAGTATCTCGGTCCTGTTGCCATTTACTTCAACCTCCCGGTCATTATCTCAAGCTGGGCTTTTAAGTGCGCTACGCTCCTGAACTGGCCTCCTGCGGCCTTCCGGTACATAAGCCTGTACACATGGGTGTCAACAGTTCCCGTTGCACGGAGTTCCCGGAGACTCTTTCGTATGGCACGGATCTTCTGCATCCACTGGTATTTACGGGGGTGCCTCGCACCTGCTGCACCTTTCCGTCTCCCAGGGCCTTTACAGTGCCCGTATGATCTCTTCGCTTCGAGCAGGCGGGCCCTTCCACGACTTACGCCTTTCTTCTGCTCGGCCTTAACGGCACCTTCACTGATAAGACCACGGAGGTCTTCGCGTGATATTGCATTCTGGATATCGGTGCTCCGCTCGGGGTCAAACCATACCCGGTGGACACCGCATTTCAGGATCGCTGCGGACATCCGTTTCTGATTGGTGAGATCAGTCATTGGAGGACACCTCCTCTTCCGGCGCTGCGGCACCGGCTGCCACAGCCTTGGCCTTTCCCGGGTTTAATACTTTTAATCCTGCCGAATTTGCTTTTTCAAGGATTATTGCCCGCTTTCTGCCACCCACTGATGCACCGATCCGGATTGCATAACAGGCCGGGTCGATGCCGGTGAGCTCATCAGGAGTAAAAACCCGGACTTCAAGGAAACCGCTCGGGTGCATGCCCCTGACAAGGACAGGACTTCCATATCCCGGTGTCGGGTGTGCACCTTTTGCTTTCTTCTGCCTCCGCTGTTTGTTGTGAAGCCCACGGGGTCTCCTCCACGAATCTGATATCTGGGGTTTCTTGCCGAACCCGTCCCGGCGGAACTTCGCACTCTTATCTGCACGGGTCCGGATCAACCTCTTCTTCTCGTTGACCATTATCTACACCTTCCGTGTTGTATAAATGCCATCCTGGAAAACACGGGGGTCCCGATCTTTTATCTTCGTGGCAATTTCTATATTCGCAGCGGTGGTTCCGACAGATTCCTTGTTGATCCCACTGATTATAACCTCATCAGTGCTCACTTTCGCGGTGACTCCCTTTTCAATCCTCGCGTACCGGGCCTTTTTCTCGCCAAGGAAATTGGCGATCTCAAGTTTTTCACCCTGTAATTTGAGCTGGATCGGGAAGTGACTGTATACCACTTTCATGTGGTATTCGTATCCGTCTGTTACGCCGATGCACATGTTCTTTACATGGGCGGCAAGGGTGCCGACCATTGCGATGTTCGCCTTCCTGCCTGAGTCTGTTGAAATGATTACGTCGCTCTCATCACAGGTGACGGAGATCTGCGGATGCCGGATATTGCGCTCCTGCTGGCCTTTCGGACCTGTTACGCGAATATAGACGCCTTCTATCTGGCATTTCACACCGGCAGGCACCTTGTATTTTCTCACTGTCGTCATCTGCGCACCTCAATAGACATATCCAAGCAGCTCCCCGCCAATGCCTAGTTTTCTCGCCTGCTCATGAGACATCACACCGCGTGAGGTCGAAATAATGAGCATACCGAAGTTCTTGGCTGGCAGGAACTGCTCCTCAAAGTATTCCAATTCATCGAGTGAACTGAGTATCTCGGGCAGATTGCACCGCACTTGTTAATACGGCCGTTTAAGTGTACCACGAACTGGCCACCCCGCCCATCGTCGATATAATCGAATCCGGTGAGATAGCCTGAGTCCTGCATTATCCGGAACATAGAGCCGAGCAGCTTGCTCGCTGGTTCTATGACGCATTCGGGTCTCCCCTTGTCGGCTGCATTTTTCAGGGTGCTCATACCATCTGCAATTGGGTTAAGTCTTGACATTGTATGATCACCTCAGTTCATCTTCTTGAAGCCCATCTTCGGGGCCCATTCCCGGAAGCACTGCCTGCAGAACATGATGTGGTAACGGCGGACAAGCCCCTGCTTGCGCCCGCACATCTTGCACTCGTTTGCACCGCGACCGAATTTTTTCGTGCGTTCTCCAGCCATGATCATACCTCCACCTTATACCGGGTCTTCAGGAACGCTATCGAATCTGCGACATTTACGTGCTGTTTTTCCGGCAGACTTTTCTGTTCATGGTGTCGCCTGCTAATCCTGAGACCTTTCCTTGCAAGGACGACATTGATGTCCATACCATAGATACCGATTTGCGGGTCATATGACATCCCTGGGAAATCAGTGTGTTCTTCAATCCCGAATGAGAAATTACCACGGCGGTCAAACTGCGTCGGAGCAATCTTCCGCTCAATGATGTTGAGCGATGTCTCAAGGAATGCCTTCGCTTTCGGCCCGCGAAGAGTAACACGGCACCCGATAGGGGCCCCTTTCCTGATCCCGAAGGCAGGCTGTGTCTTCTTTGCAATGCTCCTGACCGGCGTGTTCCCGGTAATCGTCTTCATGATATCGATCGCCTTTGAGAGCTTTTCTCCGCTCTCCCCGACACCCATGTGGACGACGACTTTATCGATATCCAGCTGATGCATCGGGTTCTCGATATCTGCCTCGTTCTTTGGGTTCATCCTTCAATCCCCCATTCAGCAAGTGCGGGTGTTTCCCTGCCTACCATGTACACAAACGTCTCCACAGTTTCGAAGTTCTCCTTTGTTTTCTCATCCTCGAGTTGGACACGGTTGGTAACGCTGCCTGGCACGACGGTGATTGCTTTTATGCGGGCTATTTTCCCCGAGTGCCGCCCACCGATCACCATTGCCATGTTGCCAATGGCATAGGGGAAGTGGTCAACAATGTTGAACCTGCTTTCCGGCTCAATTGAGAGGACAACTGAGTCCTTTGGCTTGTAGGTATTGTCCCCGAGAATGTTCGAGCCGTCACGCATGTTGAGTGTATTTTTCCCTCTGATACCACGGTCTTGTTACTGATCTTGCACAGGCGGGTCTTTGCTGACTCGGCATCGATCTCGATGGTCTTGTGGCGGCCGTTCTTGTCACGGAGTATCCTGTAGTATTTGCCGATCTTTGGCAGCGAGACAATATCGAAGATGCCAATTCCCATCTTCGGGTCTCTGCAGGCACGCCCGTTGACAATTACATCACGCTGGTGAAGGATCTGCTTGACTTCCTTCATGTTCCGTGCGAATCCCATCTGGTCACGGAGCCAGACTGCTACCGGAAGTGCATTTGCATTGTGCGGACCCGGGGCAGTTTTCGTAATGAATTTGTTTGTTTTCTTGGATATGTGCCACGAATCCGGTGCCTTGAACCGCTTCAGGTGTTCTGACATTATTCATTACCTCCGGCAAGTTTCATTTCCCTCTTCGGGTCTTCCAGGTTGAGTTTTACAATCTGGACATTTGACGGGTCCACCGGCCTGGGAACTTCCGTTCCGTCAGCCTTCGTCCCGGTAACGCCGTGCACCCAGATCTTATAGTTCTTGGTGCAGACTTTATCGACAAGTCCTTCCGTTCCTGCAGAGTTGCCCCGGGTCATTTTGACGGTGTCTCCCATGACGACACGGAAACTTCTCCGCTTATATTGCTCCCTGAGGGGTTTTGCAAGCGGTGCCCTGAGGAAATCCCCACGGACATGTGCAGGTGCATTGTACCTGATTTTTCTCTGTTTCCTTGGTTGTGAGCTGATTATTCGTACCATGATGCACCTCACACAATGATAGTCGCCATGGAACCCAGTTTGGGGAACCGCTCAGCCACTTCACGGGCGACCGGCCCTTTTATCTCTGTTCCACGTGGTTCATTCTTCTCATCGACGACTACGATGGCGTTGTCATCAAACGAGACGCGTAGCCCGCTTGGCCTTCTTATTTCCTTTCTCTGCCTGATTACTACTGCACGCACAAGTTTCCTGCGCATATCAGGTGTACCTTTCTTGACGCTCACGGTTGCGAGATCGCCCAGGCCCATTTTCGGCTGTCTTCGACGTACACCATGGTACCCGAATACCGAAACGATCTGGACTTCACGTGCGCCGGTATTGTCAGCACAGATGAGTCGTGTCCCGGTTGCGAGTGCCCGCGGGGTCTTTGACTGTTTTGCCTTCATGGTGCCTGCACCTCGACGACGACAAATGTGGTAGTCTTGGAGAGCGGCCTGCACTCGGCGATCCTCACGGTATCGCCGGTCTTTGCCTGTATACAGGGGGAATTATGTGCATGGAGCTTTGAACTGCGTTTTTCATAACGCTTGTATTTCCTCACATAATGCAGGTACTGGCGTTCTACCACTACCGTCCCCATCATACGATCGCTCACGACCTTGCCAGTGATCACCTGGCCGCGCACAGACAAAGTGCCGTGAAACGGACAATTAACGTCACTACAAACCTCTTTTGGCTGTGGAGCGTTTAATCCTATGTTGTTTGCCATATCGAACCTCTATATTTTCTTATGCAGATTGAGCCGTTTTTCTGGCGCCATGACCGGTCCTGAACCCTGTACATCAACCAGTGTCCCGTCAGGAAGTGTGAGCCTGAACACGCCGGTATTCTTCTGGATCCGCTTTATTCCGGATCCCGTGCGAATTATCAGCATATTTTTTGTCTCATCCACGATCTGTCCGGTGACACCCTGGTAGGTAGGATTGCTGGCATGCACCACCAGAACGTCAAGGCCTATCAGTTCATGGCGAATGACGTTCCGGGGCACTATCATACAGTTCTCCTGTGGTTTATTTCAGTCATCATTCGGGCGACAGTCCTGCGGAGCTCTTTTATACGCCCCGCGTTTTCTGTTGCACCCCCGGCACTGACTTTTCCGTAGTGTTGGATCAGCTCCAGCCGGATCTTGCTCATCTGTTCCTGTAACTCGACATCAGAGAGCTGCCGGACATCCTTCGCACGGAGAATTGCCATTTACTGTTCCTCCTGGAACTCTTCTTCTCCCATGGAGAGGTCAATGTCTTCGTCGATCTCCTCGCCTATATCAGTAACAACAATTTCGGGCTTTCTTGGAGCCCTTGCTGGTGCCGCTGTCATAGTCCAGTGGTCCGGGAGTACGGCGTCGGGCGGGATGATCCTGACCTGGACACCGATGGTCCCGAGTTTCTTGATTGCTACCGCGTAGCCGGTCTCGACAATCGTGATTGCGGGCTCGCCACAGTGCTTGATATACCCTTCGACGAACTTCTGGGTCCTGGCACGTGCACCGGTGAGTTTTCCGGCAATAATGACTTCGCAACCAAGCGCTCCCGAGTCCATGACCCTCCTGATGATGCTTGAGCCGGCTTTCCTGAAGTACCAGCCGCGTTCAAGGGCATTTGCAAGTCTCTCTGCCATGATCTTGGCATTGAAACTCGGGTTCTGGACCTGCTGTACCTCAATCTGGGGGGACTCAACACCGAAGGTGGTGGCAAGGTCCTGTGTCAGCTGGCGTACAAGTTTTCCACCCTTACCGATAACGATCCCCGGTTTTTCCGCGAAAATCGTTACCTGGGTACCGAGTGGTGTCCGGACGAGGTCCATGCCACCGTACCCGGCACGCTTGAGACTCTTTAACAAGGTGCTTCTCGACCCTGGCCCGGCGAACGCCCTCTGCAACAAACTTTCTCTCTACTGCCATTCATTCCACCTCTTTTGCAACTATCTCGATGTTGACGGTCTCCCTTCTTTTCGGGGTTGCCCGGCCCATTGCACGTGGGAAGAATGCTTTCTGTCCACGGCCGCGGTTTGCTGACGCATGGATAATGACGAGTTTCTCGGGGTCAAGACCGATATACTCTGCATTTTTCTTCACTGACGAGAGCAGTCGGATATACGCAAGGGATGCCTTTTTAGGGTACCGGCCTGCGTCCCAACCCTCGAGACCACGTTTGTGAGCGACATCGCGGTTGAACCGCTTGAACGGGATTGCCTTTTTCTGGGCAACTACCAGGTTCAGGTAATCGATTACATCATCGATGTTCCGGTTCCTGACATAGCTTGCAATCTCAATTGAGTGCTTTGGTGAGATCGGCAACTCGTTCGCTTTTCCGCGGGCAATATTGTCCCCGGAAATATCCTGTGAATATGCTATTCTTGCCATCACGATCACTTCAGCGGGACATATTTACTCGACCTGGTAGCACCGATACCGGCACTTCCGTGGGCGACTTTTCTTCGTGTCAATGCAAACTCACCAAGACAATGGAAGACAGATTCAGGCTGGAGTTCAACTTTCATGAACTCTTTGCCATTATATACCTCGATCTCCTTTCCAAGCATCTCGGGCATGATGATCATGTCACGCAGGTGAGTCCGGATATTTTCATCACCGGCCCTGAACCTGGTAAGGAGGTGCTCCTCACCGCGGCTCAGGCCTCTTTTAATTTTGCGACGGGCGCGGGCTGGCATCACGGGGAGGAGCTCACTGATTCCCATTGTCTGGAGTTCCTCGACCCGGAAACCATGATAGGTGAACTCCTCACGCCGCCTCGGTAACCTCTTCTGAGTTTTCTTTGCCATAATTTACCCCTCACTTCCTCGCGCGGCCGGTCTGCCTCGCCGCAACATGTCCGACCGTCCTTCCCGGGGATGTCCCGCGGGCTACAGTCTTCGGACGGCCAGGGTGCTGGTGACCGCCACCACCGAACGGATGGTCGATGACGTTCATCGCAACACCCCTGACACGTGGCCAGTTCGATGCGGTGTTCGCCATCTTGTGGTATTTATTACCCGCCTTCACGAACGGTTTTTCTCCACGGCCACCACCGGCGACAATCCCGACTGTCGCACGGCACCGTGAATTGAACCATTTGGTCTTTCCGCTCGGCATCTTCACGCCGACCTTGTCTTCAGTCTTATCTACAACAATCGCCTGCACACCGCTTGCACGGACAAATTTTCCGCCATCATTGGGTTTCGCTTCGATGTTGCAGATATATGCACCCGTTGGGATCCCTGACAGTGGGAGCGTGTTGCCGTTCCTGACTTCAATATCGGCACCCCATGCGACAATATCGCCGATACCGATACCTTCTGTGACCAGCATATACACTTTTTCCCCGCTGTCTAGTTTTACGAGGGCTATGGGGCAGTTCCGTGCCGGGTCATGTTCGATGTCAAAGATCGTCCCACTTGTGGTCACGTCCACGTTGCCCACATGCTTGAGGGCTGCCTTATACCGGTGTGAAGGTGCCCTGTATGTCGGACCGCCTTTTCCACGGGCCTGGGTAGTTATACGATGTCCCATTTTTCACACCTACATTATTCCTAGCCTGCTGAGGATCTCCTCGGCAGCCTTCTCATTCGCAAAACTTACAATTGCCTTCTTCTTGCCATGCGTTGTCATTATTGTCCTGACGCTGGTCACTTCCTGTTCGAAGGCCTTCTGGATCTCACGCTTGATCTGGTGCTTCGTAGCTTCGTTGGTGACAAGGAACTGAAGTTTACTGTCCTTGTCGAGCATCATCATTGCCTTTTCTGTAACAAATGGATATTTCAGAACCATTTATCTCCCCTCCAGCATCTGAAGCGCTCCTTCAGTCCAGACCGTCAGACGGCCGGCCTGTGAACCCGGTGCCAGGAGTTCTGTATTGAGCTGGTCAACCGTGACGACATCGACACCTGCGAGGTTCTTCGCTGCACGAAGCGGCAGGTTTGCTGTTACAATCAGGAGGCTCTTTCTCTGTTTGTAACGGCGTCCACGCATCTTACCACGGCCGGCACGTACCTTCTTGCTTGCCTTCGACCGTTCGATATCTGCATAGACCCCTGCGTTTGTAAGGGCAGTAATAACCTCAGTTACCTTTAACAGTTCCTCAAACCGGTCTTCCAGGACCACGGGGACTTCCCCTTCAAACCTGTGTCCACGACCCCTGACGAGATCCGGAAGGATGCTTGCGGCAACTGCAGAGCAGAACGCCTTCTCCTTTTCCTTCTTGTTGATGAACTTCAACAGGATCTTCTGTACTTTCGGAGGATGTGCTTCACGGCCGCCTTTTGCCTGTGGGACTTTTGCTGCACGTGAACCGTTCCTGATACGAGGTACATGAGACATCCCCCTGCCACTTCCCCATCCTACTGCGGAAGACCGGATACCCGCATACGGGTGTGTCCCATGGGGTTGCCTCCGGGTGCTCTGAAGTGCCATTACGGCCTTTCTGATCAGGTCCGGGCGATATTCTTCCTCGAAGACCCGGGGGAGAGTAATTTCCCGTGAAATCGCGCCATCGAGTGTTCTAACGTTTGCTTTCATCTCTCTCTACCCCTGTTTGCTCTGAACGCTCATGAACTCGATAACCGGCAGACGTATATGGTGCTCGCCCTGCCTGATTGCAGGCCTGATCCGTATAAGTCTCTTTACCGGGCCGGGAATAGACCCTTTAATCAGCACATACGGGCTCCTCAGAAGTCCGTAATGAAGGAATCCACCTGCTGGAGTAACTTCCGCGGCGTTGTCCCCCATTTTCAGGACACGCTTGTTGAACTCGGTACGCTGCTGGTATCCCAGCTGACCCATCTGCGGGACCTGCCAGCGGATGTGGTGCGGGGTCCACGGGCCAAGTGTTCCAACATGACGCTTTTTCCCGCCCCGGGAGTGCTTCCTCTTCCTTAACGAGGTCCCCCACCTCTTTACGGCACCCTGGGTGCCTTTTCCCGTGGTGATCGCAGTGATATCGGCATATGCGCCGGGCTGTATGACCTTGTCGAGCGATACTTCCTTTCCAAGGAGACCCGTCGCAAATTCATACTGCTGTTCAACAGTTCCGCCTGCCACTTTTGTCTCCATGAGGTCAGGGACCTTCTTCGGAACACCGGTAAGCCCGGCAGGTACTGTGTACATCAATGCGAAGATCTCTGCCACCTGTCCGGCTGCAAGGGCGTCAGCAATACATTTCTTTGCTGCTTCGCCGGTGTAGTCCTTTGGCAGGTTAATCCTGCGACCGAGGTTGCTGTCAAGATCTTCGGCCCATACTTCACAAAGTGGATGTTTTCCATAGGTATCACGGACATAGGCACGAACCGCGGCAACCCTCATGGAAGGGACTTCAATAATGGTAACCGGTACCATTATGTCCTTACCTTCTGTCGGGCTGTTCTTGTGATCGTCCACCATGATAACATGCGTCATTCCCACCTTATAACCTGCAAAACTCTGCAGTAGTGGTGCCCCATTGTATTGAGGCCATGACTGGTATTTGGGAATCGGGCTCTTTGCACGCTTTCTGGGGCTATATGCAAGAGAACCTCTGCGCGGCCTGTTTATTTTTACCATGTTTCAATCAATCCTTCGTTCGCATTTCATGACCATAACACGGGTTTTTCCCGATACGATCATGTTCGGAACTCCCTGTAACCAGGTGTCCCTGCTGGATTTCCGGGGCATTTCAACCGGATCCGAGACTGATGTGATGCTCCACGCTCAGGTACTGATATAACCCGCGATCGTTGTTTTCCAGACCTCGTCCCTTCAGGTTCCCGCAGATGCGGGAAACCACAAGGGATGTGTCCTTATATTGGCCCTCCAATGGACCATACTGGTACTACCAGACTACCCGGTCTCGCGAATAGATCCTGATATTCATGCGTCCCCTGAAAAGAGTAACAGTCTTTTCAGAGCGGGCCGTTTTGGTACTCGTCCACCCTTGACACACTCATCAGATCCAGCTATGTCAGCCCGTTGTGAATTGATCCACAACTCCTTCTCGGTAACTCCCCGCGGGGAGTTACTCACCTATGAGAAATCATATGGCCGCAGAAAGGTACCGCCTTCACCATCAAACGCAATCTGCATAGTATGCTCGTAATTGCCTTTTTCCGGTTATCCATGTACCCTACCCGTAGTCAAATCCTCATATAGGCTTCCATAACAATTGGAGGGAAGCAAATATATATTTATTGTAAACACTGGCATTCAAAAAAACAAAAGGAATTCTGTTAATGGGGTTTTCGGAAAAGGTTACACTTACCCGAAATATAATTCACCCTCCTCGTTGATATACACTTCAATATTCTCTCGCACCTGCCTTGCCTTGAACCGTTCGGGAGTGGACTCCCGGATTTTGTTAATCAGGGAGATTGTGTCATATTTCACTTTTATACCAAGCTTTTCCGCTTCTTTATAAACAAAAGGGGAGACTTCAAGCAGGTCTGTGCCTGCATGTATCGTGCAGAGGTGAGTGGCATCAAGGGTATACAAAAAATCCAGGGTATCTTTTGCCCGCCTGATATTCTCCATTGCAGATTTTTCAATTGTACAGACATTCGCCTTGGACGTATCGATAATATCTGCGATCTGCTGCTGGGTCAGGCCCTGTTTCCTGTACCTGATACCTCTTTCTGGCGATCGGTGAGCAACCCCTCTTTCATACCAGATCTGTTTACCTACAAATAATTAAACGCTTTCGGTTAACCGGTAAACCATCTTTGGTAGAGCGCATAGATAAATTTTCAGATTCTGAGTGAAAACACCTTTAGGTCGAGGCAGATTTCAAAATGTTTATATTTATCAGGTCATATAAACGTGATATAAAATTTTTGAGGTGTAAACATGGTAGTTAAAGTAGGAGTTGCGAAATTAGGCAACATTGCAAGCGGCGTAATGGCCGAACTTCTTCTCGACGAACGAGCAGACCGTGAGGACATGCAGACATTCATGGCAACGAGCGGAACCAAGCTCCAGCCGGAAGATATCGAACGTGTAGTTTCCAATATGAAGGCATGGAAACCTGACTTTTGTATCGTGGTTTCCCCGAATGGAGTCCTTCCAGGCCCAACCGGTGCCCGTGAGCAGCTCGCTGCGGCAGGTATCCCTGTTGTCGTCATCACCGACGATGTCACAACAAAGAAGGAATGGGCAGAGCTCAAGGAAAGCAAGTTCGGTTACATCATCATGAAGGCAGACGCCATGATTGGTGCACGCAGGGAGTTCCTCGACCCGGTCGAGATGGCTGACTACAATGGCAACCTTGTAAAAGTCCTCTCGGTCACCGGTGCCTTCCGCAAGATGCAGCTCGCACTTGATGAAGTAATCAACCAGGTCAAGGCCGGCAAGAAGGGCGCAGAACTCGTCCTGCCAAAGGTCGTCATGACTTCCGACAAGGCAGTTGCCGGAGAATTTTCAAACCCCTACGCACTTGCAAAGGCACGTGCGGCATACGAGATCGCATCCGCTGTTGCAATGGTCAACGTAAAAGGCTGCTTTATGACGAAGGAATGGGAACAGTACGTCCCGATTGTTGCAAGCGCCCACGAGATGATGAGGGCCGCCACAATCCTCTGTGACGAAGCCCGTGAACTCGACAAGGCTGTCGATGGTGTAATCCGCAAGCCACACAAGAAAGACGGTGTGCTTGTCGCTAAGACCAAGCTGGTCACAAAACCAGAGTAAAACCATTTTTTACTCTTTTTTCATGTTTATGAATCAGTTGAATTGGGTTTTCTGACAAGTAATCCCGCATAGCGGTTAGCAACCCTCAACCTGTCTTTCGTATTCCCCGTTCTTATTTCTAAACACGCAAGGGTTTTAACAAAGCAGGAATACCCCGAAACGATAGTTATTGGTTTTGTTGAAACACACATGAACGGGAGGTTCACACCCGAACCATGAAAATGCCACATTCAAAATCTCTTTAAATTAAGGTTCGTTAAGTCATTTTCATGGGAAACCCTGCGGGGTCATAAAAAAAAGAAGATGGAAATACGAATACGGGAGGGAGTTTCACCCCCTCCCTGCCCCACCCCTATTAGGATATTCTTCGGGCAGGGTTTCGGTGAAGGCTCATTAAGTTCAGAGTATTTTTGGATAGTCTCTATCCCAACCGGGGTCACCAAAGCGGCGGGCCATGAGCCCCGGGAGCGTGGGTTTATTTCGGAACAACCCGAAATCGCCAGAAATTATCAGAGCATTTCAACAAAGCCACATTTATTGATTTTTACGGTACCACGCTCCAAGGTCTTCCGGGAGCGTAAGGATAACCGGTTCCAGGTGGAGCCTTTCCATGAATGCGGAATCCGCAAGTGACCGGGTGTTCGGGTTAATCCTTGAAATAATCGAGCAGAATGCCCTGTATCCACGTTCTGAACCGCACTTGTCGAAGAACAATGAGAGGTTGAAGGCGTGGGTACCAAGGTCCCGGTAGAGGCTGATAACAGAAAGAATACCCTCAATAAGGGTATCAAGGTAGGTTTCGGAATCTTCAAGGGTCGCCACCGGCAGGACTCCTCTTACTTCGCGTTCTCCAAGGGGCACGGCATGTGCAGTCCAGCATATTTCATCCCCGAAAAGGTACCGTTCGGACCCTTCTTCGTGCTCCCTCCATGCGTCCCAGTAACACCTGCCATGGCGCTCCAGGTAACGCTCACCCTTATTCATATACATCCCGGCAACTACTGGCGGTTGTTCATCCGCAAGCCCCTGGAGGTGGGGGTGTGCAAGGCTTGCACCGGCTGACGGCAGATAATTCCAGTTAATACTCGGGTAGCCCCCTGCTTTGGACAACGAACATACCTGGGCCATAAATGCATCAGACAACTGCTTTTTACTGAAGATGTCCACAATGTGCTCCGAGGTAATTACGGTAACCGTATGGTACGAGGCGAAAGGGTACAGGTTCGGAAATGTTATACTCTCCCCGATGCGAATCCGCTCCCCTCCTGGAAATTCCGGGGTTACAGAGAATACCTGGTCCGGACAAAATGGACAGCCATTCCTGTCAGGAGAATAGGAATAGGGTACATCTAATCCCCGCTTGGTTCGGTCCGGGCTTATCCTGCACCGGAGACCGGTCAGTTGCTCCTTGCGGTACTGGAGGACCGAATTTCCCAGATGTAACTCCCGTACGGTAAACATGGCTGATATACTGCCTATTAGGATAATCGGAAATTTAAACGTCTCGATCGGAAATTATAAAAAAAAGTGGGTTGTTTTTCAGTCCATTTATACAACGTACTTGCCAAGGAGCCGGATTGACGTAGTCATGTCCGGGCCGAGTGGTGAGCCGAAGATAATCTGGGTAACCCCTGCTTTGGTGAGGTCTGCACACTTTGCCTTTACCATTTCAGGTGTTCCGGCAATAGTGAATGCATCGATCTCTTTGTCGCCAACGAGTTCTCCCACTGTCTTGAAGTCGAACTTGCCCAGCGCGTCCTTGATCTTTGCAACATTGTTCAGGTCAAGACCATGGCGGGTGAGGAGTTCGGGCGGTGAGCCGGCCGCGATGAATGCTGCAACAATTTTCGCTGCATTGCGGGCTTTCTTCTCGTTCATGTCGATAGACATGGCGGTGTAGGCACCGATATCGAATCCCTTCTTGCCGACCTTGTCACCGGCTGCCTTGATGATCGGGATTGCAATAGCAAAGTCCTTCGGGTTTGATGCATTGATTAATGCGCCGTCTCCGATGGTTCCTGCGAGTTCGAGCACCTTCGGGCCCTGTGCACCAATGTAGACTGGTATGCCTTTCTTTCCTGGCAGGTTCACACCGGTCAGCTTGGCACCGTCGTAGTCAAAGAATTCCATGCCGGACTTCTTGATCTCCTCTCCGCCCCAGAGTTTCCGCATCTGAATTACTGCTTCTTTCAGCCGCGCAACTGGTTTATCCGGCTTTATTGCAAGCTTTGGAAGGGTTGAGAGATCGCCTGGTCCGATACCCATTACAGCACGCCCATCCGAAATCTCGTTTAAGGTGCAGGCAAATGATGCCATTGCTGCCGGGGTGTCGGTGAACGCGTTCATGATACCCGGTCCCATCTTCAGGGTGGTGGTTGCCTGTGCAATTGCGGCAAGCGTGGGGTAGCAGTGGCGGTTGTTGTAGTGGTTGGTGATCCATGCAAAGTCAATATCTTTTGACTCTGCGAGTTTGCAGAAATTAACTACCTGCTTGACATTAACATTTCCTGGTACAAATTCTATTCCATAAGTCAAGGCTAATTCACCTCACTGTGTACTATCGCCCGTGCGTTTAAATAAATTATTATTTTCCATTCCTCACAACGTGCAATTTTTAACAGGCCACGGGTTTCCGGGGAGTTTCCATTCGCACCGGGGGCATAGATTATGTAAAAATATGCTGAACGCAGAGAGATATCACATATCCGGATATAAGGAGGGATAATCACCTCCTGGAGAGAGTAAAAAAAAGAGCAGCATGAAAAAAGATGGCGGAAAACCAGAGAATATGGCACGGAAATCATTGACCTATCACAAACACTTTAAGAGATTAGTTAAAAATCTTGGATAAGAATAGTATTTACGGGAAGCAGGGGCCCGGATTTTCTCTGTACTGATATTCAGGATTGCCAGCAGTTGGCCAGGTCTTGGAAGCGGCCCCGGGTCACTATACGGGTGTAACTGACATCCGGAAACACGCCGGACCTGGCGTAGAGAGAGAATTATTCGAAGGGAAATGAAAATATGCGGATATTTGCGATCGGACTTGGAGGTGCAGGGTGCCGGATAGCAGATATGCTCTATGGCCAGGACCACCAGTTCAGTAAGGTCTCATGCGTGGAGGCCATTGCAATTGATCGCGATGCCGGTACACTCAATCACCTTGCCCACATCCCCGTGGGGAAAAGAATATATTTCCCCTCTGTCTCACTCCAGACGGAGGATATTACGGATGATATAACGACCGATGAGATCATTAACCTTCTTCACAATCTCGATACCGGTGACAAGGACGCAATAATTCTCTGTACCGGGGCAGGGGATACCATGGCTGGCGTGGGAGTTGCCATCCTGGAAAAGGTCAGGTCAGTGGTCGTTGAGCCTGTTTTCGCACTGGTTACCCTTCCTGCACTCGGGGAGGGGAGAAAAACTTCTGCAAAGGCAGCGCAGGATATTGACCGGCTTCTCCCGCTGGTCGAAGGGATCATCATATTCGATAATGAAAAACTGCCGGGTCATGCAGAGGCATATGGCAGTAAGAACCAGAAGACTGCATACCAGAAACTACTTCCACCTGCCAAAACCCGACCCGCTGATGACAGGCAGGTGAAATATAAAACCCAGAATACCAGCATCGCAAGGCGCCTGGGGTTATTGCTCAGGGCAGGTGAGATAAGCGAAGGGGGGGCGATTGAAACCGGAGAAGTGGTCCTTGACGCCGGGGAAATCCTGAATACAATCCGGGGGATGGGGTTTATAGCCATCGGATATGCCGCAGCTGATACCGGTGGGGGGAAATTCCATATCGGCAGTCTGTTCCACCCTTCGGGAACACAGGTAGAATCCGGACATAAAAAGGCCGAACGGCTGGTTGACCTCGCAAAAGAGGCAATATATGAGAATATTTCTGTCCCGTGCGATTTAACAAGTGCAGAAAAAGCCCTCATTCTTGTTGCCGGGCCCACTCAGGCAATAAGCATGAAAGGTTTTATGACTGTCAGAAAATGGATTGACCGCAGTATAGCGGGCATGGAGATGCGGTCCGGGGATTACCCGGTAAAAAATACCCGCTATATCGCCATTATCATCATCCTTGCAGGCCTTTCCAATATTCCAAGAATTAACGAGGTCCGGGTAATCCGGGATGATTACACGATCGAAAACCCCGGATGGGAACGGGAGTGGCACAAGCAGGCGTACCAGGTACCGGACCACGGTGCCGGGGTGCAGAAAGCAACCGGCCTCCAGGGCACCCTCGCAGGTACTATCAACACCGGGCAGGAGAACATTCAGGCATTCATTCGTACCCGGATCCCCGGACATAAGCAACAGAAATCTTCTCCACCAAAACCTGAACAGGACAGGGAGGCGGTAAGAAGCATCCCGTTTTTTAGCAGGCACAAGGCCCCGGCAACCAGGGACACGGGGGTTCCGGGCACCCCTGCACTACCAGGTGGAGATAATAAGACGCCCCCTGTGCATGAGATCGGAACGTCACTTCCCGATAACACGGGACATATAACAGTAATTCCTGAAATTTCGAACGATAAACCAGCTACCGTGACACGGGGTAGTCTCCCCGGTGATGAGAAAATTAACCAGGATCCCCCTTTAAACGCCGTAAACGGACCTGTGCCACCAGTAGAAGAAGAGACGAAGAAAGACCTCGCCTCGGTAGTCGCCCGGGCCCGCGAAGACCTGAAAAAGATGGATGAAAAACACTAAACCCGGTTTTTTGAAAACACTCATGGCCAGAAAATTCAAATAACACTTTTTTGGAAAAGAAATTCGGAAGAGTTCCAAAAGTCTCAACAGAACAATGAAAAAAATAGGTGATTCGTCAACAAACACCACCAAGTTTTTTTCGTTTTATAACCAATTCAAAAAATGTAGTTAGAATTGGAAAATAAGACGCTCCTTGGGGCATTGCCCCCGCCGCTACGGCAGCCCCCAATTGGGATAGTTCCTGGACTGTTGAAATGTCTCAAAATAACAGGATTGCCTAAACCGGATACAATTCTCTCCTGATTTAACGAATAAAAAAAACCCTCATGAAGCAAGAGGGCTTCGCACCAAAACGATGAAAATTTGAAAGGTCAACTTTTAACACCCGCAGCGTTGTTGGATTCAAAATCTTCATGACAAATGTATTGTGGTGGTTCCAATTGATGAATCGCCAAAAATATTATGGGACTATCCGGTCACCACCGTTACTCCATATCAACAATTTTCGAAAACCTGATATTCCCAGCACCGATTTCTGTGGTGATGTGGACGCCCTGTTCAGTTGCATTCGCAATAAAATTCATCCCGCTGAAGGATGCAATTGAGATCCGGTGCGGGTTGGGCTGGAGGTTAAGGACTTTGTTACCCATCTGAACAGGGAATACAAACCCGCATTTCCGCATCGAAATGATCAGTTCTTTTACCCGTTCTTCCGCAGTGCAGGGGACTTCACGGACATTTGCAAGCCCTATACCTGCCTTTGTACGGACAAGGGTCCGTATCGACGTCAGACCAGCAGAAACAAATAACTGGAGGGGATCGATCGTAGTCCCGCGGTAACCGATAAGGTCAAGGAAAGCGGTCGGAGTCCCATTTTCGATGGATAACCTGCCACCGTAGGCCATTTTCACCGGGATGCCATTTCTCTGGAATACACCATCCATGCTGATACTGCAGATAGTCATGATACCGATGGAGTCAGACGGGACCCTCGGGTCATGATCAATAATCCGGTAGGAACTAAAAAACCCACATTCTGCCTTTATTACTTCGTCGAAGACCGAAATTGCCAGTTCTTCCTGGTCTTTCGGCACGATTGAAAGGTTATAGCCAACATCCCCGGTTGCAGTTTCGGGGTCGAAGGTAGTCCTGAACGCAAGACGTTCGAGTTTTGAGATGATGAAACCTATCCGATCCCCTACAAGGGCATTATTGGTCTCTGCGATCCCGGCCTCGGTAAGAATACGTCCCAGGTTTCCCACTTTCTCGGTATAACCCATCTCGTCCAGGTACTGAAGATAATACTGGACTGCACGATCAGTAAGGATGAACCCGCGTTCAGCCATGATCTCGCTGAGACGCTTTGCACCAACGGGCTCACTGTGATCTTTCAGGATCCTGAGGATCTCGATATATTTACGCTCTGTACGAATCATACGGCCTCACAAAATCCGGTCCTGATCCATTGTCTGCTCTAATTGATGTCCTCATATTCACGCACGTGTACTTCTGTCCCTGTTAACTCTGGATTTATTCCTTAATAGTTGATCTGTCGGCTGATGGGATCAACCTTTTGTGCCCCTGATCCTGGCTGATCCTTTACAGGAGAACCCATATGGCTTAATAATTATATCCTATCTACTCTCCTTTGAATGGATTGCGCCATGGCTGTCCTGGTACCTGCCATTGTAGAGCCTGTTACCACCTTTCACTTCATGGATAATCATCTGGACAACCCGGTTATGCTGATACAGGGGAACATCTCCGGCCCCCATATTAATAAGACATAGCGTCAATTGCCCCCGGAACCCCGGATCGACGAACCCCGCTGCTATCAGTACTCCCTTCCGGCCAAATGATGACCGGCACCGGAGCGTGGCTGCGAGGTCAGCAGGTAACTCCACCCACTCAAGAGTGGGAACAAGACTACATGCACCCCGGGGCAGGACCGTGTCATGCGCAATCCTGAGGTCATAGGATGCAGGTTGAAGGCATTCCCCGGAGAACGGGGAGATGATAAGATCATATACTTCTGCGGGTGAAGAATTGGTAGTGGTATCAGCGATACCATCGGGGGCCCCGGTATTATGACAGCCGCGGGCAGGTGTGTCACGAATACAACCGTCGGGCCGGTCATTAATGCATCCTGATTCGTACAGTCTTTTTGCTATCTCATGGGCGGAGAGAATCATCATTACTCAGTCGGTAGAAAAATGCTTAATAGGTTACGATTGCAATATGCAAGGGCTGGATCCATAGGGTAGAGGACATCCTCTTGGGCTTCGAACCCAAGGACGCGGGTTCGATTCCCGCTGGGTCCGTTTATTTTTTTAGTCCTTATTAACCTGTTAAGCCCAGGAGCATGTTATTGGGAATGCCCGGTTACCAGGTCTCTCGCTGAAACCTGGCCTGATGGCTGTTGTTCCCGGTTAAAATAATAGGAACGATAAATGGGCTTTACTGAAACACTCTCAATCTATCTTTTTAATTTGGTTATTCCAACATTTAGTGACACTTTCAGGGCTCCATCCCGGCCTCTTTGGCGGCCCTGGTTAGGACAGGAAATAATCTCCAAATCTCAGAAATTTCTTGAATGCCCCATTTGAACCAGCCTATGTGCGCCTTATCTGGGGTGGGGAGGTGTGAAACCCCTTCAATGTATTCCCTTTTTTTACCAATGCGGGGTTCCAACAAAATCGATAGTTATAATGATTAAATCTCGCCTTTTTTCCCGCCACCACCATTTCCATGTCCTTTATTACTGCTGTGGGAAGACCTGGTTTTGGGTTTTCTCCTGATAACCAGCAGTATCACGAGAATCACAATGATAATAACCGCTATGATCAGGCCTGCAGTCAGGAAAATACCAATGTTCAGGTCTTTTTCCATGGAGAGAGTAACGGTTGACGAGGTGTTCCCGGGGTCGATCCCGGAAGTCATGGTGGCCGGTTTGTAGCCTTTCATCGTTGCCGTAATATTATACTCGGTGCTTACCTTGACTTTTGTTGTAAGTGCCCCGTTGTCATCAGTAATCCCCGTATTCCTGCCATTCAGGGAGATCGACACACCGGGTATCACATGGTACCCTTCATCTTCAACAAATATGGTAAGGTCTGCCTGCTGGAACGGCAATTCCACGGTGATGTCCTTCCCGAGATCATCCTCCCCGATTTCTCTTCTCAGGGATGAAAATCCGGGATGCTTCACTTCGAGGATATACTGGCCGGAGGGAAGGTCATGGAACGTGTACTTTCCATACTGGCTTGTGTTACCAAGTGCCTTCCCGTCGATTATTATGGAAGCACCCTGTACTGGTGCCTTCGTTTCATCGAATACAAATATTGAGGCCTGGTACGGGGCAACCGCCATCGAAGCGGTGACAACGGCCTCATTATCGCTGATCATCTTCTTTTCAAAATAATCCGTGAAACCAGGCTTGGTGATTTTTATATTGTACACTTTATTCCGTGGAATTTCAAGAGACAGGATTCCCTTCCCATCAGTTTTCCCCTTGGAAACGCCGTCGATGAATACTTCTGCATTTGCGATCGGGGACTGGTCACCTGCACTTTTTGCGAGTATGGAGAACCTGTCACCCCGGATAAGAAGGTACTGGATATTTTTCCCTTCCATACCCATTTCGACAACTTCATTCCGGTTCTGGTAATTCGTTGCCGTGATCTGGATATTGTAAATACTGGCTGCCTGCGCCGGGAACGTGACAGACCCGTTCTTATCAGTCATTTTCAAGGATTCGGTAATATTCGGCCCCATCACCCGTACCTGTGAATTGGTAATCGGTAGGGCGCTGTCCGCATCAAAAATATCTATCTTGAGCACCAGTTCCTTTTTCCTGAGCTGAACGAGAATTGAAGATTCGGCCATGCCGACATCATCTTCCCAGGATTCATACCCTGGCTTCATCACCTTGACCGTGATTGGACTCGTGCCAGGGTGTGTAAATGTGAAGATGCCATCAGTACCGGTTTTCCCGGCGAGGGCACCGTTTACAAAGACGGATGCATAGGGTATTGCGGTAACATTGGTTGTCTTTTCAAATACATTCACGTAGAGGGTAGCAGCCTGTGCACCACCGGCGATGAGGAGGAGACAGAGGACCAGGAATATCAGACGGCGGGTAACTTTCATACGGATTAATCCCTCGGATTATATTTTTGAGCACATGATTTATATTTTATCTGATTCCCGACCACAAAATAAGTTTGATCTGTCTCATTCGCATGTATAACGGTTACTGCCATTTGTTATCACCAGGCACACGGTCAATAAGCATGCCCTCGATCACCACGGGCATCAGCCTCCTCCCTTCCTCAACCGCCTTGTCAAGCTGCCATTTTCGTTCTGCATAAATGGTAAAAATCGGGTCCCCGGCCTGCATCTTGTTACCTTTCTTCGCATGGAGAAGGACCCCTGCACCGGCATTCTGCGGGGCACCGGCCAGGCGGGCAATTGTTATCAGAGACTTGTTGTTAAAATCGGTAACATACCCGGTTGTCTGGGACTTGACGACAAACTCGTATTTCCCGGGTACGATATCAGATGAGGTCACCTTGGGGTCGCCACCCTGGATTTCGATTATCTGGCGTAATTTTTCCAGTGCCTTACCATTTCGCAATAGCTCGCCCGCAACATTGAACCCGGTACCAGCAGTCTGCTTTACCCGACATTTCCAGGGCGATCCCGGCAATCGCCAGGCTTTTTTGGATCAGCGAACCGGGCTCCTCGTTTCCTTCAAGTGCTTTTAAGGCTTCTATCACTTCAAGGTTCGGACCTATGGCCCGGCCAACAGGAGATCCCCCATACGTAACGGCACATTCCACGCGGATATTGAGCCTGTCGCCGATTTCAATAAATTCACGGGCCAGTTTCCGCCCTTCTACAAGGTTTGCAACTTTTGTATTCGGCCCGACCGGGATGTCGATGACGACCAGGTCTGCACCGATGGCTAGTTTTTTCGCCATTACACTGGCGAGCATCTGGCCCCGGGCATCTATCTTGAACGGGTATTCCTGGACAATAATCTTATCATCAGCGGGGGCTATATTCGTGGCCCCACCCCATACGATCGTCCCGCCGACCTTCAACGTCATCCTCTGGACTTCCGTAGCCTGAGAACGCCACGGGGGCGAGAACTTCCATAAGGTCTGCCGTGCCCCCGGCACCGGTAATCGCCCTTGAACTGGTCTTCGGAATCTTTAGCCCGCTTGCTGCAATTATCGGGACGACAATTAAGGATATTTTATTCCCCGGGACTCCACCGATTGAATGCTTATCGACAATCGGATGGGTATGGAAATCTAAGCGTTCTCCCGTGTCAACCATGGCCCGGGTCAGGTGTTCAACTTCATCCATGTCAAGGGAGTTGATGTAACTTGCAGTGATGTATGCGGTAAGCTCAGCGGCACTGAGGTCATCTGAGACAACGTCCCTGATTATTGCATAGGTCTCCTCCTTCGACAGCCGCTCTCCGTTCATTTTTTTAGTAATAAATTCAAGGGACTGTGGGCGTGCTGCTTCCCTGACTTCGAGGGAGACGCCATCCATGACACAGAGCCGCTCGTTACAGATCCTGTAGATACCGATGGTCCCCTGGGGGACAAGTGTCGCTGTAACATCGACACCGGCCGCCGCTGATATACCAGATACTTCATTAAAGACCTGGACACGGTCCCCGTGAAGGACCCCGAGATTCCTCGCATCGGCCGTGTTAAGGAGGACACCCCTGTCAGCAATGTCAAGTAACCGTGCTGTTAATTTCATTACCCTATCCCTGCCAAGATCTCAGACGCAATGCTCATGTTACCTAATGTAGTCTTTGGGTTTTTATACATCATAAAAGAGACGAGCCAGATAACAGGCATTATTCCGTTTATTGTATCAGAAGGGAGCTTTTTATAAGTGGATTTAATTGCCTGGATCCACCTGCGGGGAACTCTTCCACAGGAATACGCCCCAGGAAAGGCCGTTTTTTATGATACACCGTAACAGCTGAAAATGAAATGTCAGCAACCCGGAAAATCTGTTAAAACTGTAACAAACAGCCGGTAGTCTTGCTCACAGCTGGTGGTTAAAAAAAATTAGATGATTAGGTTAGTGCTTGCGCACTACGAGGAATGCTACAGCTCCGAGACCGATCAGTGCAATCAGTGCACCAAATCCAGGCTGAGTTGTCGGCTTGGTGGTTGGGACTGTTGTCTTGACGGTGGTCGGAACAGGTGTGTTGTTGACCGGTGCAGTGGTGACCACTGTGGTCGGAACGGGTGTTGGTTTGAACTCAACGACATTGAACAGAGTTGATGCCTGTGCTCCTGATACAGTGATGCTCTGTGCCTGGACGATGTACTCGTCGGGCTTGAATGCTGCTGCATCTACTGGGAAGGACCACTTGTTCATGCCATCGGTTGCCTTCTGGACCTTTACGGTTCCGGTTGCTCCACTGAATTCACCGCTCTGGGTCTTTGTGGTTGGCTTGAAAGACGAGGAAACTACCTCAACGAGGAGTTCGTCATCGACTGCAAGGTTGGTGGTTCCCGCGATGGTGAACTTGTCGCCGACCTGCTTCTCGCCTACCGGGAGAACTGTGACTTTTGGTACTTCGACGAGGAACTGGAGCTTCGCGTAGGTATCATCAACGCTTGGGTTGTTGAGTGCCTGGACGAGTGCTTCTGCTGCGTCAGATCCCTGGAGGCTGCCTGGGCCCTGTAACTTGAACAGGGTGTTCCCTGCGACCGGGTAGCTGCCTGAAGACGAGCTCCCTGTTTGCCGATGGATATACATCGTAGATCTCGTTGTACATCGGGTGCTGTGCGACCACGAAGTACTGACCTGCTGCCATGTCTGCTGTTGTACCCTGGGTGACTTTGGTACTCGAAGGTACCGTCAGCGTTGACGCTGGTTGTGGAGTAGATGACTTTGTTCTTACCCATGATCCAGACTGCGACACCCTGTGTTGGCTGTCCTGCAGCGGTTCCACGGACGAACAGCTTGTCACCAGCTGCTACTACAGACTGTGAGGCCTGTGCGCTGATGAATGGCTTCCTGATGATGACTGATACGGTTGCATACTGTGCGTTGGAGAGACCGTTCTTGTCAACGGGCGTTGCAACTGCGTAAACGGTGTAGGTACCTGCATCAATGTTCAGGTTTGCGGTCTGCCACTTGTATTCCCAGGTGTTGTCTTCAAGCACATCTGATGGCTGGAAGGTCGATGTAACACCTGTAATTACTGGCTCACGCGGGTTGGTCATCTGTCCACCGTTTGATGGAAGGTTCGGACCGGTGATGAACATGTAGGTGAAGTCAGTCTCTGAGTTTGTCCCGGTGAACTTGACCTCTTCTCCGAGGAAGTAGTTCTGGGTACCGGCTGCCACAACGGTGACTGCGCCCTTCTCGACCTTGACGTCGACTTCATCGCTCTTGAACTGCCTGTCTGCGCCAGTGTTTGATGTTGGCGGGTTGTATGGCTCAGGCCGCTCTACACGGATAGTGTACTTCTTGTCCTTGGTGTCCTTTGTGGTCGAGAACCCGACAGTGCGGGTACCGGAGTTGGACAGGGTGACTGAAGCATAGTAGACTGTACCGTTCACATCGGTTACGCCGTAGAACTTGGGTACATCAGACTGGATGGTCTTGGTTGAACCCTGGTAAACGTACTGACCAATTGGCCATGGTCCTGCGACTGGGTCCATCTTCACATTGTCCTGTGAGAGAACAATGCTGGGTGGCTGGTCGAGGGTTGAGCCTGTCATTGAGCCGGTGCCCTTAACCCAGAGGTAGTATGCACTGTTTGGTTTACCAGTGATGGTAACTGAGAATGGGTTGCCACGTACGACTGAGTCCTTGCTGGCCTCGATCTTTACGGTGTCGGATGCAATGGTAATGGTTTTAACTGCAGAGACGGTCTTCCCGCTGTAGTCGTTGCCGGACGCGTCCTTGTAGTTGTCTTTCATCCCATTGAGGTTGCAGTCGGTCCAGAATGTGTAGCCGCCGGACTTGTAAACCCGGTTGCCTTCAGATCCCATGAACCCGGTTGCCCACCCTTTCTGGCTGCCAATCACGAGGGGAATGCTGTTCCAGTAGTATGGCATTGCATTCGGTGCCTGGTTCAACAGGCTCTGCTGAACGGTAGCGCTCTCGAAGAGGCTGGTGTAGACAGTACCGTCGGAGGTCTTGACCTTGATGGTCATGAATCCTGCAGTTGTCTGACGTTCTGCCGGGATGACGTTCAGGTTTGTTTCAATACGGAAGATAAGGAAATCTCCTGCGGGAATGCTCTTCCCTGTGACATCCTTACCGGACTGCTGGTCGTACACCGAGATAGTCGATATGGGGTCGTTTACAACAATCCCTACAACGTTGGTGGTTCCAACATACCAGTTTCCGGTGCGGCTGACGAAATCAGCCGGTGCTACATAGAAACTCGCTGCGTTTCCGACGTTAACTGTTGCTGCCGGGGCACTTACGCCCGGGGTCTGGGTACCGGTATAGTAGGCCAGGGTTGTCCCTGATGCTATCCCGGTTAAATTAAGGCCCTGTTCACCGATGAATACATTGCCACCGGCTGGGATGGTGTTTAAGGCTGCAAGTGCTGGTACTACCAGAATTGCAAGCGCTACGACCATCATCAGTGCTATGCTTAATCGCTTAGTCATATATTTTCCTCCTTACTCAATTGTCCATAGTTCTGTACGTTCAATCCAATGCACCCAAACCGGATCAGGTTCGACACCTGTCGATTAACGGTTCACAGTGCTCCATACTCCGAATCACGGAATATGAATCAATATTAGTGAAACACTTAATATATCCTTTTTGGTTGATCGCAGGGATTATTGTGCGGATGTACGGGGTGCTGGGACAAATCAGGTGGTACACCACACCTGTTTTCATCTTCCCGGGGAACCGGCACACTCTCCTGAGTAATACCGGTGTACCGCAATACCGTTGATATTACGCGCACCTTGCCATACACGGTTAAAGAATTAGTATCTCCGGAAAATGCCTGTAACAATAAGGGCGGTCCAACCTTATTACTGACTGATCGTACCCTATATATAACAAGATCCAACATCTGAAGCATGAGGATTATCAGGGCACCAAGTATCTCCCGTGCTCACGAGCTCGTGATAAAAATGATACTTGAGAAAGGGTTCCCCCTCGTCACCGAGGAGAATGAGGCAACAATAGAATTCGAGGAGGTTGCAATGAAAGTTGATAACCCCCTTACCGGACCATTGGTGAGCCCTGCATCAAGATTCCAGCAGCGATTCATGGAGAAATACGCACACGACCTGATCGATGGATCGGATTCAGTATTTGAGTACCGATTACCATGGCCGGCTTTTTCACTGGGGGGAACCGTTGTTATTCGGGGGGTTGCCCGTCGAGGTAGACCAGGTATCGTATATAATTAGTAAACTTTCGTCCGCTTCCCAAAGCCGGAGGGCTCTTGCAATTACATGGAACCCGGTTTCCGATGAGAAACTTGCGAATTGTCCCTGCCTGCAGCTGGTCCAGTGTATCATCCGGGACAACAAACTCCAGATGAAAGTTGTATTCCGGAGTAACGATATGCTGACAGCAGCCGGGGCGAACATGTTTGCCCTTGCCCACCTCCAGGAGTACATTGCCAGGCAGATCGGGGTAACACCCGGGTCATACACGCATATCGCGCTCGTCCCCCACATATATTATAAACGGGACATCAATGACATTGAGTCTGTTCTGCCGCAGGGGAGAGCATATCCGCCCGATACGTGAGGTCTGTGACGCGTGCGGTAAATGCCCGGGATCACGGTAGCTGAAGAGATAAATCAGTCAGGTTAATTAGTCTTGGGCGGCAACAAAATAGGAGAACACAGCCCGGTAGTGTAGCGGTCAATCATCCGAGACTCTGGATCTCGGGACAGCAGTTCGAATCTGCTCCGGGCTACTCTTTTTCGCAGGACAACTTCTTTTCAGCCCGTGATATGAGGTAAATCCGTTCAGGGCCGTCATCTCATCCAGGCAGTTTTTTTGGTTTTCCCGCTGGTATGAAAAACTCCACAAACCACTTGAAGAACGACCTTTTTCATACTCATCTATGAGCTAAAGGCTCATAGCACGCTCTGTTGAAAAGCTGATAATAGGCACCCAGAATCCTGATTATTCTGAAATGTATCTACGCTCCCGGGGCTCATGGCCCGCCGCTGTGGCGCCCCGGTTAGGATAGAGACTGTCCCCCAATATTCTGAATTTAATGAGCTTCGCCGAATCCCTGCCCGAAGAATATCTTAATGGGGGTGGAACAGGGGGGTGAAATACCCTCCTGTCTTCGTAGTTCCCTCATAATTTTTTATATTACCGAAGGATTTCAACAAAGCCGGTTTTCAACGAAAATGAATGATGAAATACCCATGCCCGGTACCGGAACACTGCATGTTAGTCCCGGACAGGTGAACATAAGATCGCTGCATGGTCCCGGTGATACGGGTGGAGCCATTTTGTGTCCAGCACGGTGATCAGGGCTGCTTCAAATGCAGCCACCGAGCGGTCAAGTACCACAACCGGGTCCTCAGCAGTATCAATGCTCCTTGTTTTGAGCATGACCAGCATCCTGCCACCATCCCTGAGGAATATACTGTTCCGGATTGCAATAGTGACCTGTTCAGGCTGGGCGATATCCTGGTATATAAGG
Source organism: uncultured Methanomicrobiales archaeon (assembly GCA_963709545.1). GTDB lineage: Archaea > Halobacteriota > Methanomicrobia > Methanomicrobiales > Methanospirillaceae > CAIKOD01. The sequence goes on along the minus strand of CAVPWT010000008.1, from coordinate 140,319 downwards.
TCTGCAACCTCAAGCAGCGGGGCATACCTCTCCGGTTGGGCTGCATCCGCCATCAGGGGGACCACGTTGTCCCTACGGCGGGCTACCGCGACCAGGTCCTGCATCGGCCGTGGTGCAAATTCGATGGCATATACCGTCCCTGCATAATCTGCAACATGGGATACGGTTGTACCATTGGCAGCACCAAGGTACAAAACGACAAGGTCCGGTGTAAGTTCAAACACCCCGCCAAGATAGTAATATGCCGCGAGTTTGCTCCGGTAAGGGTCCCAGACACGGAACTCCTTAAGCATCCGCTCACCGTACACGCCCCCTTCTCCCGATGATACCAGCACATTTTCAACCCAGATCATGTAACCCTCCCTGCATTGTCAACCGCTGCCTGTGCAGCCTCCATAAACTCCGGCGCCAGCTCCTGCCGGGTACTGGTCAATACGTGCTGCAATCGCGAGTTTTGCCGCTAGCACCCGGGCCACCTTTCCCCTGACTTCCTTCGGCGCATTGTGGACCCTCCGGTGCTGAAAAATAATCCCGTGTTTCGGGGGCGGAGTACCACCTCTCATGTGCGAGAACAGGGCCGTGCGTGCCCCAAGGACCTGTATTGAACTTCCCGGAAGGAGTGCGAGTGCTGCAAGGCTCCCTGCCTGGGAAACCAGGCGTGCAGCAACGAGTCCGCCGAGGAGGGCGCTGCAATTCGGCACTACTTCATCCGCACGCCGTGACACTTCCTTCATCAGTGCATTACGTGCAGCCGCGAGGTTTTCAATTTCATTAATAATATGGCGGAATGCCGGGCTTCCGCCCCGTTTCATCATCGGTAGCAGTTTCTGCTTCGGAAGGCGCATGTATTTCCTTGAAAAACCCGGGTTGGTTATCCGGTGCCACTCGAGTGCCCGCTCGGTCAGCACGTTCGAGACCTCATCCAGCTGGTCAAGTGTACGCACCATCTGCAGCAGCTCTGCATCCCGGCTTTCGTACTGCCGGGTAATCCCCGCTTCAGAAAGATAAAAGCAGAGCTCCCGTAATTTCCTTATATATTCCCCACGATCGCGGGTGAAACTGCAACTCCCTGCATTTCTCCAGTCAAACGGAATGAAACTGTCAGGAGAGATTTTTATGGTTTCAAGCCGTTTTGCCAGGGCCTCCGGCCCACCCCGGTATGGTGTACACCCAGTTTCATCCATATCGCCAAACCAGTACGACTGCATGGAAATAACTGGGTTATTCCCAACTATTATACTAGTGCACATGATCACCACTGGATCAGGATCCGGAGTCCCGCCGGTATTATGTTTCAGAAAAGACCAATTCCAAATGAATAGAGGATTACCGGCACCATTATCGCCCCCATGCAAAACACCCGGGAAATGTTGACCATCCGGGGGATAAAACCCACAAGGAGCGCAAGGACGAGGATGAAGAGGCCGAATGGTCCGGAAATAAGGAAACTAATCAGGACAATAAACCCGATTGCGGTATAATTCAGCACCGTTCCGTCGACCCCGTTCAGACGATCAGCATACCCTGACAGCCATATAGTCACCGGGTATGCCAGGCAGGCTGCAAGCGCACCCGATACCAGCAGGGATGCCATGGACGGTGCTCCGACCGATGAAATGGCAACCATAACACCGTTCCGCTCTCTACCGATTGCAAACAGGGCTGCAAGCCCGATAATTGCATTTGCCGTGTTTGCTGCACTCGTGGAGAATATATACGCTCTCCTGTCCCGCCTGTAGTCCGTCTTAGAACAGATTACCGCATTTGCGGTCGCGTTCGAGAGCCCCGGAAGCCAGCCTACTATGGTGCCGGCAATGGTTCCGATAACGGTCCCCTTCCCAATCTCGCCCCGGGTCATCCCTATCCCGCTGAACCGCTGTTCCGGCACAGGCCCCCGTGATGAGAACAGGAGTACCGATATACCGAACATCCCGGTCAGCAGGGGCATCAGAACCCCGGACTCTCCCAGCGTGTGCCAGCCGAGAAATGCGTACCGGAACGTGAATATTCCAAGAAGGCCTGATACTCCGAAAATTAACAGGGCCCAGCCCGGGGACTCGCTCTGTAATACAAGGTACCCGACAACGGCAACCAGTATGATACCCACCCACCAGTCAATGTAAGGCTGAAGCGGGGGAAGTATGAAGAACAGGAGTACCGACAGGGGTATCGCCAGTATGACAGCGCAGGTACTGCCGAGTGCCGCAATCCTGACGGCCTCCTGTCCTTTGCCTTCAAGGCAGAGCATATGGGAGGGGAGGACTGAAAGTGCGGTATCAGCATCAGGAATGCCAAGAAAGGTGCTTGGTATGCTGTCAAGGAACGTATGCGTGATCAGAGCGGCAAACATTGCAGCGGCCAGCGCTTCAAGACCAATGACCGGCAGGAGGAACGCCTGCATCCCGAGCAGGGAGGCCGCAAGCGTATTTGAGTGGACACCGGGAAAAAGCCCGCTGATTATCCCAAGGAACACCCCTGCCAGCGTACCGGCTATGATCCCAATCACAGGGTACGCTTGGGAAGACCGGGGATAAAGGAATCGAAATACATACTGTGATATATGAGGGGGGTGATGATATGGCAATGAAGATTGCAATCACACGGCTGAAAGGTAAAGAGGAGAAGGATAAGGAGTATTGTGCCAACTATGGTCATGAATGCTTCATTGTCTCCCCTCTGACCGCAAAGGTCCACAATGACCGGGTTGCATCTTTTGTAAAGGCTGTTGAACGCGAGGATTTCGATTGCATTTTCTTCACGAGTGCACTCCCAGCCCATATTATCGCGCCACTCATCACCCGGCGGCCACGGGTGATTGCAATCGGCCCGCAGACAGCGCGGATCCTGAAATCACACGGTGTTGATTGCGAAACCCTCCCGACATATTATTCCAGGGATTTCGTCCCCTACCTCGGGACCTGGATTAAAGGGAAGAGAATTGGCATTCCAAGGGCCGATGTCCCGAATCCCGACCTTCTCGAGGCAATTTTAAAAGCAGGGGGAATTGCCACGGAGATCAGGTGTTACTCGCTTGTGCCGACAGGGCAGGTACTGGACCTGAAAGATGCAGACGCAATCCTTTTTACCAGTGCAATGTCATTTAAACAGGCTAAATGGAAACGGAGCCCTGATCTGCTGATTATTGCAATTGGTGATGTGACCGCATCCGTGATGGTGGCCGACGCTATACGCCCCGATGTTATCGGCGACGGATCACTTGAAGGGACACTCCAGAAGCTGAATGAGTACCAGAAACAGGCAGGATAACCGAAGGTCGGGAAATTGCAGAAAGAATGTAAGAATGGGGCCGGAATGATCAGTCCGGACCCGGATGCGGCGGCAGCGGAAGTAGCAGTACCCGTCGGGTATCCTTGTTATCGATAAACCAAGGGGCCCCTCAAGTCACCAGGTGACTGCATGGGTAGGGAAAATGCTCGGGGTCCATGTGGGTCACGCCGGGACCCTTGACCCCCAGGTTTCCGGAGTCCTGCTTGTCATGCTCGGCAGGGCAGTCCGGCTCGCACCCCTCCTTCTCCAGCACCAGAAAGAATATGTCTGCCTGATGAGACTGCACGGGGATACTACCCGGCAGAGGCTGGATGAAGTAATGGAGGAGTACACAGGGAGAATTTACCAGAGACCCCCGCGGAGAAGTGCCGTTGCAAGGAACCTGAGGATCCGGGCCATCCACTCCCTTACCATCCTTGATATCGAGGGTCGTCTCGTCCTGTTCCGGGTCACGTGCGACGCAGGGACCTATATCCGTTCCCTGTGCCACCATATTGGTCTCACCCTTGGCACCGGGGCACATATGCAGGAACTCAGGAGGACGAAGTCCGGTGCATTCGGTGAAAGCGACGCATATACACTCCATGACCTTTCAGACGCCATATCGTCCTTAAAAAGAGGGGACGGTTCACTTCTCGGGCAGATGATCCAGCCAATTGAAGCAGGAACTGGTGAACAGCCGGGCATTACAATCCGGGGGTCTGCCGTCGATGCTGTTGTACGGGGGGCAGCCTTGGCCGGGGTGGGGGTGATCCGGTCTGACCAGTTTAAGAAAAAGGAATTAATCGCAATTAAAACGGAAGCAGGGGAGTTTGTGGGTATCGGAGAGGCCCTGCTTGATTCAGCCAAAATTGTACCGGGGAAGCCAGGGCTTGTGGTCGCCCCGAGAATCGTATTCATGTTGCCCGGGACCTACCCAAAAGGGTGGAAAACGCACAAACCCGCAGTCAGGCAGTAAGGTTGACGGATACCAACCATTCGTAAACATTGCAGGCCTTCCCCTGGTGGGCGCGAACCTCCGTGCACCACGAGTAACCGTTGTCATCCCGGCCACTCATTGAGGTCCGGTGAGATAGCATTAAAAAAATACCGATGTAATACTAGAGATACACTTTTGCTGAGGTTGTCTAGTCCGGTAAGGCGCAGGCCTGGAAAGCCTGTGGGGCGTCCAGCCCCTCGGGAGTTCAAATCTCCCCCTCAGCGTTCATTTTTCTGGCATTTCACCTGGCAGGGGTTACCAGGTACCATGGGAGCCCCCAAAATTCTTCAGACTTCATCCGTTACCCATGTACGAATTCCACACCGTACCGGAGAGTCGTTCATTAGCAAAGGACAAGTAGTCTTCAACAACTTCAAACCCGATAAAATGCCGCCCCATCTCCTTTGCGGTGACAGCAACGGTCCCCGAGCCAAGGAACGGGTCGAGTACGATATCATCGGGGTTACTCGAAAAACGAAGAATTTTCCTGACGATCTCGGATGGCAGTTTTGTAGGGGTTTTCTTCCTTCCTTTCCAGTATTCACGCTTTATATCCCAGACATCCTCCGGATAGTGCTCTACTTTATTGAACGTGTACCGCTTCGGGTCCTTTACCACAAACAGGACATGATAATGGCTTGTGACATACTTTTTCTTCGTAAAAACACCAAACTGGTATTTCCAGATGATGTGGTTCTGGGTGGTAAAACCCGCCCTGTCAAGACCATCGAGGATGTCTTTTAAGTGGTTCCAGCCGGAGAACACGTACATACTTCCGGAAGGGGAAAGGACACGAAAGGCCTCTGACATCCAATCCCTGGTAAATAATTCATATTCAACCCCCGATATCTCCTGGTACCCTTCGAGAACATTGGACCCGGTACGGTTATAATTCAGGCGCTGGGCACGGAAATCGATGGCAAAGGGGGGGTCAGTGACAAGGAGGTCGATACTGGAGTCAGGGAGGTCCCGTATCAGCCGGGTTGCATCCCCCTGATATACCCGGTCCTCCTGGTACGGTCCGAGGTCCCTGTCATTCAACATGATCCCCTGCATTCCGGTCAACAGGAACTGCCTGCCTTTCTTCCCAGTTCGAATGCTTTCAGGTTGGCATCCAGGGTTTTAGGTGGAACGAGACGGGTGACTGACTGTACAAGTGATTCCTGTTTCAGAGGCAGGAACTGTGATGCGGCCCCCATCATGACAATGTTCTGGGTCAGCGGGCTCCCCGCTTCCTTTGCCAGACCTTCTGCATCGATTACACAGAGTTCAAAATCCGATAGACGTCCAAGTATCTCCCGTTCAGTCGGGACCGGGAGGCCCTGCATGAATACAGAAGTCGGGTACTACCAGGCGGCTGTTGGTGATAATTTTCCCTCCCGGCCGGAGGAAATAAGAATACCGGAGTGCCTCAAGCAGATCGAACGCAATAATCAGGTCCGCCGTACCTGGTGCAATAAGCGGGCCAAACCGCCCGTCTATCCGTATATGGCTCTCAACGGAACCACCCCGTTGTGCCATGCCATGAGTCTCGGCACCTTTTACCGACCGGTTTTCGATCATGCAGGCTTCACCAAGGATATTTGATGCGAGGATAGTCCCCTGTCCGCCGATCCCGGCGACCAGGATATCATAGCTTTCCTTCATTTCCTTCCCCCGGGCGTGATGGCCCCTGTCGGACAGATTTGTGCACAAAGTGAACACCCGCTGCATCCGCTCGTGATGACTGCATTTTCGCCTGCCATTTCAATCGCCGGGCATCCGAACCTGATGCAGGTACCGCAGGCGGTACATTTCTCACTATCGACCTCATAGGGCCGTCTCGATATCCCGGCCCGCCTTGCAGAGATCACGCAGGGGTGCCGGGCGATCACCACTTTCACACCAGGCCGTTCTTTTGCTTCTTTTAATGCATTTACCATGAGGGCCAGGTTATACGGGTCGACGGTCTCAACAAATGACACGCCACACGAGCGGCAGATCGATTCAAGTGAAACCGGTGGGACCGGTACCCCGCAGGCGGTGATACCTGTCGAAGGGTTCGGTTGGTGTCCGGTCATTGCTGTGATCCGGTTATCGAGGATCACCACCGTCATGGTTGCATTATTGTACACCGCATTCATGAGGCCCTGTATCCCGGTATGGAGAAATGTTGAGTCCCCGATCGTGCAGACAACATCCCTTTTCTCACCAGAATGGGCTATACCGCTCGCCACGGTGATGGATGCACCCATGCATATAGTGGTATCAACACCCCCCAGCTGAAGACCAAGGGTATAGCACCCGATATCACTTGGAAATATACCTTCCCGGAAGACTTTTTTGATTGCGTAAAATGCAGCCCTGTGCATGCACCCGGCGCAGAGGATCGGGGGACGGGGGGGACATCCAGTGGAGGATCTCCCACCGGAAAGTCCATATTCGTCGCGAATCCTGCGGATTTCATAATCCGGCCCACGGCAGCCGGGGAAAGTTCTCCTTCGTACGGTGCATTTCCGCTTTTCTTCCCGAATACCGGGATCGTCCCGGCAACCTGTAATACTTCTTCCTCCACGAACGGGGACAATTCCTCAATAACGAGCACCCGTTCATGGCGGCTGACGAACTCCTTCAGCCACATTTCATCAATGGGGTATGCACCGATCTGTGCAAAGGAGGTCGTGGATGGAATGATTTCAGAGACATAGGACGCAGCGATACCACTTGCGATTACTGCATCCCGGCCCCGCACTTCGGCCTTGTTATAGCCAAGTTCTACAAGCCGCTTTTTAATATTTGCCTGTTTTTCATTCAGTTTTTTATGCAGGACACGGGTATGGGCCGGTATTACGACATACTGCCTGGGGTCCCTGTTGAACTGCCCTGTGCGTCCTGATACTTGTATATCCCCGAGAGTGACATCCCCTTTTGAGTGACAGATCCTTGTGGTGGGACGGAATACTACGGGAAGGCCGGTCTCCTCGGAGAACCCAAAGGCATCCCTGACCATATCATGGGCCTCCTGTATACTGCACGGGTCAAAGCAGGGGACCTTTGCGAACTTTGCATACATCCGGCTGTCCTGTTCATTCTGGGAACTGTGCGCGAACGGGTCATCTGCACTCATGATCACGAGCCCGCCTGTCACACCGGTGTAACTGCTTGTCATTAACGGGTCTGCGGCCACGTTCAGACCGACATGTTTCATCGTGCACAACGCACGGATACCGCACCACGCCGCTCCAAGGGCGTTTTCAAGGGCCACTTTTTCGTTCACGGACCACTCGATATAGTAATGGCGTTCCGGCTGCCCCCTCAGGATATCCACGACCTCAGATGAGGGAGTCCCGGGATACCCGCAGATAAAATCCACGGGGGATTCAAGACAGGCATGAGCTATTGCCTCGTTTCCTAGAAGATAACGTCGTTCCATGATCCCATTTCCGCTTGTACTTTCAAGAGTACCACTATCATGGGGTTTTAATGTACCGTTTTCACCCGCGATTCACAACCTATAAAAACTCCCGTACACTAAATTAATAGTCAACTCTTGTGGGCCCGTAGCATAGCCCGGTGGTGCGCCCGGCTGATAACCGGGAGGTCATGTGTTCGAATCACATCGGGCCCATTCATTACAAACCGGATTTTTGATCTTTTATGAAACGTAACCAGCTCGCAATCATCGTGGCAGGACTGATTATCTGCGCCCTACTTTCAGTGATCAGCATATACCTGACCGGTATTGGAGTCATCCTGGTAATTACCCTCGCGATGTCCTTCCAGATCTTCCAGGACTCAGAAAGGCTCACCGATCTGGCAGTGGTCCTGTCTGAAAACGCAAAAGTCGTCAGAGTAATAAACAGGGGAAACATGCCAATACGGAATATCATCGTGTCCCTCATCCCGCTCGACATGGAATTCAAAGTCACTGAGCTTGCCGTGGAGGGTACATTCGCCTACGAACTCCCGCAGATGATACATGAGGCAAGAGCTATTGCTGAATTTGAAGATATAAACGGCAAAAAATTCAATAAGTCGTTTACTATCTCAGCACTTCACAGCGATGATGACCTGCTTAAACCAATGTTTCCGACATTTGACTGGAAAAAATAACAGTCAGGATAGGGTTAATAAACCCGGGCGCTATTTTCCATGAGCAGAAAAAAGGAGATGGGGCCAAATAATTATTCTTCTTTTGCAAAAATAAAATTAATCGTCTTTTCAAGCGCCTCAAGAAGTGAGTCCTGGTTTTTCAGATAGTCCTGCAGTGCACGGTATATCATAAACATAATTTCGTACCCGTAGAGGTCAAGCACTTCACGAGGCGTAAGTGAGTGAAGGTAAGAGTCGACCAGGAACCCATCAGAGCTGTACATGATCTCATAAAATTTCCCATCTTCTGAAAGGAGGCAGAACTGGTCATCCACTTTTTTACTGATATCATCAAGCCTGAACTTGACCGGGTCGGTTTTACCGAGGACTATCATCTTCTGCGGGTAAAATGTGGTATCATATAATTCACCGCCCCCCTCCTGTTTCCCTTTTTCCAGCATGTTAAGACCAATGGACCGTATGACCGGCAGCGCCATCCCTGCCATTTTCTCTATCAGGAGAGCATCGTTTTCTTTAATTTTCTTTGCTGCAGCATCCGTGCTTTTCGTCATCCCGTCGATTTTTTCTGTTAGTTTTGTAAAGCCAGCCTCGATTTCGTCCATGGTAGTTCCTCATTACTGCGTTTAATCGTTCTAATCTCATTTGGCGAAGACAGATGATGAAAATATAGGTTCCTCAAATCCTCCCTGCATTACCACATTCCCATCAATAAACCATATGATGCGATATGATACCATGGCCCTGCCAGAAGAAGCAGCGGAGTGCCCTCTGCAACGCAATTGCCAGGATAGAGGCATTAACAATGGAGGTTTTGTATGCCAGGGGCCGCAGGATAAGGAACCTAAAAGCGTGCCTGAATATTTTCCAGGCCCCAAAGGGGCTTAAACCCTCGAGCCGATAAAATAATACATTCTTTCTTCAGTTAGAGTGGCATTGCCTTTCGTGCCCATGGGAAGATCTTCCTTGAGGACTACCCCCAGGTACGACGGGGTCCGGGCAACCACGGAGCCTTCCCGGATTTTCTCCGTGACAATAAAGGGTACGGTTTTACCAATCCATGAGGCATTTATGTCATGATACACCTCTTCGGAACAGGCATTCATCATTCTCGACCGCTTTTTCTTGATATAATCGGTAAAATCATGTACCACTGACATGTCAGTGCCCTGGCGTTTTGAAAACCGGGTGATATTCACCTTATTCGGCCTGATTTTCCTTACAAGGTCGAGTGACTGCAAAAAGTCCTCCTCCGTTTCCCCGGGAAATCCGACAATCATGTCAGTCATGATAGTGATATCCGGGTACCGCCCCCTTAAGGTATCAACAAGTGCACAACAATCCGCAGAGGATACCCCCTCCGCATCCTTGTGAGTACCGCATCCGAACCCGACTGGATCGGTATATGAATGAACTGAAATATCTTTTCACCTTCGAAGGCCTGAAAGAGATCCGGTATTATCCGCTGAAGCGTCACCGGGTTCATCATACCAATGCGGACCCGGAATTCCCCCTCGAGCATGGAAATGGTCCTGAGAAGCCGGGGTAATGATTCCCCGGTGTCGTACCCCCATGCACTGATGTCCTGCGCAGTAAGCTGGATTTCCACCACACCGAGATCGATGTGCTGCCTGACCTGGCTGATAATTTCATCACCAGGAAAACTCACCAGCGGGCCCCGGGCATTCCTCGTGATGCAATAGGAGCAGTTTCCAAGGCACCCCTGGGCAACCTGTACAATCCCGGGTGTTGATTTTTGTATGACCGGGTATAACCGGTAGGCCTCCTGAATACACCCGGGGGGAATAAAGGCAGGGTTGGAGATAGCGAGAATTCTGTCCGCTTCCACGGCAGGCATGCAGCCCGTAATGTAAAGCCGTGAATCGCTGAATGCCCCTATCAGTCGAAGCACCTTTCGCGCGGTGCTCTCCACCACAGTACAGCTATTAATGATAATGGCATCTGCACCATTGGGAGACCCTGATATCACGCAGCCCTGGTTCCTGAGAACCTCGATAAGTTTCCTGGTATCCCCGTGATTATAAGTACACCCGAATGTCCGGATATAAACCCGTGCATTTCTTATCCCCCGGAGCGCCTCGCACCCACCCGTAATACCTCCAGGAATGGGGCTTTCTGATCCAAGGCAGGGTACCTCCCGCTCACTCATTTCCTGTACTAGATTCCCTTCCGGGAAGTTATGGGTTCTCACGCTGCCATTGAAATAAATAGTCCGGGCGGTTATTCCCCTTCTAAAGTCATTCATACCATTTCAGGCATGAACTGATGTCATTTTACCTGTCATTCCCACGAAGGAATTGAATTTCAGGCTGTTATGAAAAACTCCAGGAACCACCTGAAAGACAACCGTTTTTATACTCATCTATGGGCCAAAAGCACATGACACGCTCTGTTAAAACACACATGAACGGGAAGTTCATGTCTGTTTCAACAAAGCAGAATTATAAACTAATTCCCCTGATTTCAATCAAAATAATTAACCGATCAAAATCCACTATTGTGTACAATGATCAGGATCGGGTTAATCGGCTGTGGAAATATCGGACATATCATTGCAAAATACCAGGATAAGTTTGAGATCCTTTCATTATTCGATATTGTACCCGAAAAATCCCGGGAGCTGGCAGAGATCTGTGGGGGGGTCGCGTACGATGATTTCGGGGCATTTATCTCCAGCGATTTCGATATTGTCGTGGAAGCGGCATCAGTAAAGGCAGTCCGGCTCTTTGGAGAGCAGGTCCTGAACCACAATAAAGACCTTGTGATCATGAGCGTGGGCGCACTTTCAGATAAGGCATTTCTCGCATTGCTTACCGAAACCGCGAGGAAAAACCAGAGCAAGATCTATATCCCGAGCGGTGCGATAATGGGCCTCGATAACATTAAGGCCGGGCAGATATCAGGAATTGACCGGTTACTACTCCGTACAACGAAGAGCCCGGAATCACTTGGTCTGGAGACCAGTGAAAGAAAACTCCTCTTCTCCGGGAAATCTAATGAATGTATCAAGGAATTTCCAAAGAATGTCAACGTCTCAGTCGCCCTCGGCCTCGCAGCGGGGACCGATGCAGATGTTGAACTCTGGGTAGACCCCGGTGTTGACCGTAATATCCATGAGATTTTTGTTGAGGGAAAATTCGGGGATGCCTACATTAAAGTCAGGAATGTGCCGAGCCCGGATAATGCGGCAACCAGTTACCTCGCAGCCCTGTCCATACTGACACTGCTCCGTAACCTGGAAAATCCACTTGTTATCGGGACCTGACCCGCGGGATCAACGATAGTATCATGACCGAAGTACCACTGGAATACCTCCTTTCTTTTGTCGAAGAAGACGCACCGTCCGGGGATATCACCACTGATGCAATAATCCCACCTGATACCTGTTGCAATGCCATGATCATCGCAAAGGAAGAGGGGATTATTTGTGGTCTTTTTGAGGCGGGGCGCCTGTTTACTCATTTTGGTATCGAGGTCACACAACTATACCGTGATGGGGGTCCTGTTAAACGGGGCGATGTCATCCTCTCGCTTAAGGGGAACGCCACCCGTATCCTTCTCCTTGAAAGGACAACACTGAATATCATTGGCAGGATGAGCGGCATAGCTCACAAAAACAAAATCCTGCATGGATCAACTCAGGTCTGTGTGCAGTAACTGCCGCGTGGCAGCGACCAGGAAAACCTCCCCGGGTATGAGGGTCCTTGATAAGAAAGCCGTTATGCTCGGCGGCGGGGACCCCCACCGTTATTCCCTTTCAGACGGGATCCTTATCAAAGACAACCACCTTGCCCTGGTACCGCTTGCCGGTGCAATAGGATCTGCGAGAGCACGGTCGTTCTACCGGAAAATTGAGGTTGAAGTAGAGGACCCGTATTCGGCCGTTGTAGCAGCGGAGGCAGGTGCGGATATTATCATGCTGGATAACATGACGCCGGAAATGGTTGTACATACCCTGAAGGAGTTGAATTCCAGAAACCTCCGTTCTGGCAGAGTTATAGAGGTTTCAGGGATGATAAGTGAGGATTCAATACGAAATTACGCAGTCCCGGGTGTTGATGTGATCAGTATGGGCGCCCTCACGCATTCAGTCCGGAATTTTGATGTAAGTCTCGAGATCAGAAGCCACTGATCCCTGATAAATGAATAAGGTGATTAGTCAACAAACGCCACCCAGTTTTTTTCAGACTCAAACCTATTCAAAAAATGTAGTTAGAATTGGAACATAAGACGCTCCTGGGGGCATTGCCCCCGCCGCTACGGCAGCCCCCGATTGGGATAGTTCCTGGACTGTTGAAATGTCTCAAAATGACAGGATTATCTAAACCGGATACAATTCTCTCCTGATTTAAGGAATAAAAATGTATTGTGGTGGTTCCAATTGATGAATCACCATCTTTTAATCTCTTAAATTTCCTTGAATATTCCAATTGGACCCTGCCAATGAATCTCTTATTTGGGGTGGGGCAGGGCGGTGAACCCTCCTCATGTCTATAGCTCCTCTTTTTTTAACTATACAGGGTTTCCCATGAAAATACCAGAACGGCCACCAATATGAAGAGATTTTTACCATGCATTTTTCAATCGTCCAGATATAAAATTCCCTTTCATGTGTGTTTCAACATACTCATGAACACTGTAAATCCGACAACGTTGCGGGCGGAATAAAAAATTCCCATTCATCGTTTCATAGGTTTGGTCTGATGCCAAAGGACTTCATGAGCGTTTTTATGAAAATGCCTTCGGCGTTTTCATGGGTTCTGGCAGACTGAAGGAGGTCAGGAATGTTCGCAGGGAATGACAGGTGTTATCCTTCAGGCGCCGGTTCCCGGGATACCGGCATCCACGTTCAATAACACGGCATTGTCGAGGCCCCAGAGCGAAACCGCTGCAAGGGCCCCGATTACGCCACGTCCGCCATAGAGGATTACGTCGTTATTACGGGCAACACGGTCAGCAAGTTCGCGATCTACTACCCCGGAACGCACCAGTCTGCCATACCACCTGAGTTCCGGCGGTATACGGAACCCGGTCCTGATAGCGACGCCCCATTCGTGAGACAGGGCCTCGTCACTGACAAATTTATACACCCGGTCTTTAATCTGGTCTATCAACCCGGGTTCGGCAGCAACATCAATGAAACTACACGAATTTCCTGCAGTCTTACCGGGAAGCGCAGGGTACAACATCGCAACATGGTGTCCGATGGGAATAAGACCCTCCATTCCCGCGATGTGCTGGAGGAGGGCAAGGGCAAGGGCAAAGGTTGCACCCCCTTCCGGGCTGTCGGTATCGTCGATCCCGATGATCAAATGGGTCAGTGCCCGCGTATAGACTTCTCCTTCAACCACACCTCCTTTTTTTCGGACTTTCACACGGGCGACGCCTTTCGCACCGGACATCATATCAGTCAGTGAATAGGCAGGGCCACCGATGCACCGGATCTCCTGCACCACCATGTCACCCTCCCGGCGTACCCCGGTAACACCGACGGCGGGAGACGGATATGCCCCGATAGATATCTCCCCACGACAAAGCTTTGCGCATTCCCGTAGTAATGTACCATCTCTCTGGACAAGGTTGAGTGCACCCCCTGCCATCCGGTGATGATACCCGCAAAATGCGGCACAGGCACCACTCATGCATTCATGGTAGATTTCTACCCATTCACCGTCCACCGTGGTAAAAATCCTCCGGCACGCAGAGGAGGTACCGCGCTGACCGCTGCATACCGGGCAGGGATACGGCCCTGCTTCCGTTCCTTCACCACCACACACCCTTCAGAGACAAGGCGGTTGACCCAGTCCTGGGCCGTGCTCCTCGGCACTTCCGCCGCTTTCTGTATATTGGTTACCGTAAAGTAGCCCTGTTCAAGGGTGACCTGCCTCATCAGTTGCAGGTACTGCCTGCGACGTTCAATTACACCGTACATGGGACGAAATAAACAGGATATCTCCTATTATTGCGCTGGCGGTCTCTATCGACCCTGCCCCCTTTCCGATCAGGGTGATCTCCCCCGCCATGTCGGTCTCAAGAGTTATGGCATTTAAGGTACCTTCGAATACCAGCGGGTGGTCTTTCCTGATGATCCGGGGTGAAACACGGAGTACTCCTCTTTCGGGAAAAGCCTCCGCAATCAGCCGTATCGTGCAGTCTTTCTCTTCGGCAAGGCGCAGTGCATCGGTAGTGAGAAGATCAATCCCGGTGATATCCACGCGGTCAAGAGATGCACCATTATCCCATATGGTATTCGCGAGAATTACCAGCTTGATTGCTGCATCGATCCCTTTTACATCATAGGTGGGGTCGGCCTCGGCGTAACCCAGCTCCCGTGCCTCAGCAAGGGCCTGGTCATAGCTGAGCCCTTCTGCGGCCATCCGCGTGAGAATATAGTTGCAGGTGCCGTTCAATACGCCATATAACGCCAGGAACTTGTTTCCGGCAAGTCCGTTACCAAGCGTGTGCATGATCGGTATGGCACCTCCTACGGTTGCCTCGTAACGGACAAGTACACCTTTCTCCTTCGCGAGTTCCTTCAACTCTTTGAGGTACAGTGATATTGGTCCTTTATTGGAGGTGACAATATGCTTACCCCTCCCTATTGCCATTTTCATGTACGAAAGCGCAGGTTCCCCGCTCCCGGCATCGGTAGGGGTGACCTCAACAAGGACATCGTAATCTGCACTCGAGACCACCTCGTTTGCAGATATGGACGTATTCCCACAACGACCCGTCTTTTTTGCCGAAAGCACTGCATCAATATCCAGACCTGAAGGATCAATCAGCCCGCTTTTCGAGTCTGCTACCCCGGTCACGATAATGTCAAGGTCCTTTCTGGCGATCATCTCAAGGACACCTTTTCCTACTGAACCAAGACCGAGGACTGCGACCCTGATTGTCATACGAGTTCCCCCTCAAGCGGCTCAATAATCAGCAGTTTTTTTGTTTTTGCAACCTCACGAAGGATATCGAGCGCGGAGTCCATATCCTTTTTTGTGACAGACTTGATAGTCAGGCGGGCAGAAGAGGGTTCATGAATCGCAGGCATCGCAAGGTCAAGGGCTGTAACTTCAGCAAACCCGGTGCAGTCTATCCGGTCAACAGTGTCTGACAGGTCGGTATGCATGAGGTGGCCGATCATAATCACCGTCTGTTTGTAGAGGAGGCGGTCCTTCCCGATCCGGAGGATATTCACACCTCGCTCCTTTATCATCGATACAAGGTCAGTAAGCCGGGATTCGGCGATCTCCAGCACAATCTGCACCCCCAGCGTATCTTCGCGGGATGAGAGGTCACGCTGGTGGATGACCGCTATGATATTTCCTCCTACCTCAGAAATGGGCTGCAGGGCCGAGACGAGCTGTCCCGGCGAGTCCTTCATCTCAAGCTTCATCGATACCTGCACTAAAGCACCTGATGATACGTAGAACGGCACCAAAGATAAGTCTTTTACATGTGATTCACGGAGCAGGGGAAAATCGGGGTTGCAATCGGCGTGAGATCACGGAAACGTTATAGTGAAAAAAGTAAGCCCGGTACATTTCCGGTTTTTCCGGGGCTATCAGGACATGGACAGGGTTAATAACAGCGACAGACGATTCCATGGATTTTTCAGCTCCCCTTTATCAGGGAGAATGCATCATCCCCCGTCATTCCCGGGGAGTCCTTTACCATTGTCTGGCTCATTTCCGGCGAAGTTTTCACCGGGGCCTTGCGGCAGACCCGCATCGGAGGGGTTTGCGATCACGTAGTGCTCAATGAAGAACCGAAATGACTTGTTCTTTTCGACAGCGACACTCAGTGAGAAATGTTTCAGGACTTCGATCATGAATGCGATTTTTGACGGGTAATTCCGCGGGATCCACCCGATAAAGTGCTCCTTCGTGACAAAGTCAGTACGCGCAGGAGCATGAATCCCGAGTGCTTTCGCCCCTGAATCATCAATGCCGGCGAGATACCAGCTTTCAATCTCCTGGATTATCACCATTATGTGCTGGTATTCTGCCTCGGAAAACCTTGAAAGAATTATATTTTTTTTGGCAGGAACACTCTTTTCAAAATCAATGTCGGTAACGATGATGTACCTATGGTGCATGGCGTTGATGCCGCGTATAAACCGGTCTACCTTGACAGATTTTGTGCAGGCGAAGGTTATCAACTCAACAGACTCAAATGCACGCTCAAATCTGGGTTTTATGATTGTTTCAAAGAACCGCACATCATCGCTTCCCTCAACAAATATGAACAAACGCCTTCCTGCCATCGCAACCTCATTCAAGACCGAGAAGACCCTGGATGAAAAGTTCATCAATGCCTATCTCATGCTCAAGGAATGTCCTGACTTCCTGTTTGTCAACCGGCTTCGAAAGGTGGGAAAATCCTTCCCGGTCCCTTGTGATAAGGGTAATATCTTCGATATTGACATGTTTTACCATCTCAGGGTTATGAGTAGTCACGATAATCTGCTTCTTTTGTGAGGCATCCTTGAGTATGGCGACCAGTTTTGCGATAAGGGCCGGGTGAATATTTCTTTCCGGTTCTTCAATAATTGTTACAGGGCGCTCTTCAAAGAAAAGTGCAACAACCAGGGCAGCGATATTTATTGTCCCATCAGAGATCATCGAGGCCGGAATATACTTATTCCCGCTGTATACTTCCCGTACCTTCATAAAAAGTGACATATCAAGAAACTTTTCAACCGCGATATCATCTACAAACGGCAGCATGTCCCGTATGAGATTAAGGAACGCCATTTTTCGATCAGGGTCTTCGCAAATACCCTTGACAACGATAGCGAGGTTACTCCCATCCTTCTCGAGCTCGGTTTTACCAAGCATCGGGGCCGCTTTCTTGAGAAGCCGGGGGTCGAAGTCATATACTTTGATCCCACGGAAGATCCATTCAAGGGGGGGTATTCCGGGGACATTCATGGGAACATTGGCAATCAGGCGGGTACCAGGCTTTTCCTGCGACTGGAAGAGGTGTGGGAACAGGTCTTCATCATGGACGACAAATCCCGGCGGGGGGATAAGGTCAAACCGGATCTCTCCGTCCAGGAGGGATAATTTCATACACCCCGGCCCGATCTCCTGCCCTGGGGTTACGGGTCCAAAAAAATCCCCGTTAATTTCAAGGTGGTCCTTCGGGATTTCGTAGCCCGCCTGGGTATCCGTGAACCGGATGGAGAACTCGTACACCAGGTGGCGGGGTTCAAAATATATCGGGGCGTGTTCTCTTACCCCGATCACCTCCTTTTTCCTCTCCTCAAGCGTGTATTCGATCTTAAATGACACTCCTCTGCAGGTCCGATAACCGTGTTTCGCAGGTAATCAACACCGCCCTGGAGCGAGATGGCATTGCCGATGCCGTATTTTGCAATATCCCGGAGGAAAATAAATACCTGGATCAGGTTTGATTTTCCCGAGGCGTTTGAACCGATGAGAATAGTAAACGAGTCTGGATGAAACGACATCTCACGGAAACTTTTAAAGTTGGTTACAGAGATGCAGGTGATAGGCATAACACAGAGTCATATGCAGTGGAAGATAAGGACTTCGTTTGTATAACCCCTGTGCCCGGAAGCTGTACGGTTGATGACCTCACCCCTGCTGTTCCGGCATAAATGATAATGAGGAGGAACGCTACTGTTCTATTATGACGACCTGGCCAGTCCCCGCGAGTGAGTTCGCAGCGGTACCGGAGGAGGGCAAACCCGGCTCTTTCTGGGAAGACAGGGGAGACCGGTTCCATTGTGGCGTAGATATTTACGCGCCCGCCCTGAGTGGGGTACTGGCATGTGAAACCGGGGAAGTGATCGATGTTGGTATCGCAACATCCCCGGATCAGGTAGGTTACTGGGACACCACATGGTATGTCCTGGTTAAAACCCGGTCCAACCTTTATTGCCGTTACGCTGAGTTTGCTGATGTTTTAGTACATACCGGCGACCGGGTGCTGGAGGGGCAGATAATCGGGCACGTCGGGACTGTGATCAGGCCACACCTCGTGGACGGTTGTTCACCACGTTATATCCAGCGGCTTAAACTGGACGGCCATATTTCAATGCTGCATTTTGAAGTGTACCGGTTGAGACCTGGCTACATGCGGGCCTATAGTGGCGGTAACTGGTTTGGTGACGGGCGTCCGGAAGGACTTCTTGATCCTGGACCATACCTGCGGAATGCAATCCATGGTATTCAGAAGTTCTGAACTCATAACGATGGTAAAGAAGCCAGGGCCCCCATTGATCGCCATCTTCAGGGCGGGGTTTTTGAACAGGTCCATCTAAAATTGGCGCACAGCCCGGGTGCTCCCGCCAAGGTGGGACGGTTATGATAATAGTACGTAATATGAATGGGCCATTGTTTGCAGGTTGTGAGGATAAAACGATACCAGCAGAGCAAAAAAGAAAAATAGGGCTTTTAATGCCTCTTTGTTAGTTATTGTGATCGGGTACTGATGTGATGATCGTATTTCCCTTCTTTATCAGGTAATAGGCAATACCAAGGCTGATTATAATAACACCCATTCCGGCCATAAACACACCATCCGAAAATTCAGGGTCGAGAATGATAACTTTCCGGGCAATTGCAATAACCGCTACGAGGATCACAATCTCCACGTGGATCACATTCTCGCGGAGGTATGCCTTAAGGGTATCAAGGAGTTCAATGCCAATCACCACAAGGAGGAAGAACCCGAATACGTCGAGTAGTTCATGGTTATCAACGCGGTATATCGTAGTCTTGAACAAACCCTCAAAAAGGATCCATCCAAGCTCGATAATCGAAAATACTATCACCCCGCCAAGGAGGACAATGAGGATAATATACATTATTCTCTCGAATTTCCTGATGTAATCGAGCATGGTAAATTCCTGATTAATACTATTTCGTTGATCATAAGAGGATATCGCTTCCTGCACCATTCCGGCGGGAGCAACACCGGATGATAAAGAGTCCCGGAACCCATGTCTGCATTGTCCCCAGGTATTCAAACTTCGGAAACAGGCATCCGATATTGCCATTATGAGGATATTTGTTCAGGGCGCGGTGTCCAGAATGCTCCCGGGAACCTTCCTTGTTCTTCGAAAACAGGGCGCCTGAAAAAAATAATTTAGGATGATTAATAATGATAACTATCGAATGGATTGTTAGAGGGATTTTGGGTGGACATGGTATTTTTCCTTATTCTATTCCCCTTTATCGCGGCGATCGTTCTCCTTCTTATCAGATCTGATAACGTGAGGAGTGCAGTGGTGGGGGTATCAGCACTGCTTATTGCAGCTGTATCGGTATGGCTGCTTGCAGCATATGCAACAAGTGGAACGGTGTTTTTCCCCGTTTCACCTGAACCGCTGGGCGAATTGATGTTCCTGATCGGGATGGGGATTGCGCTCTTCATCCTGTATATGGGTGTCAGGTACAAGAATTACATAGCAATTGTACTGACACTCATTCAGTCGGCACTGATGGTGTACTTTGAGTTCGGCATCAGTCACGGAGCTGCACCGGAAAACAATTTCTTTGTTGACCAGTTCTCCATTATCATGGCCCTGATTATCGGGATTATCGGGAGCCTCATCTGCGTGTATGCTGTCAGCTACATGAAGGACTTCCATCATCATCACCCTGAAGTGAAGGACAGGAGGAGAACATTTTTCTTTATTATGTTCGTCTTCCTTACCGCAATGTTCGGCCTGGTGTTCGCGAATAACCTTGCATGGCTCTTCTTCTTCTGGGAAGTCACGACATTATCATCATTCCTCCTGATCGGCTATTCTCAGACTGATGAAGCAATTAAGAACTCATTCCTCGCCCTGAATATGAACCTCCTCGGTGGGCTGGCATTTGCGGGCGCACTCATCTGGCTCGCAACAACCGGCGGGGGTATGGAGCTCGACAAACTGATCGCAACAGGGGGTATTATTGCTCTGGTCCCTGCGGTCCTCATCAGTTTCGCAGGTATTACCAAATCAGCCCAGTTCCCGTTCTCATCATGGCTGGTCGGGGCGATGGTTGCCCCTACGCCGGTATCGGCCCTCCTGCATTCAATGTACCATGGTGAAAGCAGGGGTATACGTGATGGTTCGGTTCGCACCGGTCCTCCAGGGAACAACCCCGGGCTTTATGATTGCCCTTGTCGGGGGTTTCACATTCCTTCTCGCTTCGGCAATTGCCATATCGCAGAGTAATGCAAAGAAAGTCCTCGCATATTCGACGATCGCAAACCTTGGCCTTATCGTCGCCTGTGCCGGCATCGGAACATACGAGGCAATATGGGCGGCCATACTCCTGATAATATTCCATGCAGTTTCGAAGTCTCTCCTCTTCCTTTGTGTAGGGACGGTCGAACACCAGATCGGCAGCCGCGATATCGAGGACATGAACGGCCTGATCACGAGGATGCCAAAAGTTACGGTAATGATGCTCATCGGGATGGCAGGGATGTTCCTGGCACCATTTGGTATGTTAATATCCAAATGGGCAGCGATACGGGCTTTTATTGATGCACCATACGGAGCCATATTTGTCGTCATCCTGGCGTTTGGCAGCGCCCTGACCGTCTTTTTCTGGGCAAAATGGATGGGGCGGCTGATATCAGTCACCCCGGCTACAGGGGACGCGGAAAGCAGGGTCAGCCGCACAGAGTGGCTCGTGCTTTCGTTCCTGGCAGTATTAATGGTTCTTGCGACCCTTTTGTTCCCACTCATATCATCCTACCTGGTCGAGCCCTGGCTGCTTGCCATCTATGGGCAGGTCACCCTTCTCGCACAAGAAAACGTGATCATTATGCTGATCATGTTGTTCCTGCTGATCGTACTACCCGTCTCCATGCTGTATTACAGAAAGGATCACCGTCAACTCAAGCCATACATGGGTGGTATGACCACGACGGACCGGATGCATTTCACCGGCGCCATCGGGATCGACCGTGAAATAACCCTGGGCAATTATTACCTTGAAAATTATTTCGGGGAGCAAAAGATGTCGAAAATAGGAATTCCCCTTTGTATTATACTCCTTGCAGTCATGTTTGCAGGGGTGGCCGCTGCGGGGTTGGTGCACTGATGTCAATCATCTACGCATTACTGTTCCTGCTCCTTGCACCAATCGCCGGGGGCCTCATTGCCGGGATCGACCGCCGGATTACCGCACGGATGCAGGGGCGTGTAGGGCCCCCGATCCTCCAGCCGTTCTATGATGTAGGCAAGCTGTTTGAGAAGGAAAAGGTCGTGGTGACAAGTTCGCAGAATTTCTATGTTTTGTGTTACCTGGTATTCATCGCTCTGTCAGGGGCGTTATTTTTCGGGGGCGGGGACCTTCTGCTGGTGATCTTCGCGTTCACCCTGGCCCACGTGTTCCTCGTACTTGGAGCGTACGCTTCCAACTCCCCGTACAGCCATGTAGGTGCTGAAAGGGAACTTATTCAGCTGATGGCCTGCGAACCGATTATCATACTCGCTGCGGTAGGCATGTACATGGTCACAAAAAGTTTCTATGTTGCAGATATCGCAGCCACAAAGATACCGCTCATCATCTTTATCCCTGGGCTCTTTGCAGGGTTTGTCTATATCCTCACCATGAAACTCCGCAAGTCCCCCTTTGACCTGTCAACTTCACACCATGCCCACCAGGAGCTGGTGAAAGGGGTCACCACTGAGTTCTCAGGACCAACCCTTGGGAGTATTGAGATTGCACACTGGTACGAGGCAATATTCCTGATTGGGTTTGTATACCTGTTTTTCTCGTGGAACCCGCTGATTGCCGTCATCGCGATTATAATCATCTACGTGTTCGAAATCTTAATTGACAACACGTTTGCCCGTGTGAAATGGCCGCTTGCACTGAAGAGCAGACTGGGTAATTACCGCAGTGCTCGGGGTCCTGAACCTTGCTGCACTCTATATCATCGGAGGGTTTCTGAAATGACCTACCTGTCAAAATCCCCCTGGCTCCTGCACTACAATGCAAGCAGTTGTAATGGCTGTGATATTGAGATCCTCGCCTGCCTCACCCCGATGTATGATGTTGAGCGGTTTGGAATCCTCAATACAGGAAACCCAAAGCACGCCGATATTTTCGTCGTAACCGGTTCCATTAACGAGGAGAACAAGGATGTTCTCGTGAACCTCTATGAGCAGATCCCTGACCCGAAAGTTGTCGTGGCGATAGGTATCTGCGCGTCATCGGGGGGGGTGTTCCGCGAGTGCTACAACGTTATGGGTGGCATCGATAAGCTGATCCCTGTTGACGTCTATGTGCCGGGCTGCGCTGCAAGGCCGGAATCAATTATTGACGGAATTGTCAAGTCGCTGGGGATACTTGAAGAGAAACGTGATGCCATGGTTAAAGGCATTTCGGGGAAACCAGAAGTGGACACTGCGGTCAAAGAGGCTGGTACAGAATGAAATACGAAGAACAACCGATCACCATGATAACCATTGATGAACTCCTGGCCAGGACAACCCGGTTCTTTTCAGAGGGCTATCGTCTTGTCCAGATCGGGTGCACCAGGGTAGATGGAAAATTTGAGATCAACTACAGACTTTGATAAAGAGTACAGGTTTGAAAACCTTCGGCTCGTTCTCCAGGAAGGCGGGACCCTCCCGAGTATTTCAGCAGTCTATTTCGGGGCCTTCATCTATGAGAACGAGATTCATGACCTCTTTGGGATTATGGTCACGGGAATGAACATTGATTTCAAAGGAACTCTGTACCTGTACGACTGTCAAGTATCCTTTCAGTGCTGATGCAACAAAGGAGGGCGAATCATGACAAGGCAGATAATCATCCCCTTCGGCCCCCAGCACCCTGTGCTCCCTGAGCCGATCCACCTGGACCTTGTGCTCGAGGACGAAATTGTCGTCGATGTAATACCTTCAATCGGCTATGTCCACAGGGGACTTGAAAAACTAGTTGAACGCCGTGAATATACCGAATACGTGTATGTGGCAGAACGGATCTGTGGTATCTGTTCATTTGTCCACGGGTTAGCCTATTGCCAGGGCGTTGAAGGGGTCATGAATATCGAGGTACCGGAGAGGGCGTTGTACCTCAGGACGATCTGGAGCGAGTACTCAAGGCTCCATTCTCATCTCCTGACACTGGGGTTGTTTGCGGATGTACTCTGGGTTCGAAAACCTGTTTATGAACGCGTGGAGACTTCGTGAGCATATCCTCGATGACATGGAGGCAACCACGGGGGGACGTGTTATCCAGGGCTCCTGCAAAGTCGGCGGGGTAAGGCGGGACATCAGCAGCGAAAAGCTTGACCAGATGGTCGCAGGACTCAATGAGCTCGAAAAAGAGATGAAAGAACTGACAGAGGTGTTCCTCAGGGACAGTTCAATCAAATCCCGCCTTTGCGGGGTTGGTATCCTGCCAAAGAAAGAGGCATATGAGTACGGTGCGGTTGGCCCGACACTCCGGGGAAGCGGGTGGTCAATCGATGCGAGGAAACTCGGTTATGCTGCATTTTCCAAACTGAACTTTGAACCTGTTGTCGAGACACAGGGTGATTGTTATGCCCGGTGTGCCGTGCGGGCAAAGGAGATGTTTGTATCAATTGACCTGATACGGCAGGCAGTACAGAAGATCCCTGACGGACCGGTTGAGGTTAAAGTGACCGGGGCACCGGATGGTGAATACTTCACACGGGTTGAACAGCCGAGGGGAGAACTGGTCCATTACGTGAAAGGCAACGGGACGAAGAACCTTGTCAGGTCACGTGTCAGGACGCCGACCTTCACGAATATACCCCCGCTCGTGGCGATGCTGAAAGGTTGCGAGCTTGCAGATGTGCCGGTAATTGTCCACTCGATAGACCCGTGTATCGGGTGTGCGGAGAGGTGAACGGAAATGGGAATTTTTAAGATGGTTGGGACCGTTGCACGGAGCGTCTTTCGAAGGCCTGCAACCCTGATGTATCCTGTCAAATCAGCAAAAATAACACCGATGTCCCGGGGACATATCGTAATTGATGTGAGCAGATGTATCTCGTGCCGTATCTGCCAGAAGAAATGCCCGAGCCAGGCAATATGGGTGGAGCCAAAGGAAAAGACCTGGCAGATTAACCGCCTCCGTTGCAACGTGTGCAATTCATGCGTGGAGACATGCCCGGTAAAATGCCTTACCATGGATACCCATTATACCCCCTGTGTTACAGTTAAGCCCGGGGCCGAACTCTTCCATATCACCTATGTAAAACCACCAAAGCCGGAAAGTAAAGCGGAAAATCAGGAGTAGATCCAGGTAATCCGCTTTCCGGAAAATTTTCCCCCTTTTTTCTCTTTTATTCCTGCACTAATAGAACGGGCACCAGGAATGGAAGTTCCCGTGAGATCCGGTAGCAGGCCGAAGTCGATCGAAGGTTGCGAAGATAGGGACACCCGGAACCGGGACCGCTCTTCCGCGGCCGGGCATCCCGTTATTAGGAAAGGTCTTGTGCTTACTGTGCTTACGTTGTTTACCGATCTTCAAGTGTGCGAGATGAGCGGTGTGGTCAGACTGGCGTTTCCTGGTTAACACCGGGCAATGGACGATAGAAATGCCAGCTGGGACTGGCAGGTGAGGGGTGATCAGCATCGTGCTCGCCGAATTCGATCTCCATCAGGGCGATTCTCATTTTAAGAAGCCAGATGAAATCATCTGCCTTGCTCATGGTGATCATCCCCGATGTGGCGAGATCATGCAGGAGGTTGCTGATATCCGAGATGTCTGTCTCAGTCATCTCTTCATTCTCCCAGGCTTTGGCTTCGCATCTTTTTCTTCTTCTTCTTCGTCCACTGTCCCGTACAGATCGTTGTACATGCTCATGATCACATCGGAGAACGTCATCTTCCCCCGTTTTATGGATACAAGCGCATCGTACGCCGCTTCTGTCACCGAGACGGTCTTTGCCACAAAAATAGATCTTGTGTTGGATGTAATAAATGTATCTATAATAAAAAATAAAAATTTTATTAAAATTACTATAAATATTAAAATTACTTGCGATACTTTTTTTATCAAAACTATAATTTTTATAAAAGATATTGTAAATAAAATTTAATTAAAAACACCTATTTTTGCATAATATTGATTTTTTGAAGCAATAACAGGATAAGAGCAGTACATCATTAACCAGGTCATACTACAAATCTCCTGAAAATTTTTAAGATTATCGCCGCAATAAGCTTGATTTGCTGAAAAAATGCATGCGCGCATACCATTTGCAAAAAGCGTTCGCTATTACACAGTTTATGATACCCCACGGGGCACTAAATTTTCACCCGGTATACCGGTGGCCTTCCGGCGTCATGTCCGTATACCTGGGATCAATCGATCCCCGGGAATGCAGTAATTTATTAATCAGTGAAACGAAGTCCGTGGTGTACAGGTGAGGTGTACCGATGCAGCCCGGATCAACTAATGTTTTACTCCTGTTATTAATAGCCGGTATCTCCGTTTCCGGTCAGTTCTTGGTAACTGCAGACTTTTTACAGCCGGTTTACAACCAGCCCTCCGGAGATTATGGTTACTACCAGGTCAGTTCCAGTCCCAGCGGGGCTGATGTAGTATTTGACGGGAAATTTGTCGGAGAGACGCCCGTCACGATCCCGGTATTCAGTTCAAGCACACCCGGCCATACACTGAGCGTCTCGAAAATCGGGTATATCACATGGACCCAGTCGGTACTCACAAAATCCGGTAGCCGGACAGCGCATTCCTGTTTTTGCCCCACTGCAACCTACAGAGGCAACGGGGTCAATAAAAGTCATATCCAACCCTTCCGGTGCCCTCGTGAATCTCGATGGGATAACGGGACAGATGTCCCCCTGGACCTACACCAGTGTCCCGGTCGGCGGGCATATTATACAGGCATTTCTTTCGGGATTCAGCCCTTACTCAGCGCCGGTTGAGGTTTTTTCGGGGCAGACCACGGAGATTTATGCGGTACTGTATCCACTGGCGAGTACCGGTGCATTGCAGGTAGTAACTTCCCCTGGTGGGGCCGATCTCTATATAGACGCTATCTATCAGGGTAAGACTTCAACCGCGATTGGGAGTATCGCGACGGGGGACCATCTTGTGACCCTGAAACATTATGGGTACCAGGACCTTACCGGGAAGGTAATAATTGAGGAGGGGAAGACAACCTACCTCTCCTTTACCCTTGTTCCCTTTACGGAACCTGAAACAGGGAACCTGCGTGTTTCTTCAGATCCTGCCGGGGCCGGAATTTATATCGACGGTTCCTACAACGGGGTTACTCATGCCGGGGAGTTGACCACCTTTACCGGGATTGCACCCGGGCCACATTCCGTAGAACTGAAGACTTTCAAACTACCAGGGATATACAGAAACTGTTGAAATAGTGGCAGGTGCGACCTCCACAATATCTGCAAATCTTACCATGAGCCCAAACCCGAGTCCCTTTGCCCTGGCAGAGATAAGCTCGGTACCTTCAGGTGCGTTGGTTATTATTGATGGTGCAGAGCAGGGAATTACCCCACTCACACTTTCTTCTGTCCCGGCAGGAAAACACACAATTACTATCCGGATGGCAGGATATACGGACTATGCCACCATAATGCAGCTTGCACCAGGTCAAGCGTACTCATATCGGCAGCACTCGCACCAATACCGGCACCTGCACCAACAACCGCAGCCCCTTCCGGTTTATTTCCTGCAACGGTCGCCCCGGTCATCGCGGCGGCACTGGTAACCATGAAACGATATCGCATGTGCGCCAAAAAATGACCCTTTCCTGACAATTTCTTGCAGCGCCGGTTCAATCAGCGGAACAGGTGGTTCTCTATGCTATAAACCAGGGTGTACTGACTTACCGGGGGCATCATCCCAATATATCCGGGCAGCATGGACACCCATTATACGAGGGACCGGGTGATGAAGGGGATCTCATCCGAGGGCCCCCCATCCCGGTCCCTTCAGGTGAACGCTATGTATGTTTCAAAAAATTGCAAGGCCCGGGTCATCGGAAAAAGTATCAGCGCGATACGGAGAACAAAGCAGGCGTTATATGCGGCTGCCGCCATCCATACCATTGCGCCACTGCTCCTGCTGGCCGGCCTGGTGATCCCGTTTGTAGTAGTTGCACACGGGTAAGAGAACAGTACTTTCTGACAGTACCTCCACGTACTCATTTTTTTTCTTACGCTATAGGATTGTATTCGGTATTTCGCTGCATTCGAAGAGATGATTATCGTCGTTATCATAGATGATTCATAACGGGGGTCTGTTATACACGGTAACAGTTTATCCTTGTACATCCCTGGCATGGATTTTACCTTATGACGTCCGGTTAAACGGCCCTGCCCGGTAACAGGAAGGATAACCTTTATGATCATCCCCCTGAATTAGATTATATAACCACATTGGGACTTGAAGTTGCATGACAGAAGTGTATGGGGCGATCTACCACAAGCTGGATATAATCGGGGTACTTTCGGTGAGCGAATATGATGTGATTAAAAACGACCCGCTCACGCCTCTCTATATCGACCGGCTTGCAACTGACCGCTATGCAATTGCCCGTAACAGGGTAGTGGAGGGGGTTTTGGTCCCGGACCCAGATATGGAGATCAGGGTCGACCATGATAAAAAAATTGCCGAGCCTCTCACGTACCAGGACCAGAAAGGCAGGAAAATCGTATACCCGGAGCCCGGATCGGTAAACCTCGCAATTAAAAACGAGCTGGTCGCCTACCTTGACCGCTGGCTCACCGAGATGATCAACGACGGTTACCGGCGTAACTAGCAGGGAAATAAGATTTATCCCGTTACCCGGCTTTCCGGTTATTTACCCTGGCATTCTGGTAAAGAACAGGAGGGCCCCTCAGGGGGCATGAATGGAACAATCCTCTTCGATCTATTGTATCTCCCAATTTATTGCAGACCACATAAAAAATACCGCAGTGACCAGAGTTAACACAAATCCTGCCATGAAACCAGCCTGGTAACTCAGCGTGTAACCAATGATAATTCCGGTGACAAGGGGCCCAAGGGAGTGCCCGATATCCATGGTCGATGAAAGTGCCCCCATCGATGCACCAATCTCCTTTTTTGCCGCAATTTCACCAATATATGCCCCTGTAGCGACCGTTGAGAGAGAGAGGCCGAGACCCGCGGTGATGCTTATCAGGAGGAAAACTGCGAGACTTGAGAAATATGGGATAATCGCGACTGATATACCAATCAGGAGCAGGCCCACAAGTATCTGGACACGTTTGTCCACCCGGTCAGCGGTACGGCCGAACAATGGTTTTGTAATGGCCATCACTACTACCTGGACCGAGAAAATAATACCAATTTCAAAGGCGGCAAACCCCCTGTCATACAGAAAAACAGGGAAGAATGTTTCGAACGCCCCAAATGAGAAAAATGTAGCCATTTCTACAAAAGCCGTCGAACGCAGGAGCCGGTCACCAAAAAAAGTCCCAAAACTCCGGGTAAACTCTTTGAACTGTACGAAAACAACATCCTGGTGGTCCTTTTCAGAGTACAGGAGGGTAATTCCAAAGGCAGGTACTGCGGCTATGAACGCCACAACATACACGACCTGGTAACTAATAAGGCCCGGGTAAGCGGCAAAATATGAAAGGATGACACCGCCGGTAAGAGGTGCCAATGACCGCCCCATAAGCGTGGATGAGGAATACTGCCCAAGGACTTCCCCTTTCCTTCCAGTGAACCGATCGACCAGCAATGCAGCAGCAACAGGACCAAGGATCGCTGTCCCGAGACCATGGAAGAACCGGACCGGGATGAGCATCAACGGGTCAATGATGAAAAGATACAGGAGGGGTGCAATGACAAAAACTACACCGGACACGATAAGGAGTCGTCTCCTCCCGATTTTATCAGACAGGACACCAACGGGAAACGAACATAAGATCCCTGCAAACGGGGATACTGCAGAGATCATCCCGAGGGTTGCGTTGCCGGACCCTAGTGCCTGTGCAAAAAGAGGCAATACGGGACTTTTTGAGAGGGTTGTGGAAAATATCGCAAAAAAACCGAGCAGAAACAGTGAGAACAGTATCTTCCGGTCGTTTGAAAGCTGGCCCATGCTTCTGCCTGTCAATACGGTGAATTAGTTATTCCCCGATACCGGATAAAGCAGCAGGTCACTATAACCTGGCATATGTCGAAAATTAATAGTTACAACCAGCCCGGCCAGGGGAGCCCTATTCCTGCAACCAGGTCACGCACTTCATCCCGTATACCCCTGTCAAACCGCATGAGGAGGAGGGAATAAATCAACATTCCGGTAACAACCGCACCCGCAACGATAAAGACATTCGTTTGCGGAATAACATGCTGGTAACCTGAAACACAGACTGCCATCACTAACGACGAAACAATAATCGAAGCCACCGGTTTTTTTTCTATCCTGACCTGTATACGTTTTTTCAGAATACGATGGGCCGCCAGCGCAAAAATTGCGGTACCAAGGAGGAGTGCCAGTGCTGCCCCGGTAATACCGTACAGCGGGATCAACAGTACATCAAGAAGAATTGTTGATGTGGCCCCAATCGCAGTTGCAATAAAAACACTCTTCGGCATATCAAGAGCACCGAGACACATCGTCTCAAGCGCGAGGAAAACCGTGACGAGTTCAACCATGAAAAGGAGGGACAATGCGGGTCCTGCAGCGACAAAGGAAGCCCCGTACAGGTAGTAGAGGAGACTACTGCCGAGGACCCATGCCCCACATGCAGCGGGTACTGCGAGTGCCAGTGAATACGTGATGGCACGGGCCAATGCAGTTTCTACCGATCTGGTCTCGCCTGCTTTCATCCATGATGCGATTTTTGGATACAGTGCAGTCCGGAGGGCAAACATCACAAAAAGCGCAACGGTCGCCAGTTGAAATGCAGTCCTGTACATTCCTATTTCAGAATTTGAAAGGAAAAATCCTACAAGAATCGTATCTGCATACCCCATGAGTGCACCGGTAAGGCCGGTGATAAACGCCCACCCTGAAAACGCAAGGAGCCCCCGGATATGCCGGCGTCCGAACATTAGGATCTTCATTGAAAGGACCCGCATATTAATGAGCAGGCCGGCGATGATCCCGGTAATAAAACCCGCTGCCAGCCCCCCCACGGAGTACCCGAGGTATACCGCAATGACCTGCACGATGACACGGACTATATTGTTCACCAGGTCGGCAATCTGCAGGATACCGACCTTCCCGCTTCCATAAACTCCCGTAGATATGATGCCGGCCCCCGTTGATATCACGAGTGCGGCGAGGAGCCAGAGAAAAAGACCTGACTGGTTGAGATCGACAAAGAGTGGCCTGGCAGCAACAAGGACTGTGAGGGTCCCAGCAAGGAGTATCCCCCGCACGGCAGCATGTGCAGAGAAATACTCGTCCTGCGAGTCCCCCTCACTGATACGCTGAAGTGCCGCACCACTGACACCACCATCAGTAAAAAGACCGATGACCCCCACATACGCGAGGAGGAGGAAGAACCCTCCAAGTGCCGCGGCACCCGCATTGTGGGCAATATAAATCGTCGCAAAAAAGCCGATGGCTGTCACCCCGACTGAAGATGAGAACGCGATCAGGCTATGGCGCCGTACCGGCCCTATATCCATCAGCCGGCCGGAAAGACCACGTGAGGTGGACATTGGTAACTACTATTTTCTGTATACGGTAAAAAACCGGTACTATGATGAACTGGTCATCTCTTCACCGGAGTGGTCCCTGCAGGATAGATTTGAGAGAGGGGTTCCCATGACAATGCCTGAATGGCCCCAAAAACATGGAGATTTTAAACGGGGCATTTTCATGGTTCGGGTGTGGACGTTCCGTTCATGTGTGTTTCAACAAAGCGTGCTATGAGTCTCTGGCTCATAGATGAGCATGAAAAATGTGGCATTTTGGATTGGTTTGCAGGAGTTTTTCATACCAGCCAGAATATTTGTATCATCCAGGCCAGTTACCAGTTATGATAGCGGATTTAGAGCAGGGGTCATCTTGTTCATACCCTCCATTCTTCCGGGTGATTGTGCAGATCATTTTTATTTCGTGCCGCGACCCAGAAGAGGCTATGAAATGTATTGTTGCAATGGTCGGGGCACTCCTCCTTGTTGTGCTGATATCCGGGTGTACCTCACAGGTGCCAACCCTTTCAAACGTGACAACCCCGGTGTCAGGACCACTGATGACCCGGATGGTTACTACCTCCACGGATGTACCGGCCCCTGCAGGGCAGGCCATTGGGTCACCTGGTAATGAAACCAGGGTCAATATCACGCATAATGATGTTTTTTTCCTTGAACCAGTGAAGGATTACCACGTGGGGGATACGATAACCCTCCACGGTACAACCATTCTTTCCGCCGGTAACCCCCTGCTTATTGAAGTGATCTCGTCATCCTTTGGTCCTGCACCAAAGAACAGCAGCCAGTCATTCACCGGGGTATCAGGGATCGCAACCGTGACCAAAGGTCTGACGGGAGGGCCCAATACCTGGTCATTTTCTTTTCCGACAGACGGGTTTATCGAGGATACGTATATCGTCACAGTATCAGGTATCGCCATCGATGTCAGGGACAGCACAACCTTCGTGCTGAAATCACGCCAGTAGCATTGGTACCCCCATAGTATACCCGCATGGTGACCTGAGGACCCCGAAAAAGTCCCGGCCCCAGTCCTTTTTTCCTCCCGCAAAGGAGATGTAGAGTAACACCCTATCTAGTCGTACGCATTATGGAGCCGGTAATCGAAGCGACAGGCCTGGTCAAGCAGTTTGGTTCGTTTACTGCAGTCGATACCATCAGCTTTGCGGTCAGGCCTGGCGAGGTATTCGGTTTCCTGGGGCCAAACGGTGCCGGAAAAACTACAACGATGAAAATGATCCAGTGCGCATCGCCGAGGACATCAAGTACCCTGTCTGTTTTCGGCATGGACCCGGTTACACACAGCCATGAGATCAAGGCAATGATCGGCGTTGTCCCCCAGGAGACTAACCTTGATACCGAATTTTCCACCTTTGAAAACCTCATGGTCTACTCGCGCTATTTCGGGATCCCAAAAGAGGTCGCCGGAGAGCGGGCAGAGAAACTCCTTGAGTTTGTCCAGCTGTCTGAAAAACGGGATGTTACTATCGAAAAGTTATCGGGAGGGATGAAACGGCGTCTTATTCTTGCAAGAGCGCTTGTAAACCAGCCAAAACTCCTTATCCTCGATGAGCCTACGATCGGACTTGATCCACAGGCAAGACACCTGATATGGGAGAAACTGAAACTTCTGCGGTCATTGGGAAATACCATTGTCCTCACCACACACTACCTCGAGGAGGCTGAAAGACTCTGTGACCGGCTTGTGATCATGAATAACGGCTCTATTCTTGTCCAGGGATCACCTGCAGAACTCGTAAGGGACCATGTGGGAGGAGGGATTGTAGAGGCGGAACATACAGCAGGGGTAATAGCATGCCTGTTGGACATGGGTCTCCCGTACGAAGTGGCAGGGGACAGGGTGCAGGTCGTTACCGACAACCCTGGGGTAGTTGCCCGGGAACTCCTAGCGAAATGTGATGCAAAGCAGGTACTCACAAGGGCGGCAACCCTTGAGGACGTCTTTCTGAAACTGACCGGGAGGGTGCTGAGAGAATGATAAGGGAATTATTCAAAGTCCCCCGCCTTACCGGAAAAGCGTGGACCGTCTGGCGGCGTAACCTTGATGTGTTCCTGAAAACCTGGCGGGTCAACCTTGTACCGCCTTTCATCGAACCATTCCTTTACCTCATTGCACTCGGGTTCGGACTTGGCGGGTTTGTGGGGTATATCGGGGACGTCCCCTATATTGACTTTATTGCCCCGGCGATTGTCGCCGTATCAATAATGAATTCGGCATTTTTTGAGTGCACCTATGGTTCCTATGTCAGGATGTATTACGGAAAAACCTTTGATGCAATCATTGCTACGCCGGTTTCCATCGAAGAAGTAATTGCCGGTGAACTGCTCTGGGGTGCGACACGGAGCATGATATACACGGGCCTCATGCTCCCGGTGCTTGTCCTGTTCGGGGTAGTGGATTTACCCTCCTCCCTCCTCCTGATCCCCTTTGCATTCCTCGGGGGGCTCCTGTTCGCCTGCATCGCAATGTGTTTTACCGCGGTCACACCGAGTATCGATGCCCTGAATTACCCTTCATTCCTGTTCATAACACCGATGTTGCTCTTTTCAGGGACGTTCTTCCCGATAACAGTCCTTCCACCAGCCCTGCAGGTCTTCGCCTATGCAGTCCTACCCCTTACCAACGTGGTCAGTATCTGCCGTGGCCTCACGCTGACCATGTTTTCTTCCTTCATGCTCTATAACCTGGCATGGATTGTTATTGTTACCGGGGCCCTTTTTCTCATCTCGGTTAACCTCATGAAACGCAGACTGGTCGTATAACAAAGAAAAGGAAAGCGGACAACCGGGGGCAGGCAGGAGAAAAAAGGACCCCGGAAGTCCGGTATAAGTACGGGTGGCCGGAAACTGCGGGTATATAGATTATGTGACCACTATGTAGGTCTTTGTTGAAGCACGGCATGATTTCTTTTTAAAACCGCTCATGAAACTCTTTTGGTATCACACCAAACCTACGAAGATACGAATTGCCAATTTTTAAATTACTCCCACAATGTTGTTGTATTTACAATTTTCCGCTGGTATGAAAAACACCAGGAAGCACCTTAAAGGCGTCCTTTTCATACTCATCTATGGGCCAAAGGCACATAGCACGCTCTGTTGAAAAGCCTATAACAGACACCCAGAATCCTGATTATTCTGAAATGTATCTACGCTCCCGGGGCTCATGGCCGCCGCTGTGGCGCCCCGGTTGGGATATGGATTATCTTCAATACCTGGAATTTAATTACCCTTCGCCGAAACCCTGCCCGAGGAATATCTTAATGGGGACGGGGCAGGGAGGGGGTGAAACCCCCTCCTATCTTCGTATTTCCCTCTTAATTTTTTATATGACCGAAGGGTTTCAAGAAACCCAATTTTCATAACAACGCGGCGGAGCGGGACCCGGGTGCATGAGTATAGTTCCGGCCTCACTAAGATCAGGAGGATTGATATCAGAGGATGCCAACGAATTCCCATTCTGCATAACCTGCAGGGCAAAAACGGTACCACCCGGCTCCCGGTAGCAAGATATCCCATACGGTAAAACGATACAACAATGATCCGGAGATCTAACCGTGTACACCCTCCAGGAGATGCTGCTTGTCGCGTTTGCAATCGGACTTACCGGGGCACTAACCCCGGGTCCCACCCTGGTCGCGACCATCAGGGCATCGGTTGAATATGGCTGGTATGCAGGACCAGTCATCATTGCGGGCCACTGTCTCGTTGAATTTATCGTTTTTATCCTGATCCTTGTAGGCCTTATCACGGTAGCAGGCCAGTATTCGGGGTTTATCTCCGCATTCGGTGGTGTTGCACTCGTAATTTTTGGGATCATGACAATCCTGGGGAGCCGTACCATGAGCCTTTCAGGTGTCCTGAAGGAAGGCGTCGGTGGGGCTGGAACCAGTAAGGGATCCGCCGGGGACAGGGGCATCAGGCAGGTATTCCTGACCGGGGTGCTTACCAGCCTTGCAAACCCGTTCTTCTGGGTCTGGTGGTTGTCCATTGGGAGTGCGATGGTTGTGGCCGGGCTTGAAGGAGGGCTCATACTCGGGGCGGCGTTCCTGGTCGGACACTGGGTTGCAGACATTGCCTGGTACACCGTGGTATCGGTCACCATCCATCAGGGAAGGACATTACTTTCGGATACCTGGTATCGTGCAATAAACACGTTGTGCGGTGTATTCATGGCCATTTTTGGCATATGGTTCTTTTCTGTTGCGATCTCCGGGTAACAGGAGAGGGACGGGAAAAATTACAAAAAACTGATGGGTAGGCAGACCTGCTCCGATTACAATTCTATGATGCAATAATGCAGACAGGAGCGGGTTATGCTCCACCCGGGCCATTCGTGGCTGCCCGCATTGAAATGGCATAATTTTTAAGTGCTTTTTTCATAGATTCCATGTCATCCCTGTGTTTTTCAATAATTGAAACAATTGCACTTCCAGCAATCGCTGCATCGGCACCGGCAGTAGAGAGCTCAGCTGCATGGGCCGGGGTTGCGACACCGAAACCAACAGCCAGCGGCATATGGGTCTTCTCCCGAATATACCGGACGAATGCCGTCGCTCCGGGTGGCAGGGCAGGTAAGGCCCCGGTAACACCCGTATGGGAAACAAGGTAGAGAAATCCCTGCGCATGTTCCAATATCCGTCCGAGCCTTTCCGGAGAGGTCGTCTCGCAGACCATATATATCTGGTCGATGCCTGTCTTTGCTGCCACCTTCATCACCGGCCCGGACTCCTCAACCGGCATATCAGCAATCAGTATTCCATCGACACCAGCCTCCCCTGCTTCCCTGTAGAACCGGGAGATTCCCCGGTGATGGACAATATTGTAATACGTCAGGAGCACCACCGGTACCGCTGAAAACAACCTGATACGCCTGACAAGGTCAAACACGCCATCAGGGGTCGCACCTGCAGCGAGTGCCCGGACATCAGCCCTCTGAATCACAGGTCCATCCGCAACAGGATCAGAGAACGGGACCCCTAATTCGATAATATCTGCCCCCCCTTCGACCAGGGCCCTTGCTGCTGCGACTGAACGTTCGAAATCCGGGTCACAAGCAACGATAAAAGCGATGAACAGCGGTCTTCCGGCGGACGTAAAAGTCTCTCCAATCCGTCTCATTGGACTCCCCCCTGCATTGCTGCCACCCCGGCAACATCCTTGTCACCCCTCCCTGACAGGTTGATGACCACGATTTCATCACGGGTGAATTCATCTTTCATCCTTCTTGCCGCTGCAATCGCGTGGGCAGACTCCATTGCAGGGATAATCCCTTCCCTCCGGGGAAGATAGCGGAAGGCTGAAAGGGCCTCGTCATCATTCACGGCGATATAGTGCACCCTCCCGGTGTCCTTCAGCATGCTGTGTTCGGGGCCGACACCCGGGTAATCAAGGCCGGCAGATATACTGTGGGTCTTCGCGATTTGCCCGTTTTTATCCTGCAGAAGGTAGGAAAATGCCCCGTGTAGCACACCGGGAGTACCCCCGCAGAGGGTGGCCCCGTGTTCACCGGTAATGAGACCGTGACCCCCGGCTTCTGCCCCTGTCATGGTGATATTGTCCCTGATAAACGGGTGAAACAAACCGATTGCATTTGACCCCCCGCCAACACAGGCGATCAGCCGGTCCGGGAGCCGCCCTTCAGCAATCATTGACTGCTTCCTCACTTCACGGCCGATAACCGTCTGAAAATCCCGGACTATCAGGGGAAACGGGTGCGGACCAACTACCGATCCGATCAGGTAGTGGGTATCACCGATGTTCCCGACCCAGTCACGAAGTGCTTCGTTCACTGCGTCTTTTAAAGTCCTCGACCCGGTCCGGACAGGGATAACCTTCGCACCCATCAGTTCCATCCGGAACACGTTCAGCCTCTGTCGTGCGATGTCTTCCTCACCCATATAGACCTCGACCGGGAGGTTAAGCATAGTCCCGGCAATGGCAGTCGCAACGCCGTGCTGGCCAGCCCCGGTCTCGGCAATCAACCGTTTCTTTCCCATGTACCTGGCAAGCAAAGCCTGCCCGAGGGTATTATTCAGTTTATGGGCCCCGCCATGGAGGAGGTCCTCCCGCTTGAGATAGATCTTCGCCCCGAGGTCTTCGGACATATTCGGACAATACGTCAGGGGCGTTGGCCGCCCGGCATAATTTTTCAGGTAGTGACTGAGTTCCCGGACGAACTCCCTGTCCTTTGAAATCTTATGGTAGGACTCCTCGAGTTCAATAAGCGTGGCCATCAGTGCTTCGGGAACATACTGTCCCCCGAATTTACCAAACCTGCCGTTTTTACCTGGCATCCGGCACCCCTTTTGCGTTCTGTATGAACCTGCTCACAAGAACCGGGTCTTTTATGCCTGGCCTGGTCTCAACCCCTGAGGCAACATCCACTGCATACGGCCGGACACTGCCTATTGCTTCCTTCACATTGTCGGGAGTAAGCCCGCCGGCGAGGATGACAGGGACGGCCGATTCCCTGATGGCAGCCTTCGCAAATTCAGGGCTGTACAGCCGGCCTGACCCCAGGCTCTCGTCGATCACCACCGCATCACAGTCACGTGGTATACCCCCGCCGGGCTGTACAACCCGGATGAGTTTCACCCCTGCCCGGACCCGCACTATCAACGGGTACGACACCTGGACTGCCGACGGGTGGAGGTCAAGGACAGATTTGAATTCTTCGGTGGACTCTGTGTGTGTTACGAGGACCCCTGCCGTGAAAGGCCGGAGTTGTCCTAATATTTCTGATGCGGTCTCCAGCGGAACGTTCCGCGGTGATCTGCTGCAGACAACAATTCCAATCGCATCAGCTCCTGCATCTTCTGCCATCAAAGCGTCCTGTACGGTGGTTATCCCGCATATTTTTACGCGAATACAAATCCCTCCAGTACTTTTTTCGGGCTGGCTGAGGCCATGATCGAGCTGCCAACGAGGAACGCATCGCAATACCTCCGAAGGTACCGAACATCAAACGGCCAGCATATCCCGCTCATCGAAATTATGGTGAGACCTTGCCTGCCCATTTTCTCCGATATCAGCCTGGTCGTTGTAAAATTAGTTTCCATGGTCCGGAGGTCCCGGTTGTTGATCCCGATCAGGGTAGCACCGGAACTTACAGCGAGAGGTATCTCGTTGCAGGAATGGAGTTCAACCAGTGGTTCAATAGCACAGGTCCTGCAGAAGCTGACAAATTCCGGCAGGCGGTCACCAAGAACACCTGCAATAAGGAGTACTGCGTCGGCACCGAGCATCCTGCTCTCAACGATCTGGCGTTTGTCAATAATGAAGTCCTTCTGAAGCAGGGGAAGGTCAGATATTTTTCGTATACGTGAAATATTCTCGGTGCTCCCATTGAACCAGAATGGCTCCGTTAGAACAGAAAGTGCAATGGCACCCCCGTCGGTCATTATCCGGGCCAGTCCCTCAGGATCACCTTCACTCCTGATACAGCCTGCTGATGGCGATGAATACTTAATTTCCGCAATAATTGCATTCCGGTTTTTTGCAGAACGAATTGCCTGTTGCAGCCGCCCCGGCCCCGAAAGTCCGGGTACCGGAATACCGGTCTGATCCGGCAGCATTGCAACCCGGGTCCTGGTCCGTTCAACAATATCGTCAAGGATCATGTCATACCACCGGTAGCATCGATCAGGGCGTTGAGTTTTCCCATCGCTCCCCCGCTGTCAACTGATTGTATTGCTTCCATGATTCCTTCCTGAATCGAGCCGGCCCTCCCTGCGGTATAGATTGCAGCACCGCTGTTGAGGAGCACAATCTCCCTATGGGGCCCTTTTTCCCCTGACAGGACATCGATAAGGATCCTCGCATTCTCCCTGGCGTCACCGCCTGCAATATCCCCGGCATCCACCTCCGGAAATCCATAATCACTGCACCGGATTGTCCGGTCAGTGATACGTCGTCCGGAAAGTTCAGTCACCCGGGTCTCCCCGGTCGTAGAGATTTCATCAAGACCCGCACCATGTACCACCATGGCACGGGGGGTACCCGACTTCCCGGAGGACTTCGGCAAAAACCCGGGTAAGTGCAGGGGTATATACCCCGATCAACTGTGCATCTGCCCCTGCCGGGTTTGTGAGCGGACCAAGAAGATTAAAGATTGTCCTTATCCCGATCTCACGCCGTACTGCTGCAACCCTCGCCATTGCAGGATGATACAACGGGGCGTACAGGAAGGCAATACCAATATCCCTGACAATTTCATTGTTCCGGGATGGTGGGACGGAAAGATTTACTCCGAGTGTTTCGAGGACATCGGCTGAACCGCACTGGCTGGAAACACTCCGGTTGCCATGTTTTACCACCGGTACTCCTGCACCGGCCGCAACAAACGCAGCAGTCGGTACTGATATTGAAACTTGCCATACCGTCACCACCAGTCCCGCAGGTATCAAGGAGTGTCCCTCGTCCCCTGCAGACAGGTACCGCCCTGGCCCTCATTACCCGGGCAAATGCTGCAATCTCTTGGACAGATGGCCCTTTAACCTGCATTGCAGTCAGGAACGCTCCGATTTGCGCCCCGGTTGCCTTCCCTTCAATAATATCCTGCATGACCATTCCTGCCATTTCCCGGCTGATGTCATGTGTACCCACCACCGATCGTATCGCCTGCCTGATGACCAGATCACTACTCATGCTTCCACACCGTTCCCGTAGAGAAAATTACGGATGATCCCTGGCCCATTATGGCAGAGAATGCTTTCAGGATGAAACTGGACACCTTCAACCGGGTATTCCCGGTGGCGGACACCCATGATATACCCGTCATCGAGACTTCGCGCCGTGACTTCTAGACACGCTGGTAATGATTCCGGATCAACTATCAGTGAATGATACCTTGTGGCGACAAACGGGTTTTCAATACCACGGTATACCCCTTTCCCATCATGGCTTACTAGGGATGTCTTCCCGTGCATCAGGTGGTAGCCCTGGACTACCAATGCCCCTGCACTATGACAGATCGCCTGGTGACCCAGGCAGACCCCAAGGGTGGGAATTGTCCTGGATATGGTCCTGAGTGCCAAAAGACAAAGCCCGGATCCTTTCGGGTGACCTGGTCCCGGGGACAGGATTACCCGGTCGGGGTTTATCTTTTTTAGTATTTTTGGATCAGCATCTGATTTCACAACAACCGGGTCGGCCCCGAGCGCCCCGACCAGCTGGACCAGGTTGTAGGTAAAGCTGTCGTAGCAGTCGATGACAAGTACGTTCATGCCAGACCTCCTGCTGCACGGATAGCCGATCGCATGGCCTCAGCCTTGTCGTTTGTCTCGATCCATTCCTTTGAAGGACACGAGTCTGCAACAATACCTGCACCTGCCTGGACAGAGGCAATCCCATCCCTTACATCCGCCGTCCTGATTGCAATGGCGAATTCAAGCTGGTTATCGAATCCGATATAACCAACAGCACCTGCATACAACCCCCTGGGCCCGGGTTCAAGCTCGTCAATGATCTGCATGGCCCTGATTTTCGGGGCACCCGTTACCGTCCCTGCAGGGAAACAGGCCTTTAACCCGTCAAAACGATCCAATCCTTCCCTGATCCCCCCGGTAACCGTTGAAACGATATGCTGGACATGGGAGTATTTTCCGATTTCCATGAACCGGGGTACCTGTACCGAGCCAAAACTGCACACACTCCCCACATCATTCCTTGCAAGGTCAACCAGCATGACATGTTCTGCACGTTCTTTCTCATCATTAAGGAGATCAAGGGCAAGGTTGGCATCATCTTCGGGATTACACCCTCTTTTACGAGTACCGGCAATTGGAACTGTGGTAAGACTCGTTCCTTCTACCCGGACGAGCATCTCCGGACTGGCGCCGACTACCGCATGGCCGGGGAAATCCAGAAAGTACCATGTACGGGCTGGGGTTTACTTCCCGGAGAGCACGATAAAGGGCAAATGGTTCCCCCGTAAAGGGGAACACTTCTTTCCTTGAAATTACCGCCTGGACAATCTCACCTTCCCGGATATATTTTTTGACCTTTTTTACCGAGCGTATGAATTCATTTCTTCCCTGACCAGGAACGGACGTTGTCATGTTTAGAGAAGGGTGCCTGTTCCCTGCACGTTGACCTGGAGAATCTGCTACCGGATCATAATTACCAGGAGTTTTTACTCCGGAAACTGTATACCCGTCCATAACCGCGGACTGACGTGGTTCACGGTCTTTAGTGATCCCGGATGGGACAACAGATCGGGTTTCCTGTAATCGACTGATACATTCTAACCGTGAGATCAGGGCTGAATGGTGGCGTTCATATTCATTCTCTGGACCCATCCCTTCTGTAATGACTGCACTACTGATGAGTGACAGGGTATTGTTGCGATGATCAAAGACGATACATTCAGTACAAAGCATGAACTCGGCAACAGGTGATTCGATACCTGGCAGGTGCCTGCTGGGGCCAATTCCCGGAATGAGGGAGTACACAAGGTCATACGAGAAATACCCCGCAAATCCACCAAAGAAACGCGGGACTGGAGATGGAAGATAGGTAAATACCCCTGATATCGCCTTCATCGTTTCAATTGCATTCGATCCGCAGACGTTCGTAACCAGGGTAACAAGATCAGCGTCGCCGGTGATACTGACGGCCTTACCGATTGAGATCTGGAGGAGTGGGGAAATTCCCAGGAATGAATATGATTCTGCCCTTATATCCCGGTCCATTGATTCAAGAAGAAATCCCGGGGTACCCGCGGGGCCGCAACCACCAGTTCCTTTTAATGATCCAGTAAGACCGTTATAGAGGTCAACCGGGGATATCCCGGTCTGTGGGATTGTAATACTCAGCGGAATAACAACGGGTCTGGCTGACTGATATGCGAGCCTGCAAAATTCAGTCTTTGTCAGGCTGATGAGATCATGTATTCCGCCGGAAGTTCCTAGTCCG
Organism: uncultured Methanomicrobiales archaeon; assembly: GCA_963709545.1. Taxonomy (GTDB): domain Archaea; phylum Halobacteriota; class Methanomicrobia; order Methanomicrobiales; family Methanospirillaceae; genus CAIKOD01. The sequence goes on along the minus strand of CAVPWT010000008.1, from coordinate 98,367 downwards.
CCGGGATTTACCATTCCACCGGCATCACCTTCGCGTGGCAGTTTCCTGGATGTTCCGGGTCCCGCACGTCTATTTTCTGCTCGAATAATGATCCGCTTTTCATGTACCTTCTGCTTTAATTTGTAATTATAAATACATTATGGTACATTATTATACAATATTGTACAAATAATTAAAAAACAAACGTATTGTCCTGTCCTGTACGACAGGAGTTTTTGGGACATCCAGGTTGCTCCCGGACCGGAACGGGTAATGAAACGGATATAACATGTCGACCCTACGGGTTTTCATAATCAAAGCCCGATCTATATCAGGTAGTTAACAAATGACCAGAACGCTTGAGATATACTGGGAACACACACCTGACCTTGCTGAAGTCCCGGTGATCACGTCAGATACTAAAAAGACCTTCTGTGAACTCCTCAAAGAACTCATGCCGGTATTTGAACAGGAGGGTATTGTCCTGAACTTTACATCCAGACCAGTAACCAGTGAAGGGGGTGCGCAAAGCCGGGTCACCCTTAACGGGAGCCCTCTCGGTGACCTCCTTGTTGAAGTTGCAGAAGAGCAACGGCGTTGTGAAGGGAGAAGGTGCGAAATGAGCACCCCGGTTACATTTCCCGTGCTTTCACACAGAGATCTTCACTATCAAGGTGTCCCGGATCTTATCATCCGGAAAGTGCTCCTCCGGGCTTGTGGCGTCATCTGATACAGGTAAAAAAGTATCCATTACCGGTTTTTTTCCTGATCCGGTGGTGCATGGAGCATCATTAGCAGAACGGTTGTGAATTGATCACCCCGGGACTCGTACTCCATGACACCCCGCAACATCAGGAGCACCTGTGCCACCCCGGGACACTCCCACGCTGCACTTCGAATGTCCGTTCAATGGTGTATATATTGATACGATAGACCTGGTTCAACCAGGTTACAAATGAGTTCCACTGATTCTGGGGGGTTTCATTCCATTGTTTGTGCTGATCTTAACTACCTGAACCACCGGACACCTGAACCGGGAGGGATCACCTTCACACCCCGCATGGGTCACATTTAATACAAGCGATTAAAAAACTGGATACCTGGTAATTCATATGGAATGGAAAAAATTCATTGTCTCGTGGGTTCTCGGTTCAGTGCTTCTTTATATAACACTATTTCTGGTCTCTGCATTTACCATGCTGATTGCACCTTTCAACATCTTTGATGTGGGGGGTATGAGATCTGCAACAGACCCCGTAATGATACTCTATTTCCTGTACCCGGTCCTCCTGTCACTCATCACCACCTATGTGTTCTCAGTTGTCCGGGGTTCACTGCAGGGCACATATGTTGAGAAAGGGCTGATGTTCGGACTACTGATGTTCCTGCTCCTCACGGTACCCAGTGGGTTTATTATTATTACCACGATGCAATACCCGGTTGGATTCTATATTGATATGATCCTGAACGCGTTGATCAGCTATCCGTTACTGGGTATCCTCTACACTACCATCTGGGAAAAATGCCCGTACTGTCAGTACTGCCAGGGACCAGGCATAAATCACCCGGGAATTCAATGTGTCCGGCAATTCGCGAATTCCGGGCGAGCGGGACTCAGGTTCTGCAGGTAATACTATCTGCTAACGCCATCTGGACGTGGCAAAAATTCCCAGTAGTATTGCAGTAACCAGCAGGATTACTGATATGTACAGGGATTCAAGGACGACGAGACCACCGGCATAGGCAAAAAATACTGATACAAGCCCGGCAACCCTGCCCCTTTTATAGGCAGTGATCACGGAGAGGAGGAATAGAATCGTCGGCAATACCACGAAAAAAAACCTGACAGATGGATCATGCAGTACCTCGTCCGCTGAACGCTCTGCAAGGGTGAGAAGGACAGTCTGGGGATTAATTCCTATCGCGGTCCATAACCCTGATAGAAATCCGAGGCCTATTACAGACTCCCGGATAAAGAGGCCCGATTTTTTCCTCATGGTATTGTAATCAATAGTTCTTGACACCGGGGTGCAAAAATTCTCCCCTTCCCCCGGATACCTCATGGTCATCCGGCACCAGCGGACCCTTACTGTTTCCGGTATTTTTTTCTCATTTCATCCTGATAATTACGATGGATCCACAGCATAGGAAATCCAGGCTCCTTTAACCCGTCCCAATTAACCAGGCAGTCCCTCATTCAGGCAGCAGCCTGTACCCTGATACAAAAGACAGACCTCCTGGCCCTGAATTGGTAAGGTTACCCTGCCATGATACTGACCCTTCGGTTTAAGTAGTTCCAGAATAAGATTCCCATATGAAACCTCTCACCCTGTTTCTCCTCCTTGCAGTTATGACAGTGACACTCTCAAGTGGCTGTCTTTCTGACCCCCCCCAGAAAAAAGTAGTGGCTCCGACTGTGACTGCGACAACACCGGTGACCCTGGTAACGTTACCCCCTTCAGCCAGCCCTACAGGTACACCTGTACAGCCACAGATCATTCCACCGGTTGTAACTGTCCCATATGACGACAGGATCGTGTCTGAAACAGTGATCGAAGCTCCAAGTCTCAGAATTCTTAAATATAATGAAGCAAGGCCGGAGGTAGGGAAACTTACCATTACAGGGATTGCAAAGAACGAAGGGAAAACAAGTGTCCCTCATGCAGAGGTCCAGATAAAATTCTATGACGCAAATAATAATGTAATCGCCATTTCAAAAGCTTCGACAGATAACTTCGATCCAGGTAGTACATGGGAGTTTTCCATTGTATACCCGGGACCGGATTCAGGGAAAGTCAAGTCCTACAAAGTAACGGTCACACGGGTGTAATAGAGGACCCGGAACAGCTATCCGGAAAACATAAGGGTGAAGGAGAGGTTTCTTTTTTTACTGTATTGATATGCCTCCATCCTCCCGGTTATACCAGTTCCCTGGGGACCAGTTCGTATCAAAGATAATGGGAAGCCTGCTGATTATTCCCGAGGGCGGGGGATAACCATACACCAGGCCCGGAGGGTGTCCCGGAAATTTTTTATGGCAGACAGTACGCCATGCTGTTACCAGGGTAATTGTTAATGTGGATATGGTATGGAACAGAGCGGTTGAAAAAATCCATATCCTCACGAATTGGTATTAACAGAATGCTGACAGGTTAGTCTGGTGCCCTTTCCCCAGGCCGGAGAGAAGGGTACTTTCCTCGTAAAACCTGGCGGGCGGGAGGGAGAACCCTGCAGTGAGATAATGAAGTGCACCCGATATTCCATCAAACTCCTTTGGTATTGACGCCATAGCGTGCCTGACATTTTCCCTGACATTAAAAACACCGAGGGGGATATACCCCCGGCGGGCCTCACGAAGTATGATCGCTCCTGCCTGTCTTCCTTCTTTTTCAAGGGCATCAAGGACCGCCATCCTGCATGAATAATAACATCCTCCCACTGGAGAATATCCGTGTTTTTTCCGGTTTCCTTCATGATCGGCAAAGATCATTTCCTCGCGGCCAAGCACGTGCAGAAACGCCTCGATCCATTCATACTGCCATACCGTGGGCACCAGCAGGACCGCATAATGGTTATTCAGGCTGTCAAATTCATGGACACGGTAACAGTCGATTGGGGAATGCTTCCTTACCCGGGAGAGTAACTGGTCCCCGATTATGGTATCACAGGCGGTGATTGACCAGCGCGTGGGGACGAGCTTTCTTTTCCTTCCTGCCCCCATCGTCCCGGCAGAAAAGGCCTTCTGAATACTTGAGAACGGGACACCCTGGCGGTGCAGGTCAATAACTGCCCCGGATGCACCCAGATCAGTATCGTGGTAGACCCTTTCGAGGTCGGGGTCCCACCGCCCTTTTTCAATTTCAAATTGTTCCATCCTTGCACTGGGACCATAGGGTGACGATTCTTCGGTGAACATCACACCGGCAGGTGGGGTTTCAAATATAACATCACTCTCGACAGATGACGAGGAAAGGGCTATTTCCTGGAGTTTTTCCACGAACGGATTATCGATATCATCTGCCGATACCCGTTGCTTCCCCCGGACAAGGGACAACCGGTACCTGATTATCTCATCCTGGGTAATCCCGGCGGGGATCCATGACTCCGGTGAGTCCAGGATCTTCGTATCCCCGTGGAATGCAGTAATGACCGGGCCGGCATAGACCTTTGGATAGGCATGGCTCCCGATAAATACCGATGGTGGGGAACTTCCCTCCAGCTCGCGACCTACATCAACAGACCGCATCTGAGTTGAAAGCGAGGTGGTAATCTGCCTGAGGTATGCACCTTTTCCGGGCGTCATCGTTCAGGCATACTTGACCTTTCACCGCTTATAAAGCGGAGTAACGCGGGGTGAAAGTGATTACTGCTGTGTTGACGCAGCCTGTTGATGACCGGGGACTGAATCGTCCTCTGCGGCATCATCCCAGAACCCGGCAAGTACATCCCATATACGTCCCTGTAATTCTTTTACCGCTGATGTATCCACGTACCCCGGTTGATTCGGGCCTCCTGTTTCACGTTCGTACAATCCCCGGTTAACCTCGATCTGCACCCATGGGATATCCCTGTGCCAGCGATGAGAAATGGAAATGAAACCCCCGGCATAGGGGCTGTTGAATAACACCTCCCCTTCATTTCCAAATTCGTTCCTGAAATGTTTTGCAAGGTCCTGGATCAATTCCCGGGAGCAGGTGGACAACACTCCCGGTCGCGGTGCCCCGTTCAGGTCACCATTATTTCCAAGGCAGATAAGTGGCCTTGTCTTTCCCTTTTCATCCCGGTCTGGTAACGCTTCCGGGAGCATGCTATGGCAGTCAAACGCAATCCTTACCTGGCATTCATCAATAAGCCGGTCAATCGCCTCGTGGTAGGGAAAAAAATACTTCACCATAAGCCGGTGGACCAGGTTGATATCCGGGAACCGGTCATTCCTGTATACCGGTGTTCCAAACCCGGTCGTGGATTTGATCGCACCATCGGGGTATTTTGGTGCCAGGTGGTACGGTGGACGGTTAAGATCGACAACCAACCGCGACACAGGAGTATCGATAAACGCAGCAACCCGGGAGCCAACGTTATAAATTTCCCGTGTTCCCGGGTCACTATAAAATGTGACCTCCTCAGGGCCCAGTGCGATACGGTCGCTGACTTCATCAGGAATTGTTGTTCCCCCGTGGGGGACTGAAATGATGAACGGGTACATCTCGGCCAACCTGGCCTCCATTGACGGACAGAGGTCTTTCTAAAAGATAGATGGATTTGGAACCATATCTAATCTCCCCTGCCCCATGAACCCAAAAATCCCAGTATTTTGTCTTTATTTCCAATTTAATCACATTTTAGAGTGTATCAGGATATTGCCCGGGTACCTGGCCTGTACGGGTAATGGCATGGACATAAGTAACACAAGGCCTTCCCGTGCCTGAAACATTAATGGCAGACAGTAGCGTGACTGTACCTATCATTTTAAGGCATATGAGTGTGTATATCTCAATATAAGCAATCCGGGCACCCCCGATCGGGGAATACAACCCGGAATGATGAGGTTAAAACTATGAGAAAGTTCCTAATTGCCGGAATACTGATCGTCCTGCTCTTTGTAGGTACCGCCGCTGCCGTGGGCGTGAATTATGCCCAAACCCAGGGAATTCCCTTAAGTACTGCCAGGGATAATGCTAACTCCGCACTATTGTCGTATGTGGCCCAGGGAAAGGCGGGTTCCTCGGCTGCATTATGGAAAGGGGCATCACTTTCACAATCACCGATAGTTATTTACGATCAGTCCGGAGTTGTTTACTCCTACCTGTATGATGTGATCAACAAAGACGGAAAAATTGTAGGGCAGATCAATGCTGCAGGAAATAAGCTGGTTGGTGAGCCCGTTATCAGCATAGAAAAGTCACCCCGTTCATTTGACCCCGGTCTGGTAATCCCCAAAGTACGCGGCCTTGCTGAAAAAGAGTATGGTAATTCACAAATCGATTACGTGGTGTTCATCATGGGCCAGGACAAGAAGATCGGTGTAATGGTGATACTTACCGATCAGAACGGACTAACCCGCCGCCTGGCTTATGATATCCAGACATTCCAGCTCCGATCGGAACGGATCTCCAATCACGGACTTATTGATGCCGCGACCCCCGCCTCTCTATTCGTCTCAATAAGTAGTTCCGGCGCAACTCGCGCAATCCAGAACTACGAGAGCAAAATAAAATCAATTGCCCGTGTTATCCCGGTAATGCGACGCGTGGTCCCGGTGAGCTACCTGAACACAACGATCAAAAAAGTTCCGGGTATTTCTGCGGTGAAATCTGCTGAAAAGGGAACTATTCTGTCAGACTATAAACCCGCACCACTACTCCAGGGACAACTCCCAGCCTCAACGACACCAAGGTACGTAAATATTCCGGGCATCAAGACCCCTGTTTCCTCATCCACCTTCGGGCAGTCACTTCCGGTATCCCGGTTTTACCCGGTATAATCCCGGACCGAAATATTTTTTTACCGTTCGTTCTGTTCAGGTGAGCGGGATCTTATTTCATCACCAGGGGTTCAGACTGCAGTATCCCGGAAACTACATGAGTAAACAGTATTCCGGCTCTTTAGAAATCCTCTAACCAAATTTACAGAATTGTGATTCTTCCGGGATTTTCCAATGCTCCAGGGGCTCAGCCCCAATGCTGAGGCACCGGTTGGGGTAGGGTATAATCTCCAAATCTCTGAAATTTTTTTTGAATCCCCCAATTGAAACCAAGCAGGAATATATTATTGGGGGTGTGGAGGGAAGTGGTGACACCCCTCCTGTCTCTGTCAGCTCCCTGTTTTGACGGTACGCAGGGTTTCAACAAGCAAAAAAAAATATTTCCGGGGTTATATTCTCTTGGTAACTGCCAGGAACAGGAGCGAAAGCCCTGCGAGAAGGGCAATAAGACCTATGGTGTACACCACCCACCTCGGGACCTTCCCAAATAGTGACGAAGGCGGGGCGGTTGCACCCTCTACTTGATAATCAGGCGGAATATCGGAAGGTACTGAAAGGACAACAGGGGTTTCCTCAGCTGTCGTCAGGGGCGTGACAGCCGTTGTCACAACCCCTGCAGTTGCGGTAACGGCAGGATTAGCCGTGGTACCCACAGCAGTTGCAGCAGTTGTCGCCGATATTCCACCCGGTTTTACGACAAGCTGTGCGGTTGGCGTATCCGGGTTGATATACCCTCCATGGTCATCATCGATCCTGACATTCTGAATTTTCACATTTGAAGTACCGGCTGCCAGCGCTTCCACGGTTATCTTCACGAGCGTCGTCCCGGTTGCCCCGTCCGAGATTGCTTTTCCAAGGTCTACGGCACTTACCGTCACACGCCCGGCAGGGAGACTGCTGGTTTTACCAAGCTTTGCCCATGTAGGAAATGAAACGCCTGTGATATTACCTACCGAGGGGTTGGTCAGCTGGAAGTCCAGCTGGTAACCCGACAGCCCGGCAGGGAGCGTGTTAATACTCAGTTCGTATGTCACGGTTGAACCAGGCAGCAGGGTTACGCCTGGCGGACTCAGGGTGAGGGTTGTCCCTTGTGACGCACTGACTGTACCGGACGCAGCGATCACCAGGGCCATTACAAGAAACAGCAGGGGAATTTTCATGGTATCACACAGACTGTACCTGGACTTCCCCCCGGAAGTCATCACTTCGGGGAATGCAGGAACAACCTTAATCAGATTGGTGGTGCCTGCATTGATAAAAATATCGATGGGAAACAGGCTTTCTTGTCGGGTCTTGATGAATGATTTCCGCATTTATTTGATATATCGGAATATTCTGAATTTTCGGATAATATTATAATAGAAGGACACCCACCATTAGAACGGAGAAACGGTATGAAGAAAAAGGATCCGGTGGACTGTGGCTGCAGAGAGAAATACGCAGATACCTGCAGGATCGAGGCAATTCTTACGGTAGATGAAAGGGGACAGATCGTTATCCCGAAGGAGGTAAGAGAATCGGCACGGATGGGTGCCGGGGACCGGCTGGCACTTGTCAGCTGCATGAAAGACAGAGATGTCTGTTGTCTAATGCTCATCCACGCTGACCAGCTGACCAACATGGTCAGGAGCGCACTCTCGCCCGTAATGAAAGATATTATAGGGGATTTCGGGGAGGTCTGACGTATGCCTGATGATCCGGAACTACCTGGAAAAGGTACCGGTTCCTGTGGTTGCGGGCCGGGCGCATGTTGTCCGGCCACAACCGGCCCTGAAGTGGCAGCAGGTGCCCCCGGCACGGATGAGAGTTCATCATGTGGATGTACCTGTTCCTGCAATAGTAATGGAAATGATTTAAAAGACGAAATCCCGGGTCAGGATAAACCGGATGCATCCAGTACTCCGGTTATTACCCCTGTATCCGGTACGCTTACATCCGGTGATACGTGGAGACACGTTCTTGCGAGGCTTGGCCAGGACCGTTCAGGCCACCGTGTGCCACCCGGGCTCTACTCAGTCGGTTCTCCCGGCCCCGGGTCCCCCGTGATTGTGACTGCAAACTATACGCTCAGTTTTGACGCCGTCCGGGCATCGCTTGGCGGCATGGACACCTATATCCTCGTGCTGGATACGAAAGGGATCAATGTCTGGTGTGCTGCAGGGAAGGGGACGTTCGGAACAGAAGAACTGGTAAACCGTATCCACAAAACAGGCCTGTCCTCGGTTGTGAACCACCACCGCCTCATCCTCCCGCAACTCGGTGCCCCGGGTGTTGCAGCCCACGAGGTCCACAGGGCAACCGGTTTCCACGTCGAATATGGCCCTGTCAGGGCATCAGATCTCCCTGAATTCCTCATAGAGAGGGTTGCAACCCCCAAAATGCGGGAAGTGAAGTTTGACCTTCGGGACAGGATCGTCCTTATACCGGTTGAACTTCGCAGTGCCGCCATTTTTACGATAATTGCAGCAATTGCCTTGTGGTTCGCTGGGGGATGGCTGCCTGCCGCGGGTTTTCTCGCTGCAGTCCTTGCAGGGACTGTGCTTTTTCCGGTACTGCTCCCATACCTTCCTACTGCCGACTTCAGCACAAAAGGGCTGGCCCTCGGAATTATCGTTGCAGCCCCGTTTGCCGCACTGGCATTCCTTACCAGGGGCCCATTAACACCCCTTTGGGTTGGTATTACCGCAGTAATTGCGATACTCTTTACGCTACCGATAATAACAGCCTATCTTGCCCTGAATTTTACCGGCTGTACCCCCTACACTTCCCGGACAGGGGTAAAACTGGAAATTTACCGCTATATACCATACATGGCAGGGTTTGCAGCCATAGGGACCACCTGTGCAATGTTGCTTGGATTAACAAAACTAGTCGGGGTGTGGTGAAATGACGATGTTTAATTCGTATACCAACAATACGCTCATGTTTTATCCGGAGAAATGCATCGGGTGCGAACGGTGTTCCGAAGTCTGCCCACACCGCGTGTTTTCAGTCCACGGTGAGCGGGCATCCCTCCAGCGACCGGAACGCTGCATGGAATGCGGGGCCTGCCAGAGAAACTGCCCGACAGGTGCAATCACCGTTGAGAGCGGGGTCGGTTGCGCCTGTGCCATGATCTATGCAGCCCTTACCGGGAGAAAAGAGGTCACCTGCGGAGATGACGGGTGTTGTGGGGGTACCGGAGGGCAGGAAGGTAATTGTAATTGCGGGTGTACCGAAGAACCGGGGCCTGCTGCAAAAAAATGATCGCCCTTTATTTTGTGGTACCGGTCGAATACCAGACCCCGGCCTTGTCCGGCTCTAAAAAAATATGGGCCTGAAAAAGCCCCAAAATATTCTACCTGGTTTTTATTTTCTGAAGTTCTGGCAGGATCTTTTTTATTGTCCCACTCGTGCCCGGCCTGACAAAGATCAGGTGATTCCCGACAACAACCAGGTCCTCAATGGGCTTCCCTTTTCCAACAGACTGCGCATTGTGGAGCCGGATGGCTGTATCCCTTGACCCGGCGCTATCGAATGAATGGATCCGAATGGTAGTCAGGTTCCCGTTTTCATCCGATATGGTGTAGATTTTCCCACCTGTTGCACCGGGAAGTGGCAATGTGGAATCAACAGCACTTACTACGGTTATCCCGGAATTTTCCAGCGCTTCACGCAGCGGTTCACCCGCTACGATGTGATATGGTTCCGGGGTAGATACAACCATTATCCAGCCAACCGGGAGCAGGATTATCAATATGAGAATGAGCATAACGGCCCATGCTGAATTATCGACTTCGTTCATAGACACCCTCCTTTTTGATTAGCAGAACGAAATAACGTCATTTCAACTCACCCCTCCTTAGTGCCGGTCTCGATCCAGCCGGGTTTCTTCAGTTTCAGGAATATCAGCGGAGGAACGGCAAGCAGGAATGTGCCAATCAATATTCCCGCAACATAGGAGATCGTCTGGCCCGTGGTGAAGGAACCCCCCGTAGGCATGAGCCCTACGATAAAGGCAAAAATTACGCCGAATGCACCCATGCCACCGATCAGCCAGATACCGGGCATCCCCCCGGGGATCTTAAACGGTCGCGGGGCGTCAGGCCTGCTGTACCTGAGTTTGATAAGCGATGCAAACACCAGCAGGTACACGATACAGAGGAGTTCTACCGTCATTGCCGAGAGGATCCAGTATGCCTGGTTGATTGATGGCAGGAACACATAGAGCAGGGAGACAAACGTCCCGATCAGTGCCTGGATAAACAGCACTGCAACGGGTGAACCGTACCTGTTTGTACGGTTGAAAATGGGCGGCATATTCCCTTCCTGTGCCACCACGCCGAGCCCGAGAGCCGGTCCAATCAGCCATGCAGCAAGAGAGACTACGCCACCGATCGTGATCAGGATCGCCATCGGGGCGACGGCCCCGGGTATACCGAGCGCGTTGAAGAAGTACTGGATTGCCTGCATGACACCTGCGGACAGGCTGAGTTCGTCAGCTGGTATGACAAAGGCGATGGCCAGCGTTGCCATTACTGTACAGAAGAATATGATTACTGCCGATATCGCCATGGCCTTCGGAAAATCGGTGTTGGGGTTCCGGACCTCCAGTGCATGGAATCCCGCCATTTCCATACCGGCAAAGAGGAGAATAACGGTTGCGAAGAATGGCAGGGTTGAAAGGTCAAAGGTCGGCACTACCTGTGCCCAGGTGAAGGGAGGAAGGACGATCGCTGAACCCGATGCGATCCAGTATACTCCAAGCCCGATGATCAGGACAGAGGGGATGATGCTGCCAAGAATCACCCCGACGTTCTGGAACTTTGAGGAGACGTTCTCCCCGAAGTAAGCAATTGCCGTCGTGCCCCAGAACGCAATCATCATAACGACAAACAGGTAGATCGCGTTGGTTCCGAGAGCGGGTGAAATAGCGAACGCGAGGGTCGACGCGATGAATGCAAGAACGGTCGGGAACCAGACAAGGTTATTTGACCATTCACAGAAGACGGCCACAAAGCCGCCTTTGGTGCCGAATGCCTCTTTGCACCATGCATACACTCCCCCTCCTTTATCGGAAAGCATCGTTGCCAGTTCTGCTCCCGCCAGGGAGAGCGGGATCAGGAACAGGATAGTCCCGATAATATACCACCCGATGGATGACCACCCGAACTCGGCCATTGACGGGAAATTCCTGATAGACAGCACAGCAGCGACGTTGATCATCGCCAGTGCAAAAATGCCCAGCACCTTCCTGGGTGGCAGGCCTGTTTTAGGGGCCGCAGTGGCATCTTCGCTCACTTACCGCCCCTCCTTGATACAATACATCATATACTCACCTTTGATAATTTCAACCCCGTGCGTATCATGTTCAAAGCCGGGGAACTGCTTATCGAAGTCCTGCATGGATTTCAGGTACTGGAGGAGGGGCTCGTTTGGTTTCCCGGTCCGTTCCCCGGGGGCCAGGAGCGGGATACCCGGCGGGTACGGGACAATCCCGGTCGCCACAATCCGGTTACCTGCCTTTGAGACCGGGACCTGTTCCACATCTCCCCGTACAAGGTTCTTAAACGCATCGGCATAGCTGACGCCCGGGTCCGGGAGAATGGAGTACGCTTGCTGCAGCAGCTCGCACATCCTGTGTTCCTTCTTGAATGTGTGCATCTCATCGGTCAGGCTGGTAAGGGTCATTCCCCCGTACCGGTCAGGATAGGCACCCGTGAGATCCGGGAAGATCTCTTCTAACGGGGTTTTCTCATCATAATGACGTTTGAACTCGAAGAGCTCGGTGATCAGTGTCCCCCATTTGCCTTTCGTGATACCCATCGAGAAGAGGAACAGGATAATGTAGTCACCTGATTTTTCGTTGACGATCCCCCTGGTATCAAGGAATTTGACCACTACCGCCGCCGGGATCCCCCATGTGTCAAGGGACCCGTCATCATGTACCCCGGGCATCGTCACGGTGACCTTGATGGGATCGAGCATGCAGTAGTCATCAGGTAGTCCCTCGAAACCATGCCATTTCTCACCGGGGTGCAACACCCAGGCGGACGGGTTGTCGCGTAGCACCTCAATTGATGCATCCGCAAACGGGACTTTCTTTTTGGTCTTCGGATTGGTGACGGTATCGGGCTGCCACATCCCGAACCACCAGTCTTTGGTTTTTTTACCCCCGCAGACTTCCTCATGGATCCGTGCCATGGTCCGCCGGAACCTGATTGCTTCCTCGATAGATTCAGTGGTGAGGACCCGCCCGGCCGCCCCGTCCATCATCTTTGATGAGACATCCAGCGATGCCATGATGGTATACAGCGGCGAGGTGGAGCTGTGCATCATGAACCCTTCATTGAACCGGGAGTGCTCTATCGGGATCCGCCCGTTCCTTACATGGACCATGGATGCCTGAGAAAGAGCCGCCAGTAATTTATGGGTCGACTGCGTGGCAAAGACGGTCGGTCCTTTCGGGTTTTTCGCCCCATCCCGCATGGCGAACCGTTCACGGTAGAGCGGGTTGAACCTGGCATACCCGTACCAGGCCTCATCGAAATGAATGCTGTCCACGCTCTTCCCAAGTAGTTCCTCAACCTGTGTTGCGTGGTAGCAGAGACCATCATAGGTTGAATTGGTGATAATTGCGTGGACCGGTTTTTTGTTCCCGATGCCCTTCGTCGTCGGGCATGCATCGATCTTTGATTTGATCATCCCGGGTGTCATCTCGCCCGGGGGGATCGGCCCGATAATCCCGTAGCGGTTCCGTGTGGGTATCATGAAAACCGCTACCGAATGAGTCATCGTGAGGGCGTGCTCAGCAGACTTGTGACAGTTACGATCGACCAGGACCACATCATCCTTTGTGACGCGCCCAAAGAATACGATCTTGTTTGCCGTGGAGGTACCATTTGTCACGAAATAGGTCATATCAGCGCCGAAAACTTTCGCCGCATACCGCTCGGCCTCACCAAGCGGCCCCGAATGATCAAGCAGGGACCCAAGTTCACCGACCGAAATTGAGAGGTCTGACCTGAAGAGCTGTTCCCCGAAGAACTTGTAGAACATCCTTCCTGCCGGGGACTTACGGAATGCCGTACCTCCAGCGTGCCCGGGTGTGTGCCATGAGTACTCAAAATCCTTTGAGAACTTCACCAGTGCACCAAAAAACGGGGGGTAGAGACTCTCTTTGTACCGGTTTGCCGCTGCAATAATGCGACCCGCAATAAATTCCGGGGTATCGTCCATGATATAGATATACTCATTGACCTCCCTGATCGTATCGACGGTCAGTGCACCTGGCGCCTCACCTGTGGGCTCTGCCATCAGGAAGATAGGAATATCTTCGTTACGTTGCCTGATCTCGTGGATAAGTTGCTTTGCATCGGCATTATGGTTCGATCCGGCACCCCCGAGAGTCCAGCTGATCAGGATGCAATCGGCTTCCGGAAGGTTTGCATATGCTGACCTGGCGTCCTCAAGAGACGCAATTGAAGCGACCATGATATCGAACTCGTGAAGTCCGTCCACAATCCTTTTTATTGTACGCCCGTGGGGTGTATCTTTACCAATCGCATCGTCCGCAATGACAACGACAAGCTTTTCTTCAGGGTTCATTGTCCTCTCCTGTGAACACGTAAGTCCCTTGTGACCAGCTCACGTCCGTTCAGGGTATGAAATTCAGGTCCTTTTTCTTTCAATTTCGTTCCTCCAGACTAATATCAGACGAATCCGCCGGTTACACCATGGTTGAATGTCCCTGGCAGCTGCGGGTACAAACACCTCATATAATTGAGCGGGATTGCCCCCCGGGTGCGGACACTGGTTGCAGCGTTTTCACTATACTACGCGTTGGACGTGTCGTGTGATTTTATTTATAGTTAATGGGGCTCTGTTGGAAAGCTATAATAGGCCCCCGGAATCCTGATTATGCTGAAATGTTTCTACGCTCTCGGGGCTCCGCCCCGCTGCTGTGGCGCCCCGGTTCGGATAGAGACTACCCCCCAATATTCTGAATTTAATGAGCCTTCGCCGAAACCCTGCCTGAAGAATATCTTAGTGGGGGTGGGGCAGGGAGGAGGTGAAACCCTCTCCTGTCTTCGTATTTCCCTCATAATTTTTTTTAGGTGATTCATCAACTGGAACCACCACAATACATTTTTATTCGTTAAATCAGGAGAGAATTGTATCCGGTTTAGGTAATCCTGTCATTTGAGACATTTCAACAGTCCAGGAACTATCCCAATTGGGGCTGCCCTAGCGGTGGGGGCAATGCCCCCAAGAGCGTCTTATGTTCCAATTCTAACTACATTTTTTGAATTGGTTATGAGCCTGAAAAAAATTGGGTGGCGTTTGTTGACTAATCACCATTTTTTATATTAGCGAAGGGTTTCAACAAAGCGTGCAATGAGCCTTTGGCTCATAGATGAGTATGAAAAAGGAGGTCTTTCAGATCGTTTCCCGGAGTTTTTCATACCAGCCGTTAATGGTTTTTTCGGCAATACTGGAACTCATATGAAAGACGACCATAGTGGATGAAGTACCCTGATCCCTCAACCTGACATACGAATGAACATAGAGGCAGACAGGACAATTCCGCAACCGGGTGAACGGCCTGAACCCATTCTTCATCGTAATCCTTTTCGGTTTTCCCGGAACCATCGTAACCAGGGCTGCGATGGCAGCTGCTGAATAATGCAACTGGTGCTACCCGGTGAGCCATCCCATAAGGATCTTTCGTTCGTTTGGTACCAGCAGAATGCATATGAACAACGAGGGACAATTGAGCTCCTGACAGTTTTTCCATGACAGCAAAACTCCCCCGTTACAGTACCGGTACCTATTTCAGCATTGTTATCATTGCAGGACTGTTAACCGCATTCGGCGGGTACATGTACATGGAAGGGAGCAATGCGGAGGTTACCATTATTGAAAAACAGGGGGCTCCTGACGCAGTAATTATCTTCATTGCAGACCCGCACCTTCGCATGAGCAACCTGGATTACACAAAGAACGTCATCCGCACAATCAATTCCCTCCACCCGTCCCTCGTCCTTATCGGGGGGGACTTCGCCTACCGGAACGAGGAGGACGTTGCGATCCAGGGGGTCTGGCGTGATATTGATGCCCCCGTATATGCCGTGCTCGGTAATCACGATTACCAGTCGGGGGACAATTCCCTGACACTCATGAGGAAAATATCCGAGGAGGCGTCCATCAACAGCACTTCCGGTACCTGGGACAGGGAGGTATTCGAAGATGGAGATGTAAATAGTTCGTACGCAGATCACCTGGCAGCGGCACTCGGGGATAACGGCGTCCATGTATTAAGAAACGAGTACCGGGAGTCTGGATGTGAACGGCACGAAGGTCATGCTTGTAGGGATCGATGACTGCTGGGCGGGTATGGCACATCCTCCGGCCATTCCTGAAAATAAGGATTTTACTATTTACATGGTCCACGAGCCGAAATGCCGGGGCAACTGGAGTGCAGACCTTATCCTCGCTGGTCACACGCACGGGGGCCAGTACATTCCTCCCGGCCTTGACAAACTGGTTCCCGGTGGTGTACTGGAGATTGGGGGCCGCTTTGACTCGGGCCGGACAACGACATATATCACCCGGGGCCTTGGGACCTCCAACTTTGATCTCCAGCTCAGGGCATTTGCGTCCCCGGAGATCGTTGTAATACAAGGAGTATGACCTAGTCCAACTCCCCTGCCGGGTATATAGACCATACCGGGTGTACGGGGGGCAGAACAGCATGGTTACCATACCGAATCGAGCACGATTGAGCCTGCATAGATAAGCATGGTAAGGTGAAACAGGGGGAGTACCTTCAGGCATGTGCCGGGTGTCGGGTTTTTTATAATTACCACGTTCGCGATCATGAGCAGGATCAGTCCGATGGCAATCCCGCCCCTCGCAATCCACCCGAGTTGCGTCATGAACAGGATGGCCATTATTACATTGACCGCGGAAAAACCCGCAATCCACCAGGCAGTCCCGCATTCACCATACAGGGTTGTGATGGTATTCATACCTCTCACCCGGTCATTGTTCACATCAATGAGGTCGTTCGCCCCAAGGTGAGCCATGGCAAACGGGTAGAAAAAAGCAAAGTATAAAAGGGCCGTAATGTCCGGAATACCTGCACAGAGGTACCCGGCAACAGGAAAGAGCGCAAAGTCAATACGCCCTGCGAGCTGGGCAGCCGGAAACCGCTGGTCCCGCTTTTTAACCTGGTAAAAGACCTCGAGTGCATAGCATAGAAACATAATGGCGAGCACCCAGAGTGAATTCGGGTAGGGCAGGGCCAGGACCAGCACGGTTGTTACCAGTACAAAAATGAGAAATAATATAAGGGCATTGCCGGGAGATATGAGACCTTCCGATACAGGACGGCTCCCGAAAACACGCCAGTATTTTGTCAGCCTGTTCTTCTCGATATCTTTTTTATCATAGTCCCGATCAACATAATCATTCAGGATAAACCCGGCTTCAAACCCGAACAATCCTATCAGGCCGACATGTAGCAGTGCAGGCCATGAAAATCCGCCATATACCGTGGTGGCCAGAAGATAACCTGAACAGAACAGGAGCGGCCATGCAAAAAAGAACTGCAGCCGCAACAGGTCAATATAAGCCCGCAATGTCCTGTTCATCAGGGAATTATTAGTATGCGGCTCATTAATACCCTTGCCTTCATGCCCGGGAAATTACCTGCCTGAAACGTATCCGTACCGGATTCCGGGCCACCGGCAACGATGAATGGCCCACCAATAAAACCAGGGTCCTGGTTCATCATGATATAACGGACCCCGGGGGACCATAATCCTTACCTGAATTATTTGTGCATCTCCTTTTTTGATGGTCCGCCATTGCCAGGGGCCGATCCGGCCAACAGGTATTTTTCTCATAGAAAACCGGGAATCCTGCCCTTACGGGCGGATCACGGGTCCACAGAAGGGCTATTATGGATTAATCACCTTTGAACTGTCCATTTCGCCCGGTTCCTGCCCCGTTTCAAAAAATGCATCATTTGGAATGGGGGATATCTTCTGTTCCACGAAAAGTATATACCGTTTTGAATAGTCTTACTTCACATGGACGAAATTCAACTCATTGCCCAGAAGCGGGCTTTTCCAAGCAGGGGGAGAGCCCGGATCCATGAGGACGCCCTCAAGGAGCTCGAAATCAAAGAGGGGGCATCGATTAATATTGGTATACTTGACGCAGAAAAATGGATATCTGCGACTGCGTTCGCCGACTCCCTTGTTACATCAGGTCATATCCGCCTGAGCGAGGAGGACTTAACGGCGCTTGGTGCGAGTGAAGGCTCCACGTTACGGGTCCGCAAAACACCCCCGATGGCCGACCAGATAAAGAGCAGTGTCACAGGTGCAGGTGCAAGTGTGTCAGCAGGACTTGGTAAGGCAGGAGAATCGATCAAGGGTACATCAACTGAGTCAATCAAGGCAGGTGCTGCCGGAGTTGCTTCAAGTGTCAGCACCGGCCTTGGCAAAGCAGGGCATTCAGTCAGTGCTGCTTTCAGCAATGCTGTTGAGACTGCAAAAAAGAAACTTAAACCAGCCGATTCAGCGACTCTTGACAAGGCACTGAAGGCAAACAATGGAGAGGTCCGTGCCGTCACGGTCGCTGCCGGTTCCGGTACCCGCACGCTGTCCGGCATTGTACTCCCGAAAGGGGTTGTTATTGCAGCAGTCACAACGTGGAGATGCGATCCAGACAACCGATCCTTCCTTTGTCCTTGTGGGGGGGGATATCATCTACCTCGTGGGAGATAGCGGGCTTCTTGATGAGGCCTCAAAGGTAATCGGAGGATAATATGGACTTGTATGCACCACCAGACTGGTTCATCATCGCAATGTTCCTTCTGTTTGCGCTCCTCTTGATTCTCATCGTAGTCTGGGCTATACGCAGGAGCCAGGGTCACGTCCGGAAAATGGAGATAGAAGTAGAAAAACAGAAACTCGATCTCCTTGCAAAAGACCTGAACACGCAGGCAAAGGTGCACCCCTTTACCAAGCTCAGCACCGACCAGATCCAGTCAATCCGTACTCTTGAAGATGAAAACGAACTCCTCGAACTGAATAACTACCACAAGGAAAAAATCGTCGAGGCGAGGCTCCGGAAGCTTGAAAACCTGGTGCGTGAAGGAAAACTCGAGCGGATGATCCTGAAGCTTGACCTCGAAGAGAAAAAGGTGAAATAATGGCTGAATTCGCAGAAGGGACCACAGAAGAGAAACAATCATTCTGGGGTAACATGCCTGATGTCCCGGGTACCTTGACCAGAAACTACCAACCATGGACAAGTCGCTGGACGCCTACTTTGACAAGAACATGGAAGCAATTATCGAAGAATGGGGCCTCCTGGTAGAGAATGATATTCTTGACCTCGAACGACGTGTCAACAAGGTCACCGCGGAAATCGACCAGCTGTATGACCACAAAGATGTCATCAACGAACGGGTACTGAAGCTGGACGCCGTTATCTCGGACATGGAGGGCAGGTAGATGATAGACAAGTATATGAATAAGTACCTGGATCGCCGGATGAAATACCTCGTCGAGGAATGGCAGATCGCTACAAAAAATGAGGTGGCAGATTTCTCGGCCAGGTTAAATGCACTTTCTGCTGATGCTGCGAAACTGGCCACCTTCGAGAAGAACGCGGAGGCAAAATTATCTGCCCTTGAAGCACGTGCAAAGAAACTGGAGGCGAAGAAGAAATGACACCGCTCGAAATTATCCTCACTATCCTGGTGATTGTCGCGGTCATTGTCGCCATCTATTTCTTTTTCAGGGGCGCAAAGGGTAAGATCTCATTAACGCGACCGGTTGAGAGCCGGGTCGATGAATATCTTGACCGCAGGTTCGAATCGATGGTGACGGAATGGGCACTCGTACGGACTCCGGCAGTCAACCGTTTCAAAGAACAGCATGAGCCGGTGTTAGTGAGAATGAAGCAAAAGTATCAGAATTACAGGGCTTCGAGAAGGAGATTAACAGTTCCCTCTCAAGGATGGAGGAACGGCTTGACGATCTGGAAAAAGAGCTCTCCAAGACCTGATACGTCCGGGCAGAAAGGGAAGAACAATATCTACCTTGAACTGAAAAAGGAGATAAAACCTCTCCGTGAACAGGGGGAGTTCCCGACAAAAGTACCGGGGAGTTTCGGGAGGCACTATTGTGACCTCTGCAACTCCACATTTCCTGTTGAAGAGCTCCGCCAGTGCAGCCTTTGCGGCAGATGGGTGTGTAATTCCTGCTTCACCAACGAATACTACATCTGCAATTCCTGCAACGGGATTACAAAACTCTATTTGACCAGATAACAGGGGCGGGCATTGAAGGGTTTTTTCCCTCCTGTCCCTGCAATCCCCTTCATTTTTTTGTCCACCAAGGATGTCCGCAGTATGCTTTTTTTAGAGTGATCAGGTGTAATCCGGCAGGTCAGGGAATCATTAAGTATATCAGGCGGCGATATTTTCAGTCAGGCCTTATCGGGATACATGTAAGAATCGGCGGGGTATGGGAGTGGTCTTTTCCTTCCCTTCCCCGGAACTATATGACGACAGAACCGGTGACTTTTTTCATGCCGGGGAAAAAAACAATTGAACAGATACAAGGGAGAGAGGATCTACCATGATTGGTGATCTCTACGGGGACTATTACCGGTTCCGTAAGGACTGGAAACTTATCCGGATAACCGGCTGGATCAGGGTAATTCTCTCGGGTCTCCTTGGGGGTATCGGGATCGGACTTATACTGGCCCCGGTTTTTATGGTGTTGCTGCATTCCTGGACCGTGGCATTTGCACTATCCGTGGCTACCATGAATGTCCTTGTCGGTCTGATCCTGGCAGGAACAGGGAAATGGATCTTTGACAGCACAAAAGACCACCAGCTGGTATCCTTTGTGTATTATGCCGGTACGTTGATTTCCCTGGTACTATACCTGATTGTGACGGTCGGGTTCTACACCAGGTTCACCTACATTATCTCCACCGGATGACAGGAACCGATGTCTGGTTGTCAGGCCGGAAAGAATTATTTCATCCACGGAAACAGGCCTTTAAAAAAATCAACAATTTGTGAGATGACATCCTTTTTCTGCTGGGCGGCTGCGATGGCGTCCACTTCCGCCATCTGCTGTTTTTTGTACTCAAGCCATGCTTTTCCGGTGAGGGTTGGGGTCGGGGATTTTGTTTTTCCCGCACTGACCTGGCCTGAACTCTTATCCGGACCAGCCGATGGTGTGACCCCGGACCCCACCTGGTAATCATTGCCTGCGGAGCGGGGTAATGCTGCTTCCGGCGTCTTAAGGTCCGATGACGAACTTACGGCGATAAAGTCTACCTTTTTGACAATTTTTCCGGTACCCGATGAGTTGACCGTCAGAGTAACCGTATAGGTCCCTGGCTTGTTATAGGTATGAATCGGGTTCTGTGAGGTTTCGGTTTTCATATCCCCGAAATCCCATAACCAGGCAACGGGAGTCCCCACCGTGGTATCGGTGAATACTACGGTCAGGGGGGCGGTTCCAGACCTTGGGGAACCATCGAAGGCTGCGAGCAGGTTAGAGGCGGATAATGCAGGGGCAGTCGTCGTGGTGGTTGTTGCAGTCGTTGTTATTGCGGTTGTTGGTGCGGTTGTTGTAACTGCCGAGTCCACCATAATATAATTTTCACGGGTGGCGGACAGACTGCCCGAACGGGTCGTGGCGGTCAGTCTGACGGTATATGTCCCGGCATCTGAATAGGTATGGGAAGGGTGACTGGACGTATCTGATGTCCCATCACCAAAATCCCAGTTCCACGAAGTCGGACCACCCGTAGACATGTCTGAGAACTGGACGGTAAGAGGTGCGGACCCGTCTGTCGGGTCAGCAGTGAACGCTATGACTGGACTCACCTGCGATTGGGCAGATGTTGTAATGACCGCCGTCGTATGCGACGTCGCAGGTATGGTAGTCTGAGTCGTAGTGGTCGTTGTCGTCGAAGATGTCGCAGGACTCGTTGTCTGGGTCGTTGAGGGGATCTGGGTTGTGACGGTTGTGGTAGCATGTGATGTTGTCTGGGTGGGCGATACGGTCTGGGTTGTGTTCGCAGCACCAACCGGGAGCACCACGATTGCTGCGCAGACCAGAACAACCAACAATACAATCGTGACAGTCGTTGGAGAATTGTTAACCACGGCCTTATTCAACATGTTCCACCCGGTATTGTTAGCTATATAGTACATTTTTCAATTTAAAAACTCCTGTTTTTGGGAAAATCTTCAACAGGATCACATTAAATCCACCCGGAACTTCCAAAGGGTCATACCCCTGTTTTTTTTTACGCCCTCTGAAGACAGGTCATCACAGAATTTATCATATCCGAATCACCATTCTCCTTTTACTATTAGATGTCGGGAAGCAATCGCCTTGTATTCAATCCTCTGTGTTGATGATGAACCCGCTCTTCTTGAACTTGCAAAAACTTTTCTCGAAATAACCCGGGGATTTGAAGTCCAGACAGCTCTGTCAGCAACCGAGGCACTTGTATTGCTTAAGTCCCGGCACTTTGATGTGATCGTATCTGATTACCAGATGCCCGAAATGGACGGGATTGTTTTTTTAAAATCAGTCAGGAAAGACCATGGAGATCTCCCATTCATCCTTTTCACAGGAAAAGGGAGGGAAGATGTGGCAATCGAGGCGATAAATAACGGTGCCGATTTTTATCTCCAGAAAGGGGGCGAACCAAAATCGCAGTTTGTTGAACTGGTGCATAAAATCAGGACTGCTGTTGATAAAAGACGGACAGAGGACCAGCTGGATGAGTCAAAACAGCGGATGGCAGATATTATTAATTTCCTGCCCGATGCCACGCTTGCAATTAATAAATACGGGGTTGTTATTGCCTGGAACCGGGCAATCGAAGAGATGACCGGTGTTCCTGCCGCAGAAATGATTGGTAAGGGTAATTACGAGTACGCGGTCCCTTTCTATGGAGAACGCCGTCCTATTCTGATTGACCTGGTTCTCAAATCTGATGAAGAGCTGACGACACGTTATTATTCGATTATCAAAAAAGAGGGCGATATTCTCATCGCGGAGACCTCCCTGCCACGTCCGCTTGGTACCAAAAAATTTCTCCTCGGCAAGGCTTCGATCCTGTATGACAATAAGGGGAACGTGGCAGGAGCCATTGAATCAATACGGGATATCACCGACCGAAAAACCGTGGAAATTGCCCTGGAGGCAAGTGAGCAGCAGTACAGGAACGTGGTCGAGGAGCAGAAGGAATTTATCTGCCGTTTTTCACCAAACGGTACGCATGTCTTTGTTAACGATGCGTATTGCCGGTATTTCAACAGGAGAAAACAGGATATTATCGGTGAAAAATTCTCACCCCAGATCCCTGCAACAGATAAAAGACTGGTACGGGAGCATTTTAACTCATTAACCATGGAGAACCCCGTAGCGACGGTCACCCACCGTATTATCATGGACGATGGGCAGGTTCGGTGGCAACGCTGGAGCGACCGGGCAATTTTTGACTCCCGGGGGAATCTGGTAGAATACCAGTCAGTCGGCAGGGATTTCACCGATCAGAAAAACATCGAGGAAGCATTGAAAGAGAGTGAAACCCGGTACCGGAATGTCGTTGAAGATCAAACCGAACTAATCTCCCGTTTTCTTCCTGACGGGACCCACATTTTTGTGAATGACGCGTTACTGCAGGTATTTCAGAATTCCAAGAGAGGACCTTATCGGCAGGAGATTTATGCCGGATATGCCGGAGAAAGACAGGGCGGGAATGCGGAAATTTCTTTCATCTCTTACCATTTCCCATCCCGTTGGCACGATTGAACATGCAATTATTATGCCGGATGGAGAGATCCGCTGGCAGCAGTGGTCTGACCGGGCAATTTTCGATGAAACTGGCAGGGTAAAGGAGTACCAGTCGGTCGGCAGGGATGTTACCGAGCGTAAAAACACCGAAATAGCTCTTGAACAATCGGGGATGGCATTGCAACGCGAGGAAGCCCGCCTGGAAATACTGTTAAAATTTTACCAGATGAACAAGTATTCACAAAAAGACCTGTTAATCTATGCTATTGAGGAAGGTGTACGGATGACGGATAGTACCGTCGGGTACCTCGCATTTGTCAGTGACGACGAATCCATCTTAACAATGTACGCCTGGTCCGAAACCGCGATGATGGAGTGTTCGACGAGTAAAAAACCAATCGAGTACAAGGTCTCGGCTACCGGCTTGTGGGGGGAGGCAGTACGGCAGAGGAGACCGGTGATTACCAACGATTACGCAGCGTCAAACCCCCTCAAAAAGGGACATCCGGAGGGGCACGTCCCTATCACCCGGCACATGAACGTCCCGGTTCTGGATGGGGGCCATATCGTCCTGGTGGCCGGGGTAGGTAACAAGCCGGCGGACTATAATGATAACGATGCCCGGGAACTGACACTCCTGATGAACGGCCTGTGGAATGTAATCAGGCGGCGGCGGGCGGAAGAGGCTCTTCAGAAGTCCAACCGGAAACTCCAGCTGATGAACAATATCACCCGTCATGATATCCTGAACCAGCTGACTGCACTTAACGGCTACCTCGAACTCTCCGGTGAATGCACTGACGAACCAGGTCAGATGATGGAATTCATTCAGAAAGAGAAAAAAATTGTTGGAGTTATTGAGGAACAACTTGCATTTACGAGGGATTACCAGAACCTTGGTATCAATGCACCCGCATGGCAGAGTGTGAATGGTACAGTCCGGCGGGGAGCCACATTATTGCCAGTGGATACCATCAGGGTCCTGTATGACCCCCGGGAGGTGGAGGTGTTCGCTGACCCGATGTTCGAGAAGGTATTTTACAACCTGATCCAGAATTCACTGAATTACGGGGGGGATCAGATGAAAACAATCCGGGTCTCTTCGTATGAGTCCAACCATGTGACCAGGATCATCTATGAGGATGATGGCAAAGGAATCTCCCCCGAAGATAAAAAAAATCTCTTTAAACTCGGATTTGGGACGCACACAGGATTCGGGCTCCATCTGTCCCGTGAGATCCTGGCGATCACCGGAATAACAATAACCGAGAATGGCGAGCCGGGTAAGGGTGCACGATTTGAGATAGTGGTCCCAAAGGGAATAGCCCGTTTAAAGGCACCAGGATAGCAGGGTGTGCCTTGCGGGTGGAGGAGTCGGCATTGTTCGGCAGGATCGCCTGGGATAGGTACTTCACAAAAAATATGCGTTGCACCAGGAGACGGGGAGGCCTCCATGGTGAAACTGCAAAAGGCTGTAATCAGCCACCTCCACGTATCTTATTTTGAATCGCCTGCGACATTTCCCGCCACCAGGTCCCTGTTGCCCCCCATTGTGCAACATTCCGGGACGTAATACCGCTTCCCGCCGCTCAACGTCTTCCCGCAGAAGTCACGGCAGGTGGCCGGCCGGGTCTCGTAGATATCACACACCCACTTCCGTTCTTCGCTGCCATCAGGCTTCTCCTCGCATAAGTGCCGGCATGGTGCATCGGCAAGGAAATAGCCGTCTGCTTCCTTAAGCCCCCGCTCCCGGAGATACTGGACCTGGTGGGGCTTGCACTGCCGGACGGGGACGATGGGGAGCCATCGGCAGCACTCACCGCATCGATTGCAGGTGCCGGGTGATGGTGAATTGTGAGATGCTTTCATCGTAGTACCTGGTTGGTCCGGAACATGGGTATATATTGAGGATCGGAAACGAGGTTTTGCTATGATTCAATACCAGTCGGGAAAAAGAATTATTCTTTATATCCCGTCTTTTCGTTTAGTTTCTTCTCAAGGTCCCAGAGGAGGAACATATCAATATCAGCATAGGTCTTCTCCCCGACCTCGAACGGGTTGTCCATATCCCTTATCAGGAGCAGGAGTGCGGTGAGCAGCATGGAGAGGACCGTAAACAGGACGAGTCCCTCGTAAAAGGGGTCAAGTTTCACAAAAAACAGTAAGATTATCACACCTGCTGCAGCGAGTTCTGCAATAGCGTACGCTGCCGGTATGAACGATGTCTCTGCAATGGTCTTGACCCGGTGCGACAGGCGGTCAACTGCCGTAAGTTCACTTTTAAGTTTTATAATAAAATTCGGGGGGACTCCCTCGTCAACCAGGGTTGAAATGTCTGCGGTGACCGCATCAATGGCAATGTCCATCGCTTCAAGGTCCCAGGTATTGTTCCGGAAGTTCTTGTTGATAGAACGCATGAGGGCACTGACATTTCCCTGCATTCCGGCAATACACGTCATATCCTTCACCCGGACAAGGTTAAGGTCGCTGTAAAGTGACCTGATAGAAGTCACAATCTCGCCAGGGATCTTCTCGCTTTCCTTGTAGTCAGTCAATGTTCCGGCAAAAATGATCGCAATGGTAAAAATCGCACCACCAATAAACGCGGTGATCAGATTCGTCACAGAGAGAATGTCAAAATTAAGGTAATCAAAAACCATCCTGACGATAAGCAGAATGATTGTGATCCCGAATGCCTTGAGAATGAGGCCCCATTTAGTCATGAATGATCCCATATATATCACACGATATCCCACGTATACCTGATGTTTTTTTATTCATTCCGGTTGACCGGTCCTGCCGGAATAGCCACCTGAAATGCCCTTGTTGATCCGGATGGCGGGGTTTATAGTTCTTCATACGTTCCTCGCATTCCAGTACTTGAAACACTCAAACCAGACGATACTTAAAGCACCGGCTGCAGCGCAAACAATGAGTTCTGATACTGGCACAGTCCCGAACCCGAACAGGTCCTGGAGCACAGGAATGTAAAGGACCAGCAGCAGGCAGCTGATCGTCCCAAAAAACACCCACCACATCGCCTTGTTGGGCGTGCGCAATGTAGTCAGAGCAGTTTCAGACCAGGACCTGTTGGTCAGGATCAGGAAGAGATTTGCGACCACGATAGTCGTGAATGTCAGGGTCCTCACCTCATCCTCACTAAAACCCCTGGCCAGTGCATTCACATACACAATGAGGACTATCCCTAATACAACGAACCCCTGGAGCAGGCTCAGTGCCAGGGTCCGCTTCGTGAAAAGCCCCTCGCTTTTCTGCCGGGGTGGACGGTCCATTACGTTCCGTTCTTCTTTTTCTGATTCAAAGACAATCGAACAGGCCGGATCTATGACCAGTTCGAGAAAGACGATTTGCACCGGCAGCATGACCAGCGGCAGGTTAAAGAGAACGGGAATAAGCGACATACCTGCGATAGGGACGTGAATTGAAAAAATATACGCCATCGCTTTTTTCAGGTTATCAAAAATTCTCCGTCCCAGCCGCACCGCGGAAACAATCGAGATGAAGTTGTCGTCCAGCAGGACGAGCGACGACGATTCACGGGCAACATCAGTACCCCGGCCGCCCATGGCAATCCCGATATCTGCAGATTTCAGCGCCGGGGCATCATTCACCCCGTCCCCGGTCATGGCAACCACTTCACCGCTGGCTTTGAGGGCATTGACAATCCGCAGTTTCTGTTCGGGGACTACCCTCGCGAAGAGTGATACTGTCCGGATACGCTGAATAAGCTCTTCTTCGCTCATTTTTTCAAGTTCAGCGCCAGTGATGCACTGGTCGGTATGTAAAAGCCCGATCTGGCGGCCGATATTCTGGGCGGTAAGCGGATAATCCCCGGTAATCATGATTACACGGATACCGGCCGTATAGCATTCTCTCACGGCTTCTGCGACCTGGGGGCGAACCGGATCGGCAAATCCCACAAGCCCGAGGAAGGTAAAGGTGAAATCATGCTGCCCATCCGGCAGCTCGACCCGGGAAAACGACGCCTTTGCCACACCAAGGATACGGAGCCCCTGTGAAGCCATTTTGTCGATATCCACGGCTATTTCCTGCCTCTTCTCCTCGCTGAAGTGGCACAGGTCTGCGATTGCTTCGGGAGCCCCTTTCGAGGCGATAATGTAGTCGTTCCCCCCGGGAGATCTCCAGACATTGGACATTGCAAGGAGTTCGGGAGAGAGGGGGTATCCAGCACGAGATCCCAGCCGGAATGGATATGCTCAGTTGCCCCGAAATCCCCCTCCCCGAGCTTGAAGAGCGCCTTTTCCATCGGATCGAACGGGTCTTTTTTACAGGCGAGAATGGCAAACTCAGCCACTTCATGACAGATTTCTGCGACCGAATTGTTACCGGTGGCATCGTGATCACATATCCGGCCTGACGAAAAAAAAGTCCGGACCGACATCCTGTTCTCTGTCAGGGTGCCGGTCTTATCCACGCACAGCACGGTCGCAGAACCAAGGGTTTCAATTGCTGGTACCTGGCGGGTCAGCACATTTTTCCGGGAGATCCTCCAGGCCCCGAGGGCAAGGAATATAGTCAGGACGACCGGAAACTCTTCCGGCAGGATTGCCATCGCAAGAGTGATACCCGCTAAGAACCCTTCAATCCAGTTACCACGGGAAACACCATATACGACCACGATAATTGCGCACAGGAATATACCCACGATGGCGATCGTCCTGACGATCCTTGATATCTCACCCTTAAGCCGGGTTTCCCCCCGCTCCACGGTTTGCAGGACGGTCCCGATCTTCCCCATCTCGGTCCCGGCCCCGGTTGACCTGATTTCTGCAAGGCCCTGGCCCTGCACGACCATGGTCCCCGAATAGACAAAGGGCTGGTCATCGCCGCCAGGCCGTTCGGCATGCACCCCCTCCATCCAGGCAATTTTCCGGACCGGTACCGATTCTCCGGTCAGGAGCGATTCATCAACTGACACGTTATTGGAGGAGAGCAGGACACCGTCAGCCGGTACCCGGTCACCTTCCACAAGGATGACCAGGTCCCCGGTCACCACTTCACGGCCCGGGATCCGGACCTGTTCACCGTCACGGATAACCAGTGCCCGCGGACTTGAGAGATTTCGCAACGCTTCCAGTGCCCGTTCTGTCTTCTGCTCCTGGTAGACCGTAATACCAATGATGACAAGCACAAAACTCATCAGCATAAGGCCCTCGGATATATCACCGAGTACAAAATAGATCAGGCCGCTTGCGACCAGGAGAATAAACATCGGCTCGTGGACCACTTCGATGATGATACCAAAAATGCTGCGTTTCTTTGACTCGGGGAGTTCATTATATCCCCCGGTTTTTAATTTTTCGGCAGCCTGTTCCTGAGAAAGACCGGTATAAGACTCAATATCAAGGACTGGCATTATGGTGTTACACCCGGTACAGGTAAGCGCGTAGCAGAGGTTGTGGCCATGAGGTTTTTTGTTCTGGCTGGTGGCAATACCCGCCTGAACTGGTCCACCCTGATGAATTTTTCATCCGGGCCCGGGGGATAAAAGACCGGTAGCAGGCGAAAGAAAGGGTATTTTCTGGAACATACGCGTAATTCCCGATTTGTTATACGGGAAATACGATTGATGAAGGGAATACTCATGCTTAAACCTGAACATTACAATTGTGAACATAAAGGGTTTCCGATCGGGCATCGTTTCCCCGTTCTGAATTTTCCTGTAAATATGCCGGCGGTGTGCAACACAGACTGCAAGAAATAACAGTTTCCGGTAAACGATCAGTCTGTCAGTAGGCCATACATGACACGAAAAGCAGTGTGAATTTCCCGTTCATGTGTGTTTTCAACAACGCGTGCTACGAGCTTTTGGCTCATCGATGAGGATGAAAAAGGTAGCCTTTCAGATAGTTTTGCCGGAGTTGTTCATATCAGCCGGTCTCATGAAATTTCCTCACGCTCCAGGGGCTCATGCCCCCGCCACTGTGACGACCCTGGTTGTGATACGGCCTGTTTATTCCACCTCTGAAACCAGAGGTAACCCCTGCCAGCAGAATATCCCGGCACCCGGATCCACCTGGCATGCCAACTCCGTAATATCCAAATAATAACGGGGAGATCTCGAATATATGAAGATCCTGATCGCCATTGCACCCGAAAAATTCCGGGACGAGGAGCTCGCCGGACCTGTCGCTGCGCTTCACAAGGCAGGAATAGCAATTGATATCGCTTCCACCCGGAGGGGGGCCTGTACCGGGATGCTCGGGGCAAGGGCAACCGCCACCCTGTCGTTTGAGGAGGTAGATCCGGAACACTATGACGGTCTTGTTATTGTTGGCGGGTCAGGCTCACAGGTCCATCTCTGGAATGATCAGGTGCTTGTTCACCTGGTAAAATTTTTCCAGAAATCGGGAAAAGTTATCGCCGCTATCTGTCTTGCCCCTGTCGTTCTCGCCCGTGCAGGGGTACTGAAGGGTAAAAAGGCTACATATTTTGAGAGCACCGCTTCCGATTTCGAGATGAAAAAAGGTGGTGCTGTCATGGTTAAGGTCCCTGTTGTCACCGATGGACGGGTGATTACGGCCAACGGTCCGCTGGCATCAGAAGAGTTTGGAGAGGCCCTCGTAAAAAATATCACCGGTCCGGGATGGTAATCAGTTAACGGTATTGACACCCGTATCTCCGGTGCATCACCATTGTTTGGTTGCGGGGACGTGCCTTCATATAGTTATAGGGGTCCCGGAAAAGAGAGGGCTGCCACTGGCCGGTGTCCCGGTACACAAGGGTTTTTCCTCAGGCAGGTCTTCTCTTCAACCTCACAATCCTTTATCTGGTCCCGCCCGTGAGTATGATACATGGAAGATTTCATCACGCTGCAACACCGGACTACCTGCTACCACTGCCAGGAGGACACCGGCCAGATCATCACCGCAGTCCCGAATGGTGCACAGGTCGTTTGTGGCAATTGCGGGGCCACGAGGTCGTATATACCACTTATTGAAGATATCAGTAAAAAGGGGGACTATGTCAGGCCCGGATGTTATGATATCTGGAACCTGGTGTCTGCGGCATTATGCAGGCAGTGCAAGGTGAAAGGCCCCCATGATGTAACGATCGGGTGCAGGAATTTTACGGTCCGGTGCAGGAATTGCGGGTTTACCCACCTCTACC
Organism: uncultured Methanomicrobiales archaeon; assembly: GCA_963709545.1. Classification (GTDB taxonomy): domain Archaea; phylum Halobacteriota; class Methanomicrobia; order Methanomicrobiales; family Methanospirillaceae; genus CAIKOD01. Next base: position 67,917 of record CAVPWT010000008.1, on the reverse strand, counting down.
GGTTCAACCTCGAGTTCATCGACGATCCCGGGAAACCACCGGGATGAACCCGGACTAATTCGGGATTGCGGGAACAGAATAACCAGGGGGTGGTGTGGGACCGGGGTGTACTGGGTCTCTGTCTTAACCGGGGTACCCGGCGGCGGGGCGGAGCACCGGGAACGTTGAAATTCCGGAATAATCCTGATTCGGTACAATCCGGCAGGAGTTTTTCATACCAGCCGGTATTGTTACCATTCCTGCAGCGGTACCTCACGCCAATGCCCTTCCCCAACATCTAAATCAATGTACTCTTCATTACCACGTATGGTCACGTACGAAGATATCGTCCATGCAAACGAGGTCATAGCACCCCATATCATCCGTACGCCTCTTATTTACTCGCCTACCTTTTCTGAGGGGACCGGGGCGGGTATTTACCTGAAACTGGAAACCCTTCAGAAAGCTGGTTCATTCAAAGTCCGTGGGGCAACCTACCGGATCCTGCACAATATCAACGGGATCGGTGAGGCGGGCGTGATCGCGGCCTCTGCAGGGAACCATGCACAGGGTGTGGCAGTCGCCGCCCGGCTGTCAGGTGTTCACGCGACCATCGTTATGCCAGTCCATGCTTCCCTGAGTAAACAGGCCGCAACAGAGAGTTATGGTGCAACAATAATCCTCAAGGGAGAAAACCTCCAGGAATCAATTGAGACTGCTTCGTCACTTGCCATGAACGGTGCACTATTCATCCACCCCTATGACGATCCCGATATCATCGCTGGCCAGGGCACAATAGGGATTGAAATAATGGAAGACCTCCCATCCGTAGATACCATTATTGTCCCGGTCGGAGGAGGCGGCCTTATCAGCGGTATCGCAATTGCCGTGAAAGCAACAAATCCGGCAGTACGGATCATAGGGGTGCAGGCGGCGGCCTGCCCTTCAGCATTCGATGCCAGGCGGGATGGTGAAATAGTAACAGTTGTTCCCGGCCATTCGGTTGCTGACGGTATACTGGTGCCGCGGGTCGGTGCATTGGCCCTGCCCGTCCTCGAGTCGCTCGTTGATGAAATAATTCTTGTATCTGAAGAGGAGATTGTTGATGCCATGCTGCTCCTCCTCGAGAGAAAAAAAATACTGGCGGAAGGTGCGGGTGCTGCCCCCGTTGCAGCATTGCTGAATAACCACATTTCCATTCCAGAGGGCAGCAACGTTGTGCTGGTCATATCAGGAGGAAACGTCGATACACCGCTGCTCGCAAAGATACTCAACCGCGGACTGGTACGGAAAGGCCGGATCATGCATACCTCGATCAGGTTACAGGATGTCCCGGGATCACTCGCCGGTCTTCTTTCGTTAATTGCGCAATGCGAGGGAAATATTATCCATATCGGGCAGTTTAATGAGGGTCCTGATCTGCCACCAGGAATGGTTATCGTGGATATTGATATTGAAACACGCGGACCGGACCATGCGCGGGAGATTGAGCAGAAAATCCGGGAGGCGGGGTTTTTACCCGCATGATTTCTTATGGGTATCCCGGGCGAGCAAAGTTCCGGGAATGGCCTTTTTTGGAAATTGACTGACTGTTTAAACGGTTGAATTGCTCCTTTTCTACCGTAAACCTACCCATAAAACGAGCCCGGATGTTGTAGACCAATGGAATTATGACAAGATTGTATCTATCGTATCACCAACAACCACCGGATATTGTTCTGCCGGGTCTGACCCGTGTCCCGGGTACTGTCAGGTTGTTAGCATTTTACTAGGATACAGTACAGAAGATTTATGTACCAGCCAGGGCATGTCCATACCGGGCAATCTCCTGGCAGGACGTTTAGGTAATACAATGAAGTTCAATACATCGAAACGGGGTTTCATCCTCGTCCTGATAGCACTCTGTCTCACCGTAGCCGGAGTACCGGTCCTTGCAGATGAAACGGCAGGTTACAATGCAGACTCCTATACCGGATTGTTTGCCCTTAATCCCATGGTCGCACCTGGTACGCCAGTTCAGGTGACCATGGTTACGATGAAACCGGACGAGGTTCCAGCACTTTTTACAATGAGGTCACCATTGAAAATTTCAGAATATACCGGGAATACCGCGGCATTCAGGCCGGGTTATGTATCGGGTAGTAAAAAGGTCTCTCCTCTGTTCGATACGCTCCTGGAAAGTTTCAGGGCAAATCCCCGTGCGACACTTTCCCCGCCGGGTGGAAACGCCCCAATTTATTGCAGAGGGGGATGAGACACACAAACGATCAAGGGACTTCCCTGCAACCTATATTTTTAATTCGTTGGCCGCCGGGAGGATAAAGGGCCACGGGGCATAGGTATTGTTGTCATGGATCTGACAGATCCATTCCTGTTCTCCTGTTGGGTCGTTGATTTGACGGCCACCAGATATCCCAGGCAAGGCCTTCCTTTCCCGGGTTTGCCTGGCCAACACCCGTTCAGGGTATGGTTCCCCTCCACACCCGGTCTGACACCCCCCTATCCATAACCTGATACCGGGGTACCCGAAAGGATAGCTGAATCCCAGGTTGCCCGGCTGTGTTCAATAGTCTTTATTGTACATAGTCACAACTGTTCAGTACCGCCCAATACCAGGGCACCGGGAGTCCCCGCAGGTGAGTTCTGTCTATGCAGCCAATTACCCAGAAAAAGTTATTGTTGTTTGATATCTGCATCATCGTCAGCACAATTACGGCCATTCTTATTACATGGTGGAGCCTTTCGATCGGCATTTACGATGTTTTCCCATTCTTCTACATCATCCCACTCGTACTCATTGCTTTTGCACACCCGAAACTTGGTATTTACGGGACCATTCTCCTGGGCTGGGTATACCTGGCCCTCGTCTTTCTTTTCGGGTTACCTGATGCCCGGAGCTACGCAATTGCCACCATCTGGTTCTATATCTTTGTCTCTCTCGGTGTCCTCATCTCAACCTATTCAAAAGCATATCAGCGGGAGGGGGAGAAAAACTGCGGGTTATATTACAATTCCCAGGCCGGGGCATTCAGTTACGATAAAGTCAGCCTTAGAATAAACAAGGCAAACCAGAAATTTTGCTCGATACTGGGGTACAATTGCGACGACCTGAAGAAAAAAACACTCACCGATATCATTCCGGATACGGCAGCCCGGGAGAGTTTTTTAACCCAGGTGTACAACGAGCACCGGATCAGGGATATTGAAGTGGGCCTTGCGGCCTCCGACGGTTCCCTGCGATGGGCACTGGTTTCAGCAGTCGACTGTGAAACACCGGTAATCATCTGCACCGCTGTTGACATTACGGATCAAAAGCTGGCCATGGAAGCCCTGTCCCAGGCGAATAACAAGCTCAATCTTCTCAACAATATAACGAGGCATGACATCCTTAACCAGTTGACCGTGCTCATCGGCTTTCTCGAGCTTTCACGGGGGGAGACTACGGACCCCCTGCAGATCACGTACATTACAAAGGAAGAACAGGCCGCAGAAGCGATCAGAAAACAGATCCTTTTCACCCGCGATTACCAGAATATCGGGGTCCATTCACCCGGGTGGTACAATATAGGAGAGACGGTATCACTTGCTATTGCAACGATTGACCTGGCCGGGATCAGGGTTAGCATCACCCTTCCGAAGGTTGAGATCTATGCCGATCCCCTGCTTGAAAAAGTATTTTACAACCTTGTTGAGAATTCGATCCGGCACGGGGAAGGTGTAACAGAAATTGCCATCCGGTCTGCTGAAACCCCGGAGGGTCTCATCCTGGCCATCGAGGACAACGGCACAGGTGTCCCTGATAATGAGAAAGAGAGGATTTTCAGAAGGGAATATTACAAAAATACCGGTTTCGGTCTCTTCCTGGGCAGGGAGATCCTCGCTATCACCGGTCTTACTATCAGGGAGACAGGAATACCCGGAAAAAGTGCCAGGTTTGAGATTTTTGCACCCAGGGGTACCTACCGTTTTGTGAGGGAGGACGGGAAGGGCCGGGGCACGGGACCGGACGGCACATAGTCCTTTTTGCGATATGGGTTCACCTGATGATTTATGTGGGATACCCCGCACTTCGTATTCACCCTCTCGGGTACCCTCGTTCCATGAGGACTGCCCGTATCTCATCGAGGACTGCCGGGTCCTCTATGGTCGGAGGGACCGAAAATACCACCCCGTCTGCAATCTTTTTAATAGTCCCCCTGAGTATCTTGCCCGAACGGGTCTTAGGCAGCCTTTTCACCACCGATACTTCCTTGAACGATGCAATCGGCCCGATCCTTTCCCTCATCATCAGGACAAGTTCCCGCTCGATTTCCCCCGGGACCCGGGACCGGCCGGACTTGAGGACAATAAACCCAACCGGTACTTCGCCTTTTACCGGGTCATGCACCCCGGTTACGGCACATTCCGCCACATCGGGATGGTGGGACAGCACCTCTTCCATAGCCCCGGTTGAAAGGCGGTGTCCGGCAATATTGATAATATCGTCAGTCCTCCCCATAATCCAGAGATATCCTTCCGCATCGATGTATCCCGCATCAGATGTGTAATAATAACCCGGGTATGTTGAGAAGTATGTCCTGATAAAGTCCGCATCATTCTGCCACAGCGTCGTCAGGCAACCGGGAGGCAGGGGTGATTTAATCACGATATTGCCGTTCTGCCCGGGTGCAACCGGTTTGCCTTCGGTATCAAAGACACAGACATCATAGCCAGGCACAGCCTTTGTGCAGGAACCGGGGCGTACCGGGAGTAATTCAATACCGGCACAGTTTGCACCGATTGACCAGCCCGTTTCAGTCTGCCACCAGTGATCAATGACCGGCACGCCAAGCTGTTCTTTTGCCCATGTAAGGGTATCCGGGTCGCACCGTTCACCGGCGAGGAATAAAACCCGGAGAGAGGAGAGGTCGTATTTCAGAAGGTAGCTGGCCTCGGGGTCTTCCCGGCGTATTGCCCTGAATGCAGTGGGGGCGCAGAATAATACAGATACCCCGTGCTCTGAAATGACACGCCAGAACGCACCCGGGTCAGGAGTCCCCACCGATTTGCCCTCGTAGATGACGGTGGTGCACCCATGGAACAGGGGCCCGTACACGATATAGGAATGCCCGACGACCCACCCGATATCGGAAGCAGCCCAGTATACTTCGCCGGGTGAGACGCCGTAAATATTATTCATACTCCATTTCAGGGCGACGAGATGGCCCCCGTTATCCCGGAGGACTCCCTTCGGTTTCCCGGTAGTGCCAGAGGTATAGAGAATATACAGCGGGTCTGTTGCAGCAACCGGGACACAGCCAGCCGGTGCACCCTTCATGAAGGCAGACCAGTCGTGGTCCCGGCCTTCGATAAGCGGGACCGTCTTTTCCGGCCTCTGGACGATGACACACGCCTCGGGTTTGTGCGTACAGAGTTCAATTGCTGAGTCAAGGAGCGGTTTGTAGGGTATTATACGGTTTACCTCGATCCCGCATGAAGAGCACATTACCACCCGTGGGCGTGCGTCCTCGATCCTGGTCGCCAGTTCTTTTGGTGCAAACCCGCCAAAGACGACCGAATGGATCGCACCGATCCGTGCACAAGCCAGCATCGAAATAACTGCCTCCGGGATCATCGGCATGTAAATGACAACGCGGTCACCCTTCGTGACACCCAGCCGGGTGAGTCCTCCGGCACATTGTGCTGCGCTGTCACGCAGTCTCCCGGTACGTAAATTGTTTCACCGTTTTTGTGACAGGGCTGTCGTAAATCAATGCGACCTGTTCAGCCCTGCCATTCTCCACGTGCCGGTCCAGTGCATTATAACAGCTGTTGAGGATGCCGCCACTAAACCAGCGTGTAAACGGCGGGTTGTGGTTATCAAGGACCTTGTCCCACTTGCGGTACCAATGCACAGATTCAGTCTGCCTGCCCCCAGAATTCTTCAGGGTGCTCAATTGAACGTCTGTAGACTTCATCATATCCCAATTATTCCAGCCCCTGCCATGTTAGTACCCAACATCCATCACCGATCCAAAAATCTGTTGATCCAGTATCGGGAACGCGGGGTAATAATAGTACTGTCATCAGCTCCGCGGAGGGAAATGGCGGCGGCGCAGGTAGTGTCACGGAACGAAGTTAAAAGGGCATAATACGAAATTCTAAAGAATAATTAAAGATAGCCCGCCGTTTTGCGGTGGAGTTCAAACGATCCCGTTGTGTGGGAAAAAGGTTTTATACTGTTATCTCTTCATCGGCAGTATGACCACGTAACAGATTTTTAAGGTTAACCATAACCCCGCCATGCAATTCTTCAGTTACTTTCAGTTTTTTTCCACACATAATACAGTAAATTGCCTCATCGGAGGCATTGAACCCACAATGTTTACACAATGTCATGTGACCCACAACCTGGTAAGCTCCATCAATCCGCTGTGAGGCAATAAAGGTATCCATCGTGCAGATCAGGCATGACTTATGTCGCCAATAAACTGTTATTTTATCGTACAACGCCTTTTTCATCGAATTTAATGTTCCGGCCAGTTCGTGGCAGAGCGGGTCAGATATCGAAAAAAAAGGAAAAGGCCTGGTGATCTGTACCCCTCACACCATCGGGTAATACACCTCTCCCATACCCGGCAGGGGGATCGTTGAGATCGTCGTATTGATGTTATCAAGGGAATTTGCCTTGATCTGTTTTGAGGACATCGTATAGAGGACATTCCCGATGTAGAGGGACCGTTTCACATCCGCACCCGAGCTGCCGTAATAGTAGTACCCGTTGTCACCGGTACCGTGCTGCACGGTCCCTTTGAGCGTGAACCCGGTCTCGGGGGTGAGACCGAATACATACGCCCCGTACCATGCCTGTGGCTGGTTGTTGTAATAGTCCCCTTTGCTGATCTGGTTCATGGATACCGCCCTGACCGGGATCACGAGGAGGTTCCTGTTCCGATCGAACAGGAATGCATGGTGGTCGGTCAGTGCCGCAGAATCAGAACCTGCGTCACCGATCTGCACCTTGTCGAGCTGTTTCGGGCTCGTAACGTCAGAGACATCGAAGAGGGCCAGTTTAACCCCGCTCGTTGAAACACCGCCCCATTCATTGGACGCGGTCTCCTTGCCGATGCCGATGATATGTGTTGCGTCGTAGGGGTGCAGGTAATCGGAATACCCGGGGATCTTCAGTTTTCCGAGGACCTTCGGGTTTGAAGGCGTGGAGAGGTCGATCACGAAGAACGGGTCGATCCGCTTGAACGTCACCATGTAGAGACGGTCACCGATAAAACGGGTGGAATAAATGGTCTCCTGTTCGGCAAGATGGGTCAGTGCTCCGATCCGCTCCATCTGGCCATTAAGGACATAGACATTGTTATAGGTATACTGCCCGGACCGGGTATAGACACTTGAAGTAGTCGCAACACGGAGGTTGTCGTTATACTCGTCCATCGAAAACTGGTTCTTCAGCGTCCCGGGTACTTCACCTTTCGCGACGTACTGGATCTTCCCGTCCTTTATCCCGATCTTGTGGATGACCGTGGAGGTCTGGTCAGCTTCCTGCCGACGGATTGAGTCCTGCTCCCCGCTCCGAAGACCGCTGATGATCGCCTGTCTCTGGTCATCATTCATTGCATTGAAGTCCTGTGGGACCGGTGCTGATGATACCGCCCCCGATACCCCCGGCCCTTCAATCCAGCTCACCGGTGCAGGCAGGGGTTTTGCTACTTCCATACCGCCCCTGACCGGGTAGACAACGGGGTGGTATTTCTGGTAACTGACGTACATCGCGTCCGGTGAGACATAGATAATATTTCCATTGCCTAACAGGTAGGTCTGTGCGTTTTTCTCAGTCCCGGTGCCTGCATCGATGGCAGTAATGGTGGTGAAGGTGTACTGCTGGTCGGGGTAATCGAAGTGCCAGACATCAGGCTGGATAACCGTCTTTGTCCCTTCACGAAGTGTGGGTACAATAATCCGGTCGTTGTAGTACGGATATACCTGCTCGCGGGTGATCATGTAGACAAGGGCCCCGATCATCCGTGCATCGGTATAATCGCCTTCAATCGTGTAGTCCTTTATCACCTTCGGGCTGGAACGGTCACTGATATCGTAGATTACCTCGTGAGTTACCGGTGAATTATATACCGGTCTCCGTGGCATCATCTCCGCTTTCATCGATGCAGTTTTTTCTTCGGGGTAATCTGGTGACCCATATCCCTGGGTAAAGAGCACAAGACGGTCCCCGGTTACAAAGAGGTCTTTCGGGGTGTCAGAAATTTCAGTCTTCGAGACAACCGAGGCTTTTTCTGCAGGGTAGGCATCGACGATGGTGAGGGTCTGGCCTGATATCGTGTAGATGTACCGGGCGTCATTCTTCACGATATCGGGCTCATCCACCCCCGCAACCTGGATGTTGGTCGTCGAATAATCCCCGGCCCCCGAGCTGATAGAGGAGTAATCAACAGCCCCTGCTGCAGCGGGAACAGGGACAGTCAAACTGTTCTTTGCCGATTCCTGGCCCATCTGCAATGGCCCACCCGAAGACCCCGCACCCGGGCCACCGGAGACCATGGCAGTCATGGGATAGGTACGGTAGCGGTCCTGCTGGTCCGTTGCCATCGAACTCCTGATATACTGCTCAATCTCGGCCGTAGAGTTGAATTTCTTCAGGTCTGTAGTAACGGGTGTCGTTACCGGGGTTAAGGCAGGGACATTTGTACAGCCCGATGCCAGTATTGCCACAAGGATGAGTGTGGCCAATAGTAATGGGATACATTTCTGGAGCGACATGGTTAGTACGTGATATGGGAGGGTGACCTGATCAATATGGCGTTGACTGCGAAAAATTTCGGAGGTATAGGGAGTGTCAGGAGTACATCACCGGAATTCAAACCTCCGCATGCCCGGTTTTTCAGCCAGATCCGGATTTCGGCTGATATAAAAAACCACGGTAACATTATCTGGAAGGCTGCCTTTTCATGCACATCATGGGCCAAAGGCCCATACCACGCTTGGTTAAAACACACATGAACGGGAAGTTCCCACCCGGACGATTGAAAATGCCTCGGTTAAAATTTCCATGTTTTTGGGACCCATTCAGGCATTTCATATGAAAATGACCACCCGGGCATTCAATTTTCATCCTGGATACCTGTGGCCTTCCGGCATCATGTCCGTTTTCATTGAAAAACCCTGTCAGTCTATGGTGTGGATTAGGTTATTTAAAATCAGGTGATTCATCAACCGGAACCACCACAATACATTTTTATTCGTTAAATCAGGAGAGAATTGTATCAGGTTTAGGTAATCCTGTCATTTTGAGACCTTTTAACAGTCCGGGAACTATCCCAACCGGGGGCTGCCGTAGCGGCGGGAGCAATGCCCCTATGAACGTCTTACGTTCCAATTCTAACTACATTTTTTGAATTGGTTATGAGTCTGAAAAAAATTGGGTGGCGTTTGTTGACTAATCACATAAAAAAATTAGTCACGCTCCCGGGGCACAATCCCCGTCTCTTTGGCGGCCCTGGCCTTGGGTAGGTTATGACCTCAACAACTCTGGATGTAATGAGCCTTCGGGGGACCCCTGCCCGAAGATTATCTTAATGGGTTGGGGCAGGAAGGGGGTGAAACCCCCTCCAGGTCTTCGTAGTTCCCTCTTATTTTTTATGACACCGAAGGGTTTCAACAACGCCAGACTAATGACTAAAAAAACGTATTTGTAATATTTTCAGACCTGTAGTACTAGTGGAGGATATGGATTGCCGGGTCTCACATCCCGCCGAGTTTGTCCCGGGATATCTTGACCCCTGCGGGGGTGATGATGATGTATTTCTGTTCCCCGAGGCCAATGATGTCCCCGTTCACGTCTTTCGCGACCTCTTTCATATCCTTGAGCACACGTTCGTACATCACCTTATCAGCCCGCAGCTGTGCAATGTCCATGACCACGATGTTGCCGTTGTAGATCTGGTCCTTGATCATGGGACAGTCTTTGATGTCTCCCACCGTTGCAATCTTGACATAGAGTGCCGTATTCGCTGCATCCATATCCTCGGGGACTTCAAGCGTCATATAATCCTCTACATTCCGCTCTTCCTCTCCCTTTCCCATTATGGAATTCAAGAATTTTCCCATAAAAAAAAGGTAGATTGAATCTTATTTAATTGTATCTATAATAATTTCTGATATGCCCGGTTTTTTATGGATTTTCACGCCGATGTAATCAGATAGGCCGGGATCTTTTTTTCGGAACCAGGAGATCTCTCCACGCGGTCCCGGATACGGGATCATGGCAGACCGTGAGGTATCATGGTTTTAACCGGTGGTTTTTTAAACTCGATAAAAGATTCTTGTTACAGGTAATGCCCATGAAGAAGATGTCAATTCTGATACTTGCGTTAATTCTCGCCCTTCTGATAACCGGGTGTGCATCAGCTGAAATGACGGTTGCAGCCAAGTCCACGTCAAGCACTCCCCAGGCCGGTAACTCGTATACCACAGGCAGCATTTATGTCGTCTCAACCCCTCCGGGGTCATCCGCGATCCTAGACGGGGGAGAAAACCAGTTATTCACCCCGGGAACGTTCTCATCTGTTCCACCCGGTGTACACAACGTTATGATAACCATGCCCGGGTACCAGCCCTCCACGTCGGTGGTAACCGTAAGTGCAGGGACAACCCAGAACGTGAATGTTGACCTTGTACGGGTCATTTCACCCGGGAGCATATCACTCTCCTCGACTCCGAAGGGGGCAGGGTTCTATGTTGACGATATCTACCAGGGGAAAACAGACCAGATTATCGGGAACCTTGCAGCAGGCCCGCACAAAGTAGGAATTTATGAAGCAGGTTACGAGACCTGGGAAAGTACGGCTACCGTTGTAAGCGGGCAGACTACACCGGTGGTTGTTACACTTGTCCCGGAAAAAAGCCCTGATACGGGAGACCTCCAGGTCTCATCAGCACCATCAGGGGCTGGCGTCTACCTGAACGGTAATTTCAGGGGAGTGACTCCCCTGGACGACTCCCTTGATATCGTCAACCTCGCACCAGGCAGTTATACGGTCACCGTGAAGAAGTCCGGGTACCAGGACTACTCGGTCACGGTATCGATACAGGCAGGGAAAACTGTTCAAATGAATGCAGCCCTTCAACCGGCAAGCCAGGCCTCTGCCTTTGCAAGTGTCCAGATTGCATCATCCCCAAGCGGGGCTAATGTCTACGTAAACGGTGCATATGTTGGTATAACTCCGCTCTCATCCCAGAAAGTGAACCCGGGGACCTACACGGTCGAAATCAGGATGGATGGATATACCCCCTATACAACAACCGGACAGGTGATAGCCGGGCAGAATATCCAGCTCACTGCAGCACTGGCCCCGGTCCCGGTTGCCAGCCCGACGACCAAAGCGGGTGCAGGTCCGTTTGTGCTGGTCATGGCACTCGGGATACTCTGTAGTGCAGGGTATCTCACCTCGCGACGCTGATACCCGTGCATCCCAACTGATACTATTAAAAAAGAAAACACCTTTTTTACCACCAGAGTGCCCCCTTGTCATCAGGATTGTACCAACAACACCATTGAATGACAGGTATCCGGGATCACCTTTTTTCTCAGGCTACCGGATCGGGAATTCACTTTCACCCCACCCACGGCAGCTTCCCATATACCAGGGGGCCGAAGTACCAGGCAGATGGTTACTGCAACAGACTTACAACACCTGACAGAACGGTGGTCACGGATAGTCCTCCATTTACAGGGCCATGATGTGAAATACGGGATTGAACTGGTGCAATTACTGGAGAGAATAAAAGGTCCCGGACTTGCATATTTCGATGACCCGCTCGAGGCAGCGATTGTCTTTACCACGATTGAGGTACTAAAGGCAAGGAAGAAGGAACGAGGTACATTTGATCCATGAAAAACAAACTGCTATATCATAGCCGGACCAGAAAGATATAGTCGCTATGAGCCTGCTGAATTATATCCTCACCGGGGTTTCAGTCATCGCCATCGTGTATAGTTACGCGGTTGGAAGTTCGTCGGGAGTCATCATCTGGGCAATCGTGCTTGGGTTAAATGTTGCACTGCTCCTGGTGGAACGATCGAAAAAGCAGAAAATGATGTAGCCCCTGTACGTCATTTCACCATTTTTTTAGAGTCAATGGGCTGATATGAAAAACTCCTGCAAAACAATCTGAAATGCCACATTTTTCATGCTCATCTGTGAGCCAAAGACTCATAACACGCTTTGTTGATACCATCTGAAATCCATTGTAACGGTTTAATCCGGTCAGGGGGATTTTCTTGCGCCACCAGCCCTTCACGGCGCTTTGGCGGCCCCGGTTGGTATAAAAGCGGGTAAATGCATCTCTGAAATATTCAATGCCTTCTGAGGTGAGCCCTGTACGGGAATACCGTAATGAGACCGGGCGGGGAGTGGGGTGTAAAAAACACCTTGAGAAGGCCCCTGATTCATTTTTTATGCCACCATTGATATTGAAAGGTCCAGAAATCAGTTACAACCCATTAATCCATAAAAAAAATGTACGCTCATATCACTTCAGCACGAATGATCGTCACGTTCTGCAGCGGCCTGTCATTTGGTGAACCGGACGTCGGCACCTTGCCGATAGCGTCCACAACATCCATTCCCCCGACAACGTTCCCGAATACCGGGTAACTGGCATCAAAGGTGGGCCGGGCGCTGTTATCCACAAGGTTGATGAAGAACTGGGAGCCCCCGGTATTGGGTCCTGAGTTTGCCATTGCGATGGCGCCACGGACGTTCTTGTTGTGGCTTGTGAACTCATCCGGGATCCTGTACCCCGGGCCCCCCCTGCCGGTACCCGTTGGATCGCCACCCTGGATCATGAACCCGTTAATCACGCGGTGGAACATAACCCCGTTATAGTAGCCGCTCTTTACGAGCGATTCAAAATTACCGGCAGTGATGGGCATATCGGGATCAAGGGCAATGGTAATGTCCCCCATTGTCGTCTCGAGTTTCACTTGTTTTCGGGCTTGTACCGGGGTTGGTATGGATGAAGTTGTATCCAGCGATGCTGCAGGAGTCACAGGGGGGGTCCCGGTGGTGGTCACGGAGGTTGTTGCGACGGGAGTCCCTGTTTGCGTTGTCACCAGGGTGAGCGCCTTATCCGGAACCGTGGACTGCGTGCACCCTGAAAAGAACACGAGGGCGACAACAAAAAGTGCGATGATACTACCCATTTTTTTCGAAGACATGGTGTATTCAGGTAGGAGGGACTGAACAATAGATATTGCGGGAGGAGTGGGGGCATATCTTTCAGGGGTACTGCAATTCCGGTCCCTGAACCCCAAGGATGTGCGAAAAGCTGCAGGACACCGTATGAGGGTGGTGCAGGGGGCACAGACCGCATCCGGGGGCCTTTCCGTTGTTTTCCCCATTACAACCCCGTCGAATTGCTACCGGGCTTTCCGTTGTATCACCCGGAGCAAAAAAATAAGGGGATCATAATTGAAATACCGGTGAACCCGGCATTATTGGTATTCCTGGTACAGGAAATCTATAATTGAGATTCTGACATATTAGCAGGTACCGCTAAATGTCCATACCATACGAGATTCTTCTCATTGCAATCCTGATTCTTATTAATGGCCTCCTTGTGATGGCGGAATTTGCTATTGTTGCCGCGAAAAAATCACGCCTTCAGAACAGAGCTGAACAGGGAGACAAGCAAGCGGCCGAGGCCCTGTCGCTCGCAGAGAAACCCACAAATTTTCTTTCCACAATCCAGGTCGGCATCACCTTTATAAGCATTATTATCGGGGCATTCGGTGGCGCCACCACGGCCGAATCACTGAGCCATGTACTACAGGGGGTCCCGTCCCTTGCCCCGTATAGTGAAGCACTGGCCCTTACCGTGGTAGTCATTGTGGTCACCTATTTTACCCTGCTATTCGGTGAAATCCTCCCGAAATGGATTGGGATGAATGATGCGGAGAGAATCGCCGCAAGAGTGGCAAGACCGGTACGCCTGCTCTCCCTTGCAATGTACCCGGTAGTACTATTTCTGAGTTATTCAACCGAAGCGGTATTACTGGTGTTGCGCCTGAAAAAAGGCACTGATCCGCCGGTAACTGAGGAGGAAATTAAAATCCTTATTGAACAGGGAACTGAAGCAGGCGTATTCGAGGAAGCAGAAGCTGATATGGTTGAAGGGGTTTTTAACCTTGCAGACCAGAAGGCAGGGAGGTTTATGGTCCTCCGTCCTGATGTTGTCGCACTTGATATCACCGAAAACCCGGAAAAGATCTGGGTAAAAATGGTTGAGAGCAGGCGGTCTTATTTTCCGGTCTATCGTGATGAACTCGATAACTTCCTTGGAATTGTCGCGATCAGGGACCTCTGGGTACAGATGGTGGAGGGAAAAACAATGGATATTGAGTCTGCCATCACTACACCGTTATTTGTCCCGGAAAGCATCCCTTTGCTCAAACTGCTCGATTATTTCAGGAAGGAGGGAGTTCACATCGCAATGGTGGTCGATGAACTCGGTAATATCCAGGGACTTATCACCCTCCATGATATCCTCGAGGCGATCGTCGGTCATCTCCCCACCGATGATGAGCCCAGGGAGGCCGAGATCATCGTGCGTGCAGACGGGTCCTGGCTCATGGAGGGGTCAGTAACGGTTGAAGATTTCCGGGAAACTATCGGTGTCGAAATACGGCCTGAAGAACAGGCAGACAGGTTTCACACCCTTGCAGGGTTTGTCATGCTCCAGCTCCAGAGGATTCCAAAAACCGGTGACCGTTTCGAATGGAACGGGTTTTCCTTCGAAGTGGTGGATATGGACGGGATGAAGCTTGACAAGGTACTCGTCTCCCGCCTGCCACCCGGTACTGAACCGGGCTGATGAAACCGGGTAAAACCCTGACGTGGGAGAGGTTTTATACATTTCCTCTGGATTAAAGAGGAATGCCGGAGAAAGGTATAAAATACAAACATATTTTGCCAATACTCGTTAACAAAACAGCATCATGATCTCCCTCCTGTACGTCGATGATGAGCCGGCCCTCCTCGATCTCTGCAGGATTTTCCTCGAAAAAAAAGGAGAGTTATCAGTCACTACGGTGATTTCTGCCCTTGATGCAGAAAAATTACTTGAATCTGAATCGTTTGATGCAATCATTAGCGATTACCAGATGCCGGAAAAAGATGGTATCTCGTTTTTGCAGGACGTGCGGGGCAGGTACCCGGAGATCCCCTTTATCCTTTTTACAGGCCGGGGGCGCGAGGAGATAGCAGTCAGGGCATTTGAACTGGGTGCGGACTTTTATCTCCAGAAAGGCGGGGACCCGAAAGCACAGTTTGCAGAACTCACCCAGAAGATTATGCAGGCGATCCGGCGCCGGAAAGCAGAAGAGGCACTCAGGCAGTCGGAACAGTATTACCGGGCTCTTTTCAAGTACACCGAGGCTGCGACGGTCATTATTGAAGAGGATACCACCATATCACTTGCCAATGATGCATTCGCACAACTCTATGGGAGTTCACGCGACATAATTGAAGGAAAGATAAAATGGACTGATTTCGTGGCACCTGAAGACCTGGAGGGGATGGTCAGCTACCACCACCGCCGCAGGAGCAGCCAGGATGATGCACCAACCGTCTACGAGTTCCGGTTCGTTACGTCAGATGGCAGTATCCGTAACATATTCGCCCATGTCGGCATGATCCCGGGCACAATGCAGAGTGTAGCCTCGCTGCTTGATATCACGGAGCGCAAACAGACCGAGCAACGCTTACAGGAGAGTGTCGAGCAGTACCGGAATGTCGTGGAAGACCAGACCGAGCTTATCAGCCGTTTCCTCCCTGACGGTACACAGATTTTTACGAACGAGGCGTATTGCCGTTATTTCGGTGTGAAACGGGAGCAGATAATCGGTACCCGGTTCAGACCTGGTATACTGCCGGAGGACCGTGAACGTGTCACGGAGTTCCTCTCCACCCTGACCCCGGAACTCCCGGTTGGGAGCATGGAGCAGCGGATACAAATGCCGGACGGCAGTATCCGGTGGCAGCGGTGGGTTGACCGTGCGATCTTTGATGCAGACGGGAGGCTGAAGGAATACCAGTCAGTCGGCCGGGACATCACTGACATGAAGAACGTGGAAAAAGCACTCCGGGAAAGCGAGGCTATCTACCGGCAACTCGAAGCGCAGCTTCCTGACTATGTTCTCATCCATGAAGGTGCTACCATTGTCTTTGTCAATGCCGAAGGAGCCCGCCTGGTGGGGAAACCCCAAGAAGACATAATTGGCACATCAGTCCTCTCCTACGCAGCAGAAGAATACCATGACCTGATAACAAAGAACATGTGGCTGCGACAACAGGGGGTCCCTGTAGAACCGTATGAGATCGGAATCATTGCACAATCCGGCGAACAACGGCAGGTAGTGGTACGGGCGACACCGATCCGGAACCGGGATCCACCGGCAACCTTAACGGTCCTCACCGATATCACCGACCGCAAAAAGGCCGAAGGGGCGCTTCTGGCAAGTGAGGCGAAGTACCGCACCATCATCGAACATATCCAGGACCTTGTGTACCAGACCGATCTGGAAGGGAACCTCACGATGATAAATCCTTCGGGTGCAAGGCTTACAGGTTATGCATCTCCTGAAGAGATGATAGGGAGTAATATCGCCCGCGATCTCTATGCAGACCCGAAAGAGCGTGAGAAATTCCTTGCAGTGCTGGAAGAGAAAGGGACGGTAACTGACTATCCGGTCATCCTCAGAGACCGTAACGGGGTCATTCATTACGTCACGGCGAGCAGCCACATCTATTACAATACGGAGGGAGAGGCGCTCGGTGTCGAAGGCATTCTGCATGATGTTACCGGGCGCATACAGGCAGAAGATGCGCTCCGCCAGGCAAACCAGAAACTTTGTCTCCTTTCTGACATCACAAGGCATGACATTTCAAACCATCTGACCGTTTTGAGGGGGTACCTCGAACTGCTTGGCGATCTGCCTGATCAGGCATCCAAAGCGTATGTAAAGAATGCACTCGCCGCTGCAGGGCGGATTTCTTCCATGATCCGGTTCGCAAGGGAGTACGAAGAGATCGGGGTTGAGGTACCGGCCTGGCAGGAGATCCGGGAACTCGTCAGGAGAGCAGGGACCGAAGCCCCACCCGGACAGGTTATCCTGGAAAACGATATTCCAGCCGGTACAGAAATATTCGCAGATCCGCTGATCGTCAGGGTCTTTTACAACCTGATCGACAATGCAGTGCGGTACGGCAGAACGATTACGACCATCAGGTTCTCTGCTGAACACCGGGGCGATGATCTTATCATCCTGTGCGAGGACGATGGTGTGGGCGTCCCTGCGCCGGACAAGGAGAGGATATTTGAACGCGGGTTCGGCCAGACCAACGGGCTTGGCCTGGCCCTTTCCCGGGAAATTCTCTCTATCACCGGTCTTGACATCCGTGAAACGGGCGGGCCTGACAAAGGGGCACGGTTCGAGATTACCGTGCCAGATGGAGCGTACCGTTGATTTTTCCGGCTGTGACACCCTGCTTCCCATCCGGCTTTCCGGGGCATTCATTATTTTAAATAGGAAAAATCGGGCTTAACAGGCCTCCAATGGAGAGAAAACGGTAGTTTACAGGGGTAGTAAGGACAACAGGGCGGGGGGATGTAAAGGGGAAATCGAGCGGAAAAAGACCTGATTTAACGATACAATCTTTGCCAGTACCCTGGTTATCGAGGTGCCGCCCACGAATGTGCCATCGAACATCATGATGCTCTCCTCGCTGATCAAGTTCCCCCTTGTGTTTATATCAGGGATATTCATCCCGCTGGAGCAGATGCCGCCATGGGGGCTTGCGCTTGCGTTGTTCTCGCCGCTCACCTATTTCACCGATCTTGTCCGGTATGCGTTTACTGGTGCACATTATTTTTTAGTGGAGGCCGACATTGTGGCACTCGTGGTGTTCACCGTTGCGTTCACAGCCGGCACGATGTACCTGCATAAGAGGACGATGCCGAAGAGGATGTGATATATCAGCTATTGCAGGGGGTCGGAATTGCCATTCAAATGCAGGCAACATTTCAATTTATTTTGAATAATTTTATATGCCATGGTTGTAAAATAACCAAGTTGTAATTATTATGGATAAATCGAAGGACTGATTAAAGGGGGAATGGTACCATACGACGTAAAATAATCAGCGGGCTTCTTGGGATAGTACTGTGCAGTATACTCATCGGTGTTTGTGCCGGGGAGGATTGTGGGTGCGGCGGGTTTGATTTTAGTTCTCCCTCACTTCCTTCAGATGGGGATAATTCAGCAAGTGAAAGTTTTTACTCGGGTTTGGATTCCTCGCCTGGAGGAAGTTCTAGCGGAGGTACATCTTCGGGTAGCTCGTCATCGGGAAGCTCCTCTTCCGGGTCCGGTAGTCAGACCTCCGGGTCATCGGGGAGTGACTCGGGTTCCGGGGGCGCAGGTTCCGGGAGTATGTCATCTGACGCTGCGGCACTTCTGGCCTCGAAGGGGCTCGACCTGTACAAAAAGGGGGATTTCAATAATTCCCTTATCGCACTGAACGCCTCCCTCGATAATGACCCCTACATCCCGAAGACCTGGATGACAAAAGGAGATGTCCTCGCATCCATGGGACGGTATGAAGAAGCTATTACAGCGTATAGCAAGGTCATAAAACTGGACCCGTCTGATCCAACGGCTTATGCAAAAACAGGGGACGCTTTGGTGAATGCGGGAAAATTTACCGAGGCTGTTGCATCCTATGACCATGCACTCGCTGCAAATCCTGGTCTTACCGCTGTTCAGACCAACAGGACGCGGGCAGTTGGTCTCGCCTCAGGTTTAATGAAAGGGAATCTTACGACCACGGAACCAACCGTAAAGCCGTAGCACCTGTATTACCACTGGAAACAAATGCAACTACATCCCCGGCAATGACAGTCCCTTCAACTGCCAGCACGACAAAAGCGCCACTTTCCCTTTTAATTCTGCTAATGGTGGTTCCAATTACGGGTATTGTTTCGTTTATTTTAAACAGGAAGAAAATATGAAAGCCAACCCAACCCGAGAATTCTTACGGAACGGAGTACCTCTCCCAACGATGGCACATTCCGTCGAACTCAAAAAATAAACATTTTTTTTTTAAATTCGCCTTCAATCATCCGTTTCATCGATCATCGGGATTTTCATGTGCTCGATCGCCCAGTCACAGAGGGCATTGAGGAGCGGGATGATGGTCATTCCCAGTGGTGTAAGCGAATACTCAACTTTAGGCGGGACCTGGGTGTACACATTCCGGGTAATGATGCCATCACGTTCCAGTTCGCGTAAATGTTTGGTCAGCATCACATCAGTAATTCCGGGAATTTTACGCCGAAGATCGCTATAACGCAGTACCTTTTTTCTCAGGAACCAGATGATCAGGGGTTTCCACTTGCCGCCAATCACGTCGAGGGTCCCCTCAACCGGACAGAAATAACAGGAGGGATCTTTCATCATAATTGAGCACTATGCTTTTGATTAGTATATTAGAAAAAAGTTAGTATCTTCTATAAATTTAGTGCATGCACAAATTCAATAATGAATGGCCAGCGAACCGGACAGAACTGTTCAAGCCCTGTTTCCGGTTCTTCACCGGCACCAAAACCAGGTGTACGAGGATATGCCCTGTTCCTCATCTCCTGTTGCCCGTATACCATGCTTGGTAAAAAGATCGTGCAATTCCTGCGAGGTAACATTGGCACGCACCTGCCACAATCGAACCGTGAAATCTACCTCCAAAGCAAAGTAAAAATCGGGTTTGGGATTATCCTTATCGGGGCCTCCTGTCCTCTCTTCTGGTTCTCGTTTTTATCAGGAGTAAGGGGAATTGCACTCTTGTTCAGCAGTGTCGAGCTCGCTCATCGTGATCGTGTTTGGCTTCGCCTACATGGGGTTTTACCGGATTCAGTTGCGAAATGAACTAGGCACGGGAAAAATTACAGGGAACAAAAATGCCAATGAATGAGCGACAAATCAAAAGCCAGATGAAAGTCGGTGCAGGACTTGCCCTCTTCGGACTAGTGTGTCCGTTTTTCTGGATGTCCCTGTTTTCGGGAACTTCCAGTACCGAGACATGGGTCTACGGCGCCCATTCCTGTATATTCATTGTAATCGGGCTGGTATTCCTGGGGAAGGGATGGTATGACCTGAAACGTTTCAGGTCGATGCCGCGGATTAATAATCCCGGTCACGGGATATGACCTCAATATCGGTAAAATGATTATAATAACCCAATTCCTGGAATAATGGCGATATAGTACAACCCGACCACGATAAACACCGCTGCGACCCCTCTCTGGATCCAGGGCCCGATCTCCCCCGCTTTCCTAACAATTCCACTGCACTTCCCTACTCCTGTTACGAGGAGATACGAGATCACAATCACCGGTAAACCGGTTGCGATGGCGAATACTGCCGGAATGAATACCGGGTCCCCCGCACCCAAGAGCGAGCGGGATCAGCATGGCAAAGAAGAGTACGACACTGAACGGGCAGAAACTCATGGCAAAGATGACCCCGAGGAGGAATGCGCCGAGATAGCCTCTTTCTGCGAGGCTTGCAGTAACCCCTGAAGAAAAGGTTGCGATCCTGCATGATCCTGGCAGACTGCTGAAAGGGATGATATCGAGGAGGTAAATCCCACACGCAATAAGGAACGGCCCGAGCAGAAGTTCACCATAATGCTGGAGGCCCAGGGCAATAAACTGGATGTTCATCCCGAAGAAAACAATGACTGATGCCACGGCGACATACGCGACCACCCTTCCGAGTGTATAGACACAACCGGCCAGGAGTGTATGACGGCTGTTGTCGATCTTTTTCGATATGAACGCTATCGCGGTGATATTGGTCGCGAGCGTGCAGGGACTGAATGCCGTCATCAGTCCGATAAAAAATGCGGCGACCAGAGGGATACCGCTGGTACCCATCGTCTCCATTACCTGCATGAAATCCATCAGGTAATGACTCCATTAAGCCGGTTTCGTATTAACGGCTGGAGATACTGCGCAAATTCTGTTTTATTATTGATTTTATACCACACGTTGACATTCTGTTCCTTGTGGAACCCGTTCGCGTCATATACCCCGATCCATAGTGATGACCCGGTTACTTCGTATTTCTTAACAAGATCGGCATTCTCGGGGAGGTCGAGATTGACTTCCTTAAACACCAGTTTTCCGGATTCAAGTTCAGGAGCAAAGAAGAGGTTTACCGTTTCTTTTGCATATTCCCCAAGAGTCCTGCAGGAATAACACTGCTGGGCCGGGTGAAAATGCATTACCTCAACCCGTTCAACGGTACTGTTTGGATTGCCCGCAGGTTGTGCAATCATGGAATTTTTACCTGCATCTGCCGTGAGAGATGAGCATCCGGCAACAAGGAGAAGGGATATCACCATACAGGCAAGCATCAGCGGAATTATCTAGATTCAGTTTCCCGGGTCCCATATATTCAGACTCCCATCTTCTCAATGCATTTCAGTGCCTGGCGGCCACGGTCTGTGATTGAGTAGATAATCCAGTTGCCCTGCTGTTCACCGACAATAAACTCCTGTTCCTTGAGGATGGTGAGATGGTAGGAGAGTTTTGAGTCTGCAATCTGGACCACCTCCTTGATCACGCAGACGCAGAGCGGCTGCGAGAGGAGGGCATACATGACCGTAAGGCGGATTGGATCGGCGAGCGCCTGGGTAAGACGGCTGCCCGCATAGAGTACAGGCTGTTCCGGGATCCGGGTGAGAAGTCCTTCCATCCCGCCCTTTTTATCAAGTTCATTCCGTACAGGCTCCGGGATGTCCCGGGTAACATCGCAGCATTTTACCGGGCGTGAACGTGTTTTTGTCTGTGGCATAAAAGATTCAAATTAATATGAAATGGTAAGCTATATATGTCTTCCACTGACAATATAATTTCAAGATAATTTGAATCTCAAGCTGCGTTGCAGTGGGAATTCTGATAAAATGGCTATTGATAAAGAATCTGAACCTCGGCCGGATATCACTACTGCGGGACCGGTGAATGGATCTGCAATCGGGGAGTTGATTGAAAAAATCTCTACGTGGGCACACCGGTATGCGGAAAAAAATGGCTGGGTGCTGAACCCCGACGATGAAGAGCGTGCCGGTCTCCTGAAAGGACTTGCAGCAAACCGCCTCAGGTTCGGAAAACAGTATTGCCCCTGCCGGATCAAGAGCGGCGATCCGGAAACCGATAAAAAGATCATCTGCCCGTGTATCTATCACCGTGATGAGATCGCGAAGGATGGACACTGTCATTGCCGACTGTTTTTCAGGAAAGACTGGGCATCAGAGGAATCAAAATGACGGCGTGGATACTACATGATAACCCGGTAAGGTGTACCAGATGATTCCTGATATTTTGCAGATGTTTGCTGACTGGGTTACTTATACGGTTTTGGGATTAGTGGCAGGGACCCCGCTTGCATCATCGGTCAATTTCTTTATCTACGACTCGATCAAGGTGACCGCCCTTCTGGCAGTTATTGTTTTCTTTGTCGGGATAATCCGGACCTTCATTACCCCGCAAAAGGTGAAGAAGTGGGTAGGCGGGAGGACCGAAGGGGTGGGGAATATATTTGCAGCACTCCTTGGTATTCCTACCCCGTTCTGCTCCTGTTCGGCAGTCCCCCTCTTCATTGGTTTTGTCGAGTCCGGGGTCCCGCTCGGGATTACCTTCTCGTTCCTCATCGCTTCGCCGTTGATCAATGAAGTTGCCATCGCGATGCTTTTTGCATTATTCGGGTGGCAAATTGCGACACTCTACATCGTATCAGGTTTAATCATCGCGATCGTTGCAGGAATTATTATCGGTAGGCTTCACCTCGAAAACCAGGTCGAAGAGTTTGTCTATAAATGCAAGTTACATGACCAGCCGGACAAGGTCATGACCTGGCGGGACCGGACGGACTTTGCATTAGGTGAGTCTAAAAGTATCACCCTGAAAGTCCTGCCTGTACATCCTCATCGGTATCGCAATCGGGGCGATAATTCATGGGTATGCACCAGCTGATTTCCTCGTGAATATCGCAGGTCCGGATAATCCACTTGCAGTCCCAATTGCAGTCCTGATAGGAATTCCACTCTATTCTAATGCAGCCGGGATGATCCCGATTTTGGATGTCCTCACATCGAAGGGCATGGCATTCGGGACGGCCCTGGCGTTCATGATGTCGGTGATCGGGTTATCACTCCCTGAAATGATCATCCTCCGGAAAGTAATAAAAATAAAACTTATTGCGGTCTTTGCAGGAATTATGTTTGTAGCGATAACCATTACCGGATTACTATTCAATGTGATACTCGGGTGATGGCAGGAATTGAAAGGTGACAAAAAATGGCAGAAAAACCATGCTGTGCCGCTGATGCACTCCGAAGAATCAGGCAGATCGAGGTGAACGGGATTCCCACGGGTATCACAATGCTGGATGAAAGCATCAGAGAGGTGAAGGAACTCGGGTTAACGGACGAACGTGAAGTCCGTGTGGCGCTGATGAAGAAGGTGAAGATCTATAATTATATTCCACCGGGAGTTCAGGAAGCATACACCGACGCAATCATGCGGGAATATCATGCAGCCCGGAAGAATGGTTGATCTGGCGGAGAATGTACCAGGCTTTAGAATTTAAATGATACTATTGACTGGTAATTTTATTCTGTCATCAAACTTTTTATTCAAATTCAATTTAATATGAAATGCATATCTTTATCTGGTAATACCTCTGATGTTTCAAATAATTTAGAAACACAGGATCAGAAGAAATCGTATGTTTGTCGATGCATAGCAGTTCCCTGTATTCAAAATTTTAGTATTCCGGGGATGGTTGGCGAACTCCTAAAAACTGAACACAACAAGGTCAGAATCATGGTAACTATTGAAGTACTCGGGACCGGTTGCGCAAACTGCAAGCGGCAGATGAGCAATGTCGAAGCCGCGGTCAAACAGTCTTGGTATCACCGCTGAGATCGTAAAAGTGGATGATATCGCCCAGATAATGGAACGTGGCGTAATGATGCTGCCGGCGGTTATTGTGGACGGAGACCTGAAAATCTCCGGCAGGGTTGCCGATGTCCCGGAGATCAAGAAGTTCCTGGCCGGGGGTGTATGAATGACACAACAGCCTACCTGCTCATGCAGCAGTACCGACAGAACCCGCCGGGCCGACACGGATCATCTTTCCCTGTGCGGGGCAGGCAAACACCGGACAGACTCACGAACCTTGCGGCGATCCAGTTAACAGAGGAAGGGTACGGGAATATTGCCTGCCTGGCACTGCTTGCAATCGGTGCTGAAGGACTTGTCGCCAATGCAAAGACAGGCTGACGAAGTGATTATCCTTGATGGCTGCCCGATGCTGTGTGCGAAAAAAATAGCAGCAGTGCAGGGAATCATCCCCGGACAGCACATCGTCGTAACTGAATTGGGTATCGTGAAAGCCGGGTCACGAGACTACACAGATGCCGATATCGAAACAGTTGTATCTGCAGCCTGGGAAGGTTCCGGAAGAACGGAACAGCCGGAAAGAAACGATAAGAAACCCGGACAAGGTGGTTGCGGTTGTGGGGACTGTTGCGGGGGAAGCTGCTGAAGGTGGGCCATGAATCAAATCCCCCTGAATGCCAAAATAAAAATCGTATGCAGGAGACGCTCTCCAGTGAAGACATCACACAATCATGATGATCTGACACAAGAGGACTGGCTATGACAAAAACCGATGGTGCCCTTGCCAGTTTCCGGAGCGGATTTACCTGCTCGTCAGTCGTGTTATCCACATTTTCCGGGGAACTCGGACTGGACCCGGATACTGCAAAGAAAATTGGGTGCGGGTTCGGTGCCGGGATCTCCCTGACCGGCAACATCTGCGGGGCAGTATCCGGGGGGATCATGGTGATCGGTCTGAAATATGGAAAGACGGTACTGGGGGATGATGCTGCGACTGAAAAGACGCGGGCGCTGGTCCTGGAATTTATTGATGAATTCACACAACGCCATGGTTCGGTCAACTGCTCGGAATTGCTCGGGTATAATTTAAACAAACCGGACGAGTATGAGAAGGCACGTGACAGTGGGTTGTTCCTCACGAAATGCCCGGAACTGGTTACCGGTGCCGTTGCAATTCTTGAAAAAATACTTTGAGGGTGTGAATTTGTATGGACACGATAGACCAGGCCAGAAAACCCTCATTTCCTGAAAATTACAGGCCATTTTGCAGGGAAGACGCATTGCAATGACAGAAAGTACAGGTGGATTAGGCTGGGTTGAGAAACTCCTGGCCCTCTGGATTTTTCTCTGCATTGTAATCGGGTTAGCTATCGGAAAATATTTCCCGGAATTCAGCCAGCACCTTGCGATCGGCATCCCGATTGGATTATTCCTGATGATCTATCCGGCGATGACGAAGATCGAGTTGGGAGAGCTTAAAGATGCCTTCAAGAGTAAAAAACAGGTTGCCATCATTGTTTTTTTCAATTATGTTGTCAACCCCTTCCTGCTCTATTTCATCGGATGGATATTCTTTGAGCAGATACTGCTGGGAATGGGTTGGATCACAGCAGAAACCGCCAGTTCCCTGTGGACCGGGCTCATCCTGCTCGGTGTCGCACCGTGCATTGCGATGGTACTGGTATGGACGGACCTTGCCAAAGGGAACGGCCCCCTCGGGATCGTGCTCATGGCGTGGAATTCCATCATCCAGATTTTACGACACCCTTCTTCATCGCTCTCCTGGTGGGTAACGTACATTGCGATCGATTTTGCCCTGATCGCCCAGAGTGTCATACTCTATCTCGGTCTGCCCTTGATCCTGGGTGTTATCACCCGTAAGGAAGTTATCAAACGAAAAGGTGTGGAATGGTTAAACACCACACTGATACCACGCTTCAATGTCCTCCAGCTGCTCGCATTACTGTTCACCATGGTTGTCATGTTCGCCCTGAAAGGCGAGGTGATTATCGATAACCCGAGCTTAATCTGGCAGATGGCGATCCCCATTGTCCTGTTCTTCTTCCTGTTGTTCCATGTCGTCTATTATACAACAAGGCATCTCGGGTATAACTACGAGGATTCGGCGACGATGGGGTTCCATTGTACCGGCAGAAACTTTGAGCTGGCGATTGCCATCGCACTGACAGCATTTGCAGCGATGCCAATGGTCGCGGTCTCCACGGTTGTCGGACCACTGATTGAAATACCCGTTATGCTGGGCATTGTGTGGCTGTCATTGAGGAGGAGACGCCGGATTAAAGAGTACGAAAAAATGGCGGGGTCTCCTGCATGAAAACGGTAAAGGAGAGCCTATGCAGATAAACATCATCAGCGACGGGTTATTCGGGAAGCGGGCATTTGAGAATATAGGCCGGCAGTTCTCCTGCCGGTGGGTCACAGTCCCTTACTCAGGATCCCCGATCATGGAGGATGTCGAGATAGAACTGCCACCCTCCGATCTCTGTATCTCTTATGCCCGTCACCCGGATGTCATATTGACCATCGTCGAACAGGGAGTTCCCGTACGTACTCGGCATTACCCCCGGGCCGGGTCTCGTCCGCCAGGCGAAGGAGATCAACCCTGACGTTGCCTCGGCCCCGACCATGTGTTCCCTGGAACCGACGACCGGGTGCAAAGAGATCGACCGGTATGCGGAGAAGTTCGGCCTTCCCGGTTTTGTAACCACCGTTGAAAACGGAACGATCACCGGGGTTGAGATTGTAAGGGAAGCCCCATGCGGCTCTACACGGGGAGCAGCTGCTGAATGTGTGGGTATGCCACTTAACACCGAAACACTCAGGCATTTCGGTCTCCGGATCTGCCACCACTGTGTTGCACCACGGTTCGGTAAGACCTGCGACAAAGAAGTGTCAGGAGCCCTGCATGTCCGGCAGTTGCTCCACAGTATTCCAAAAGAAGCGCTGGCAGCAGCGGGACTGGAAAAATTCAGTGATGAGATGGACAGGATACTGGCAGATTTCCGGAAAAAAACAGGCAGGAACGGTGTGAATGGTCATGCTTAAAGTGTCCCCTCACGAGGCCTATCCGCCCGAAGAGGGGCGTTACCTGAGAGGCAACGATTACTCCCCGGTCGCGCTGATTATCATCCTCACCACAGATCCCGAGGAGATCCCTCCCGAGATTGAGAAACCTCGTACGGACCGGCCTGGAGAGCGGGGCGGCTCTTTCCGGGACATTGCAGACGGCAAATATCGGCATCGAGAAGGTTATCTGCAATATCGTGGCGAACCCGAATATCAGGTTTCTCATCCTCGGCGGCCCCGAGTCAGAAGGGCATAAAACAGGCGATGCGATAAAGGCATTGTTCAGGAACGGTGTCGATGAAAAGAAACGTATTATCGGGACGACCGGGCTCACGGCAGTCCTGTATAATGTCCCGATGGAATTCATCCAGAGGTTCCGTGACCAGCTGACACTTGTCGATTGCCAGTTCCAGACAGAACAGGTAATCAGGAAGGCAGTATGGTCCTGCTACCAGGAGGTGCCGGTTGATTTCAAAGGACAGGCTCTCTGCGACCCCGGGGCATGGCCGGAACCGCCACTGAGTGGTAAGATCACCTGGAAGGTCGTGCAACCGTGGTCGGAACCACAGGATGACAAGGAACGGGCCGCTAAACAACGAGCACTCGACATGATTGAGAAACTGAAGGCACGAAGTGCCGCGAAGGCAGCGGAA
Source organism: uncultured Methanomicrobiales archaeon (assembly GCA_963709545.1). Classification (GTDB taxonomy): domain Archaea; phylum Halobacteriota; class Methanomicrobia; order Methanomicrobiales; family Methanospirillaceae; genus CAIKOD01. The sequence continues at coordinate 40,171 of CAVPWT010000008.1, read as the reverse complement.
GAGAAAACGACGGGGATGGATTGATCGATGTGATATCAATACCATTCAAAAAGGAGAGACCAAATCATGAAAACGAACGTACTGTTTATCTGCACGCATAACGCGGCCCGGTCCCAGATGGCTGAAGGGTATCTCCGTGCCAGATATGGAGACCGGTACGATGCATTCAGTGCCGGTACCGAGGCCTCCACCATAAGCCCCTATGCGGTCCGGGCCATGTTGGAGATCGGGATTGATATCTCGCAACATCGCTCGAAAAGTCTCGAAGAGTTCGATGATCAAAAAATGGATATCGTGGTCACCGTCTGTGATAATGCAAAAGCGGCATGCCCGTTTTTCCCGGGTGCGAAGAAAACGTTGCATATGAGTTTTCGCGACCCGAAGAGCTTTACCGGGTCCGATGAAGAAATGCTCGCAGGCTTCCGCATGGTGAAGAACGATATCACGAAATGGATTGATGCAACATTCGGGCAGGAGGATGCATGGGATAATGAAGAGAGGGAAGTGGTCCAATGGTGAACCGATACCATAAATGGAGCACCCGGTGGAATCCGGATCCCATTGGGACATTGCTTACCCTTAAGTACCGATAATAGTATGCTAGGTATCGAAATCTGAACACAACAGATCAATTGAGGTGAAACATTATGGCAGAAGAAAAGAAGAAAAAAGGATTTTTCTCGGCAATAAAGGAATCAATGAACAAGACCGGCGGCTGCTGTGGTGCCGGGGAAACCTGTGGTGCAGCACCTGAAACGGCTGACGACAAAGAAAAGAAAAAGACCGCATCAGAAAAGTGAACAATCAACCTGAAATTTTTTGGGTTCAATCGGAAATGAAATTTTCCAATAACCAGAGGTGACCATATCCATGGATAATAATGAACCGGAAACAGGAAAATTCCTGGAAGTCATGGTGATTGCCATTGTGCCTGTCATCGTAGGGATCCTCATCATCCTGAGCTGGGCACTCTCGTACTTCCAGGTTGTCCCGTTCTACATCAGCGGGGGTCTTGCCCTTGCCGCAACCCTTTTCGGAGGATACCTGCGGTTTCTGTCGGGATTCCGCGATATCTGGCACCGCAAAATCACCGTCAACGTATTCGTGACCGTTGCTCTTATTGCGACGATGGCGGTAGGCCAGTTCCTTTCAGCAGCCCTGATTGTTTTTATCATGGCAGTTGTAGGTGCCTTCGAATCCTATACGCTTGATAAAACCAAAAAAAATATCCGGAGCCTGCTGAATTTCGCCCCGAAAATGGCGAATGTCCGGAGAGGTTCAGAAGAGGTAACCATACCCGCGGCAGAAGTCCAGATCGGAGACATCGTCGTTATCCGGCCCGGGGAACGGATTCCGGTTGATGGTATCGTTATTACTGGTGCAAGCAGTGTCAACCAGGCCCCCATCACCGGTGAATCAATCCCTGTAGAAAAAGTTGCGGGCTCCGATGTGTTCACTGCAACCATGAATGAGACAGGCCACCTTGTGGTCCGGACAACCCGGGTCGGTGAGGACACAACACTTGCCCGAATCGTTCACCTTGTCGAAGGTGCCCAGGGAACAAGGGCCCCAATCCAGGGAATCGCCGACCGGTTCACGACATGGTTCCTCCCGGCAGTCCTGGTGATCGGTGTGATTGGGTATCTTCTCTCAAAAGATGTGCTCGTTTTTGTTTCCATTTTGCTTGTCGCATGTCCCTGTGCATTTGCAATTGCCACCCCGACCGCAGTCACGGCCGGGATCTCCAACATGGCCCGGCGAGGTATCCTGATTAAAGGTGGTAATTTCCTCGAACTTACGGGGAAACTCGACACCCTCTTGGTGGACAAGACCGGGACCTTCACACTTGGCAAACCAACGGTCGTGGAAATCATATCCCGCCCCGGCTATCGCGAAGAGGACGTGCTCCTTCTTGCGGCAACGGGAGAAAAATTCTCGGAGCACCCCCTGGCCCGGGCGATCCTCGAAGCTGCCGGAGCCAAAAATATTCCAGTCCCAGATCCGGTTGAATTTAAAAGCGAGACCGGCATGGGTATTACTGCCCGGTCGGGTGAGCGTAACCTGATTATTGGTAAACCGGAATTCCTCGAACTGAAAGGTGTGAAGATTACGGAGGAAGTTCTTGGGATCATCACGAAACAGACGGAAATGGGGAGGACTCTCATCCTTGTCGCCAGCGACTCCAACATCGCAGGAATGATCGCCATTGCTGACGAGATTCGTCCGGGAACGAAGGAGGCTGTTTCATCCCTGAAAAGCATGGGTGTGAAAAATATCACCATGCTCACCGGGGATAATGAGAATGTTGCCAGGGCCGTGAGCACTGCAATCGGTATTGACGGCTACCAGGCGAACCTCCTTCCTGAGCAGAAACTCGATGCCGTTTCAGAGCTGCAGGAGAGGGGCCAGCTGGTCGGGATGATTGGGGATGGTATTAATGATGCTCCCGCCCTTGCTAAAGCTGATGTTGGCGTCGCGATGGGTGCATCGGGAACGGATGTGGCGATCGAGACCGCCGATGTTACCCTGATGAAAGATGACCTCTGGCAGTTTGTGGACTTCGTCTGGATGTCCCAGAAAGTCCTCAGGAGGATTAAAATCAATATAGGCCTGTCCATGGTGTATAATGCAATCGGGTTATTTCTCGGTGTTCAGGCGATGCTCACACCGATTACTGCGACCATCTACCAGGAGGCAGGCTGTATTTCAGTCGTACTAAGTTCGACACTTCTCCTGTGGTCGAAACCCGGGTTTACCCATATAACGGGAAGCAAGGAGAAATAATTGAAACAAACAGGTGAGACCAATTACTGACGACGACTCACTGGTCCTTATCACCTGTTCTGGAATCTCCAATACCGGGAAACTTACTGCACAGGTGGCAGGGATTCTTGCGCAGAGAGAACCGGATTTGTTCGAAGGGTACCTGCATGCAAAGCAGTCCACCCATGATATGGAAACGGTGATCAATGGCGGGAAGGTGGTGGTGCTTGATGGGTGTAAGGATCATTGTGCCGCCAAAAAACTGAAAAGCCTGTGCATCACCCCTCATATCCATATCATCGCGACAGAAGAAGGGATTGAAAAGAACGGGATGGCGGACCCGAGGTTCGATGAGATTGAGATACTGGTTGCTGCAGTCCGGAAGGCGGTCCGCGAGTGAATTGTGAATCTGTGGTAAATCAGGGACTTCGTTCACGAAGGTGAATCACCAGGAACTTGGTGTCGTCTTCCTTTGTGATGCATGTCTGTGCAATGAAAAAGACCGGCTTCGCCCATTGCCTCATCGCAGCGGGTGCGGGTGTGTGTGGGAGTAACGTCCTTCTCATCAACCCTTTACCGAAACAGTCTCCGTAATCTCCATATTTTTTTAGTATTTTTCCGGTAGGAAATTCCGGGTTAAAAAACATACAAATTCGCTATGATGAATATCCAATTGAGAAAAACATTTCAAAACAAGTTATAACATCCCGGATGAATGTATACACACATGTCAGTTAAATCTGGAAGTGAGCATACCGGGCAGTCTCGTCGGGACTGGATGAGACACCCCGCGTTTCTTGGCGCCCTTATCGGTATTCTCGCTGCTTTTACCCAGGCCCTCCTCATCAGCGCCGGTGGACCGGTCGCCTATGGTTTTTGTGTTGCCTGTCATACCCGCGACCTCGTGAACGGGCTTACCAATATCGTAGCAGGTACCCACCTTGCCCTTGCCCCCATTTCGGCAAATGCGGTCCTGCCGGTCATGAGTATTGTAGGTGTTCTCATCGGGGGTTATATCGCAGCAAAAAAATCGAAGGAACATAAAATCCGGAAAGGGACGAACTTAGAGTATGCCATCTATTTTCTTGCCGGAGTAATTGTCTTACAACTTGCCATGATCTTTGGCGGGTGCCCGTACCGGGCAGCACTACGGACCGGGTATGGTGACCTGAGCGCTCTTGTCTTCATTATTTCTATGGCCGCAGGTGTAATCGCAGGAGCATATATCATGTTAAAATGGGCAGAACGGGAGGAGGCATAAATGGTAGCGGTAGGAATACTCCCCAGGGATATCGCTATCTATGCGGTCCCCATCGTAACCCTCATGCTCGGCCTCCTGATCGGATACCTGGCACAGCGATCCGGGTATTGTTCGATTGGCGGGTTCCGTGACTATTACCTTTTCAGGCACACACGACTCCTGTCAGGGTATATCACCCTGATCCTCGCATCATTTGTCGGGTACCTCTTCTTCTGGTTCATCACTCCGGCAGCCATGGAAGGATTTTTATGGGCCAGCACAAACGGCCTGTTCACTGCGATTCCCGGAGCCCCTGGCGGCCTGAGTCCTGCTGCATATTTCCTGTTTGCAATAATCCCCGGGTTTTTCATCGGGTTAATCTGTGTATACCTGGGTGGCTGCCCCATCCGTCAGACGGTGATGGCATCAGAAGGGAATTACAAAGCGGCGTGGTTCTTTGTCGGGATGTGTATAGGATCAATTATTTTTGCCGCGTGGATATCGGGTGCCGTCGTAGTCCTCATGAAATCAATAGGGTTCGGGATATAGGATGAATATCATGAATTTTTCCACAAACCATGAGGGGGATTGCCGATGACCACATCATATTTCCTTTTCTGCGGGGAACTCTCTGCCGAACGAATCCAATGGATCAAGGGATGCTTTCCTGAAAAAGAAAGTGCCGGGAGGAGCGGACCTTCAAAGGTTACGGATGCCGTTAACGGCTGTAACCTGTATCTCACCGGTGATGCGCTCATGAGCCTCGTAGATGCCAGGCTCGAGAACAGCTGGAATTCCCTTTTTTCGGATTCCATGGTGAGGGTTATTGCAGACGGGGACGAACTCCGGCTGCATGGACTCCGCGATGAAGTGTGCACCCGTTATCCAGGTGTAAACGTCACCGGTAATCGCAGTTCTGCTGAAGAAATAACATTCTGGCAGTCGCTGGTGGATCATATCCAGGAGAACTGGACGGGGAATGACAAGGTGGCATTTCTCCTCTGCTATTCCCCCTATATGAGTCGCACTCCGGTGTACATGCTCAGGTTTTTAAAAAGTGCCGTTGAAGCAGGCCTTACCCCCGAGCTCTACAGCTACCTGGATGGTGTTCATGTCGCCCATACGTACCAGAGGCCGTCGGAATTCGAGAATATCGGGGAAGGTATTTCAGCCCTTTCAACAGTCGCAGGTGGATCAGGAGAGGAACCATGGTTTGGTGCATGTTCGCGCTGTGCTACGGCACGTGGATATTACATGAAAAATCCGGATACCGGGGGCTGTGAACCGGTATCCTGCATCGATGCGATCACCATCCGGCCACTGAAAGAGATACTCGATCGGTTTATCGGGAGTCACCCGATACTGGCGCACTCGTGCGGAGGGGCATCCGTATCCGGTGTTACAACGCAATCCGGAGCGGACAACCCAAACCCAATCCTCACCATCATGATCACCAATACCCCGTATGTATCTGAATGGACTTTCGGTGGACTTTCGATGGCTGTCGCAGCCGCGATGGGCGGGATCGAGACCCGGGTAATTTTCATCGAGCAGGGGGTATATTCACTCTGCGGGGACCATGAAGTGACCCCGGAAGACCGGGTTTTTAATGTCCAGGAGATGGTTGAAGCGACCTCCGACATCCCCGGATTACGTTATTACGTATATTCCCCCTCTATTATGGAGCGGAGACTGGATACGGCAGAATGTTTGTCATCGATTGAAATGATTGACAATGCCGGGCTTGGAGCCTTGCTCGGAGTGGGTCCTGAAAATAATTCCCGTCCTGTGAGGACGATATTTTTCTAACCATGGGAGATGAGATTAGGATGGATATGACAAAACCAAGCGATTTTACCGACCTTACCTGTACAAACCTGATGATAAAACTCAAAATCCTGTTGAAAAAGCTTGCAGCCGGTGAAGAATTAAATTTTTTTGCTACCCGTGAGCAGGTCGACAATACCTGTTCACAATTCATCAGCCAGGGATATGGCGTGAAATGGGAGCAATCCGCTGATAATAGCTATCTCGTAACGATGAAGAAATAATGATACTGTATTTTCACGTTCACCCATCTGTCCACTAACAGGATTCTGCCCATTTAACGGGCTTGCATAGCAGGCAGGTCATATATCACTGCCGGAATGCTTCAATGATACCGACCGGTTACCACCGGAAAAAACAATCACGGTGTCTTTTTACGGTGTAATCCGGTTTGAGATGATGCTGCCGAATAGTATATTGCGTTCCGGGGGTAAGGATATTTGATCGTAGTGATATCCTTTACTCATGCAGGCACCGGACTGAACATGACCGACCGGGGTAGGATGCTATGACACGGAATATCACATGGTGGCAGGTCATCGCCCTTGTCATCATCATAGCCGGGGTGCTCCTGACTGCATGGACTGCACAGCAGCAGGACCAGCAGTTGCGAAGAGATCTGCTGATAAAAGCAAGAATTGCAGTAGAAAGTATCGATCCTGCAATGGTGGAAACATTAAACGGTTCACCGTCAGACATTGCATCTCCAGACTACCAGCATCTGAAAGTTCAGATGGCACGAGTCCGGGCTGCCGATCCATCCATACGGTTTGCATACCTGCTGGGACAGAGTCCTGAAGGGGTATTCTTCTATGTTGACTCGGAACCTGAGGACTCCGTGGATAACTCACCTCCGGGACAGGTGTATACCGAAGTAACAGACCATGTCGTAAAGGCATTTTCCAATAATCAGGATATGACCGAAGGTCCGTACCCCGATCGCTGGGGGACCTGGGTAACTGCCGTCGTTCCGGTCACTGACCAGGAAACAGGACAGACTTGTTGCTCTCTTTGCAATGGATGTCGATGCCAGGCATTGGACCTATACTATTGCAAAGGAACTTGCAATTGTCATTGCAGTTACTCTACTTATGCTGGTACTTGTTTTCACATTCGGGCTCACCCAGCGGCGCAACCGAAGAGAACAACGAAACCTTGCAGCATCGGAGGACAAATTTTCCCGGACCTTCCATACAAATCCTGCGCTTATGGCAGTATCTTCAATTGAAGACGGCAGATTTATTGATGTAAACTCATCGTTCCTACAGGCGCTTGGCTATTCCCGGGAGGAGGTAATCGGGAGGACTGTTCCGGATCTCGGCCTGTATTCTGAGCCTGCCCAGTGGGAATTCATCCAACGCCAGCTCAAAGAGACAGGGCAGGTCCGCGATGTTGATGTGAAAATGACCCGGAAAAACCATGATGTGCTGGACGGGTTGTTTTCCGCAATTGCGATTGATGTTGCCGGCGTCCCCTCTGTCCTCACGGTCATCCTCGACATCACAGAGCGTAAAAGGGCGGAGGATGCACTGATGGAGAGCGAATCTCATCTCAGCAGTATCATCCGTGTCGCACCGATCGGGATAGGGGTCGTATCCAACCGGGTCATCCAGAGAATCAACGACCGGGTTTGCCAGATGACCGGGTACACCGCGGAAGAACTTACCGGTAAATCGTCCTCGTTACTCTACCCGACACAGGAGGAATTCGAGGAGGTGGGCAGGGAAAAATACGCTCAGATTGCACAGACGGGGTCAGGTTCGGTAGTGACCCGGTGGCAGAAGAAAGACGGGACAATTATTGACATTATCCTCTCATCGACACCAGTCGATCCGTCTGACCTGTCTGTCGGCGTGACGTTTACAGCGCTGGACATCACCGATCGCAAGCTCGCCGAAGACACCCTGCTGAAAGTCAACCAGAAACTCAATGTGCTCTCCCAGCTGACACGAAGGGAACTGACGAACGAGCTCTTCGTCCTGAACAGCTACCTTGAGCTGGCACTACAGGAAGCCCATGGACAGGACCGGATTATGGAGAACATAAAAAAATGTGGACAGGCAGCCATGTCAATCTCTGAAATTACGGAATTCTCCAAGGATTACCAGGATTTAGGGGTAAAACCTCCAGCATGGCAGAACGTGAAGATGACGTTACTGTTCGGAATGTCCCATGTATCAATGGGGGATGTCCGGCACCACATCGAAATGGAACATCTCGAGATCTTTGCCGATCCTTTGCTGGAAAAGGCGTTCCAGGGACTTTTTGAGAACTCGCTGGCCCACGGGGGCCATGTCACCCTGATCCGGACCTGGCATACCCTGACACCCGGAGGAGTCACGATTTTCTTTGAAGACGACGGTATAGGGATCCCTCATGAAAGGAAGGAGCAGATCTTTTTACACCGTGTAGGTAGTATCACCATGATACGGGGCCTCTTCTTTACCCGGGAAATTCTCTCCATCACCGGTCTTGATATCCGTGAAACGGGTGAACCCGGGAAGGGTGCACGGTTTGAGATTATCGTGCCGAACGGGATGTACCGGTATTCCGGGAATGGAACGTGGAAAGGAGCCTGACCTGGGAACAGGAAGGCCCTCACCGGTTCCTGGTATTCTGCAGGAGCAGTCCTTCTACCCTCAAGGATCCCCTGCTGCATTCTCTCCCGGGGGAAGCGGACTCTAATTGTTCCGTCTTTTTAGTCCAGCTTCTTATCCGCCTCAGCAATCCGCCATGCACCGGCCGGCACCACCATCTCAAACCGTGCCCCCCTGCCCGGCTCACCGGTCTCTGTGATCGTAATGCCGGTGATATCGAGGATCTCCCTGGAAAGGAAGAGCCCGAGCCCGGTATTATTCCCAAATTCGCGGTCGAAGATCTTCGCCTTCTCTTCTGCAACGACACCCACACCATCATCTCCACACACGATGATCAGGTCATCCCCCGGTTCCTCTGCAGAGAACCGTAACGTCGTGATCGTTCCACCGTACCGCACCGCATTGTCCATGAGATTGTAAAAGACCTTAATAATCAGCGGGTCTGCAAACACTTCAGCACCGGCCGGAAGTTCGTTCTTCACGGTGATCTTTCCGAGCTGGGTTTGCGTTGCCGCAGTTTCCACAAGTTTGCGCAAGTCCTGCCAGACAGGGGAATTGACACCGATCTGCTCGTATTCTTTGGTAAAATGGATCATCGCGGCGATACGCTCTGCAGCGGCTGAAGCCTTCTGGCAATACTCTTCCTGAGAGGGGGCGGGTTTACTATCTTCCTGAAGGGCGAGGTACCCCTGCAGCATCGTGGGCTGGTTGTTGATATCGTGACGGGTGACAGAGGACAGGAGGGTGAATTTTTTATTTGCAGCTGCGAGCGAAGTTGAGAGTTTCCTGAGTTCATGCGCATGGTGCTCCATCTCTTTTTCGAGCTCTTTGCGCTCGGTGATATCGCGGGCGATGCTCATTACATGTGGCTTATTACCGAGATTGACAAGAACAGCACTGACCTCCTCGGAAATCTGCCGGCCGTCCCGCGTAATGTGAACCGTTTCAAAAATAATATGGCCGTTGTCAGTAAGTTCCCGGATTCGCCCCTCCACGTTACGGGCATGAAACGGGTCATCAACATCAGCCACCTTCAGCGTTAGTAGTTCTTCACGGGAATACCCCAGGCGTCTGCAGATAACGTCATTGACTTCGACGAAATTTCCTTCAAGGTCGTGGACCGCGATCGCATCGCCGGCATTCTCGAATACTGTGCGGAATCTCACCTCGCTCTCCCGCAATAATTCCTCCGCACACTTGCGTTCGGTGATGTCGCGGACAATTGAGAGATCAACATCCCTTCCCTTGTAACGGAACGTAAGGGTACTGACTTCAACGGGGTAGATACTCCCGTCTTTTCGCCTGTGTGATGACTCAAAGGTAGCATGCCCGTCTTTGAGCAGTTTTTTAATGACAACAGGCATGATTTTTTTCTGAGTCTCCTCAGGTACGATATCCCGGGGAGACATCTCAAGGAGCTCTTCTCTTGAATATCCCAGCATCCGGACAGCCTTATCATTCACAAGGAGGTAGTTGCCAGGACCACCCTGGGTTCTTTCAAGCAGGAACACCGCATCGTTCGCATTGTTAAAGACCTCGCGGAAAAGCAGACTCGCTCTCCTGCAACGCCTTCTCTGCCTGCCTGCTCTCGGTGACGTCTTTTAAGGTGACCTGCACGGCAGGTTTACCATTGCTAACAGTCCGTATACCTCTGCCCTCAACTATCACTGATGTCCCATCAGGGCGGACCATCGGCAATTCCATCAGGGATGTTGAGATCCCTTGAAGATCCTTCTGGATATTTGTCTTTACAGCCTCGCGGAAATCAGTCTGGATATAGTCGAGAACATTCTTACCGATAATTTCGTCGGGACTCGTTGCACCAATGAGGGTGACCGCGGCAGGATTCAGGTATATGATCTTACCTTCCTGGTGGAGGATAACAGAATCCGGGGAGATCTCTACCAGTTTACGGTACCGGTCTTCACTCTCCCGCAGCGCCTTGTCAGCCCGCTCACGATCGGTGATGTCAACGATGACGCCCCGAAGGACCGGGACACGGTCGTTAAGAAAAACCAGTGATGCATAGATGGAGACGGGAAATGTGCTGCCGTCTTTACGAAGGGCAAGGTATTCTTCCCCCGGCCCTGTCGTTCCCCTTCCCTCAACCATGGCGCGGAAATTCTCACCGGCCCGCTCCCGGTCACAGGGAGCAATCATCTGCACGACGTTAAGGCCCTGCCGGAACTCGTCCTCTGAATACCCGAACTGTCCGAATGCGATGCGGTTCACGTACAGCAGGTTGCCCTCTTTGTCAGCTTCGAAGACTGCCAGCGGGAGGAGGTCTGATAACTCGCGGTGCCGCTTCTCGCTCCCGGCAAGGGCTTCTTCTGCCTGTTTCCTGTCAGTGATGTCCCGGATGGATTCAATTGCGCCGACAACATCCCCTTTGCTGTTATAGAGAACGGAGGCCCTGCCCATCAGGACAGCATATCTGCCAGAAGGCCGGGGAAGGGACGTCTCAGCGGTGATGATGTTTCCCTCTCGTTTGATGTTTGAGTACCTGCCCGTTGTACGTTCATCGTCGGGAATGGACACGAGATCAATAAGGATCGGGCGACGCTCCCCGTAAAAGGGGATGGAATATTCGTAGTTGCCCCTGCCAAGCATATCATGGGCTGGGACACCGGTCATCTCCTCGATTGCCCGGTTCCACGCAATTACGTTCCCCTCGTTATCTATTGCAAATGTTGCATCAGGAAGGAAATTAGTAATGTCATGGAGCCGTTTCTCGGTATCCTGTGCCTGTTTCTCTGTCCTTTGCCGGCTTACCGCCGATCGGATCTTGTGCGCCAGCTCGACGTACTGCGACTCCGGGTCGCCGCCTTTCTGGATATAAAAATCGGCACCCTCGTTGAGCGCCTTAATGGCCACTTCTTCACGCCCCCTGCCGGTGAAGATAATGAACGGTGTAGTATTCCCTGACGCTTTAAGCTCCATGAGGAACATGATCCCGTCCATCTCCGGCATCAGGTAGTCGGAGATGATGACATCATACCGCTCCGTGTTCAGCCGCGTGAGTGCCTCTCTGGCTGATGAAAGTGTATCAACTGAAAACGCCCCCACTTTCTCAAGGAACAGCTTGCTAATCTCGAGCAGGCCGGGCTCATCATCGACATAGAGGACCCGGAGTAACTCTGCCATTATACTCGATGGTCTATCTGATACTACAAATCTTTCGGTATTGAAATCCCGGCCACTAACGCGCTCCTGTTTAACCTCCATAACTGCACTGGTTTTGCAGTCAGGGAGCACAACCATGCAGGTATCAGGGCATCAGGCGGTCAGAACGACGGATATCTCCCTGCAATCCCCAGGAATTTAAAGAGACCTGCACGAAATCCCACCCTGCCGTAAAACGGTCATGGAAGACCGCCGCGAGCACTGCGCCAATCACCGATCCGATGATGTAAATCGGATGCAAAAACCCGGGCGATCATTCTATAAGATCCCAATCGTAATAGCAACAGGCGGAGGAAATCTCATGAAGGTTGTTGCATTCAACGGGAGTGCCAGGAAAGACGGCAATACAGCCATCCTGGTCAAAACGGTGTTTAAGGAACTGAAAAAAGAGGATATAGAGACCGAGCTGGTGCAGCTCGCGGGTAAAAAGGTGCATGGCTGCCTCGCCTGCGGAAAGTGTAAAAAGAACCGTGACCAGCAATGCGTGATACATAACGATGTCATTAACGAGTGCATCGGGAAGATGGTTGAAGCGGACGGGATCATTCTTGCATCGCCCACGTATTTTACCGATGTTTCATCGGAGATGAAGGGCCTCATCGACCGTGCGGGATACGTGGCACGGGCAAACGATCATATGTTCCAGCGAAAAGTGGGTGCTGCGGTGGTTGCAGCCCGCCGGGCCGGTGCAATCCATACCTTTGATACCCTGAACCACTTCTTCCTCATCAGCCAGATGGTCGTCCCCGGTTCATCGGTACTGGAACATCGGTATGGGCCTGGAACCGGGCGATGTGAAACAGGACAGGGAAGGGCTTGCAACGATGAAGACACTGGGCCGGAACATGGCGTGGCTGATGAACAAACTGCAATAACCGGCTTTGTTCAAACATGTTCAATCTGTCTTGAACAGTACGCTTGTTCCAGCAGTTCGTCACGCCTCCGGGGCTCATGGCCCGCTGCTTTGGCGTCCCGGTCGGGATAGAAACTGTTCCCAATACTCTGAATTTAATGAGATTTAGCCGAACCCCTGCCCGAAGAATATCTGAATGGGGGTGGGGCAGGGAGGGGGTGAAACCCCTCCAGGTCTTCGTAGTTCCCTCTTATTTGTTATGGCACCGAAGGGTTTCAACAAGGCCCATTTTTCCCTCTTATTTAAAAAAAAATATGCATGGCTTCAACAATGCCCCGGGCCTGGCAGTTCAGATAAAAGCGGAAATTCCCTTAATCCAGTGTGGCCCATACAGTACAACAGATACTACAACACCTGCCACCACAATTATCACCAGGAGAATGATTAACCATTTTTCCCTGTTGCTTGCATATTCAGCCATGTAAGATGATACACCCCTGCAAGAATTGCTTTTTTTAGCCTGAATACTTTTAGGACATTCCCATAGCGGTACAAGGTCATGTCTCTTCCAGTACCAGGGTGTCAGACAGGCGGTTTTATAGTCTAATCCCTGGTATGCAATGATATGAAACACCCATCCTGTCCTTTACCGGGTGCAGTGCTGATACTGATCATCGTCACTACGATTAGTGCAGGGTGTGTGGCAGGTACCCCGCCGGTAGTTCCACCACCATACCAGGATGCAGAATTGTTATCCATTGGAGCAGAGTCGGGTAAGGCATTAGGCCCGGCAATAGCAAAAGTTTCAGACGATGCGTCAGGAAAAGATATGGTATCATTGGGCGCCGATTCTGCCAGGCTTAGTTCTCTGGCAGGCCAGTACTATTTCCAGATGAGGGACCTCAATGTATCGCCAAAATACCAGGCCTGGAAAACAAATTATCTCCTGGCATTACTCGATGTCCAAACCGCAGGAGACTATTTTTCAAAGAGCGCTGTTGCGGCCCGTTCGGGAGATTATACAACCGCCCTGACTTATTTAGAGCAAGGGAATACGTTATTTCAAAGAAGCAATCATTATCTTGACAGGGCAGTTGAATCGGTCCGGGTATAATCCGGCTGGTTCATGAGAAACCAGCATATGATGAAAACGGGATGCCGGTTTATTGTATTTCTCCACGCCCGGGTCTGGCATCTTCGGTAAGATTACCGGATCTCTGAAGTTCCCTTCCAATGTCGCCACCGGACCCTGCCAATGGATATCGTAGCGGGGTGGGACCGGGAGGGGGTGAGACCCCCTCCCGGGTCTTCGTAGTTCCCTCCTATTTGTTATGACCCGAGGGGGTTCAACAAAGCCCCTGATTTAACGTATGCGGGGTTTCCCATAACGATGCCTGATAGGGACCCGATGTACGGAGATTTTTAAACGAGGCGGTTTTCAATCGTCCGGGTGTGGACTCCTGTTCACTTGTGTTTCAACAGAGCATGCTATTGAGCTGTTACCTCATAGATGGGCATGAAAAAGGAGGGCTTTCAGATCGTTTTTCCCGGGGTTTTTATACCAGCCAGAAACAGCCCGGTCCCCTGTCGCATGCCATGGCCTGATCGTGTGATTGCAGTCGTATTCCAGATTATCCATATTGAAAAGGTATATATCTCATTTATGTGTTCAACTGTGTAGTATGGAAACCAGCGTCGCTCTTAAAAAAACCGGGCTGATACTCCTTGGCATAATCATAATACTCGTCGCAGTTTTTGTAGTCCCTCACTATATCCCTCATGACGTATTGCCAATTATCGAAGTAATTATCGTGTTTTTTGTTTTATTACTCGCATATTACGTGGTATGGAAAGCAATGTGAGATGAGGTCGGAAAGGATGCCCGACGGTATCTGAACAGCAACGCTGATAATTGGACCGTATGGATTGGCGGTTGCCGGGGTGATTTGTATGTCCCCTTTTCTGGTGGATGTCCCACAGGTTAGTGCCGGAGCAAGGGTATGGAGTTATTAGTTACCCTGCCTTGTTGAGATAGGAAGTGGCGGGAGATTCGGATATATGCATCTCCCTCCTGCTTATGCACGGCGGACCCGCTGCGCAAATATTAAAGTGCTTGCGGGCGGAAATGGAGATTTGCCACCGGACTTTTGGGATACGCCTCCGTGGTACATCGGGGGGTTCAGGATGCAGTCAAATGGGGGGAAAATTCCGCTTGAAGTGCAATTTGCCTATCGGCAGGCGGTAGAATTATCAAGGCTGGGGAACTATGAAGTGGCATTACAACGCCTGAAACAGGTAGTGGCCGCCGCTCCACACTTTGCAAATGCATTCAACGAAATGGGGACCTGTCTCACCCATATGGGACGGGATAGGGAAGCGTTGTCTAAGTTTGAAAAGGCCTTAAAAGAGGACCCCTTCAACCAGGAGGCCTCGCGCAACAGGTCCATGATACGCCGGAAAATTGAAGAAAACGGAAAGAGAGCAGGGAGAGGTTCCTGACTAATGTTGTAATTTTGGCCCTGTAGAACTCGACTCAAATCTATGTTTCAGATTGGGGAAGTCCAGCATTTCGTCACGCTCCCGGGGTTCATGGCCCGCCGATTTGGCGACCCCGGTTTGGATAGAGACTATCCCCCAATACTCTGAAATTACTGGGCCTTCGCCGAAACCCTGCCCGGAGAATAGCGTAATGGGGGTGGGGCAGTGAGAGGGTGAAGCCCCTCCTGTCCACGTATTCCTTCTTCTTTTTTTTTGGTCGGCAGGATGTCAACAGATCCAGAAAATCAGGAATTTTCGTGTAGTTCCGGGGTTCTGGGTAGCAAACCCGGCAGCGCCGGGGATAGAAAAAGGAATAGGTACCGGGACGGTTCTCTCTCCCGGATTGTTACAGCTTCTTTTTATAAGTCAGGTATATGAGGCTCCCTGCTGCAAGGACAACAATGATGCCTATTCCTGCCAGGGCCCACCCGGGGATGCCCCCTGAAGTCCCGGGTATCGCAGGTGGTGCAACCGTTGTCGTAGTCACAATTACCGCTGCACCCTCTGTCATGGAACGTTGGGACTGGGTGGCAACCGGGGCCTGGGTTGAGACCGTTCCTGTACCGGAAAGTACGCACGGTGGTCCTGGATACCGTTGTAGTTGCCGGACTTCCCGATCCGGAACTGCCACTGCTCACGGAACTGCTGCTGACGGAAGACCCGCCGCCACCACCACCACTATAGGGAACGCTGCTGGTAGTGGACGATGCAATGGTGGTAGCCATAGCGGTCGGTTGCGTGGTCTGTACCGTATTCCTACCCATATCGACACCTGCCTCCCCATCGCCGTCGAATTTGAGCTGGGTAATGAGGACACCAGTACTTCCTGATCTGTCACCCTGGATTGTGATGCTGGCAAGTTCGACAGCCTGGGCACCTGCATTGATCTGGCCTGTCAGGTCAACGGCACTCAGGGTAACAAAAGCAGATTGCTGCCCGGACGTTGAATTTAGGACTGCCCATTGCGGGTAGTCTGACACTGACAATCTTCCCCACCGACGGATCGGCGAGGCTGACCCGGATACTATACCCGGAAAGGCCGTACGGCAGATCATCCACGATAATCGTGGCCGTCTGGGTCGATCCCTGGTTTAAAGAGACAAGTGACGGATTTGCCGATATTGTGTTTGCCGCATAGCCATACGGCACCATAACACAAAGCGCAAGGAAAAGGACAATTATTGTTGTAACCCTGTGATTCATAATTTCACCATGAATTTTTGCGTGTTTTGTGTGTTATATGAGTTGATCATAGTTTTTTTCATCCTGTTATTTGATAATCCCGGTTGGTTCGTGTTACATTGATCAATTGTGACTGATCTTCCAGATCAACCCGACTATTGTACGAGTGGTCCCTGCCCGTTCACCCGTCCCCGGAAGATATTCCGGTTCTGGTTGAGAATGGTATTCCGGATTGGGGTCTCATTCGTTGTGATAAAACAGGAGGGGTCCTGTGAAGGATATCCCGTTCTCCTGCTTTTAGCCGTTGAGGACCTCCTGGTAGAGCTGGACGACATCGTCATAATCGATGCGCCCGTTGTTATTGAAGTCATAGGGTGAAATTCCTACCGCGGTATTATCGCGTACCCACTGCATGTTCATGTAGAAGGCTACGACATCGTCGAAATCAAGACGGCCGTTGCCATTGATATCTCCATAGAGCCCGTCGAAATCAGGATCTGTTGGAATCCTGGTATAACCGGGGAATGGCTCCACGTAGCGGTTTGCCACGATATAGTTCGTCTTTACCTCGGTATCGGTGCCTATGGCACCTGTTACGGTAAGGTTCACCGTGTACCGTCCGGGATTATCATACGTATAGGCCGGGTTCTGGCTGCTGCTGTCAATGGCACCGTCGTTGTTAAAGTCCCATGCCCATGCTGGTTATTCCGGTACCGGTCGAGGCATCAGTGAACTGGACAGATAACGGAATGATTCCCGTCGTGGCTTCTGCGCTGAAGTCAGCAACAGGGGCCACGGGTGCCTCCGAAACGGTGATGTAGCCAGTCTTCAGCTCAGAATCGCTGCCGCCTGCATTCGTTACGGTAAGGCTGACCGAGTAGGTACCTGCCGATGCATAGGTGAAGGCCGGGTTCTGGCTGCTGCTGTCAATGGCACCGTCGTTGTTAAAGTCCCACGCCCAGGAGGTAATCCCTGCACCGGTCGAGGCATCAGTGAACCGGACAGATAGCGGGGCGGTCCCTGCTACCGGATCAGCGGTGAACGCTGCAACAGGGGCCACGGGTGCCTCCGAAACGGTGATGTAGTCAGTCTTCAGCTCAGAGTCGCTGCCACCTGCATTCGTTACGGTAAGACTGACTGAATAGGTACCTGCCGATGCATAGGTGAAGGCCGGGTTCTGGCTGCTGCTGTCAATGGCACCGTCGTTGTTAAAGTCCCATGCCCAGTCTGGTTATTCCGGTACCGGTTGAGGTATCGTTGAACTGGACAGATAACGGGGCGGTCCCTGTAACCGGATCAGCGGTGAACGCTGCAACCGGGGCAGGCACGGTGACAGTGATATAGTCCGTCTTTTGTTCCGTGTCGCTTCCGATTACGTTTGTTACGGTAAGACTGACTGAATAGGTACCTGCCGATGCATAGGTGAAGACCGGGTTCTGGCTGGTGCTGTCAATGACACCATTGTTGTCAAAGTCCCATGTCCAGCTGGTTATACCGGTACCGGTTGAGGTATCGTTGAACTGGACGGATAACGGGGCAGTACCCGATAACGGTGCTGCGTTGAAATTGGCGTTGAGCTGTGACGTTACCGTAATGCGGCCGTTAACAACCTCTGAAGTGAGAGCTGCCCCATTTTCAGCATCAAGTTCGAGCATTACAAGGGCAATTCCTGATTCTCCCGGAGTATCGCCCTGGATGGTAAAGGTCCCCATCGGGACATTCGTTGCACCTGGCTGAATACTCTGGCCGATATCCACGCTCTCAACCCACGCCGATGCGGCAGGGATGACGGACGTCCTGTTCAGGCCAGCCCATGACGGCGGGGTTATTGCCGTTATTGTTCCTGTTGCCGGGTCCTCGAGGGTGATGGATATGTTAGCACCCGAAAGTCCCTCCGGGACATTGCTCAGGACGAGCTGGAACTGCTGGCTGCTCCCTGATGCAATGACGGGCGATGCAGGCGTGATGCTCAGTACAATCCTACCTGGCTGAACGCCGGATACCGTTACGCAGTTGCTTAACAGTCTGGTATTGCTTCCTCCGGCATTTGTCACCGTAAGGCTTACCGAGTAAGTACCTGCAGATGCATAGGTAAAGACCGGGTTCTGGCTGGTGCTGTCAATGACACCATTGTTGTCAAAGTCCCATGCCCAGCTGGTTATTCCGGTACCTGTTGAGGTATCGTTGAACCGGACGGATAACGGGGCAGTTCCTGAAGCGGGTGTGAACGTGAAGTCAGCAACAGGGGCCGGAACCGGATTATCCCCGATGATTACCGATGCGGATGCACTATTATCTGACAGATCCGGGTCGGACGCTGACGAGCTCCCGATGCTTGCTGTATTTGTCTTGTTACCTGTCGATGTGAACGAGGTCACTACCGATAACCAGGCACTCTGGTCCTTCTCAAGCGTTGGAATCAGCCAGCTGGTTCCTGATATCGTACCGGTGGTGGGGGGGTTTACGGCCTCAATTACCACACCTGATAATCCGGTATAATTATCCGAGATAACGATATCATGTGCCGCATCAGGGCCCGTATTTGTGAGCGTAACGGTCCATGTGACATTCTCTCCCACAAGTGCGCTGGAAGTCTGATGCTGCCTTTGTTATGGCAAGGTCGGCCTGTTGCACTGAAGCGGTAAGGTCAAATGCCACATGTGCAGTAGTTCCGGCGGTGACCGTTACCGTCTCTGAGGCGGGGAGGTATCCCGCGAGGCTCACGGAAACAGTGTGGTCACCAACGGGCACATCATTGAAGGTTACCGGGGTGACCTGGTGGGTATCAAACCCGTCGATAACTATCGCTGCGCCTGCAGGTTCTGAGGTGATAGCGATTGAGCCATCTGAAGGGGTTTCACCCGTCGGGAAGACCAGCTGAATCACGTTTCCAGCGACTTTCGCACCGTCGTTATAAACGGCGGTGACACTGAAGTAATAGCTTTGGCCGGGTTGCAGGTAGCCCCCGATATCCCCACCATTATAGTGGGTCACATTGTCAATCGTCGCGTGGTTTACGTTCCTGTCGGTAATCCAGAACATATACCCGTCAGCGGGGTATACCGGATTTGGATTATTCCGTGATATGACTACCTTGTAACCAGAAAGGTCGGCATCGGGTATAACTGCCCAGTTAAGGACAACAACGGCCCCTTCTACCTGGCCTGTTACGACGGGCACGGTGTGTCCCGCGATCTCGGTCAGCTGGAAATCTGTGTTTACTGTCGATCCTGCTGTAACAATTACAGTGTTACTCCGGGGAGTATACCCCGTGAGGCTGACAGCTGACGGTGTGAGATCCGGGTGCAACATCCGTTAATGTTGAAGGTGTGGTTGTTCCGGTAGCAGTACCGTCAAGTGTTATCGCTGCACCAGCGGGAGTTGAAGTAACAGAAATATTTCCTTTCTGTTGGCTGTCCGCGGAAACGGTGAAGGGTGCTTCTGATGACAACCCGCCACCGGGTGCCGGACTGAACACGGTAACATGAGCAGTTCCGCTACTGGCGATATCAGAAGCCGGAATTGAGGCAGTCAGACTTGTCGGGGATACATAGGTAGTCGTCCTGGTGGATCCGTTCCACCGGACAGTACTCCCTGGAACAAAGTTGGATCCCTGCACGGAAAGGGTAAATGCGGGCGCCCCTGCGGTTGCCGTATCAGGGCTTATGGTGGTGAGGACTGGCACAGGGTTATCCGGAACCGGCGTTGTGGTCCCGTCCCATCCGCCAAGCCGTGCCCACATCCACCATGCGGCATATGCCTTCATGTTGGCATTCAGCGGCTGGGTATGTGCAGCACCGCACTGGTACCAGTCGGTTCCCTGTGTGTGGGTATTCTGCCAGGCGGTTGCCCAGTTTCCACCACTGTAATTGCATCCGTCGTCTGCATTCAGTGCCATATAGTTGACGAGGCCATCGGGATCATAGCTCTCGATGTCGGCAAAGTCGAAGAGGACCTTGTTATTTGCACGACAATACGCACGGATCTGCTCGTTTCGCTGGTTTAAGTTCCCACTCACGCCGGTCCCGACAAGGTGCCCGGTCATGTAGACGAATTTCACCGTTGGATAGTCCAGCTCGAGCTGGTTCATCAGGGTAAGGTAGGTGTTGATGTTTGCTTCAGAGGTATCTGCCTGTCCGCACCATGACCACATAACGGTATTGATCTCAGGGTGGGAATTCAGGTAATTTCTTGTTGCTGTTGCCCAGGCGGTATAATCCGGATTCCCCAGATCACTCGCACCTGAGAAGGGTGTATCCCTGAGGTCAAGTGCCCCACCGGTCCCGCCGTTGTTCCACCGGTACAGTTCGCCCCCGTTTGGAGCGTTTGCAAATGAGGTAAGCCCGGTCATACCGTCGGTAATCTGGCTCCCGTGTGATGTGTGCCCGTAGGCAATATGTAATGTTGATCTTGCCTGTTCAATTGCTGATTCAGGCACTAATGCTAATCGTTGTAGTGTTGCATTGTGATGGTCTGCGATAACCGGCTGCCCCTGCACAGGGGGTACCGTTACGGTAAAAGTACCTGGCTGGACCGTTGGTGTCAGCCGTGCATCCAAATCGTCATTCATCCTGAGAACGGTAACGGTTACCGTCGTTGAACCTGCTTTGAGACCCCTGAGGGTAACGGTGGCGAGAGGTATTGACGTGGCACCATCCTGTATTTGTTCATTCAGGTCCACCGCCTTCAGGTAACAGGAACCTGAAGGGAAGGTCGAATTTTCTTTCAGCGTTACCCAGGCTGGGAATGATACCCCGGTTATTTCGGCAACCGTGGGATCACTCAGGTTTACATTGCAACTGTAGCCTGACAGACCGGCAGGAGCAGCATCGTACACAAGAGGTACTGGTGCCGTACTACCGATTGCAGTCACCTGGCCGTTTCCTACGCTGATGACATCTGCAGCCGCTGCACAGATAAGCAGCGACAGGCATACCATCACCAGTGCGATCATTGACGTTTTTTTCATAGATTTCACTTCCATTGGTTTTATTGTGGTAATCTCTGCACCACGGGGGCCGGGTTTCCGGTCAGCCGTGATGCATCCGGATAATTCGGGCAGATCTTACTTGTTGCATTCACATGGCGATTCGCAACGCTGGTGATACCTGCCGGTACTGCCCGGATGAGCAGGGGCAGCCACCGTATCACCAGCACGGGTACAGGAATTTTTTTCGTGAAAATCCGGGTCATCGGTGTTACAACTCCGTAAACAGCATCACAATATCCTGGAACCCGATTGCACCGTTTTGATTGAAATCAAAGGCTGAAACCGGCTCATTATCTGCAATCCAGTCGAAATTTCTGAAGAACAGGACCACGTCGTTGAACCCGGCCTCGCCATTGCCGTTCAGGTCTTCATAGAGACCGTCGTGGTCGGGATCGGTCGGGGGAAGCGTGATGCCCGGAACAGCGACAACAGCTGAAATTACTACTGCCTGTCCGGAGTCCGGGTCGACCATTAACGAGGTGGAGTCAACCGCTTCAAAGTCAGATCCTCTGACCCGGGTAAGGGTATGAAGGGCATCATTGTCCCACTGGTCATCAGGCGTACCGGTAATATACCAGGCCCCCCCGTTGTCGCTGAGGATCATGCCGTACTGTTTCAGGGCGTTTAAGACGACCTGTGCCTGGTATGGGTACCCTGATGTATCGAATGAGGCTTTCAGCCTGAACCTCTGTCCCATTGGCGGGTACGATGCGTCGGTAATACTGGACGCATAATGGCGGCCGGGCCAGACATACGATTTCTGCGTACGCGGGGCTGTAAACCGTATTGCATGGGTAATTTCCCCGTTTGCCACTTCATCGTAACGGACGAGGCCGGGAAGGACCGCAAGGCCTGCAGCATCAGCCGAAGTCCAGCCTGCGGGCCGGAGCTGGTACCCTGAAAGGTCGTAAATTGCCCCGGAACCAGCATGCCATGACCCGTCGGGCTGTTGTTCGGCAGCATACAGCTCGTATAACACCATCTCATCCCGCTGGATAATGAGCATGTGGCGGTCACCCTCACCCGTGCTGCCACCTTCAATCAGGGGATGTAACGGAACGGGATAGGGGCCCGGATCACTTTCATCGTCATAATCAAACGTGACGGTTGTTGCTGCCACAGAATTATCGACGATATTATAGGGAATTCCTATGGGAGCTCCCGCATAAAGCCCCGAACCGAAATCCGGGTGAAGCGATGACGTGGTCCCGATCCTCGTGATATAACCGGCAGAATGCGAATCAACCGGCAAATTGTCTACCGGGGTATTCCAGATATGGTCAGGGGGAAAAATTTCGACCCCGCCGGTTTCCGTCGCAAGTACACCCTGGATTAGAACGACTGCGAGGATTACCGTAACAATAACCAGGCGGACTATCGTTTTCATCAGGTTATAGCTCCTTAAACAGCATCACAATATCCTGGAACCCGATTGCTCCGTTTTGATTGAAATCAAAGGCTGAGACCGGCTCATTTTCTGCAATCCAGTCTATATTTTTGAAAAACAGGACCACATCGGTGAACCCGGCCTCGCCATTGCCACTCAGGTCTTCATACAGGCCATCATGGTCCGGGTCGGTCGGCGGATTTGTGAGGCCTGGAAGGGGTGGCAGAGCTACGGTGTGGGAAAACTTCTCAATCCGGCTGTTTCCCATATCGGAGACATAGACATTGTTTCTGCTGTCTATCGCGATACCATTCGGGTTTGTGAACTGACCGTCGCCATTCCCGGGGGACCCCCACTGGGTCACATATGTCCCATCCGGTTCAAAGACCTGGATCCGGCCACCACCCCAGTCAGCGACGTATACCTTGCCACTGGTATCAAAGGCAATACCTTCCGGGAAATCGAACTGGCTGTTACCTGTTCCGGCAGATCCCCACTGGGTGATGTAGGCCCCGTACTGGTCAAATACCTGGACACGGTTGTTGTTCCCGTCAGTAACAAAGACGTACCCGCTGTTGTTTACCGCGATATCCACAGGGTAATCGAACGTACCGTCAGTGCTCCCGTATGAACCCCATTTTGATACGTAGGTCCCGTCCGGGCTGAAAACCTGGACACGGTAGTTCAAACCGTCAGCGACATACACATAACCGCTGCTGTTTATTCCAATTCCCCTGGGATGGCTTAACTGGCCGTCGCCAGATCCCTGCGATCCCCACTGGGTGACGTAGGCCCCGTTATGATCAAATACCTGGATACGATTATTATCCCAGTCGGAGACGTACACCTTACCATCCTGGCCTACGGCGATACCTTTCGGATAATTGAACTGGCCATTGCTGCTCCCGGAAGAGCCCCACTGGGTGACGTAGATGCCATCGGGGGTAAACTCCTGGATGCGATGGTTGTAGGTGTCGGTAACGAATACGTTCCCGTTGCCGTTCACGGCGATATCAAACGGAGAAATGAACTGGCCGTTGCCATTTCCACCCGCTCCCCACTGGGTACTATACACCCCTGCCGGGGAAAATTTCTGGATGCGGTTGTTATAACTGTCGGAAACCAGTACATCGCCTTGCTGGTCAGCAGTAATGCCATAGGGAAGGTTGAACTGGCTGTTGCCGGTCCCTGCAGATCCCCAGAGGGTAACGAACTCTCCGGTCTCGGTAAATTTCTGGATGCGGTTGTTGTAGGTGTCGGCCACATACACATTCCCACGTTTGTCAGCTACAAGGTCCAACGGGTAATTAAGCTGGCCTTCACCGCTCCCGGAAGAACCCCATTGCCTTATAACTACACCGTCCGGGGAAAATACCTGGACGAGATTATTCCCGTAATCCGCAACGAACAGGTAACCGCTGGCATTTGTCGAAATCCCGGTAGGATAGGCAAACAGGCCGTTCCCGCCGGGCCATCCCCACGATCCCCACTGCCGGATGTAGTGTCCTGAGGGGGAAAATACCTGGATCCGGTTATTGGACGTGTCTGCAACATACAGGTACCCGCTGCTGTTCACGGTTATCCCGATTGGTGCATCGAACTGCCCGTCACCGTACCCTGCAGCCCCCCACTGGAAGATATACTCCCCGTCCGGACCAAACACCTGCACACGGTTGTTGTCCTTATCGACCGCATACAGGTACCCGCTGCTGTTCACGGCAATACCTGCAATTTCTGCGAACTGGCCATCCCCAGTCCCGTATGACCCATATTTTGAGAGAAATGAGCCATCGGGAGCGAACTTCCATATGCTGAAATCGGCATCGTTTGATGCGTATATGTTCCCTGCACTGTCAGTGGTAATACCCCACGGCAGGCTGATTCCTACCGTTGGGGGTACTGCCCACTCGAAGGTGTAATCTCCGTCCCCGGCAGGAATACTCGTTGACCTGCCGGAAGGGATAGATGTAGCCGGGGAAGTCATGGCATGCGGGCCATTCAGACCTTCCCCGTCACCGGGTGAAAACTCAAGGTTCACCGGTTTAAGTACTGGAACCTGGCCATTTTCCGGATTGGTTGCCATTACACCTGTTGCTGATATCCAAACGAATAGCAACAGGAAGACCAGGGCAGTTACAAAGATTTTTTTCATGGTTATCACGCTCGTTTTACCAAAATGTCCTGAATAGTGATACAAAGGCTGGAAATTCCGCCCTCGCACTGTATTATCCCCGGTACGTCTGCACCGGCGGTGTCCGTCATCCGGTACGCCAGGCAGGTAGTACCTGCTGAGGCTTCCTGCACCCCCCGGCCCGATGCCAGGATGATGCCATGGACTCCTCCCATATACCCGCCTTTCATTTGTTTCGTTTTTCCAACCTCCCCGATTACTGATTTTTTTAACTATCCGCCCGTAGTCCCCTGATAATTCAGGAGGAGGATTATCGACAGCCAGGGCTGGAGTTACGTCTCTTTCCGGACTCCTCCTTCCCGTTGGCTACGTTGTTTCGACTGCCCGGGCTACTCCTTTCTTTCCCGGGTCTTGCTGCTCCGGGTTGCAATCCTTTGCAGCCAGCTGACGTTGTTTCGACTGCCCGGGCTACTCCTTTCTTTCCCGGGTCTTGCTACCCCGGGTTGCAATCCTTCGCAGACCAGCTGACCTTGTTTCGACAGCCCGGGCTACTCCTTTCTTTCCCGGCTCCCGCTGCTCCGGGTTGCAATCCTTTGCAGCCAGGCTGACGTTGTTTCGACTGCCCGGGCTACTCCTTTCTTTCCCGGGTCTTGCTGCTCCGGGTTGCAATCCTTCGCGGACAGCTGACCTTGTTTCGGCAGCCTACGCTACTGCTTTCTTTCCCGGATCTTGCAGGTCCCCGTTACCACCAGTATCACCCAGTGACCGGTTATTGATAACCCGGGCTATACCGCCGTTTTTTAATAGTTCCGCTTATCCCGCATTCTGATGTTTCTATTTCCTTACGATCTCCTGAAAACCAATTCCTCCGTTATTCTCGAAATCAAGTACGACTCGTTTTCTACAAGCCCTTCATTATCCGGACCGGCAGGGGGGACAGATGCAGCCGGGAAGTGATGCGCATAGTGGCGCAATTGCAATTCCTGGCAATCAGTTCTTTCACTTCCTGTTGAGTATCTGTAGGAGGTCAGCACTGTTCCCACGCTCCTGCTGTATCCTGATATGGCATCGGACCGGTGGGTATCACTACCCGTTACCCGGATATTCACCTGACACAGGGGGAATCCCTCCCGGGTCCCCCGGCCCTGCATCCGGGTCATGGTCCTGCTATACTCCATCTGAATGGTAACAGAGCCGGGGTCATCCCGGATTGTCGAAGCCTCTATCCACCATTCTGCACAATAATACCGGTTGAGTCCCGGGTTCCAGGCAAGGGTCCGGGTTTCGCACGCACTCATAACCACCAGGGTGTTCCCTATCGGATTTGGCTGGCTCGTAGCAATCATTGCGTGCGGGTAGCCGCTCCGGGTGTTGGCAGATTCCAGGGAACTATAGTTCCAGTCGAAATAATCGTTCACCCGGTGGCCGGTTGTATCCCGGACATGGTCTGCCGCTGTTACTGCAGGTGGCCCGAATACGACTGAGGAGGCCAGCAATAACAAATGTTGCAGCATTTTTTTCATGTTAGACCACCGTTCAGTTACCATGTCTGGCATGTCAGCCTGTAACATTCTAGACTGGATATCGAGTTGATATTAAGGTAAGCAATCCGCCAAACGCTCCGTTTACATGATAGAACCTGTTGGATCAACCATTCGCGTATGCATCCAGATCCCCTGATGCATTACAATGATGTATACTGATAAGATCATCTATAGTTGTAACCTGTTATTATAATGATCTTCCCGGGTATGAAGATACGGTACGGGAGCCGCCCCAACTTCAAGAGCTATGAATAACATAGCGCCGGGACAA
The DNA here is from genome assembly GCA_963709545.1 of uncultured Methanomicrobiales archaeon. Lineage (GTDB taxonomy): Archaea > Halobacteriota > Methanomicrobia > Methanomicrobiales > Methanospirillaceae > CAIKOD01. Next base: position 13,665 of record CAVPWT010000008.1, on the reverse strand, counting down.
CCAGTATGAATAAGGACCAGTGAAAGATGACCACGATTCTTGTTGACCAGGATCTCTGCACACGGTGCGGGATCTGCTCTGATGTCTGCCCGATGGCGATTGTTACCCCCGCAAGTGAGAACACCCTGCCGGTGGTACCCGGTGCAGTGGCCGGCATGTGCATCCAGTGCGGCCATTGTGAGGTCTCCTGCCCGTCAGAAGCACTCCTCCTGAACGTCCGCCCGGACGAGAAAGTACCCCTGCCAGCCGGTGCCGGCACAATCTCTCCCGAAAACATGGCATTCTACCTCAGGAAACGTCGTTCGGTGAGGAAATTTACGAACGATCCGGTACCAAGGGAGAAGATCCTCGAAGTCCTCGATATCGCCCGTTACGCCGCTTCGGGAAGCAACGGGCAGCCGGTGCAGTGGCTGGTAGTCCATGATCCAAAGAGGGTAAGGAAGATTGCCGGGCTGACCATCGAGTGGATGAAAACCCTGCAGAATACGAACCATCCGTTGAGCGGTTACATACCGATGCTGGTCGGTGCATGGGCAGCAGGACAGGATATTATCTGCAGGGATGCACCGCACCTGCTCTTCGCCCATATCCCGGACGGCAACCCGATTGCATCCGTGGATGCGATAATCGCTCTCACGCATTTCGACGTCGCTGCACCTGCATTCGGTATCGGGACCTGCTGGGCGGGGTTTGTCGCGATGGCCGCTCTGTCGTACGAGCCCCTGTCGAAGGAACTCGGTATTCCCGCCGGACGGAAAACCGCCTACGCGATGATGTTCGGCCACCCGCACTACAAGACCTACGGGATCCCCCGCCGGAAACCCCTTGAGATAACGTGGCAGTGATGCCCACATCCCCGGCCCACCGGTTCTGTTCCGACACGGTGACCGGGATGATGCGACCCTGTACGGAACGACCCGGGCCCCGGGCCTTGCGTATACCAGCCCGCGAGGCGTTCTCTTTGAAAGGAAGGCCCCAAATCCGTTCATCCATACAATGAACGTGTCCGCGGGCGAACAAGGACAGGTTCGAAAAATAAAAAGATCACATGCCCTTGCGCACGAACGCAGGACTGTACGGGGCCCGCTGGTATACCAGGGTCTCCCCTGAATTATCCGTTATTGTCAATTCCTGGTGTACATCCACGGTGTAGGTTGTTGCAGCCTGCAGGATCCTGAAGTATACTGTTTCGTTATTCGTGGCGTTTGGGCAATACATTGTGCTGGATGCGAGAGGGCCCACCATGATACCGTTCCCCTGGGGGAGGGCCTTACCGGTCAGGGTATAGTGTCCATTATAATTATTGCAGCCCGAGGACCCGATGATGTTGGACTGATTGGTGAACACTGCTGTAATTTGCGGGCCCGTCATCTCAACTGGTGCTGTACCACCCTGCCCTGTCATCATTTTGAGGTACCAGGTCCCGGCCAGGAGTGGATCAATGATCGGGGGGGAAGGAGCAGGGGTATTTGTTGCAGGTACTTCGGCGGTTACCGGGGCAACCGGTTTCAAAGCGGGCGGGCTTGTACACCCGGTCATCAGGATGAGAAAAAATACACAGATAACTATACACGCAGTAAGAATTTTCATACGATAGAATAAACCCCTCACGTAATAAAGGTGAAGAATGCCAGGGAGAGCAGATATACACCCGTTAATCAATCATAACCGTAATTTCACCAGCTGCCGGATATGGTACTGGTTGAAAATAGGAACAGAAATGAAGGTTATCAGGAGAGGGGATCCCACCGTGCCAGTAAATGATACGGGCATAACTACCCCCCCTGCTTGTGCTGCCCATCGGGCGGATTATGAGGGGCATCCCGGGATTGGTCCAGAGACCCTATTCAACAGGGGACGAACGGATACGGTTAGAGTGATATACTTCCAGACACAAATGGGGGTTATCTTTGATAACGGTACAATTCATCTCTCAATGACAGACTCCGTAAGAAATTATACCATTGACCAGGAATTGGAAACAAAATGACTGAAAACTCAAAAATTAAGGCCGATAAGGCCTTATATGCTGACGCGAAGGACACCGCACAAAACATGTCCAAAGACCCGGGAGTCAAAGCACAGAAGGTTTCAGGCGGTGGGAAAACCGATTACAGCAAGCCCCTTTCCGGGGACCCTCCGGTCAGGGAACACGACATGGACAGGGATTTTACCTCTTCGATGAGCCATGTCAAACTGACCTGCCCCCAGTGTGGTAAATCAACCCTCCGTGCAGAATTCCCTGATACCTATGAGGCATGGATTAAATGCCCATGCGGTTTTTTTATGGGGATGAGTAACACTGACTGGCACAAAATGGAGAATAGTCCCAACCTTAATGTAAAAATCAAAAAAATGGCGCAAAAGAGGGGAATACTGAAGACGTAACCCCGGATATTCCTGGATTTGCGATATGATTGGATGTTCCCGCCCGGGAGCATGGGTTCTGAAAAATACGGGCTTTGTAACAATCCTGCATATTTAAAAAAAACGAGGAATACATTGACAGGAGGGGGTTTCATCCCCTCCCTGCCCCACCCCCGCTACGATATCCATATGCAGGGTCCAGTTGGGTTATTCAAAGAAAAAATCAGAGAATGAGAACTCATTCGCTATCCCAACCGGGCCTCCAAAGCGGCGGGCCATGAGCCCCGGGAGCATGACAAAATGTTTGGATGCCAAATCAGCAGGACAGATTGAATGTATTTCAACAAAGCCGCACGTTCAATAATAAATGCTTGATCAGTTCCCAATGAAAGGAGATTTTGAGCCCAGGCTTCTTCAATCGTCCGGGTGAGAACGCCCCATTCATACGTTTTTTCAACCAGGCAAAAAAATGTGAAACCCCGGTACCATGGCCCCATCATTGTTACCTGAGGGACGGACTATGTACAACTATCCTTGGAATACCCCTGTGGCCGTAAAAACAATACGGCAACCATCTTATGGCCTGAACGCCTAACGAGGAGGTATGGAAGCAGACAGGGCGGGATCTTCCCAGAAAAGTTACACGCTCCTCATCATTTCAATATCGCTCGCCACATTTATGTCGGCGCTTGATGGAACTATTGTCAATATCGCACTCCCTACCATATCTGAAGTATTCAGCGTCACCACAAGCACGGTGAGCTGGGTATCTACCATTTACCTGCTGGTTATGGCAGGATGTGTCCTGATCTTCGGCAAAATCTCTGATGTGATTGGATTTAAAAAAGTGTTCCTGTCAGGTTTCTTAATTTTCACCATCGGATCTTTCTGCTGTGGCTTTCTCCCGGAATTAATCCATTCATTTCCCGTCCTTATCGGTTCACGGGCATTCCAGGCGGTCGGGGGTGCCATGATCACCGCAATCGGCCCTGCGATGGTCACGGCGTATATTCCAATGAAGCAGAAAGGAAAAGCCATGGGGATCGTGCTTACATTCGCCGCCCTCGGGACGGCAATCGGGCCGACTATCGGCGGGGTACTCACGCAGTTCCTCTCCTGGAACTGGATCTTCTTCATTAATGTCCCGGTCGGAATTTGTGCGATTATCCTTGGTGCAAAGGTGATCCCGGCAGTGAAGGGCCGGGAACTGGCAGGCGGGTTCGACCGGGCGGGCGCAGTCCTGATATTCACGGGCCTGGCCTCCCTGCTCTTTGCGTTATCAGAAGGGCAGACACTCGGATGGTCCGACCCGGTCATCCTCGGCAGCTTTGTACTGGCGCTTATCACGCTGGGCGGCTTTGTCTGGTGCGAACTCAGGGCTGCTGACCCGCTGCTCGAACTTCGCCTGTTTAAACGGAGAAATTTCCTCCTTACCAACACCACGATGGTCCTGCTGTTCTTCAGCTTTGCCGGTATCAGTTACCTGCTCCCCTTCTATCTCCAGTACGTACAGGGGTTCACCCCCTCGGTTGCCGGGCTGATACTGACGTCACTCTCGGTTGCCATGATGGTCGGCGGAATCCTTGCAGGTATGCTCTATAACCGGGCAGGCGGCAGACTGCTCAGCATCGCTGCCGGGATTTCAATTGTTGCCGGGTATTTCCTGATGACACGTATCCGCCCGGATACGACCACCGGGTTTGTAGTCCTGTGCCTGGTACTGATCGGGTTCGGGCTTGGCCTGATGCTGACACCGGCATCCAACATGATCATGAACTCAGTCGGAAAAAAGTACCAGGGCATGGTCTCAAGCCTTACCAGTCTTGAGCGGTTTGCTCCCATGACAATCGGGATTGCCATCTTCAATATCGTATTTATCCAGGGTATTAACGCAATTGCCAGCCACAACAGGATTACTGAGGTAGCACCGGCGTACATCAGGACAGAAGTGCTCACGGCAGGTTTTGACCTGGCATTTTTGTTTGCGTTTGCGGTCGGCATCATTATCCTGGTCCTTGCAGTCCTTGCACACCAGGAGACACATCCTGATTACCAGTCAGGTGACGAAGACCCGGCAACTCAGCAGAGCACATAACAGCGGGGAAAACAAGGCCCGGTTTTTCCAGTTCCTGATGGGTTGGTACCGGGTTGCAAAAGAGCAGCAGGCCCCCGTCGGGGCAATGAAAGGAGCCAGGGGGGTTTCGTTACCTCACACCATTAATCCCGTGTATCCTGGCTGCATCACCTTCACCGGCATATCACGGTCCGAACCGGTACCCTTCTTTCGGGTACTGAAATCTCGAACCGGGCTCCTTTGCCCGGTTCGCCGGTCTCTGCGATCATAAGCCCGGTGATTGAAAGGATCTCCTTTGCCAGGAATAACCCAAATCCTGTGTGTTTCCCGTAGCCGCGCTCGAAAATATGTCCTTTATCATCAAAACTGATACCAACACCATCATCCTCGTAAATCAGGTGTAAGGTCTCATCCCCGGTGATATGATAGGAGAACCGGAGTTCCGAAACCTGCATCCCGTGCCGCATGGAGTTCTCCAGCAGCATGTAAAAGGTCTTTTCCAGGAGGGGATCTGCATAGATCTCGAGGTCTCCAAGGTTAACGGTAAGTGAGATGGATGCCGGCAGGAGGCCCGTTTTTGCCTTCTTTATCAACCCCTCAACATTCTGCCACGTCGGTGTATGCACACCGATATCCTGGTACATTTTTGTAAACAGGATCTGGCCCTCAATATTTTTTGCTGCCTGCTCAGCCCGCATGATGAATTCCAGGACTTGTGGGTCAGAGACCGTTGCCTGCATTTCAAGGAGCGACAGGTACCCTTTCAGTACCCGTGAGCTGGTTCAGGACATCATGCCGGGTTACCGAGTTTAAGAGATTTAACTTGGTATTTGCCTGGCGATACGCCTCCTGTGCGGTTTTAAGCTCTGCGGTCCGTTCCGCGATCCTCATTTCCAGTTCATGGTACAGGGTGCGGAGCCCTTCCTCTGCTTCCTTTCTGGTAGTGATATCAACGATCGATCCTTCGGCAATATGCCCGCCATTTTTTACCCGGGCTGATACCTCGCCCCAGAACACTATCCCGGTTGCAGGGCTCCTGAACTGCATTTCAAGTCCGTTGAAAAATCCATCGCGGGATAGGGTTGCCATTGCCGTCTCAAAACCCGTGCGATCCATTGAGTCCTGAAAAATACTTGTGCCGATCATCTCATCCAGTGATGGTACACCGAACATTTCACATAATCGCTTGTTGCCTGAAACAAGCAAATTCGTTGTAAGATTTAGTTCAAAAAGGGCGATCCGGGCAGAAAGATAGAGATCACGGAATTTCCGTTCACTTTCCCGCAGTTCCGCTTCGCTCTCACGGATCTTATCGAGCGCTTCCCGCAGCGATGTCACCATTTGGTTGATACTCTGTTCGAGCACCTGGAACTCGGTAATATCATTCGTTGCAATCCTGCGATCAAGATCTCCTCTGGCAATCCGGTCCGCATCAGAAACTATTCCGGCGATAGGTTGTGACAGGGCACGGGAGAGCAACAATGCTGAACCACAGCCAACGATCAGTCCTAATAATGCGATCAGGACAACCCGGGGAAACTGGCTGGATACGGAATTCCCCACCAGGGAGGGATTATAGGTGATCTCCACTATCCGGCTCATATCAGACCCGATTTCCTTATTTTTCAGATCAATAAAGAGATAGGTCACAGATTTCCCGGTTGCGGGTTGTTGTACCATTCTACCTGAACGGTTGGTGATTATGGTAACCAGCACCTCCTTCGTACCATCGTCCGGGACATAGGTGGCATTTTCAACGAGTTGTCCTGTTATATCGAAAATACGGACGTTTTCAATGGTGGGGTTGTTTGCTGCAATAGCATTGATAATTCTCTGGTAATCTAATGCTGCCCGTTCTGCATTGAACGCACTCCCGCTTAACCCAATTTCAAGGACATAACGGTGATCCGGGGTAGGCATATAGGCATATTTGCGGAGGGCCCCGGTACCTGTATTTTCCTTCACAATCCGGTCCGGGAAAAATCCTTCTGAATTCCGGATCCTGGTCAGGTACTCATAGAAATAGGGGATTTTTTTAAAGTCTGTTCCGAGTTCCGGTCCGTACGTGGTATACACGATAACCCCTGTCTCGTTGATGATATAGATATCAAACTGGTCTCCCAGCTCGTTTCTGACTGCAGCCAGGTCCATGTTTGCGGGATCATTACCGGCACGAACGTATTCCTGCATTACAAGGTCAAGCCCCTGGTGCATCTCTGTGTTCAGCGAGTTATCAAAAAGGGTAAAACTCGCATCGACCAGGCGTATGGTGGTTATGATATTCTGTTCAGTCTGGCTCCGGATGTGCTCAGCATTCTCATCGATCAGGCTCTGAACCGTAAAAAAATTATTCAGGCTCATCAGTCCCACGACAATTACCGTGACCAGCACCATCGCTATGAGGAGATAGACAAAGAACGATCTGCTTCGGGGGCGTTTGGGGGTATTCGTCGACATATCAGTAATTCACGGGCTCTTATCTTCCGGTTTATAACCAGAAACGGGTGTATGCTGTGGATTTAATGATGTTAGTCCCATGCACGATAACGTTTGCTAATTAATAGTGCTGCGTTACCCACCTGGCCAAAATCCTTGTATCTGAATTCCAGACATTATGACCCGTCATGAACCGCATCGAGGCGCTTGATACCGAAAAGAGATAATACATCCTTCTTTCGCAAGATCAGGAGACGAACTGCAATTCTTTCTGGTACTCCCTGTATGAGTAGATGACGGTATAACAGGATACCAGTAGAATGGGGACTATGATGATCCATACCGCATAATCCTGGAACAATAATCCCAGGAAACAGATCATTCCTGCAATTTTGAACAGTTTCCCACCAAGCAGGTGAGTCTTTTTCCAGACGGATTCACTGCTGAGAGTCCATGGGGTCCTGATCCCGACAAACCAGTTCTGTTCCGCGTGCCCGATGAGGAACCCGAGATAAATGAACAGCAGGCCGGATAGTATGGGAAATGTAAGATTTGGGCTGATTTCTACCCCGAGACTCCATAACAGCAGCTGTACCTGGACAACGAGCAGGTATATGACAAATACCAGGATAAAACCATCATAATATCCCCTGAATGTATCGTAATTCTTTTTCAACGGGTCAACCCGGGGGAGTACCGTTAATAACGCAACAAGTCCTGCCATAATAAAAGGGATCAGGAAGAGGCCCTGGAACTTCGACATCGTGCCATCTAACTCGCCAGCGGCGTTCCAGTGGGATGCAACCTGGTCTGGCATGGCGGGGTATACGGCAATGGTAACACTAAACGTAAAGAGAAGACCGCCAATAATCCCGAGCCTGACCAGGTTCATTACAGGCAGATAGGGGAAATAAGGATTAATAACCAATGCTCTCCGGGGCGTTTAGTCCGGATTATACGTACCGGCCGGACAGGGTCCGGATAGATCCGGCTGGTGACGGGTGCATACTTATTTCCTCCTTAGCATGCAGTTTTTAAAATTCCCCGGTCATAGCGGCCCTTTTGTAGCATAGCTATGACTACCATGAGCCCCCTATATACCGTATGGAAAAGAGTGAAATTCGAAGAGTACAATGGGAAATTAGCGAATCGCTCCTTTCTTCTCTAAAAAAGGGTACGGTGCTGACAGGTCATGTCGGAGTAATCATCCGGAAGTCTAATCTCCGGGTTGACGGAGTTGTCGTTGCAAAATTCCTCGAACGGGCAAAAAATATGCCCCATTTACCTTTCACGGTAATGCTTGAGAAATCCAGGTTTCAGGGCTGCACGTACCGGATTACAATAAAAGAAGGGCGTGCCTTGCTTATAACGCAATAAAAAGGACGTTGTGCCCAGAACAGGCCGGGATTTTTTTATCCGGGCCAGAAGGTACCTGTTCACGGGTTATGTGAAGTTGTTGCTGAAAAATTAATGATTACCAATGTATGAGAGGTCACCTATGAGGAAATTGTTCGGTCGGCGGGAATTCGTGCCCGATAACACGTATATCCAGGTCCTGCAGGTCGTATCAGATGAACCGGACTGCACCATACGTACTATTGTTGCCCGGCTCCTTCCGGAACAGGGGGAGTATGCGGTCCGCTCAAAAGTCCGCCAGCTGGTTTTGAGGAGATACCTTTTCGAAGGTCTCACCCGATCAGAAATTCTCCTGACGATTACAGGAAAAGGCCGGGCGGTACTCCGGGAATCGCCCCCTGATTAAAAAAAATGGCCGGTATCTGAACCCGCGGGGTGGACATTCAGGTCTCATTTTTTTTACGGGGACCGGCCATCGAAAGGGATCAGTTGAGTCCGCCTGTTCCCGAGGCCCATGATCAGGAGTGCAATCGCGAAGACCAGCAGACAAATAAGTATTTTGGACAGAATTTCCGATAGACAGAACAGGAGGGGTTGGAACCAATGAGGGGTCTGCAAATTGACAGAAATCCCCTGTTGCTGATGAGTCTTACCTGTAATCACCGGACCCGTCCGGGGAGGGATATAATGATGATCCAGCCGTCGATCAAGTATATTACAACCTTGCTCCCACGTTCCGCTTGTGATCACCTCCCTTTCCCGATGATCCCCGGATACGGAAATCATCATGGATCCCATATCCGGATTCGGAGTTATATTCGGCTTATGTGAGGAGTGATATACTGTTTAGTTGATGGGAAGAATCGAACGGAATGTTGAATATATCAGCGATTAACCCCCTCAAGTGATTCCCATGGACTCAGGTATTGCATATCGGCACTATCGCCGGAGTGCCCCAGGGGCTTTCCACTGCCCAGAGACGATTGGGCTTAAGAAGCGATGTCCTGTCTTTTGAGTTCAACGATTTCGGATACCGGACTGATTATCATTATCTAATAACGCTGGATTATTCATCCAGGCGCTCAATTTATCTTTCAAACCCGATAAATTTGTTACGAAAAATGCCCCTGCTTCTCCAAATAGCCAGGGAATATGACCTGCTTCATTTTCACTACTCATCAGGGATGCCTTTTTGTCTCGATTTTCCTTTTTGGAGGCTGCTCAATAAAAAGGTCGTCATGCACCATCATGGTACAGATATCAGGTATAAGGGAGAGCATTGGCTATGTTCCCGTCTTGCTCAGCGAATCTTCGTCTCAACTCCAGATCTTTTAGAGTGGTCCAGGGATGCGATATGGGTACCAAATCCCCTTGAACTTGAAATGTACCCGTATGTAGGTATAAGAAAGCAACAGTCAGATAACGCGGATTCTATCAAAATACTTCATGCCCCCAGCAGGAGACACCTGAAAGGGACAGCGCATGTTTTAAGGGCCATAAAAAAATTAAAAAATGAAGGCTACAATGTTGGGTCGATTTTAATAGAGAACACAAATCACAAAGATGCCTTGGAATCTTATAAAGAAGCAGATATTGTCGTCGATCAATTACTCATCGGGTGGTATGGTATGCTGGCACAGGAGTGCATGGCTCTTGGCAAACCCGTTTGCGTATATTTGAGGGAAGATTTACAAGGATATATGCCCATTCAACCCATGCTGAATACAACCGCCGATAATCTCTTGAAAAACCTGAGATTGCTAATAGAGGACCCGGATACTCCGAGAAGAGTTAGGGAAACTAGGTCGAAGCTATGTAGAGGAAGTTCATGGATCAGACCGAATAGCACGCAAATTGAGGTGCTTCTATCCGTAATTCATTGATGCCCCTCATAAGACGTTTTATAGTTCCTGTTACTATCCATCTGATCATACTTCTTGGCCATGCTACTACACGTCAGAAGGTGAATTCCATATCGGGCAACGGATCTTCTATCGCCAGTCACAGGGGGATTTATTTTTAGTTTATATGCCCCCCCATCCTCACTGCATCCTCACTCACATCAAATTCACTGCTCGTCCCTGCGATCCGATATTTTCCGGTCGCCTTTACATCATATGGGTTTCCCGTTGTGGAATATGGCACAATAAATTCCCCATTTATACTGGCCTGCCGGTAGACAAAAGTCCTTCCTGCATTGGATACGAGTGGAATTTCAATGATGCCTTCACCCTTAATTTTTGCCCCGGGAACAAATTCGAAGACCTTCACATATTTTATGTCCGGTAGATTACCACTCAGGACATTTTGTGGTGACTCGTGTACAAGCCGGTAATGTTGAAGCGCAGGAATTGATGATAACGGCAGAAATATTGTATCACTGAGGGTTGTGGCATGCTGACCTGCAGGGGCATTGCTGTTAAATCGGTCTGTTTTTGCTTTTGCCGTTGCCAAGTCCATATTTTCAGCGTTTTTAAGTAGGGGGTACCGGCCTTCCTGAACTCCCGGGTTCGGAATATTCAACGTAATATGCCGAGGTCGGTTCCGCCATAGAACCATCGAAATTATGAACCTTTGACACCATCGTCTGGAAATATGGTATATTGTAAAGGATGACTACATCATACCGGTTCGGGTTACCAGGACTTGCTGTAAGATAGAGTCGCTGATAAGGCTCGACACCGGTACTCGTATTAAACCATGTTGCCATCGTCCAGAATTTCTCGGTGTCAATATCGATATCGGTGATAATATGACATGTACCGACTTTTTTCATGATATCGTTTGCCGTATTCTCCGATGTTGCCATAAAAAAGGCGACTGTCCATCGGTACTGCCACCCCGGACTGGAAAGGGTTGGCATTCGGAATTCGTTTGGCGATATAGGTGATCATATGCCCGTAGTCCCACCATGACATCACCCCGTAGGATTGGTTGGGATAGATAAAGTTGTCCTTGTCATAGATGGTATTGTAACCGACACCGGTTTCGGGCGTGTGGATATTCATCCATTCAAGCGATTCGCGCCAGTCCGGGTTTATCCCGATAACACCCGAAGATGCTACTAGGTAATCAGTCTGGAACGATGTCACGGTAAACATGAGGGCTAATACACAGATAAATCCGGCGATAAAAATCTTGCGGTATGGTATCCTTGTTTCGGCTCATCTTTGAATTCTCCTCCGTTCTTTGACCGTGGCTCTTTTTCCCATTATCTGGATATCCAGCCAGGCACGGTTAAGGAAGAAGTCCAGGCTTATTGCCCCAAGCATTGCGATGTTCACAGCAAGGTAGTATTGATCCGGACCTGCCTGATGGTGGCGATAATGATGAACAGGGACCAGCATAAAGATGTACCTGCCCGGTATTCCTTCCAGCTCTTATACAGGAGGACAAATGCGCCCACAATTATCAGGAGGATGCCATAATTGAAGCTCTGCCATGCCTCCGCGATGGTCAGGGGGCGTGCTTCCAGAACGGTGGCAGCGTAGGGGTTCAAACCGAAGAAAACATTGAAGCCGTTATTAAATGCTCCGTATATATCAGGGAACAGAATGAATAATCCGAGAAACGCAATGATTCCGAGGCCTATAATGGAAGCAGGGAAGAAAAGAAAATTTTTCCCTTTCAGATAGCCGGAGAGCACATAGAGTATTCCTGTCCCAGAATCAGGAAAAGACTGGAAATGGGATGTGCCAACGTATAGAAATAAAGTCCGAAACCTTCGCTAATCCCTCCTGATATGACCCCTAAAAGGAGAGAGAGGAAAAACACGATGCCAAAGGTCACTCCGTTGAGTACCAGGAGATATTCGCTACTCCTCCCATGGTAAAAGTCAATGATGAAGAGGACAACGGTGGAAAGAGTAACAATGAATGCAAAAATGATCATCGTGGACATCGTAAGGAAGCCGAGGACGTAGGCCAAACCTGACGCCGCAGAAAAAACGACTGGCATCTTCCAGGTATCTTTTGCCTTGAAATCCACCGGGTGCTCACGCAAATATACGAATGCATAGATATAGACCCCACAGAAGATCGTGCTGAAAAATACCTCGGCAATATGATGATCGAGATTTCCGGCAAGCGATTGGAAAAAGAATCGGCCACCTACAATAGATATTAGTGCCGCCGCAAAAAGCCCTGCTTTCCAGTTCCACGACTTCCTGACCAGAATATACATTACCGGGACCATCAGTGTTGCAAGGAGTGGTGGGAGCCATAATACAACCTGGACTATCCAGTCCTTGTCGACGCTCCTGCGAAGAAGGCCAGGGTTGCCCCAAGCCAGGTGAACATTGGACCCCAGGGTACGGACTGTCCAGTGGGGTACATAGTCATCGCATCGAACCAGTTGTAAGCAGGATAATTGGCGAGCATCACTTCAATCTGGCGGAGGTTATAGAGCGAGTCGTCTATTCCAACGATGTTGATGATATCGGTTGATCCCATTTTCAGAAGGGGCAGGATCCGAAGAAACAACGTGAATATAGAGAGAATAAAGAGAACAACGATTACGATGAACAATATTTTTTTATCAGTCTTTACAAATCCCATCTCATCATCCCAAAATAATTTTTTTAAAGTATTATTTAATTGGCTCTCCATTAAATTGAGCGGATGATTTTTTTTTCCGATGCATTATGTTGTATTGGGAACTCGTGCACTCAAATCCCACCTTTTAAGATAGTGTCACCCGATATCCTGAACAGTTTAAAATCCCTGGAGTACGGAGAGATTTTCATACGTAAAATAAGTGAATAGAAGATTGCGCGGGTATGGGACGTTTATCTGCTATACCTCAATAGTAGTGAAATATATATAAGAGATGATTTATGTGGAGTCATTATGAGGAAAATCTGGTTTTTTTGATGGTACCGAATATGTATATAATAAACAGTTAAACAACCGGTTCCTCTTATCATCCCCTTGATTTAGTGATTCAGAGAGAAAGGTTATTATATCGAGATACTGAAAACTCAAATTATTGCTATTCGTATCAGCATAAAATTTTGGAGGAAATTAAATGAAGACAACAGGCGTTATCGTCATTGCACTCGCAATGCTGAGTGCACTCACTGGTGTTGTAATGGCCGATCAGGTCGTTCCACAGACCCCTGAGCACAGACAATCACAACTTCAACTGCAATCATTGCAGACGGACTCGTAATGGACAATGCAGGGCTTGCATGGACTCTCGACAAGCGCGGCAATTAACGCCCCGCCACTCTCAGACCAGGAAGTTCATACACCACCGCTTACGATGCAAGCACCGTAGCACAGGCAGGGTCAACCACCTTTATAAAGACAATGGCAATCGACACCCGCAACAAGGTTATTTCCCAGTCCAACGTAAAGGCTGACACCGCAGTTACCTTCATTGCAACTGCAGACGGCGGTAACATCGTCGGTTCAGAGAACATCATGCTCGAC
>CAVPWT010000007.1:0-47226 GCA_963709545.1 uncultured Methanomicrobiales archaeon | reverse complement strand
GGAGAGAATTACCGGATTACATATACCAGACAATGCCGCTGTTTGTCGGGTAGAGTTTTCCCATCCATTTGTTGTTGGTTGCAAACATGTTCTCGTCGCTGTCCCGTTCCCAGATCGGGACTCCGCCTTCGGTTTCAGTGCTGACTGCCTCAAACAGGTTGTGGTCAATGATAGATACCGGTGGTCGGTCGCTGCCGGATGGCAATACTTGCCAGCTTCCCCCCGTTGATCCCGATACCATCCTTGAACGTGTTGTGGTGGATCAGGAATTTATCCCCTGCAAAGTCGCCGCCATCCTCGTCCTGGTGAATATCGAAATGGTGCCCGCCGATCGCATCGCCGTTTCCAAGAACGATGTTATACCGGGCTTCGTATTTTTCACCGGCATGACCGGCACCGGTGATGGCATGGCGGTTGTAGTCAAAGATGTTGGCTTCGATCAGGGCATTTCCGCCATACAGGTTGACGCCATACCCTTCACCGCGGGCCTGGTTGTGGTGGATATAATTGTGGTGGATGTAGGGAATCGGAGCAATTGAATTCTGGCGTAAGGATACGCATGACCATGCCCACCCGTACATCTCGCAGTTGTCGACTTCGAACCCTTTCCTGTTTTCTGCATAGATACCTACCAGGTAATCACTCTCGTCAGGTTTCACCGTCACTGTTGCCGTAATCCTGGGGGTACATCTCCCCCTGAAGTCGCAATCCGGTGACACGGACAAAGTCCCCACCCGGCCACAAACATGGGTTCTTCCCAGCCGCCATCCAGATTCCTGGTGCGTTTGAGAAGTGCTCCTGCAGAACCGGCACGTCCGCGGTCACTGGCCAGCGTTACACCGGCAGGGATCGTGACACTCGGCGTTCCGGTCATGTCAATGACAGCATTACCTTTGACAAACACCATTTCACCGGCTTTCGCACTCCTGAGTGCCGTCAGCAACTCAGCCTTTGTGGATACAACATACTTCACGCTGGCCTCTGTTCCGGAGATGATCCTGGTGTATCCGGCCCCGCCACCAATAGGATTGCCCGTCGGGTTGCAGGCTTCTGCACCATAACAGTCACCGGTAAGAATGGGAGACAACGATACGGTGATATAGTTTGTTTTGATTTCTGTGTCACTCCCTGCAGCATTGGTTACCGTGAGTTTGACTGGTAGGTTCCCGGGGTCTGGTAGGTATGGGACGGGTTTTGCGCAGTATAATCCGTAACCCCGTCATTGTTGATGTCCCATTTATACGAGCTTGTTCCCGTTGTTACTGACTGGTCGGTAAACCGAACTGTAAGTGGGTATTGTCCCTGCATGCTGCTGGCAGTGAATTGTGCTGTCGGCAGTCCTGTTGGCGCTGGTGTCGGTTTGACGGTCGGTACAGGTGTAATGGCAGAAGATGTTACGGTAATATAATTTGTTTTGATTTCAGTATCACTGCCTGCAGCATTGGTTACCGTGAGTTTTACCGTGTAGTTTCCTGCTGCCGGGTACGTATGGGACGGGTTTTTTGTGGTGTAATCTGTTTTACCATCATTGTCGATATCCCATTGATACGAGCTGGTTCCCGTTGTCACTGACTGGTCGGTAAACCGCACACGCAATGGTTATGGTCCCTGCCGGGTACTGGTGGTGAATTGTGCAGCAGGCACTCCACTTGAAATGCCGGATGTACTCACGACCCGGACGCTTTGCGATTTCTGGGACCCGAACCACTGGTGCCCCTCCCATACCATCCCGTATTGGGGGGAATAGGAACGTTGTGCGGCAGGTGCAGTCATCGTGAACGTGAACGTATACTGTGAACCGGGTGAGACACTGGTTCCGGCCGGGATATCTATCCGGACAGGACCGAATTTATATGCATCCCCGCTTCCGTCCCCTACCGCCCCAAGGCGAATCATGCCCGCTTGATTCCAGGCCACACTCCCGGTATTTTTCATGGTCACCGAGACCGGGTAGTCTGGCTGGCATTCATCGATGCAGGTATTGTGCTTGACACAACCTTGGCATTGACTCCTGACGTACTCACTATCCCTCTTTCTACTTCAATGGATTTTGAGGCACGGGATCCAAACCATTTCTGCCCCTCCCACACCATCCGGTATTTGGGAGTATAGTATCCGGCTGTGGCTGGTGCAGTCATGGTGAAGGTGAACGTATATTCTGCACCGGGGAGGACGCTGGTACCAGCCGGGATCTTAATCCGACCAGGACCGAATTCATATGCATCCCCGCTTGCGTCCCCGACCGCCCCAAGGCGAATCATACTCGCTTCATTCCAGGCCATAGTGCCGGTATTTTTCATGGTGATCGAAACCGTATACTTCTGGCCGGCGTTCATGGCAGAAGGTATTGTTTTCGATATATATTGTGCGGATGTCGACGATGAAGCCGCAGATACTGCACCCGGTATCACCATCGCAACCAGGAGGAGCCCGATCACCAGGCTGATGGTCCGGGATTTGGAAAATAGCTTCGATAATCTCATGGGCAGTAGCTTGTTTGCACGTATTATATATTCACAAAACGCTGCGGGTTAGATGATTGAACCTGCTGGTTATACACATGCCGCCTCCACCGCTCTAGCGAACCCGACAATAGGATAAACCTGTTCACCGGGGCCATTTAGGAAAAAGTAGTGCGATAGGCCTGTATACAGGTTCCATCACCCGAACCATTGCTGTACGAAACGTCGTGTCACTTTTGTTATTTCAGATTACGTCACAAAATGAATTCGAAAATATCGTTGTAAAAATAAAAAATTTTGGGTATAGTCATATTCCCGCGACGAATTTCTTGTTGTATTGAACGCTTCCCGCCCCCTTGCACCAGCCCTGTCCCTTTGGGGTCGGGGGCACATGCGATTCATCTGGATGACGTTATACCTGATCCTGGTTATACAACGCCATCGCAACCGGGGCACCATAGTGGCGGGGCAAAGCCCCTGGAGCGTCCGCGTTTTTGGTCACCGAACAGGAACGTTTTTTCGATTTTGAATTCTGGAACACTATGCTGATTAATTTTTTTCTTGTCATTTCCTCTACGGGTTGTGGTTAACATGGCACTATTCCCAAAATTTTCAGGTGCTGAATTGGTTCGTTATCCTTTTTTTAAAATGTCATCGTAAGAATGAAAAAATTCCAGGGGCTGAATTGATACTGATGTCCAGGAGAAATTCTCCAGAGCCAAAAAAAGAGGGATATTAAAAAAAGGGTGTTTTGAACTCCACGGGATTTGCGACTGTACCGTGAAAGTATCGCATGAATGACTCTCTTAAAAAAACGGGATTACCGGATTACATATACCAGACAATACCGCTGTTTGCCGGGTAGAGTTTTCCCATCCACTTGTTGTTGGTGGCAAACATGTTCTGGGTGCTGTCCCGTTCCCATATCGGGACGCCATCTTCGGTTTCGGTGCTGACAGCTTCAAACAGGTTGTGGTCTATGTAGATGCCGGTAGTCGGGCGCTGGCGGATAGCAACACTGGCCAGCATCCTGCCGCCATCGGTAGCTTTCCGGAATGTGTTGTGGTGGATCAGGAATTTTTCACCTGCAAAGTCGCCGCCGTTCTCATCCTGGTGAATATCGAAGTGGTGCCCGCCGATCGCATCCCCGTTCCCAAGAACGATGTTATACCGGGCTTCATATTTTTCACCGGCATGGCCGGCGCCGGTGATGGCATGGCGGTTGTAGTCGAACAGGTTGGCTTCAATCAGGGCATTTCCGCCATACAGGTTGACGCCATACCCTTCACCGCGTGCCTGGTTGTGGTGGATATAATTGTGGTGGATGAAGGGAATCGGAGCATTGGATTCTGGCGTAACGATACGCATGACCATGCCCACCCGTACATTTCGCAGTTATCCACTTCGAACCCTTTCCTGTTTTCTGCATAGATCCCTACCAGATAATAGCGTTCGTTGATTGAACCGGGATAAACATCGTCGTTCCCATAATCCTGGGGATACATCTCGCCCTGGAGCCGCAACCCGGTGACCCGGACATTGTCCCCGCCGGCAATAAACATGGGTTCTTCCCAGCCGCCGTTGAGATTCTTTGTGCGTTTCAGGAGTCCTCCTGCAGAACCGGCACGTCCGCGGTCACTGGCCAGCGTTACGCCGGCAGGGATCGTGACACTCGGTGTCCCGGTCATGTCAATGACAGCAGTTCCTCTGACAAACACCGTTTCGCCGGCTTTTGCACTCCTGAGTGCAGTCAGCAATTCGGCCTTTGTGGATACACTATACTTCACACTGGTTTCTGTACCGGAGAAGATCCGGGTGTATCCTGCCCCGCCACCAATCGGGTTGCCGGTCGGGTTGCATGCCTCCGCACCATAACATTCACCGGTAAGGACAGGAGATGACGATACCGCAATATAGTTTGTTCTGATTTTTGTGTCGCTCCCGAGCGCATTGGTCACGGTGAGTTTTACTGTATAGTTTCCTTGTGCCGGGTAGGTATGGGACGGGTTTTGTACGGTATAATCCGTAACCCCGTCATTGTTGACGTCCCATTGATAGGTGCTCGGTCCTGTTGTCACGGACTGGTCGGTGAATTGCACCACCAGCGGGGATTGGCCCTTGAGAGGACTGGCGGCAAATTGTGCTGTCGGCGGGATGCTGATGACGGGTGAAGAGACCCGGATATACTGTGTCTTTATCTCGCTGTCACTCCCGCTGGCATTGGTCACGGTAAGTTTTACGGTGTAGTTTCCCCCTGCCGGGTAGGTATGGGACGGGTTTTGCACGGTATAATCCGTAACCCCGTCATTGTTGATGTCCCATTGATAGGAGCTCAGTCCTTCAGCAACTGACAGGTCAGTGAATTGCACCGGAAGCGGGGATTGCCCCTGGGTGATATTGGCGGTGAATTGTGAGACAGGTACTGGTGCTGTTACCGGGGGGAGTACCTCAAGACAATCAGTCCTGATTTCCGTATCACTTCCGTACGCGTTTGTTACGGTCAGTTTGACGCTGTACAATCCAACGCCGTAGTAGGTATGGGTGGGCGATTGTTCCGTGCTTTGCACTGAACCTTCATTATGAAAGTCCCAGGAATAGGTTAACGGTCCCGTGCCTGTTGACGTGTCAGTGAACTGCACGATCAGCGGAGTCTGGTTCTGGGCAGGGTTAACGGAGAATTGTGCATGGGGTATCATTCCGGGACCGATGCTCTTCACGGTCTGGGATGCCTGTTCACCAAACCACTGCTGTCCCTCCCATACCATCCGGTAGCAGGGAGTAGTCGTACCTTGTGTGGCAGGTGCAGTCATGGTGAAGGTGAAGGTATATTCTTCTCCGGGGAGGACGCTCGTACCTGCCGGGATCGTAATCCGGCCCGATCCAAATTTATATGCATCCCCGTGTCCGTCCCCGACAGCCCCAAGGCGGATCTGTGTCGTTTCATTCCAGGTCATGCTCCCGGTATTTTTCATGGTCACCGAGACCGGGTACCGTTGACCGGGATTCATGGATGCCGGGATGGCAGTCGCGACAAGCTGAGCGTTCACCGTCTGCCCTCTTGACACGGAAACCTTCTGGGACAGCTGCTCACCAAACCACTGCTGTCCCTCCCATACCATGCGGTAGTCCGGCGTCCAGGTCGCTGGCGTGGCAGGTGCTGTCATGATGAAGGTGAAGGTATAGGGTGATCCGGGCAATGACCGTGGTCCCTGCCGGAATCGTAACACGGACGGGTCCGAACCTGGCAGCATCTCCCTCCCCGTCCCCGACAGCCCCAAGACGGATCTGGGATCGTTTCATTCCAGGCCATGCTCCCGGTATTTTTCATGGTCACCGAGACCGGGTATTTCTGGCCGGAATTCATGGTTACCGGCATTGACGTCGCGACAAGCTGGGCATTCACGGTCGTCCCTCCCGAAACGGTAACGGTGGTAGACAGTTGTTCACCGAACCACTGCTCTCCTTCCCATACCATCTGGTATACAGGTGTAAAGGTACCTGGTGTGGCAGGCGCGGTCATGGAGAAGGTGAATGTGTATTCCGATCCGGGGGAGACACTGGTTCCAGCCGGAATATCTATGCGGCCAGGCCCGAATTTATACGCAACTCCTGCCCTGTCCCCGACTGCTCCAAGGCGGATCATGGTCGCTTCATTCCAGGAAATGCTCCCGGTGTTTTTCACCGTCACCGATACCGGATAACTTTGGCCGGCATTCATGGTTGCCGGGATCGTTGCCGATACCATACGGGCATTGACATCCTGGCCTGGGATTTTCGTCGTACCGGGTGCAGGTGTAGGAGCCGGTGACAGCGATGGGTTAATTGCCGGTCCGTTGGAAGCAAGAAGATAACGCCCGGAACCGCTCCCATAAATAACCTGGACGGATTCCGGTGATATTGCGCTTGTATAGGAAATATGCTCACCGGCTTTCAATGCCCCCCAGCCCGTGGTCGTTCCTGTCGACCGGAACTCGCTTGTCCGGTCCACACCGTCTATAAGAATAGTAATGGACGTGCTCGTGAGGGTGTCTCCTGCCTTGTTGATAACCTCAACTCCCTCACTGGTTTTTGAAATACCCAGATACGCCATCGGAACCTTCTCTGGTAACGGCTGTGAGTTCACGATAAAGAGGACAAAACATCCCGCAATCATCGTGATTCCTATCAGCAGGAGCACACCGATAATGCTCGAGTTGGCGGATTCCTGGTTACCCGGCCGCCTTGATTGTTGAATTGATTGTATTGAATGATGCACGATTTTCACGACCTAACACTTTGCAATAATATATAGTATTATTATAGTCCTATCAATACTATACATTAATGAATTACATAAATGCTTCGCATTGGTATATTATAAAATCAGATAACTCCCGGGGTCACATCGTATAACAAGAAGGTGAAGGTATCTAACCCTCAGGTTCAGCTGAACACCGGCAAAAAGTCATCCCTGAAACTATATCGCTGCAGAGTATTGTGAAGGTGAAAGAATAGTGGTATCCGAAAATCGCATTGTTTGAGTAAGCAGTATGCTTTGAACCTACCTGCAATCCCCTGAGTTGGTATCCTTCTTTTTAAACTCCCTTCAGAACCGATTCTGTAAGATTTTATAGGTTTAAATGAAAACATCTGTCGTGTTGATGATAATCTGTACACTAAAGCATTCTGAACCGGGAGTATCATGAAATTCGTTGTAACCGGAGGAGCAGGGTTTATCGGGTCGCATATTGTTGAATCGCTGGCGGGATCGCATACGGTTGTTGTCACTTGATAATTTTTCAAGCGGGAAACCGGAGAACCTGGAAGGATTTTCCGAAGTGTCACGTGCATACAGGGGCAGTATCAATGATCTCCCTCTGCTGAAGGAAGCGTGCAAAGGGGCGGATGGCATTTTCCACCTGGCAGCGATTGCTTCTGTTGCAAAATCAGTTGATGATCCTCTTGCTACCCATGAGACCAACCTTACGGGCACACTGAATGTGCTTCTCGCTGCCCGGGACTGCGGGGTAAAAAAAGTAGTCTTTTCATCATCTTCGGCAGTCTACGGGGATGAACCGACCCTCCCGAAACGTGAGGATATGCTCCCTGTCCCGCTTTCCCCGTACGCAGTGTCAAAGCTTGCGGGGGAGTACTATTGCAATGTTTTTTTTAACCTGTACGGTGTAGAGACCGTATCTTTGCGATACTTCAATGTCTTTGGTCCACGCCAGGATCCTCAGTCTGAATATGCCGCAGTGATTCCAAAATTTATCACCCGGCTGCTCAATGGCCAGGCTCCTTTGATTTTTGGAGACGGGAAACAGACCCGTGACTTTGTGTACGTCAGGGATGTTGTCAAGGCAAACCTTCTGGCAATGCAGAGTACCACGACCGGCACGTTCAATATCGGGAGCGGTATAAGGATAGATCTCACTACTCTCGCCGGGAAACTTGCCCGGATCATGGAGATTCAACTCCCCCCCGTCTACGGGGAACCGAGATCAGGGGATATCCGCGATTCCGTTTCAGATATCACGGCGGTAAAAAAGGCGTTGGGCTATAAGTCTGCCTTTTCCCTTGAAAAAGGACTGGAAGAGACCATACAGTGGTTCCGTGACCGGAAATCAGCGTGAGTAATGTGCGGGGATCCCGGATCCATACGGATCAGACGGTGATTCATGAAAACCCCCTAAGCCCCTCTACCAGACCCTTGTGCATTCAGTACTATAAATACGATTAACTACAATGTTTTTTTACTGTCAGACCTTGCATGAATAAGGCCGTGATGATCAGAAAAAGAGCATAAACCCGCACCATCATGAAAATTGTATCCATTGTTGGTGCCCGGCCACAGTTTATCAAATGTGCACCGGTCTCTGTCGAGCTCCGGAAAGAGCACGAGGAGATCCTGGTCCATACGGGTCAGCATTATGACCCGGAGATGTCGGATATTTTTTTTGAAGATCTCCAGATACCAAAACCTGACTATCATCTTGATGTCGGTTCAGGGTCCCACGGAAAACAGACCGCTGCAATTCTTGAACGGGTAGAAACCGTGCTGATGAAAGAACTGCCGGATCTCGTCCTGGTGTACGGGGACACGAACTCAACCCTTGCCGGTGCCACTGGCTGCCGCCAAACTGCATATTCCGGTTGCCCATGTCGAGGCAGGACTCCGGAGTTTTGACCGCACGATGCCAGAAGAGATCAACCGTGTAGTAACCGATCATATATCGGATCTTCTTCTCTGCCCTACACAACGGCAACGGATAACCTGGCAAAAGAAGGAATAACAAAGGGCGTTTCTATGGTGGGGGATGTCATGGTGGATGCCCTCCGGCACAACGCAGACATTGCCGAGAAAAAATCGCAGATTATTAACCACGCTGGGACTTAAAAAAGGAAATTATTATGTGGCAACGGTTCACCGCCCGGGCAATACCGATGACAGGATGCACCTGACTGCGATCATTGAAGCATTCAGAGAATCGGGAAAAACGGTTGTTTTCCCCGTCCATCCCCGCACGAAAAAATATCTCCTGGAATATGGGTTGTAGGATTCCTTGCCGGAAAATATCCGGTGTATTGAACCCCTTGGTTATATCGATATGCTTCACCTGATGAAACATGCAAAGAAAATTCTTACCGATTCCGGCGGAATCCAGAAAGAAGCATATGTATTGGGATACCGTGCATCACCCTGCGCGAAAATACCGAATGGATTGAGACACTGACCGGGGGATGGAATGTTCTTGTTGGTGCAGACAAGCGCAAAATTCTTGCTGCGATGATGGCAGATGTCCGGACGCATGCGGATAATTCCGTGTTTGGGAAGGGAGATGCAGCAGAGAAAATTGCGCGGGTGATTAACGAGTATGTCTCACGGTTATCATCATCTTCCTCGGTCAGGGAGATGGCATTGCGATAAAAACCCGGGATTTCGCCATTGCTTTTGAGAAGAAAACCACCATGGACCGTGATCGTAACCCGTGAACGGGGCTGCCAGTATGGGGATGCATGAACTTTTACAAAAGGATCCGGAAATCTGGGATCTTTTTTGCCGGAAGGAGGAATATGAGCCATCCATCCGCGATAAATACAACCGCTTTCCGTATTATGCAAGTCCTCCCGCACGGTTTTTGCACCGAGGGCTTCAGAATTCCTGATGAATAACGGATATCCCGTTCACTACCCTGATGGTAATCCATTTGCCGTATGTCTTACCCATGATATCGACAGGGTGTATGCACCGGCCCTGCAAAAGAGCGTTGATTCGCTGAAACATTCTGCCCATGGCAGGTTCAAAGAATCGGCTGCATCGATCCGGCAGGTTTTTTCAAAAAAAATCCTTATATAAATTTTGAGGACATCATGAACCTGGAGGAGCAGTATAACGCCCGGTCCTCATTTTATTTTCTTGCCCTTGATCCTGCCGACCAGGATTATGAATATCCTGTTGACGATCTGTGACCAGGAAATAGGGTCAATCCAGGACCGGGGCTGGGAGGTCGGACTCCATGGCGGTCATCAGGGATACCGTGATCTCACGAAACTCAAGGATGAAAAAAAGAAGCTTGAAAGAATTACCAACAATTCCGTTACCGGGTGCCGGAACCACTTTCTGAACTTTATTGTCCCGGATACCTGGGAAATAATGAAAAAAGCTGGTTTTGCCTATGATTGTTCCTGGGATACGCTGATTGTGCAGGATTCAGGAACGGGATGTGCCACCCGTTCAAGCCCTATAACCTGAATACGGGCAGGAGTATTGATATTCTCGAGATCCCCCTGATTATCATGGACGATTCGTTCTCCGATCTCTACATGCGGCTGGATCCCGGCACGGCATGGGAGATTACCCGCCGGTTGATCGATACGGTTGCCGAATGTCAGGGGGTGATCACGCTGCTCTGGCATAACACGACCCTTTTTGGTGAACAACTGGCATTCTACGAGAAAATTCTGCATTACTGTGCCGGAAAGCAGGCCTGGATGACGAGCGGGGAGCAGATTTCGGCATGGTGGAGCAGCAGCATGCCAGCGATTGAGGCAAAGATTCTGAACAACAGAAATTTTGCACAATAGGATCACTTTATACGAAATTCAGAGCAGGGAACAGTTTTTCATTTATCGGAATGGATGACCATAACGGCCAGAATGGTTCATGCAGATTATGCGATTATCGGGATGTTTCATAATTCTGATCTCATCGGCGTATGCACGTTTTTCATCAAAAATATATTTCATATATACAGACGGGGCAGGTCAGACATGCCGTTAACGCCGTATGGCGGGATTGCCCTTTTCCCTGCCAAAAACCACCAACGTCCGTTCTTCAGAGACAAGGGAACTTGAAATTATATCGCTTATCCTGGACAAGATTGAGACATTCAACCTTTTTTCCCTCACGCTGATCCACAGTCCTGCCATCAGGGATATCCGTCCCTTCACCTGGAAGAGATGGACGGAACGGGTATATTACGCCTACATGATGATGCTTGATGATGATATTTTTTTACACGTATCCCATGCCGGACGAATAATGATCCGAAAAGCGCAGAGAAACGGCATAACTGTCACCAGGGAGTATCTCCCTGATACCGACTGGGAACTGATACAATCAACGTATAAAAAGCAAAACAAGGAACTACCCTTTGAAAAAGACCACCTGTTTGCCTTGATGGAGTATCTCTTTTATAATAATCTTGGCGAAATGTGGATTGCAAAAACATCCTTCCGGAGAGGTAGTATTCAGCCTCTTTAATGTTTTTGACCGGGATATAGTCCACGGATGGCAGGGGGCAAATGATCCACGGTTCAGGGATACCTGCGCGACGTCCCTTTTACTCTTTGAGGCGCTAATGGATTTGCAGAGACGGGGATATCGCTGCTGCAACCTGATGGCCGCAAATACCCCGCATCTTGCAACATTTTATTCGAGCTTCAATCCCCGGGCTTGGTCCCGTATTATGGTGTGGAAAAAACCGATCGCACAAATTATTACCTCCTCCACGAGGTATCACGCTGACTGCCAAAAATATGAACCCGAGACGATATTTTGTAAAAACCAAAAAGAACGGCAACGGAGAAACACTCAAAACCAGGATTTGCGCTCATCGTGGTTTCACTCCCGCCGCTTTGTGGTCCCCCATATGCAATAGACCATGAACAGGGACTACGTTATCATCAATCAGCGCAGGGGCGGTATGGGGGGGACAGGCATTGTCCATTCCTTCATCATACCCGTGCTTCCCAATTCATATCCCAACAAATCCATTTCTCCCAATCAAAAAAAATAAAGCGCTTTTTTTTTGTCATCAATAAAAATATCTTGTTTGTTTCATTGGGATATATTACCATTTTAACCTCTAATTTTACCTGCAACAATTTCTCAAAACACATCCGTTTGGACACTCCTGGAGTCTTTGCCAGTGGCCTGCCCCGTCTGTTGCGGCGACTCCCCGATGCGACAGGACTCCCTATTTTTGTTTGATCCGGAAAATTTTCACAATCAGAAATTAATGCACTCTTTTTCCATAGTTTCCAGTTCATCTTTTTCTGTCAATTTTTACGTCGGTGTTCATATTTTATTGGAGTGGTTTGACAATGACAATACCCTTTGATTTCACCCCGTCTCACATCAGGTTTTATTTCAGGGGAATAATCGGGACTATACCCCAAAAAATACGACAGATAGTGTCAGCAAGGACAAAATTCAGGTCATGACAACCTCACTAATTTATACGATATGCCGGCGTACATGGTATGGTATATGCTTTCGGAAACGCCTCCCTTTTTATTTTTAGTTCCCGGAATACCGCACGTGTGCATTGCCTTTACTGCTCTCCCCTTACTAATGCCATTTTTTCTTTGGTAAAACAATCGTGACGGAATAACGTATGGATGAACAACCGAGGTTATCAGATCTCCGCTCTTTCCTGGTCTGGATTCTTGCTACAAAATTTCATTACCTGATTATCCTTGGGATTATTGTTGGAATTTTCGCAACGCTCATCATTAACCGGCTGGATTATGCAGTCAGGGCCCTGATTTACATCGTTCCGGGACTGCTTGCTGCAATCTTTGTCTGGAATTTATACCGTAATGGTGAGAAGTATCCGGAAACGCTCAACCTCATGCAGCCACACCGGAAATTTTTCCAGATCCTGTTTGTCGTGCTGTTTGCTCTTTCTCTCCTTGCCCTGTATTTTTCTCCACCCGGCCCTGGTATTATTTTGTCTTACTCACCCTGCTGTTCTGTTGCATTTTCCTGCAGATCTTCGCAGATACCCTCAAACCGTCGGTCATCCTGTTTGAAATCAGCTGTGTGATGGGAAATCTCATCTTCGGACTGCAGCTGAAATACCCGTTGTATTTTGGATTAACCGATATTATCCCGCATCTGTATCTTTCAACGGTAACATTCCTGTCAGGGCATATTATTCCCGTAGATCTTGATTACAGCTATGCCTGGTTCCCGCTGTATCACATCTTCATTGCCGAAGGAACGAACCTGCTCGGGACTGACGTAAAAACTGCATTTATTCTGCTTACCTCGTTGTCGTTTATCGTCCTGATATGGGTCGTGTACCTGCTCTTTTTCCAGATAACCAGAAACGTTCAGACGTCCCTGCTCATCTGTCTGTTCTTTGCAACGACACCGGTCGTGATCACGTATTCTACCTACGTAGTAACCCGGGTCATGGCAGTCTTTGGTTTTATCTTCTTTTTGTATCTGGCCCATAAACAGATCCATACCTCGAAATGGCGTTCTTTCACCGTCTTGATCATTCTGTTCTCGCTCTACCTTATCCTGGTACACCAGGTATCGATCATTCAGATCACGTTCTTATTGATCCTCTTTCCCGGCTGGAAATACTGGTCAACGATTATTATGCCATTAAAACCAAAATTATTGCATTCATCATAGTTACTTCCACGACCTACTGGCTGTACACTTCTTTTTTCCTGACCAGTATTCTCCTGCAGACGGTCGATTCTGCCACGGTCCCCAAATTATCAGAAACCATGTCCCAGATCAACCCGGGAAATGAATTCATATTTCTTGAAAATAATATTACCACAGCAATAATTATTTTTTTCGTGATTATTCGGTACCGGGTATCTCTGCTGGGCCTATAAATCAAAATATCCTGCGGTAATCGGCCTTTTTGCACTGATAACATCCCCTCTCTATCTCCCCAGTCCGTTAACAGCATCGGCAATGGCGATGATCACGTTCAGGATTGACCGGTTCGGCTTACTTATTTCCCCGTTTATTGCAGGAGTACTTGCTATCGGATTACTGGTCCTGCTCGTTGCCATGACCAGGAATGCCTATGCCAAAAAAATTGCGATTGTTGTGGGTGTCCTGCTCTTCTCCTATCTGTGTTTCTCTGCGTTGACGGTTGAGAATGCATCAGATTCCCTGGACATATCCCCCCACGAGAGCAGGACATACTTCACTGAACCGGAAATCCAGGCGTTTGGGTTCCTTCCGGCGTTTGCCCCCCCCAACTCTACCATAACATCCGATAAATTTGCATTCCGGATGTTTGAAAAGCGGTGGTTCAGCGAAACAGACGTGCCCTTGGTTTACCTTCCTTTGATCCTACGCACAAACTGCAGTCAACTGACCTCTTTACCTACGAAGACGGCTATTTTATTCTCCGGGATGAGGAACTCAGACGGAGCGGGCTGAAGTTTCAACCACTGAGCCTTGATTACGCTGAGTTGCTTACGCCTACCGATGACATACTTTTTAAATTTTCCAACATGTCCTTAACCTCCCAGAAAATATACGATAACCGGAAAACCAGCATTCTGGCAAACTGGGAATGAGGAGACAAAAACTTTTTTTGTGGAGTTATCGCAGTACGGTGAGCAGCCGGAACAGGGGAGATGAAACCCCGCACGCTGGTTTCAGTTGTTGACCATTTCTTCAGGAAAATCATGGTAATCAGCGATGATACGGGGATTGTTCTCTTTCCCCCGTCATGTACTTTGAATGCCACTGCCCAAAAACAGGGCGCCCCCGTGGCGGGTTCGGCGACATACAATTCGAAATAACCTTCCCACCTGCCTCAGGAATGGCCTGAGGGGGAGGTCATTTGTATAAAGGTCGATTTTCATGGTCTGGCGTGAATCGGATGGGTTCGTGGCCGTTTCTCTTTGAGCACCAGTTTTTTTAAGGGAATCCCATGAATAGAGTACAGGAATGTTAACATACGTTATTGTCACGGATGATAATCCGGACAGCGGAGTTCTCAAAAAAGCCCGGTACCAGGTTGCCACCCTCAACAGTCTGGGCATTCGATCAGAGTTGCATATAATCACTTCGGAAAAGGGAACTGAACAGGAATCATCAACGATAAAATTTTATTATTACGGGAAATTTCAAAAATTAACCCTTCTCTCGCGATTCGTGCGGGCGCAAAAAATCCGTCGCATCATCAGCGATATCATAACATCACTGGATCCTGAAGATATTTTTTACTACCGGGGGCTTGAGTTCATGATAATCTATTACCCTCGCACCTTTTTCCGCCCTTTCCGGAAATGCAGGATACTGTCTGAACACCAGAGCATTGAAATAAACCAGCACCTGCTGTATCGTGAATATGGGGCAGCGTGTATGAACGTGCTGACCGGCTCGATTATCACCGGACAGTCCGATGGGATCATTGGAGTCACAGAAGAAATTACCCGCTACTGGAAACGCAGGTTGTTCTACCGGAAGTCTCCCCGCCGTCACCATCCCGAACGGTTTTTCCGTTCCTTCCGTTGGTGTGCGAAACCTCCCCGCGTATACTCCCCAGGAACTGCATGTCCTCTTTGTGGGAAATGTCAGTCGCTGGCATGGTCTCGACCGGTTCATCCGCGGTATGGCTGCCTATCACGGGTCTGTCCACGTGAATGTACATATCATTGGGGACGGCGATGAACTGGAACAGGTAAAAACACTTACCCGTTCCCTTGGGCTTACCCGATCTGTTCATTTTCATGGTTTTTTACGCGGACCGGATCTGGACCGGGTATTTGACCAGTATCATATTGCCATCGGAAGCCTCGGGATTCACCGGAATGGTATGAAGCAGGCATCAGCGCTGAAAGTCAGGGAATATTGCTCCCGGGGGATACCCTTTATGATCTCCAACGATGATCCTGATTTTCCTCCTGCGTTTCCCTATTGTCTTTCTTTACCCCCCGATGATTCACCCATCAGCATGGATACGGTCATCGGATTTTACCATGCGGTCTATGCACATCAGTCCCATGCCGGAGAGATGAGAGAATACGCAGAAGAACATCTTGACTGGCATGTCAAAGGGCTGCAATTAAAAGCGTTTATCGGGAAAATTTCTGGTTCCGGTGCTCCGAAAGAGATACCCTGATGGGGACCGGGGCTCCTTCCCGCAGGTATGAGAGGACTCCCAGGTTTCACCTGAGTAATTTTCCATACAGCTGGATCTGATTATTTACAATCACCTCACTCTTCCAGCGCGATTCTGCAATCCGGCGTGACTCCGCGCCGAACTTTTTCCGTACTGCATCATCGGTGAGGAGGAGCCCTGTCTGGTGTGCGATCTCTTCGGGTGAATGCGGATCTATCAAAAACCCTGAATTTCCCTCAGAGACCATGTAGGGTATCCCGGAAACACGGGATGCTATCACCGGGGTCCCCACCGCCATCGCTTCGGATATTATCATCGGGGCCGTTTCCTGCAGCGAAGTCAGCACCATAATGCTGGCTTCACGGTATAGTGTCAGGAGGTGATCAAACGGAACAATACCGGGGATGGTGACATCCTGTTCCAGTTCGTATTTTCGTATCATGCTCCGCAGTTCGTCATAATACCCCCGGTCAACGATCGGTCCGGGTAATACGCAATGAAATGGCAGGTGATCTTTCTTGAGGAGATTCAGTGCTTTAATCAGGGTGGCCTGGTTTTTCCGGGGATCAATCATGCCGGGAAATAACAGTAATCCTTTCTTTTCCTGTTTTTCCTGCTCAAAAAAAATATCGGAGACCGGATTTTCAATAACTTCTACCGGCGGAGTCTGTGATTGGAGGAACTGGTCAACTTCGCTGATTACATACGGTGAAATGGCGATTAATTTTTTTATCCGGGGAGAAACGTACCGGAACCGTCGGATATTCAGATCACCATACATCAGTCTTGAATACAGGTGCGGATCATGCAGTTTCTCTTTCCAGTACCATGCCGTGCAGGGTAAAGATCGTGGGAATGTGAAGAAATGCACCGGCGACCGCCCCGGAAATCGGATGAGAATGAATCAAATCGATCTCATCCTTCCTTTTCCTGATATGCAGGTAATAATTCAGATCGGAAAAAACTGCGGTGGGAACGATCTTCCTGAAGTACTCAAACGTGATATTGCCGAATTTTTCATTGGTTTCAAACACCGAGTGATAATCGGTGCCCATGGAGGAGACGATGTGAACCTGAATATCTTCTTTTTCCAGCCGGGAGTGGTTTTTTTTCAATCCCTCGACCGTATCATAGGCCACGCCCTGCGGTCCACCGACAGGGCGGGTCGGGGAATAATTGATGATTAAGGTAAGCTTCATTGCATGAGATCATGCCGGCAGGATTAAAATAGTTGCTATTCTGGGCTCCGGTGAATTTTCTTAATCCAGATAAGCAATACACCATGCAGGAAGGTGCAGGAACGTGACCATGTCCCCCGTTACCCCACGACTGCGCTGAACGTGATGAGGACGTAGTACCGTTCTGTTGCTATTGCATGGAGGGGGAGCAAAGCATGTAAGGAAGCGGTTGGATCCGTGGGATATCCCTGTAAAATCGACGAAAGTAAAAAAAATTGATGAAAACAAAGAAAAAAGGTGATGAGATTTTTTTTAAGTCCATTTTCCTACAATGATCTGGTCAGTACTGCCACCGTATCTGAAGGATTTATCGACGATGCCATCGAGGTTATAATCGAAATACCAGTATCCGGTTGAAGGCCGGAAGATCGCTATCCCGTCACTACCATCACCATTCCAGTCTCCCTTCGCGATCTGGTCGCCAACTACCACCGTATCTGAAGGATTTGTCGACAATTCCATCGAGGTTGTAATCAAAGTCACCAGTACCCGGTTGAAGGTCGGAAGATTGCTATCCCGTCTTGAGTCCCTGCCATTTTCCGTTAATGATCTGGTCTGTGGATCCACCGTATCTGAAGGATTTATCGACAATGCCATCGAGGTTGTAATCAAAATACCAGTATCCGGTTGAAGGTCGGAAGATCGCTATCCCGTCTTTCCCGTCACCTGCCAGTCTCCTTGATGATCTGGTCGCCTACCCCCCGTATCTGAAGGATTTGTCGACAATTCCGTCGAGGTTGTAATCAAAATACCAGTCACCGGATGCAGGCCGGAAGATCGCTATTCCGAGATAGATTCCCGCCATTTTCCGGCAATGATTCGGTCGGTACTTCCCCATATCTGAAGGATTTGTCGACCATGCCATCGAGGTTATTATCAAATTACCAATAACCAGTTGAAGGTCGAAGATTGCTATCCCGTCTTTTCCAGTTCCCTATGCCAGTCTCCTTTAATAATCTGGTCGGCACTCCACCATACCTGAAGGATTATCGACAATTCCATCGAGATTATTATCGAAATACCAGTAACCGGATGAAGGTCGGAAGATCGCTATTCCTTCATCCCAAAACGGTTGCAGTCTCTTTCACCGTCATACAACCTGCCTCATAGGCTCAACATAGAGTCCTTCGCGACCGCCTGGTTTGACCAAATAATGCCACCCGTTGTGTAGTTCCAGAGTTTCGCACCAGTCACCGCGTTGAGAGCGTAAAGGTTGTAGTCCCAGTCTCCCACATAGATGACACCATTTGCAACCGCAGGACTTGAAGTGACATTAAGCTGCCCGGCTGTGTACGTTCCAGAGTTTTGTCCCAGTTGCTGCATTGAGAGCAAATACCCTAGAACCACTTCCCACATAGACGATTCCATTTGCAACCGCAGGGCTTGATACACTAGCGCTCCCGGTGGTGAAGTTCCAGACTTTCGCACCCGTTGTTGCGTTAAGTGCATAGATATTATTGTCGTTACTCCCGACAAAAACAACGCCATTTGCTACTGACGGGCAAAGAGCTGAGGTTTCTCCCTGTGGTATAGTTCCAAACTTTTGCCCCTGTCACTGCGTTGAGGGCATACACACTGCGGTTCTCACCGCTCCCCACAAAGACTACACCATTTGCAACCGCAGGGCTGGACTGAAACTGGGTTATCCCCAGCCAATCCAATAGTATAGTCCCACACATACGAACCAGTTTCCACTGCGTTAATAGCCATATACCTTGCCATCCCCGCTTCCTATATACACAACGTTGTTCGCTACAGTGGGGCTTGCATAAATCACACCTCCCGGTGGTATAGTCCCAGATATGCGAACCCGTAGAAGCATTAAGCGTAATCTGTTCTGATCCTGATTCCCTCATCAGGGACACCATTCAATACGATGGTTGGGAACATGTTCCCGGTGGTGTAGTCCCAGGTATGGGGGCCCGTCATTGCGTCAATAGCATAGATTTTGTGATCTTGACTTCCCACGTAGACAATACCATTCAGTTACCGAGGGGCTCCAGTAAACTAACCCGCCCGATAGTGATAATTCGATACTGCGGAAAAGTTACTTCGGTCTCGTATCCCCGTGGTGGTACACCACGAATGAGGAATCACTTGCGAAACATTTCGGATCTTATGGTTTCAGGCTAAAATTAACACAAAGACCGTGAGCAACAGTAATTTTGTCGATTTCATTTTTTTCAATCTCCCCGATCACTTTCCGATTGATTATTTTTTTATTAAAATAATCAGATGTATGATTCTCGTACCGAATAACGATAAATTTTTGGACTTGATTTTCATCGAATATTCATGTGGATTCGGATATCGGACTCTTATAAAAAATATTCATCATCCTTCTGAGATCTTGAGAGGGGAGCCATCATCCTTTTTCATCAGACTGACCGATATCATCCCATGGTCGCAATAACTTCTCTTTGTTGAGTTTCAGAAAAGCATTCGAGAAGTAATCATCTGAGGATTTCATACCGTCCGTGATTGCCGGGTCGTCCAGGTCTTCATCAGGTTCAGATTCCAGGACCTTCTCAGGAGGATTTGGTTGTTCATCATCAGATAAAGGAGGCATTTTCGTACGACGAGGGACTTCTTCCCGTTCATCGCGGGTCAGTTGCAGCGATACTGCCACAGCAGGTTCCTCTTCCGGATAAAGTCGGGTGACTTTTAACACCTGTGCCGGAGGATCTTCCCGGTCATCGTCGTGGTCCATTGATTTTAATAGGCAAGAAAGGAGGATAACACTTGCGATGGCCCCACAGAAGGTCATACCACGTTATGCCAGCGAAAGCTTATGGATGGTGAGGTCCATCATGGAACCGTCGATTTCCATGGTTCAGGTCCGAACCGAATCGATAGAAGAATGTTAAAAGACACCAACTGTCGCTCTTCCTGTGGCACTGGTTTTACCGTCGCTGGTCACCGTTCACGGGTACACCGCTCTCTTTTCCCAGGACCTGCGTATATACGGCCAGGATCTCCCGGGTAATAGTCTCCCATGTAAACCGGGATGCATACCGTACGATTGCCTCATAGTCCCATGCACGGTTTAACGATGCAAGGATAATGGCGGCCAGTTCCTGCACATTGCCCGGTTCGCACAGGAGGCCATAGGTATCCGAAGAGATCGTTTCCGGGATGCCCCCGACCCGGGTACCGATAAAGGGTTTCCCGCACCCCAGGCATTCGAACATCACGGTAGGGTTTCCCTCATTTAGACTGGGGAGAACAAAAACGTCAGCGGCATTTATCCATGCGGGTATTTCATGATGGGGTTTTGCACCGACGATTGTTATGCAGTGGCGCAGGTTCAATGCAGCGATCAGGTTTTCCAGCGATGGTTTCAGCTCGCCGTCGCCCACAATATAACAGACCGTATCATCTCTCTGTTTTGTCACTTCCTGCATTGCCCGGATTAATATTTCATGCCCTTTTACGGCATCATACAGTTTCGCGACATTCACCAGAATTTTTTTATCCTGCGGTAACCCCAGTTCTTCCCTGCACGTTTTTCTGTCCCGCGGGAAAAAAACGCGATCATTGTACCCGTTCAGAATAACCGACACCGGTTTTTTTATGCCCAGCTTCCAGATGGATGCAAGGTTCATCCGGCTGACGGTGATGATATGATCCGCAGCATTCAGAATACGGGTTATGGTGCTCGGTATAAAAGGGGTTTTTGAAGGGCAGATCATAGATATCCATCCCGTGGGCTGTTATGATGAAGGGAACGCCATAGGTTTCTTTTAAGCGTGAACCTACGTATCCTGCAGACCAGGTGAAATGTGCATGGATGAGATCAAAGGCAATCTTCTGTTTTTTTATGCAGCGTTCAACTGATTTCAAGTGGTTCCTGCCCAGGTTTTCATACCCGGATGCTGTCGGGAGATAGAAGACCGGAGTCTGGATAACATGGACATTTTCCGGTTTATTGCGGAGATCAATTTTCTGGGCAACGGAAAAAGGAATCAGATAGCTGATCGGAATAAGCCGCGAGATCTCCGCAATCGGATTGGTCCGGACCAGGACCACAATATGCGAAAATCAGGAGCCATCTGGTCGACCTGATCTTTGACAAATGTCGCATAGGTATGGGAAATGATCAGCAAATCAGGGTTTTTCCATCGGTACTGCTTCCTTTTTCAGTCGTTGTCTGTTCTCGCCAGGATTTGGCTGTTTTGCCTGCATGGAACGAAAACTCTGCGGATAGGTCTCGACAAACCATACCAGGAACCGGGTTGCATTGAGTTTGTCTTTCAAAAAAATCTCTTTTTTGGTCTTCCATGCTTCTTTTACTGTCCGGGTTTTTGAGTATCTCTTCGGCTTTTTTTAAGCGCAGGTTCCTGGTCCCTGAAGTTGTACAGCAGATCCGTATTTCTGCTCAAGGTCATCGGCATATCCCAGGCTTCCTGCAAGTGAGGAGACATAAATGGCAGGTGTTCCCAGCATGGCCGCTTCAGCAGCGGTGGTGGATCCTTCCCCGAAGTATAACGTTGCAAAATACAGCAGATCGTGCAATTTTTCCAGCGGGACGGTAATCTGGTATTTTTTTAGGGAATCGGGCAAAGGAACCTCGGAAGTTATGAACACCTTCCCGAATTTTTCCAGCTGCTCCACAATGTCTTCCCGGTTATGTAACCCTGTCTGTCCATGATCATGCTGGGCATCCCATGCCACAAACCTGATAACCGTAAACGTTTCATGCGGTGTTATCCCTGCCTCAGCCAGTACCGAGGCATCCGGCCTGAAGTAATCCGGGTGGAGGTAAAATAACTCCTTGTAGGTATCGATTTTTACCTGTTTTTCACCGAAGTCTTTTCTGAAGCAGAGGGGAGTAAGGACAACGTCTGCAAACGGGACATACAGGCGGTGCTCCCAGGCTGCATGGTCAGTGTCCTCAAAGTTGATACTGGGTTTACCCAGCACTTTTGCGACATGTGCGGCACGAATGGAGCCGAATCCGACAAAAATATCAGGATTAAACTTTTTTGCAACCTGAAACATCCTGATGTCCAGGAGGGGAATGTTCATCATTTTTTCCGCAAGGGATTTTCCGTAACTTCCCAGTTTTTCATACGCGAACCCGTAGGAATCGAGTAACCGGTAAGGAGATTTCCTTGCTGCTTGCCGTGATGAGGATCACATGCCCCCGCTTTTCCATCTCCCGGATGAAATGTTTAAAAAAATGAACATCGGCCGGGTGATTGATATCGACAACAACTCTCATGGACAGGGCTGCTCCATAAAAAAACGGCTTCTTTTTTGTGCTGTGAACGGACAGGTATTCAGCATAGTCTCATTTTCACCCGTTAACCATAAAAAATGATCCTGACGTTTCTCCCGTGTCCGGATACCCGAATCTCCGATGTATGCTCCCTTACGCGGCGCAGGGAACCCGGTACCGTCATCACGCTCCCTGCAGGATCACGCGGCATTATGGATGCATCAGACGGAGACATTTTTTTCCGACATTCATCCCGAAATCCAGGAATGACCAGAGAAGCCACTCACCATAGGTCAGTGACCACCGCTCCGGATGCACGGTCAGGTAGAGTTTCGGTGTGGACCCGCCTGCTATCCACGCGATAAGATCATCAGTGGTGTCAAGAGATACCGGAGTATCGGTTCCCGGGTGCGTTCTGATCACATCGCGGAGGGACTGTTTCCCGCTCCAGGTCCTTCCGGTATCGGTTACATAGTGCAGTCCCGCATTGTCCTGTTCAAAGGATAAAAAAGCCTCCCCGGTGATCCCGTACGTGTGGTAATCATAGCGGTCCCACAGGTTGCGGTTATTGTATTTTGAGAGCGGACTCCCGTGCATGCAGATGGTATCGACCGGACAGATTTTCCTGAATTCTGCCAGTTCAGTCTGAAAGAGGCCGATCGCTTTTTCATAATCGCCGTGAGTCTTGCTCAGGACTTCATAGTGATAGCCGATTTCATGACCAAGATCCCTGATTTTTCGTAATGATATCCGGCCTGAATGTGAAGGGATACCGGAAATAATACGAGGAACGGATGCCGAGAGCATGTTCCCGTTCTGCCATGTGAAGGGAATTAGTAATTTTCCGATCGACATCGTGTCGGACAATCGCAATATTTCCCTCCGGTTTTTCCGACAGGTATTCAAAAACCGTACAGACCCGGTATTTCCCGCCGAGAACCTGGCAGAGTTCCTGGTATTTGTCAAGCGTAAAATCACGTGAACGGGACGCCATGGAGCCGGATACCACCCATACCTAACTTTCTTCTGTTACCGTATTAAAGAACATCGTATACGGTGCCATCAAATCCCTTTCGATTGCATTTTGTGAATTTTTTTTGTAGTGGTTATCGTAACCAGCGAGAGTATGATGACTGT
Source organism: uncultured Methanomicrobiales archaeon (assembly GCA_963709545.1). GTDB lineage: Archaea > Halobacteriota > Methanomicrobia > Methanomicrobiales > Methanospirillaceae > CAIKOD01. The sequence goes on along the minus strand of CAVPWT010000007.1, from coordinate 23,795 downwards.
GATTATCATGCAGAGGACAGGAGCCTGTTCCCTTCACCGCCTATGAGATGACGCTCTGATGATGTTTTACCTTCCCGGGAACCCTCTATCAGGGGTTGCTGTATCAGCGCAGGGAAGAAGGTACCCTGTTTCAAAAATTCCTAAAAGCGTGAAGGGAATGTTAAGAGAGATTCCCAGGGAATCGGACTATTCTGCTTTGACCCGGAAATTGTTTACTCTTATCACCATGTACGATTATTGCCGCTGCCCCCGACGGGGGGCCCCCGCAGCGGATTGGTGACAAAAAAACTCGCTGCCCGCTATGCCTGTGAGGCCTTGAGGTAGGATTTCCTTCGTATCCAATAGATTCGTGTTTTTTTTAAAAATTATTGTATCGTCAATTTGGGGTTCTTTCGTCGATAATCCGACGGGGGTGCTCCTTCTTTGATAATTTCTTTGACCTCCCTTTGGGTGATGGGTGTAAAATACTCGTCGATCCAATGCTGCTTTAAGAGGGTTGGATCACAAATCCATTTTTTAGACCTGCTCCCCCAATATGAATATTGGCCGTCAAATTTTATCAGGAACGATGACTCTAACGTGAATCGCCCGGGTAATATGAAGTACTGCATTTTTGTCTTCATGATGTATCGCATTAAACGTATTCTGATGCGGAAGGCCCGAAGAAAGACTATCCTGGTTGTTTCGCTCGGATCGTTCTCGAACGATTACCTGTTTTTATGAAATAATAAAGTCTGGCAAGGCACCAGCGCATGGCATTTGTGCCGCTGCCCGGAAGATGCCCGCCGTTGCGGATCGGCACCTAAAAATGGAAACAACTCCCTGGGCCCGTGCCTCAAAGAGGTTCTGAATAGCGGAGGGTCATCGTAAAAGAGAACGATTTTCATGATCCGGAAGGGAAAGGTATCGATTCATGTCTCTTTTTCCAGAGCCGTTCTCTTGTGAAATTACGGAGAATTTACAGCATTCCCTTTCATGGTACTTTTCTGCCATCGTTTCTGCCTGCGGCCTGCGCAAAAACTCCTGCAGGTACCTTACTACCATTTTTGGTAGGCGTTCTCCCTGCACCGGATCGGTGACCTTTTTTTGTATGAACGGGAAATACTGTCTGGATGAGAAAAAAACGACTCGGTGCAATTGCCCTGGCACTCTGGCTTTGTATCATTGCCGTCTCCATGCTGCTTGCCGAGCGGTTTGACCTTTCCCTCTTCTTTGTCCTGGGATTCATCGGGTTTCTCGTGATCGTGGAGCTCATGGAGCCACACTATGTCAAGCCAAGGCACCTCTGGTACACCCGTTTTCTTATAGCGGTGGGTATCATCATTTTCATTGCAATTGTCGTCCAGAAAGTCCTTGACATCCTCGGACTGGAACTTGTGTTGGGATAATCGTTGAAACCATGGCTCCTGATATTTCCCGTGCACCTGCATCCCCTTTTTATGAAATAGCTTTTTTAATACAAGGTAGATAGTATGAGAGAGACTATGAAGCACCGCCATATATCCACAGGGGATCTTGCATGAAGGTAAAACTGCTGAATCAGTCCTCCATTGCTGCCATGCTTCTTATGGCGGCGGCAGCAGCTCTTGTTGCAATCGCCCTTGTCACCAGCCTTGGGGAATTTGTTACAGCCGCTTTTGTCATCTCCGGTATGGTCTGTGCAATAACCGGGATCTTTTTACTCACCTTTTCAGGAGGTGAGCCGGTGGATCCGCATTTTATCGGGGTCCTCCCTGCACAGGGATGTCTCAATCTCTGCCGTATCTCTTCTGATCTCGGCATAAACGGTAATGCCTGTTTTCTTCCCCCCCGCATAACCGGAGAATACCCGGGTCATGCAGTTCAATCCGGACACGACCTATACCGGAGGCATGGTATCGGTTCAGGGATCCTTTCCGGAGCCGGACAAAAAGGGCTTGTCACGGTGCCTTCCTGTGACCCGCTGATCCAGGACCTCAGGAAGAGAAACCGGCTGGTAATGCCGGATACTGAGGGAACGGTTAACCCGGCTACCGGGAAACAGCCGGGGAGATCTTTGAACTGGCTCCCCGGTCTCTGTCCGCTGGAACGGGAGCAGGATAGTCATTACGCTGTACCGGTACCGGTTCATTGATGGCTGCGAGTTCATTGGGAAGGAATCCAGAGACTGTTGTCCAGGCACCCGTGTCCGGTGTGCAGCCTCTTTCCGGCATTGATTGCACACGGTACCGACAAGGTGGTCACCCTTGAACAGTGTTCGGTGAGCCCATCCCGTCACGATCTTATACTGGTCTGTTCACTGGTATCCGGCGTCTGATTTTCCACGTTTTCCTCCCCGTATTCGAATTTCAGGTGGAGGTCCCGGTAACTCGCGTTGATACGATCGCGTCCGGTCACCTCAAACCCCGGGACGTTCTCATCGAATAACAGGAACTCCATACGGTTATACCCGGTCCTGTTCACCGAAAATTATAGGGAATGATCGTGGTCTGGTTGTGGGCCAGTGTGATGGAGAGCCGGTCACTGGGATCCATCGCACGTATCCGTGAGGTAGTTGGTCACGTTATCAAATTCCGTGAGCAGCATCCAGGTCTCGATGGTATAGCGGGTCGTGCGGTACTGCATGGTTTCCCACACCGACAAACATCGGATACCGCTGTCCCGGCCAGGATCGTGGTCCGGGTAATCCCCGGCGTCCGGTTATTTCCCCAGCATGAAAAATTCCGTGAACGGTTCTCCCTTCCCGGGGGACCGCGATCACAAAGATCGCTGTTGCCAGGGTGACAAGGATGGCAAGGGCAAGGACAACCCCGAGAATCCGTTCGAACGGAGCCTTTTTTTGCAGGGATAATTCCCTCCTTCAGGGCAGCCGCTGAACTGGCAGCGTGTAGGCTGAACTGTTCCTCATACGGGAGCCCTTTACGGGTGTAATACGCAACAAGGACCATCACCAGGGTGAACAGGATTATTGACAGCAGGATGGGTTAAAGCCGGATACCCCAGGGGGTGAAATTCAAACCAAGGCCGATGAGGGGGACAATGGCAATGGAAAGTCCAAACGAGAGGACAAACCGCTCGATGAGATTGATATCCCCGTCTTTTGGGAAGAGTGCGGCAATTACACAGTAGCCCGGAATAAAGAGCATGAGTGGAAGGGCAAGCACAACCCTGAGTGGCAGCGTCCCCGGAAGGGAAAGATAGATCGCACCGCTCGCGACAGCGAGCCATAGAGTACGATACCAGGTCAGCCGGAATCTTCTGCCCGTGCGCAGAAGGCTGCGGCACCTCAGCCAAAGAAATCCCCCTGCATCGTCTCCGGAATTACCCTTACCGGAGAGATGCTCCAGCGAGAAAACCTCCTCAGGGTGAGGAAAAAATGGTTACCGGGTCTTGTTTCCTTTCTCAAAGGTGTTGACTCCTCTCGTGTTCCCGGGGTGTGATTGTTGTATGAGAATATCCGGTGCACGAGCACCAGAAATGGTATCGCTGGTGTATCATTGGATGGAACGTCAATATAAACTGGACGGGGAAGTGCCGGGATCTGCCGGATTCCTGGCTGGAGTATAAAGGCATTCCATAAACCATAAGATACTGGAACGTCTATAAAATAAGATTATCCGAGAAAAATTCCATGAAAGAAATCCTTTTTGCCCTGATCAGGTATACAGGATTACCCTTTTGTTTCCGGGAGATACTCCAGAGAAACCGGGTAACAATGGTATTATTTCATGATATTTCTCCCGACAACGCAGAGATCATGTTCACTTTTCTGAAAAAGAACTATTCTGTTATCAGCTTGCAGGATTTTCTGGATAATTATTCCGCCGGAACGTGGAATTTTCCCAAAAAGGCCCTGATCATTACGTTTGATGACGGCCATAAGGGCAATTATGCCCTTCTCCCCGTTATTAAAAAACTGAACATTCCCGTTACCATCTTTTTATGTGCGGGTATTGTGAATTCGAAACGGCATTTCTGGTTTACGTTCAGGCCTCCAGGCCTATTCGTTCCAGGCCCTTCATGAGATGTCAAACCGTGACAGACTGGCGGCATTGCAAAAAGCCGGATTCACTCCCGAGACTGAATTTGATGACGTGCAGACGTTGAGCAGGAAGGAGATCGAAGAGATGGCACCGCAGGTAAATTTCCAGTCTCACACCCTCTTTCATCCTTTTTTGCCTGCCTGCACGGAACAGGAAGCACGACCGGGAAATTGCCGGATCAAAATCCCTGCTCGAACAGGAGTTCGGGTTCACCGTCAATGCATTTTCCTATCCCAACGGTGATTATGGTCCACGGGATATCGCATTGTGCAAAAAAGCCGGGTACCGCTGTGCCATTACCCTTGACCCGGGGTCTAACACTGCCGCGACCGATATGTTCTGCTTAAAGCGGTTGAGTGTAAATGATACTGACGACATCAATGAAATGGCTGTCAAGGCCAGTGGTTTCTGGGGCATTTTCAGGTCGTTCCTGGGAATACGGAATGGTTTTTTCAAAGAATCTGAATGATGCATTCCCTGCTGAGATGAGGACTACGAATTGCAGTGTCAGCAGAGCATTGCCAGCAGAACGTGAATATGAACGACATGAATCACGATAAAAAGGAAAAATACGTGGACTATTTTTTGAACATTCCAAAATGCAAATGAGAGCGTAACCTGGTAACCGTATGCTGCGTTGATGGGCTTTCCCGATCACCCTTGAAGGTATCTTCTCTTTCCGGTAACCATGGAATGCCTTCATACTCAACTCCTTTGGCAATGATGGCGAATATTATCCCCGCCGACACCCCGAGCACATATACCGCGATGTACGTCATTTCAGCGGTCATTCCTTCACCCGCCGGAGTTCAGGTATTACCCTATACAACGAGCATCGTTCAGCACTATCTTCATCAAACATAGTCTTTTCATATAATGCATATATACTATATAAATGTAATTATTTCATTCAGAGTCTAATTTAATGTATTTTTAGAAATATAGGCTCAAATTTCTTATAAATGAAGGGTATAGTGCCATTTTAACCACCAGCTCGTAAAGGAAATGACGAGAAAAAATGTAATCAGCATAGTGTTCCAGAATTCAAAATCGAAAAAGTGTTCCTGTTTAAAGGACCAAAAACGCAGGACGCTCCCGGGGCTTCGCCCCGCCACTATGGCCTCCCGGTTGCGATGGCGTTGTATAACAAGGGATCAGGTATAGCATCGATACCTGGACATCGGACAGCATGATTTTTTTTGAGAAATCGTTTCACTAAAAAAAGAGATATCATTGTTTCACCATGCAAAAACGGTGAACTATCAGCCATGGCCCTGAGGGGGGAATCCATCCTGGTGAGAACAGTTTCATGGCCCATCCATGGACCGGATCGATTCACGTCGGTCTCTTTTAAAAAAAAAGATGATTCAGACACCTGAAAAAAATTACGTTCTCTTGTAAAAAACGACGTTATGTATTGAGTTTCCGGTCCACTTCTTCCAGTGATGCTTCGGAGAATGGGGTAGTGAGTGTTTTTTGTGCCTCTTCTTTTGTTATGTTTCCCTGGCGGACAAGGGCTGACTGGTCATAGGCATAGGAATGGATATGATACTTGTCAAAGTGGTTTTTTATTGCATAGGCATTCAGCAGGCAGTTGGATGAGTTGGGATCGTTTAAATCCGGCTCTGTCCAGCCCAGCCGGATGATGTCTTTTTTGAACTGGTGTTTATTGTATTCCCAGACAAGGAAGGGGTGAATGATCATCACTTCGGTGTCAGGAGGACTTGCGGTGATAATATCCTGGTCCATCAGGTACAGGTCCCTTTCTGCCACCCCCATGGTCTTCAATTGTCGCATCGAAAAGTTTTCGTATCCAGATCATGAAGGGTTTGGTGAGGGTTACGAAGGGAACTTCGGTCTGGCCCGGTGAGAATGCAAAAACAATGAACGGTGTTTTTGTATGGATGGCCATTTCAACAAGTTTCTGCTTGATGATACTCATACAGGTATTGCACATGTCGCTTGCCCGGTATTTTGCAAAACCCGGATAGGCATCCTTTGAGCGGGCTGCTTTTTTAAACGTGTCCCGCAACAGGTTATTATCAAGGACAAGGCGGAAATAGGTGCTCTTTGTCAGACTCACAGAATTTCTGGGCATTTTTAAAGGCAGTATCGGAAATAAAACCATTATCAAACTGGACTGCAAGCACCCTTAAGTGCGGGTATTCTTTCTTTAACCGGTACAGTGCATACGAGGAATCCACCCCCCCTGACAAGGCCATGATCACATCATACTTCCCCGTGTTTTGTCGGGGATGCAAACAGGGTATCCATCTGGGCCTTGAACTCCTCTTTTTTTTCCTTGGAAAGAGGGGTATAGTGTTCACAGAACTGGCATAAACCCGGTATCAGGATTGATGGTAATCCCGGGAGTCTTTGGAATCCAGGGCGCATTTTTTACAAACGACCGTATCCATTGCCATCACACGACGACTCACTGTTATTTTTTCAGGTTCGTTACTGACTGGCTGATCCCGGCCAGGGTATCGAAATTTTCAGGTGTGATTATTTCCATAGGAATTTCGATTTTATAGGCTACTCTCAAGATAATCAACGAGCTGGAGCAACCCGATCGAATCGATCACACCTGTTTCTGTCAATGATTCATGTTCAGTCGAGTGAATTCTTTCCATCGAGAAATCCCCGTGATTTTAAAAACTGGAGATGTCCTTGCTTATTGCATTCATGGTGATTCATCACCGGTTAAGAATTGTGATTATATACTAAGGCAAATTGTTTGATATAATGTTTGTATAGTTTTAGATAGAGCATATAAATAATGGTGATACTATGGCAAAAAGAACCTTCAAAGACGGGTTTGACATAAAAAAAGAGATGCTGGGCAATGTTGAAGATCTGAAAGAAAAACTACCCCGTTTTATGAAAGAAACGGTGGTTGAACACTTCAAGAAAGACGGCATTGTTATCGGGGTTTCCGGCGGGGTGGATTCTGCTCTTATTGCCACTCTTGCGGTTGAAGCCCTGGGCTCTGACCATGTATATGGCCTGATCCTCCCTGAAAAGGAGTCTTCTCCTTCCAGCCGGGAACTGGCGATGAGGTTGTGCAGGAAACTGAAAATTCCCTTTTCGGAAGTCCCGATCACCCCCATGCTGGAATCCTTCGGCATCTATGATCGAAAATGATCCCTCATGAAGGAACTTTTTCCCCAGTATGATCCGGCTATCCATACGACAAACTTATTCCTTCCTCCCGGGATTTCTTCCGAGCGAGCCTGCTCGCCGTTCCCTCCATCCGGCTCTCGGACAAGAACGGATCGATCAGTACCAAACGCCTGTCTGCACCGCAATACCTGAACCTCATCAGTCTCCAGAATGTAAAACAGAGAACCCGGATGATTGTTCTCTACATGCAGGCAGAAAAAATGAATTACGCCGTGAGCGGCACTACCAATAAATCAGAATTCCTCACCGGGTATTTCGTCAAGTTTGGTGACGGGGGTGTTGACCTGGAACCCATTGCAGATTTGTATAAACTGCAGGTCTACAAGCTTTCAGAACTGCTCAACATCGATAAAAAGATTATATCCCGGGCACCGAGCCCGGATACCTGGAGTCACTTCACGTCCGATGAAGATTTTTACCTGCGGATGCCCTATGAAATTCTTGACCAGCTGCTCTACGCTGAAGAACATGATCTCCCGCCGGAGACTCGTGAAAAAGAATACCGGGCTGGATGCCGGGCAGATCGAATGGGCACAGAAACATATTCACAGCATGAAGCATGCTTCACGATCTGCTCCAGCTGGCTCCTCCTGTCTACAGGGAGTAGTAGACCCTCTCCTTTTTTACATGAGGACGGCATACAATGGTTTGAATCTGTTGGTACCGGCATGATAACACTCAGGGAAGTTGAAGATCGGGATCTACTCCCTCTGGCAGAGTTCTTACCCAGAGGGTTTGCCCACACCAACCCGGAATTCTGGTTACGCAGGTTTGATCTGTGGTGGACGCAAAACCCGGCCTGGACACCTCAGATCCCGCGGGGGTGGGTGCTTGATGACGGCACAAACCTTGTTGGCTTTATCGGGAATATCCCGGTAACCTTCCTGGTCCGGGGAGAAAGAGGATCGGTGCTGCATCGTCCAGCTGGTACGTGGATCCTTCGGTTCGTGGTATCTATAGTCTCCGGCTTTTCAATGAATTCATGAAACAGAAATCTGCCTCCCTGTTCTTATTAAAGCGGAGGAGGAATATGTCATGAATTTTTTGACCAAATACAAGTTTGAAGAATATATCCTCCCCGCCTCCCAGAAAGAATATGTCTATATCCTGAATAAGAAAAACGTGGATTTTATTTTTTTAAAATTCATTTTCAGCAAACAGATCCCCAAATTATCGGAACTCCCGGAGTTGTATAAACGGTTATGCTACTGATGTTCGGGTATCTGCTGCAAAAACCCGTGGTCAGCCCGGGTGCCGGTGACCCGTATACCTCTTCAATCTGTACTTCCTGTGATGATGCATTTCTCAAGACTATGTGAACCCCATGTACGATCCTGTGACGTTATCGTATCCCATGATACGGATACCTTGAACTGGCTCTATTTCTCTTCGGCGAGATGGTTTACCCGGGTGGTGATCCAGTGCCGGCGGACGCAGGATAATACCCTGGCCGGTTACATGGTGTTTGATATCGAACGGAGTAAACCCACCGAAGCGGGAAGTATGCGGCTTATGGAGATGTATATTGAGGATACCGATCCCCGGGTTCTCGCGTCCTTAACCTCATGTGCTATTGAAACCGGAAAACAGAATAATGCCGCATTGCTGGTGGTCTGGGCAGACAGTCCGGAAACCGAAGCGTATTTCCGGAGCACGTTTTTCCTGCGGAGGACTGCCCGCCATTACCGTTATCTTAAATTTTCCGACACCCCTGAGATGCGTGCGGTCAGGGAGGACCACGGGAAGGTGTGTCCCTCGCTGATCTATCCCCCGCAGTAAACCGTGGCGAGGCAGTAGGAAGATGAAGGAGGGGACCGTGATTGTCCCCCCCTGACCGCGCCTACGCTTTTTGGAGGGGTGATGTGTTCTTAAGGTCAATTGCAGAGAACGAAATTTTTCTGATATTCAGATAAACATCAGGTTCATTGACATAATCCAAACAATCTCATGAATTTAAAAAGGAACCATTCAAATGTGGGATTCATGACTTGGATACCGTGCGATACCTGCCGGAATAATTCAGCAGAAAATTTTTTTACCAGGAATTTTTCAGAAACGTACCGATTTTCAGAAACGTACCGAGGAAGATTGTTTTGTATACCGGCAGTTCCCAAAGCCGGATACCCTAAGGATGGAGAATGCTGTCATTCACGTGCAGAGATCTCGGCATGGATTGTTCTTTTAAAGCAACAGGAACAACGGAAAGGGAACTTATGAAAAAATTTGTCGAACATGCAGAACACTCTCATAACATGAAAGTTCTTAACGCGGAAATCATCTATAAAGTCCAGAAAGCAATAAAAAAATAATTCTTTTTTTGGATTGCCCTCCATCCCGACTCATGCATCCTGCATGGCCCGTTATCCTCATGTGATTCACCCTTCTTACCGGTAGATATAAAAGTTTTCTCCAGCACGTATACTGGTACTGTGCATTCCTCGCAGATCTCTCTCTCCGCAACAGGGCATGCAGGTCATAATTATTTACTCATCATGATATACGCGTTTTTTCTTACTGTCGTGCTGCCAAATGCGTTGCTTACGGTCAGAATAACCGTGTAAGACTGGGTCTTTTTAGGGCTCGTATAGGTATGCACCGGGTTCTGAAGGAGAGAAGTTGTTCCATCTCCAAAGGACCAGTACCAGGATATCGGGCTCCCCGTTGACTGATCGGTAAACAGAACCGAAAGTGGTGAGCTGCCAAAGGTGGTATTTGCAACAAATGCTGCAGCAGGAGCAACGGAAATCCATTTTCCAGCTATGATCTGGTCGCTACCTCCCCCGTATCTGAAGGATTTATCGACAATACCATCGAGGTTGTAATCGAAATACCAGTACCCGGTTGAAGGCCGGAAGATCGCGATCCCGTCTCTTCCTGTTCCCTGCCAGTCTCCCGTGATGATCTGGTCGGTACTGCCACCGTATCTGAAGGATTTATCGACAATACCATCGAGGTTGTAATCGAAATACCAGTACCCGGTTGATGGTCGGAAGATCGCTATCCCGTCTCTTCCTGTACCCTCCCAGTCTCCCTTGATGATCTGGTCGGTACTGCCACCGTATCTGAAGGATTTATCGACAATACCATCGAGGTTGTAATCGAAATACCAGTACCCGGTTGACAGGCCGGAAGATTGCTATCCCGTCTTTCCGCGTACCATGCCAGTCTCCCTTGATGATCTGGTCAGTACTGCCACCGTATCTGAAGGATTTATCAACAATACCATCGAGGTTGTAATCGAAATACCAGTACCCGGTTGAAGGCCGGAAGATCGCTATCCCGTCTCTTCCCGTCACCGTCCCAGTCTCCTTTGATGATCTGGTCAGTCACTGCCACCGTACCTGAAGGATTTATCGACTATTCCATCGAGGTTGTAATCGAAATACCAGTACCCGGTTTCATGGCCGGAAGATCGCTATCCCGTCTCTTCCGTTCCCTGCCAGTCTCCCTTGATGATCTGGTCTGTACTGCCACCGTACCGGAAGGAACTGTTAATAATAGCATCGAGATTGTTATCGAAATACCAGTATCCTGTTGAGGTACGGAAGATCGCAATTCCATCATTCAGAGTAAATATCACTCCGATATAATCCCTTCGCGTCAATGTATCGGTCCCTTTAGCGTTTGTCACATTCAACGAGACCGTGTATACCCCGCCCCGACGTATAGGTATGTACCGGATTTCTGCAAAGTGCTATAACTCCCATCGCCAAACGACCAGTTCCATGATGTAGGGAGCTTTGTTGATGTGTCAGTGAACTGCACGGTGAGCGGGGATGTGCCGGAGGTGACATTTGAGATGAAATTGGCTACCGGAGCATTTGCAGCAATAATCGTGAATCCGCTGGAAAGCGTACCCGAACTTTCCGTCCGGGTTGGTAACCACCACATTATATAATCCGGTAGGCTTGCTGTTCAGGTTGAATGTACAGGTGATTTGGTTTGCTGATACTACATTAATACCGGTTGCGGTAACGGTTCCAATGTCTACGATCTCCAGCGCATTGCTATCATAACTTGCCACATACGCATAATTACCGGAGATATAAACGCTCACGGGGTTTGATAAGAGAACGTTAACGACGTTTGCTATACTACCCTTACGAACCGGAGATGCAGGATTCGTGACATCCACGATCTCCAGATCATTACTACCAAAACCTTTTGCCACATATGCATAATTTCCAGAAACAAAGACGCTTTGAGGGCTCATCAGAGAAATACTTCCTTTATGAACCGGGGCTGCGGGGTTCGTGACATCCACTATCTCCAGTGCATTACTACCATGACTTGCCACATACGCATAATTGCCAGAGACATAGACACTTCGTGGGTCACCAGGAGAGCGCCATTGGTACCATCCGATATACTGCCCTTATGCACCGGGTTCGCGGGATTCGTGACATCCACGATCTCCAGTGCATCACTACCATGACTTGCCACATACGCATAATTACCGGAGACGATAGACACTGAAGGGTTATTCAGGAGTGCGCCATCGGTACCGTTTGCTATACTGCCCTTATGCACCGGGGCTGCGGGGTTCGTGACATCCACTATCTCCAGCGCATTGCTACCATGACTTGCGACATATGCATAGTTTCCGGAGACATAGACGCTTCGTGGGGTCACCAGGAGAGCGCCCCCGGTACCGTCTGATATACTGCCCTTATGAACCGGGTTCGCGGGGTTCGTGACATCCACGATCTCCAGAGCATCACTCCCATAACTTGCCACATACGCATAATTACCGGAAACATAGACGCTATAAGGGCCATTCAGGAGAGCGCCACCCGTCCCGTTTGCTATACTGCCCTTATGCACCGGGATTCGCGGATTCGTGACATCCACTATCTCCAGCGCATTACTACCATAACCTGCCACATACGCATACTTTCCCGAGACATAGACACTTCGTGGGGTCACCAGAGAAATACTGCCCTTATGAACTGGTTTGACGGTCGCTGGGGTCAGCATCACCGTTGCACCTGAGGTGAAATTGGTACCAGCAAGATTCGTGATCGCGATTATGATCGCATTGCTTCCGGTTGCCGGGGTGATTCCGGTCACTGCAGGTGCCTCCACACCGGCAACTGCCGGAGTGATAAGCAGGTACAAGACAAAAAATAATAAGACTATAATGCATTCCCCGACAATCCCCTGCTGACACCACGGTCTCGGACACCACCTTTTAAAAAACTCCTTTTACCACGACCACTACGGATTCATGTTCTCTCAAAGACATCTGATCTCATGTGTTGTGGGGCAATCCAGATCCCTGTTGTCCTTACGATCCTTTCGGTCCGGGTATTCCTGCTGATAGATTTTATGATTCTACGATATCCTCCCTTTTGGGGAAACAAGGAAAAGACCGTGAATTGAATGGTATCTCCTGTGCCAACGGAGTCGTTTTCAATCATTGCCTGTTCTTTACGAGATATTAAATTATGGCAATGCACTGGTGCAACGCAGTACTGAAGAAGCTGGAGATACTCCCCGCTCCTGAACCCCTGCAGGAGAAGCAGGGGGCGGGGCCAGTCTTCCGAGAAAAATTTCACTAATTTATAAATAATATCAAAATAAATACTCCCCACGCGACAAGGCTGGATCCACCTGTGAAATCGGGGCGCTGCCGTCATTAAAAAAATAAAGTACATTAGAATTACTAAAAGGGTAGGACACCAGGAACAGGTGTCTTAAAGTGTGAGTCCATGATACGAAGAAGATACCTCTGTGTTTTGATTGCCATTACACTCATATGTGCAATGACCGGAATCGTTGCTGGAAAACCAACCGCACAATTCACTGCCAGTCCGGTGAAGGGGCCAGCCCCGCTGACCGTGCAGTTTACCGATCTATCGTCCTCCTCAGGAACGACCACCTACAAATGGGATATCAACAACGATGGCATTATCGATTACACGACTAAAAATGCGGTACACACCTATACAAAAACAGGTACCTATTCGGTAAAACATATCGTGAAAGATTCCAGCGGAAGGGACGTTGAGCTGAAAACAAGTTACATCACCGTAACTGCCGCACCCGTGGTTCCGGTTGCACCGACTGCACTATTCTCCATGAATGTCACATCCGGTACTGCCCCTCTCGCGGTGAAGTTCACCGATGCATCCACCGGTACTGCTCCTCTTTCCTATGCCTGGGACTTTGACAATAACGGTGTTACGGACAGTACTCTCCAGAATCCGACTTACACGTACACAGCTCGCCGGAACGTATGCGGTAAACCTGACGGTATCCAACACTGCCGGCAGCAACTCAGTTACTCACGTCATTACGGCTACTGCAGCACCGGTTGCACCGATTGCACTATTCACCACGAATGTCACATCCGGTACTGCCCCTCTTGCCGTGAAGTTCACTGACGCATCCACCGGGACTGCTCCGCTGACCTATGCCTGGGACTTTGACAATAACGGTGTTACGGACAGTACTCTCCAGAATCCGACTTACACGTACACAACTGCCGGAACGTATACGGTAAACCTGACGGTATCCAACACTCGCCGGCAGCAACTCAGTTACTCACGTCATTACGGCTACTGCAGCACCGGTTGCACCGACTGCACTATTCACCACGAATGTCACATCCGGTACCGCTCCTCTTGCCGTGAAGTTCACTGATGCATCCATTGGGACTGCTCCCCTTTCCTATGCCTGGGACTTTGACAATAACGGTGTCACGGACAGCACTCTCCAGAATCCGACTTACACGTATTCAGCTCGCCGGTAACGTATACGGCAACCCTGACGGTATCCAACACTGCCGGCAGCAACTTGGTCACTCACGTCATTACGGTTGCCGCACCAGTTGCACCGATTGCACTATTCACCACCAATGTCACATCCGGTACTGCCCCTCTCGCGGTGAAGTTCACCGATGCATCCACCGGGACTGCTCCCCTGTCCTATTCCTGGGACTTTGACAATAACGGCGTCACGGACAGCACTCTTCAGAATCCGACGTCACACGTACAGTCGCCGGAACGTATACGGCAAACCTGACGGTATCCAACACTGCCGGCAGCAACCCGGTTACTCATGTCATTACGGTTGCCGCACCGGTTGCACCGACTGCACTATTCTCCATGAATGTCACATCCGGGTATGCCCCCCTTGCCGTGAAGTTCACTGACGCATCCACCGGTACTTTACCTCGCACGTATGCCTGGGACTTTGACAATAACGGCGTCACGGACAGCACTCTTCAGAATCCGACTTACACGTATTCAGCTGCCGGAACGTATACGGCAAACCTGACGGTATCCAACACTGCCGGCAGCAACTCAGTTACTCACGTCATTACAGTCACTGCAGCTTCCGGTTGCACTGATTGCACTATTCACCACGAATGTCACATCCGGTTACCGCCCCTCTTGCCGTGAAGTTCACTGACGCATCCACCGGTACTGCTCTCCTGTCCTATTCCTGGGACTTTGACAATAACGGCGTTACGGACAGCACTCTTCAGAATCCGACGTACACGTACCACAGCTGCCGGAACATATACGGCAAACCTGACGGTATCCAACACTGCCGGGCAGCAACTCGGTTAGTCACATCATTACAGTCACTGCAGCACCGGTTGCACCGACTGCACTATTCACCACCAATGTCACATCCGGTACCGCTCCTCTTGCCGTGAAGTTCACCGATACGTCCACCGGGACTGCTCCGCTGACCTATGCATGGGACTTTGACAATAACGGCGTTAAGGACAGTACTCTCCAGAATCCGGCTTACACGTACACGCTGCCGGGACCTATACGGCAAACCTGACGGTATCCAACACTGCCGGCAGCAACTCGGTCACTCACATCATTACGGTCAATGTTGCTCCTGTAACCGGGGCTACGCTTGTCGTGAGAGCCGGTGGATTAAATGATGGTCAGGTGGCTGCATGGTCCGGACCAACATACACCGCCCTGAGGAATCGTGCAGGGCAATCTGCAGGTAGTGGGACATATACAAATTACGCCGGGTTACATGCAACTTCCACGTCAAACCAGTATGATGAACTGTACAGGGGGGTAGTCCTTTTTAATACATCGGCATTGCCGGACGATTGTACGGTTACGGCAGTAAAATTCGGTGTTAAGGGTCGTTCGAAAGCGAACGGATTAGGTTCATTCTCGTATGGTATTACCGGGTTCAATCCTACAAAAACTGATGGAACGTTTGTTATGGGGGATTATCAGAGGTTCTATAATGATCGGTGGGCAGATTCAGATATCGCTTATGCAAACTTATTGACAACCGGTTGGAATAACTGGACAGGGAACTCCCGGTTTATATCGAACGTTTCTAAAACCGGGTGGACGGGCGTGATGGTGAGAGATAAACCCGATATTGATAACAATTCTGCTTTGGTCACCTGGAAAAGTGGAGCAACCTCGGGATTTCATTTTGAAGACACCGGGGGTGGCACACTCCATTCATAGAGATCACGTATACCTCTTCCGGCGGTAAACCAGCCGCTTCATTCACCACCAATGTCACATCCGGTTATGCCCCGCTTGCTGTGAAGTTCACCGATACGTCCACCGGTACTGCACCCCTGTCCTATTCCTGGGACTTTGACAATAACGGCGTTACGGACAGTCCTCTCCAGAATCCGACTTACACGTATTCAGTTGCCGGAACGTATACGGCAAAACTGACGGCCTCCAACACTGCCGGCAGCAACTCGGTTAGTCACGTCATTACGGTTGCCGCACCGGTTTCACCGACTGCACTATTCACCACCAATGTCACATCCGGTACCTGCCCCGCTTGCCGTGAAGTTCACTGACGCATCTACCGGTACTTTACCTCTCACGTATGCCTGGGACTTTGACAATAACGGCGTTACGGACAGCACTCTCCAGAATCCGACTTACACGTATTCAACTGCCGGGACGTATACGGCAAACCTGACGGTATCCAACATTGCCGGCAGCAACTCGGTTAGTCACATCATTACGGTTGCCGCACCGGTTGCACCGACTGCACTATTCACCACCAATGTCACATCCGGTACCGCCCCTCTCGCGGTGAAGTTCACCGATCGTCCACCGGTACTGCTCCCCTGTCCTATTCCTGGGACTTTGACAATAACGGCGTTACGGACAGCACTCTCCAGAATCCGACTTACGCGTATTCGCCTGCCGGGACGTATACGGCAAACCTGACGGTATCCAACACTGCCGGCAGCAACCCGGTTACTCACGTCATTACGGTTACTGCACCGGTTTCACCGACTGCACTATTCACCACCAATGTCACATACCGGTACTGCCCCTCTCGCGGTGAAGTTCACCGATACGTCCACTCGGTCCTGCACCCCTGTCCTATTCCTGGGACTTTGACAATAACGGTGTTACGGACGGTCCTCTCCAGAATCCCGGCTTACACATACACAGACTGCCGGAACGTATACGGCAAACCTGACGGTATCCAACACTACCGGCAGCAACAGGGTTACTCACGTCATTACTGTTGCCGCACCGGTTTCACCGATTGCACTATTCACCACCAATGTCACATCCGGTTATGCCCCCCTTGCCGTGAAGTTCACCGATACGTCCACGGTCCTGCTTCCCCTGTCCTATTCCTGGGACTTTGACAATAACGGCGTCACGGACAGCACTCTCCAGAATCCGACCTACACCTACACAATCCGGTCGTCCACTGCAAACCTGACGGTCTCCAACACTCCCGGCAGCAACTCGGTCACTCACGTCATTACGGCTACTGCAGCTCCGGTTGCACCGACCGCAAAATTCAGCGCAAACACAACATCCGGTACTGCCCCTCTCGCGGTGAAGTTCACCGATACGTCCACGGAACAACACCACTGACGTATACATGGGACTTTGGGGATGGAGGGACATCGGCTATCAGGAACCCGTCCCACACCTTTGACACAGAGGGCACGTATACCGTTAAACTCTCTGTAACCAACGCTCTCGGCAGTGATGACGAGATAAAAACCGGTTATATTACCGTAACCCCCCCCATTACCTCCCATGCAGGTGTTGCCATCACCTTTGATGACGATACCGTCGATCAATGGTATGCAACGCGGAGTATATTCCAGAAATACAATGCACACGCAACATTTTTTGTCTCAAGTTTCGCCTCGCTTGATCAAAGCGAGATCGATAAACTCAAACTCCTGCAGGCAGACGGTCATGAGATTGCCTACCATGGGTATAACCATGTGGATGAAGTGGAATACATCCAGGACAATTCGCTCAATGCATACATGAACGATGAAATTATCAGGGGTGTTAACCTCATGAAGAGCAAGGGGTTGAACCCGGTTGATTTTGCCTATCCCTTCGGTTCTATGATCCGATGCACGACCGGCACTGGAAGGCTATTTCGGCCATATGCGGGATACGTACTATGACTGGGACGAAACGATATATTATGAATATGGCTCAGATACGGCCTACATCGCGGGTATCGGGATAGATGACAACACCTATGGCAATTCCATGACTGATATTTACAACGGCATTGATTGGCAAAGGATGATGACAGGATCCTCATTTTCTATTGCCATGAACCGGTTGCCAGCAATCCCGGTGAATACCAGACATCCTATGCCCGGCTGGAAAATATCCTGAAATATGTTTCTGACAATGGTATGAAGACCTATACCATTGCAGAAATCCACTAAATTTTTATTCGATCCAGAACTTCATGTCCCTTTTTTTTACCGATCACTACAAAAAAAATGTAAAAAATTTACCCGGAATCTCCCCCTTGTGCACCCCCCCGACACCGTATTACCGTTTGTGCAGGTCTCATAGAAAAGGAGGAGACCGTGCGTGTCCCCTTTCACCGCACCCCCGCATCAGAATTGTGGTGAATTACCGGCTTTGTGGGAGATACTTCATCGGAAATACTCCTGCCCATGAAATCAGGGCATGCAGGAAGCGATACCGTTCTGTATCTGAAAATGAATGCGGCAGTATTTTAAGAAATTTTACAAGGATTGAACGGGTTGAATACTTTTTTCCCGGTTATTTTTTCATATCCTTAAATATCTTTTTCGATGCATCATTTTTACGGTCATTGCATCCCCGCTCAGCCCGCTGTTGAAGATATAACTTATAGAGTTCTTCGGCGCTTTTCGGGGGTGGCTCAGTGGATTGCGGTACCATACGCCCTCACACCCGGAAACAAATCCTTAGTAAAATTTCCTTAGTGTATATTAAAAGTATATATAATTATTTATTTAAATCAAAAACCTTTTTTATAGTTTTTTTAAAAAATATCGCTAATAATCATCCAAAAATTCCTGATCAATACGTATACTCTATGTTGTGATCCTGCATTATTCCAGCGGGAATCCGGATACCGTTTCACACAATATCCCGCCTGGCAATTTTGCCGGCCGAGCTTTTCGGTAATGAATCCCGGAACTCGACATATTTCGGGACCATGAAACTTTCCAGGTGTTTTTTACAGTGACTGATGACATCCTTTGCGGATAACGCCTTATCCCTTGAGACGATATAAGCCTTGATCGCCTCGCCTTCAAGTTCATCAGGTACGCCAACCACCGCCGCCTCAACGACGGACGGGAGTAGGTAGAGAACGTTCTCTATCTCTTTGGGTGCGACTTTTTCCCCCCGGGTCTTGATGATATCGTCGGCCCGCGAGATGAAATAGAGAAAGCCTTCCTGATCCTGGCTGAAGAGGTCACCGGTATATAACAGCCCTTCATCAGGAAACCTCCCCGGCCCGAACGTGCAGGCAGTCTCGTTGGGTTTGTTTAAGTAACCCTTCATGACATGCCTTCCCCGCACGACCAGCTGGCCGGTACTTCCGGGGGGGAGACGTTCTCCGTCCGGCCCCTCTATCCACACCTCGGTCCCGGGAATGGCAATCCCGACCGAACCGGGACGCTTTTTGAGTTCATGCGGAGGGAGATATAATACCCGCTTGCATTCCGTCTGGCCGTACATCGAATACAGGCTGGCCTGGGGAAACTTCGCACACAACCGCTCGATATGGGAGACCGGCAGGGCAGCTGCGGTGTTTGAAATGTACCGCAGGGATGAGAGGTCGTACGCACTCAGGTCCATCTGGAGCAGGATGGAGAAGATGGTGGGAACGGCAGGGAACCCGGTCACCCGTTCCTTTTCGATCTTCTTTAATATCGCTGTAGGAAACATGAACGACCGTTCAAGCACCAGGGTCCCCCCGAACTTAAAGACCATCAGCGGCTGGTACAGCCCGTAATCAAACGACAGGGGAAGACAGTTGAGGACGATATCCTCAGCAGTGTTCTCAAGATACGTGATAATCGAGCTGGTGGCAAAGTCCACACAGGTATGGGGTTCCATGACCCCTTTGGGTTCCCCCGTGCTCCCCGAGGTGTACACGAGGCATGCGAGATCCTGTTCTGACATCACGGGAGATTGTTCGAGCGGGGGCTCGTTTTTCATGACACCTTCATAGAAAACAGCAGGAACACGCCCTTGTGGCAGGTCTCCTTTTTCATCGCCACAGACGACCATGCATTGTAACGACTCACAGGTTTCCAGCACGGCGGCAAAAGCAGGCAGCTGGTTCTGGAACAGGACAATTCCCCGTGCACCGCAGTCGTTCAGGATATAGGCAAGTTTCTTTTCCTTGATGGAATGATGAACGACTAAAAACACTCCCCCGGCTTTCAGGATGCCGAAGATGGCGACGATTGTCTCCACCGAATTAGGGGTAACGATAACAACCCGGTCTCCCTTTCCCGATGCCCTGTCTGACAAGGGCAGCGGCAAACCGGGCTGCCATGGTATTGAGATCCTTGTAGCTCAGCTCGCTGATCGCCAAAGACAAGTGCAGTTTTATCGGGACGTTCGGAAACAGTTCTTTCTAAAAATTCATGCACGAACATAGGTATCTCCGCCGGATAATGGTGGTGAAATGGCAGCCTTTTTACCGGCACCGGAAGATACCCGCCAGCAGGCCGGATTAATCCAGAGCAGGGTGTCTTTTATGGCCGGGCTCCCTCGTATGCAAGGGATATGATTGCTTTCCTGTCGATACAGTACGACACGAAGTGAGCGCCAGGCAAAAAGTACCTGTCGTGTGTCAGGGGATAGAGACTCATGTCATGGAATTTTGCATACGCTTCCAGCAGTGTCCATGTGTGAAGAAGGTGCGGATTCTGGTCATCCTTCCCCTTTCCACCCGTCACCTCTCCAAAGAGCGGGCTGGAACGCAAAAGAAGAGGGAGCCCTGCATCCAGACACCGAAGCCGCGCAGGAGGCGAAACAGCGCGTGGCGGCGCCTGCCGTCGCGCCGGCGATGTCATAAGCAACCAGCGTGGGAGTCCTCGAGTCGCGGGGAGTCGGGCCGAGTCGTTCGTCCAGCAAGGTCGTCTGTGTCATGGCGGCGAGTGCACCGGGTCAACCATGGCAACGGCACGTAGGTCCGTGTTTTCGAGTTCCCTGGATGCGGGACGCCAACTCCAAACGCCGCGGCGCGAGCCGTTGCATTGGCGCAGTCGGATCGACACCGCTGCCCGGATCGGCGCGATCCTGATGGCGAGGGCATGTCGCTGATGACCGCTCTTCAGTTCGATGCCCTGCCGCACCAACCCCCGAGATTGAAATCCGCAGGTCGTCGGCCGTTGAAGTGGCACGACCGCAACTTCCGCGCAGCTGCGGCAGTCGTGAAAGCCATCCGCCCTTACGACACGTCCATGCCCAGCCCACCGACCTACTCTTCCGCTAACGTTCGCAGTCTCCAAACGCGTCTCGCCAGCGCAGTGGCGCACTGGACCAAAGCCTTCCGAGCGGTCACGCGGGACAAGCTGGCGATGTTCGTGATCCTGGGCGGTGTCGCGGCGTTCGTGGGCTCGATGATCGGATACAACTTTCGCAAGGTGCCAGTCGTCCGCATCAGCCTCTGGGACGCGGCCATCGGCATCTGCCTCGCTGCCGCCCTGACGCTCGCGCAGAACCTCAGCCTGAAGCGCCTGGAACGCGGCATGCGAGATGTGTGGCGGTTCGGACGCCGTGGCGCGATCGCAGGCGCTGCCGGTGGCGCGGCAATGGTCGCAGCGCAGGTCTTGATGGGCCGCGGTCCGCTGGCGATGACGATCGCGTGGGCCGTCGAAACTGCCTCATGGCCATTCTCATCGCACCGGTCGTTCCCAACCTGCCCGTGACAAAGGCCGCAATGTTCGGTGCACTCGCCGGAGTGCTGGGCGTAGCCGCGATGGCCATCGTGGGCGCGAGCGGACTGCCCGACGCCGTGATCGTCGCCGTTGGCGATGCGATGAAGGGCGTCCTGCTCGGTGCCGCTTTGGCGATGACCGAGCGCATGACCACGGCCGCGAGCATCACCGTCCACTGGAATGCCGAGGGAATCCGCGCGCCTGCTGCTGGGGAACGAGCCCATCGTCTTCGGCAGCAGTCGGGAAGCGCACGTCTTTATCCATGCGCGCACACCCGTCCCACCTGTCGCCGCGACCATCCAGTTGCGCGAAGGAAAGGTCATCCTCGACGATCGCGTCGCGTACCGAACGACCACACTGAAGGGCGGACAGCGCATCGCGCTGGGCAACGTGCAGGTGGTGGTCGATTCCGGAACCTGCGATCGCGATGGTCCGGCGCGCATGCCAACCAATCAGCGAACGGAGCGTTGAGGATGGCCTCAGTCAACAAGGTGATGCTCGTCGGCCATGTCGGCGCGGACCCGGAAGTGCGCACGCTGCCATCCGGTGACCCGGTCGCGAATGTGAGTGTGGCCACATCCGACCGGCGGCCGGACGGCAAAGGCGCCTACGTCGAGACCACCGAATGGCATCGTGTTGCGGTGTACGGAAAGCAGGCCGACGTGGTGCGGCAGTACGTGAGGAAGGGAACGCAGGTCTATGTCGAAGGAAAGCTCCGGACCAGCGTCTGGAAGGACCAGAACGGGGTGGAGCGCAAGACATGGTTCGTCGTTGCGGATCGCATGATCATGCTCGGCGCTCCCAATGCGCGAACCGCCGTCGCCGTGCGACCGGGCAACGATTCCGGTTGGATGGATTCCGCGCCACCCGACGCCGGCAAGGGCGTCACCGCAGAGCCGTCCGCCGCCTCCAGCGACGACGACATCCCGTTCTAGCCGGCCTCCACTCCATGCCGGCCGATCGAACTCGCCCGTCACATGTCCGAAAGCACCGCAAGTCGTCGATGAGAAGCTTCGCTCAGCACCGTTGGCTGCCCTACTGGCTCAGAGTCGCCGGCCATGACGCGCCCGAAGCCGACCCCGCAAAGCTGGGGCGTGCTTCTCCGGCCTCGGCATCAACAGCCGCGTAGTGGAAGCTCTACGCCGAATACGGCGACGACACTGCTCCGCCCACTCGCGGGAACGTTCCTCTGGGGCCGCGAACCAAGCCAGAGCGCAAGCCTGGAAAATGCGCTCGCGCCTACCTCCGGCTGCTCAGCAGTTGCGAGGTCGACATCGCGCCACCAACGCAGCTTGACGGCCGCCCTAGCCCCACTGCAATCTGCCCGGGCGGTCCATTTTCAACGTTGCCGGTCGCGGTATTCCGCGGTGCGTGGCGCGCGCTTGTTCAGGCCGAGTATCGAGGGACAACAGCAGAGGGCGTTCGTTCAGATCCGAGTTCGTTCCCGTCATGCGGTGGTTCTTCGAGCGCAACATGAACAGCGAACTCGACACCAATCGTGGCAAAGCGGCTTGGGCGTGGTTGCGGAGCCGGTGGGCCGATGAGCAAACCCGCCGGGCGTTGCCCATTGGCCGTGCCGAGTGGACAACGGTGCTGAAAGGCGCGGAGATCGGGCACCTGAGGTTCGTTCCGCTTCAATCCGCAGCAGCGCTGCAGGACGAGGGCCAGGTAATGAAGCACTGCGTCGCCGAACTCGCCGAGTTCTGCCGCAGCGGCTGCGTTCACGTGTTTTCCCGTGCGGAACGCGAAGACGCTCGATCGGGTGGCGACGCTCGCGCAATATGCAGATAGATGGCGCCTGGGAAATCGTCCAGCTGAAAGGCGAGCAGAACTCGATGCCCGACGAACGGACTATCCGCGCCAGCTGGGGCTTCTTGCGCTGCTTTGAGGACAGTGCGCCGACTCCACCAACGAACGAGGCATACTGCCAAGGATCTGTCCGATCTGGATTTAGCGCAGATGCCGCGCTTCAGGTCTCGATGCGGCGAACATTTGCAAAAGGACCGCAGGTGCCCAGCCCGGCCGGAAGCGGTACGATAACGGGCACCGCGGTCTGGCGCGAACTATGATTCGACCCAATAGAAAAGGGGTACGAATTGGGGGATAAACTGCAATTCTAGGCATACGTAGCCCCCACTGGATTCTTAAT
Organism: uncultured Methanomicrobiales archaeon; assembly: GCA_963709545.1. Lineage (GTDB taxonomy): Archaea > Halobacteriota > Methanomicrobia > Methanomicrobiales > Methanospirillaceae > CAIKOD01. The sequence goes on along the minus strand of CAVPWT010000007.1, from coordinate 244 downwards.
CTCACCGCCTCCGCCACTTCCGCGTGCAGATTGCGCGAACTCCGTAAGGGTTTCGCCTATCCGGGCGACACAACGGAACCCAATCATGGAAACCACCGTCGAAACCGCCATGAACCGTCGATCCTTCCTGTTTTGCAGTTTCGCCGGCTTAGCCGGCCTGCGCCCCGCGCTGTCCGCCGCGCAGGCGCCCGCCGCCGACAAGGTCGTCAAGACGCCTGCCGAGTGGAAGAAGGCGCTGTCCGCC